>CAZSBG010000102.1:0-22138 GCA_964605145.1 uncultured Cytophagia bacterium | reverse complement strand
TCAGCTTAGATTCGACGATATATGAAGTTCATGGCAATTACGCCTATTTTCTTATTTCAATGCTATCCTGGAATTTAAAGTGTTGGTTGTTATATAAAATTGAACCTGATCTTAAAATTCACTGGAAACGATTTCGATACTTATTTGTCAAAGTAGGCGCTCAAGTGATAAAATCGCAACGCTATGTTATTATCCGCTTTGGCAAAAATTTTGGTCGTGTCGATGACTTCACAGCCTGGTTTGCCCGGCTGCAGGAACCAATCGTTGCCTGAGCCAATACTTCCACGAATGAAAAATGAATGCAAGGGAGTCGTATGCCTTAACTTTACACTAATATTGAATATAGATCAATATGTAGCTACTTAAGATATTTTATTGCGACAATTAACTTTATTGATCTGATTTTCTAATGTATCTCAAACCATGAAGATGATTTTTTAAAAGTCAAATTACCACCGCCAGAGGCGGTGGCTTGATTTAATAGCCCTAAAAGGTGCGCTGTTTTTTAGTTAAATTGCTTTATTCGTTATCTTGTTCTTTGTCTTTTTTCTCTTGCCATTTTATGTATTTGCGGATTTGCTCTTCGTTTAGACCAACTGTACTTACACAATATCCGCGAGACCATAAATGGCGCCCCCAATATTGCTTCCCCAATTTCTCGTAACGGTGGAATAGGCGAAGGGATAATTTACCCTTCAAGAATCCCATTATTGAGGAAACTGAATATTTGGGAGGTATGGAAATTACTAAATGGACATGCTCCTGCTGAATATTTAACTCCAAGATTTCTAGTAAATCTTTTTGGTTACATAATTTGTAGATTTCCTGTTTGCAATATTCAGCAATCGCATCCTTTAAAATTCGATAGCGATACTTGGGACAAAATACAATATGATATTTGCATTCATAGATCGTATGGCTTAACTTTCTAAATTTACTCATGTAATGCATCTCCCATTTTTTGCGCACCTTTTTAGGGAGATGCAAAATAACACTTTTTTCAGAATTAATACAACGGTAGAACCTTTAAGGGTACCACTACCAGAGGTAGTGGTTTTATGAACTAATAAATGTCTTTTGACCATGAAATCTTTAACTAAAATTCTTAACCGTTAATTTGGGATATAATAGCCTCTTCATTTCGCCCATTTTAAAACTCTTTTTTGCAATAATAATTTCAATTTCATTTTAGTGAAATATTATTTTAAAAAGACTTTAGTATGCTGAATTATCTAATTCTGTATTGCTATACCCCAAATCTCTTAATCAATGTTTAATACAATAAAATATTTTTTAATCCCGTTGTCAAGTTATTTTTTATTTTTTTTAGTTATTTATTGTCTTTTCAGAAATATCACATCCATATCATATTATCTTTGTCGTTGTTACCGGGTAAATGGCAGCAAAAATAATTGGAAATATAAATATACATACGACTTTGATACTGAAAAAATATGTTTTACAAGCTTAAACTATCTGTGCATTATCAATTACTATTTAATTGCGAATTGTGAATGGCCAATGATGAATTATAAATGAAGATTAACTTCAGATTAACCCGAGAGATGCCTTCCATCACACCAAAGTCTGGGGCATAATCACCGAACATTTTTATTTGCTCTCATTGCGCCATTGTTCCGCCATTACGGTTTTTTCCCGCAGTTTCAATTATTAATTGAACCAATTAACTCCACCTTGACTTTTCTGAAATAATTATCTATATTTCATTAAATCACGAATCTTTGAAAATTTCTCAGCCCTGAAATCACCGAAATATTTTGGACAAGCACCTGATTCTTTTTTCCCGAATCTTTGGTGGGCAAAAAAACATTCAACAAAAATCCTTAATTGATGAGGCATCCACATGAAAAACAAATCCAAACCGGAAGCTTCAAAAAAAGCGGGCGCCGCTGCCCAAACACCCGGCCAAAAACCACCTCGCAAAACCAGTTCCAATTTAATTCTGCTCTACACGATTATTGGAATTCTCGCTTTAATTATCATTTTCGGTTTAGTCTACATCATTCACCAAAATCAACGTGAAGCAGTGCGAATCAAAGCATTTTCACCAGAAAATGAGGTTCAGCAAACCACAAATTTCACTATTACATTTTCAAGAGGCATTGTCGGTGATTCGCTGGTGAATGACTGGATCGACCATGTTCCGGTTTCATTCGAACCCGAAATCCCGGGCAAATTTCAATGGATAGCATCGGAACAAATTCGGTTCTACCCGGATGTTATGCTCCTCCCTTCAACAAACTATGTCGCACGGATTTCCCCCGGGCTCCTTACTCAACATGGATTCAATTTACGCGGAGAAAATGAATTCACATTTTTTACGCCCAAATTTAAAGTGAATAGTTCATCCCTGTTTTTCGAGTATATACCTGATTCGGACCAGGAGGTAAAACTTGTTGCGACCATTGAATTCAATTACAACGTCGATCCAAAACAGGTGTCGAAACATGCTCAAATTAACTATCAGGATGGCAGGCGGATTCCATTTAATTTAAAAACAACTGATGCTCAAAAAATTGTTGAAATTGAATCTGATCCGATGAAGCGAAATGATGAAGAAAAAACCATTGAACTCAAAATTTCAGGCGATCTCCGTCCGGTCGAGGGCAATCTTGGTTTGGAACAGGAATACATCACGCCGATTACCATGCCCAAACAAAAGGATTTCAAAGTAGAACGCATGACCCCGGTGCGAGAATCCGCCCGGCGAGGATACATAAAAATTCAGTTCAACATGCCGGTGAATGCGAAAAATGCTGAACAATTCATTTCGATTGAACCGGATGTGAGCTATCAATTATCCGCTTCGCATCACTACCTGCAGATCAATGGTGAATTCAAAATGGGCGAGACCTTCACTGTCACGCTGAAACAGGGCCTGAGCGCCATCGATGGTTCTCAGTTGCGGCGGGAATTTTCCAGCGCGGTTTCATTCCTGAAAGAAGATATTCCGCCGCAGATTGATTTTGGAGGCGATGGATTTTACCTCACGCGCAGCGGCCTTCTCAATCTCGGTCTGTCCACCATCAATGTGGATGAGGTCACGCTTGAAATCGATAAAATTTATGCCAACAATATCAATTATTTATTGAATCAAAACGACCTTGCAGGTGACAGACGCTACTACTGGTATAATATCCGGCAATTGGGGACGCGAATTATCGAATACGATCTTCCCATTCAAAAATTAATGAATGAAGGAGTGATCACTCCTATAAATATCGAAGAATATATGCGCAGCGAAAATCGTGGAATTTTCAATATAACGGCGCGGCACAAAGAAAAACGCTGGATCAGTGCATCGAAATGGGTCATTGCCACGGACATGGGCCTGGTGGCAAAAAAGGCAGGGAGCGATCTCTGGATTTGGGTGAATAATTTAGTTTCGCTTGCCCCGGTGGCCAATGCTGAAATAAAACTGATCAGCCAGAATAATCAATTGATTGATGCCGGCACATCCAACGCCGAGGGCATGTGCTTTTTCGAAGGAGTGCTCAACGATACCGAAGAATTTCGCCCCTATCTTGTCATGGTCAAGCAGGGAGATGATTTTACCTTTTTGGAATTGACGCGCCGGCAAATTGCAACCTCGGATTTTGATGTGGATGGTGCTCCCTATCTGCAGCACGGCTACGAAGCATTTTTCTATAATGAACGCGGTGTCTACCGTCCCGGGGAAACCGCACATTTGGCCGCCATTGTTCGGAGCGAAAACGCGGCTGTTCCCAAGCCATTTCCGGTGATTCTTCGCGTGCTTGGCCCTGATGAGCGAATTCTGGAGGAACAGCGATCAACGCTGAACGAGCAGGGTGCTGTGCAATTTTCTGTTACAGTTCCGGAATACGTAAAAACCGGCAAGTATACCGCATTGCTGATGGTCGGGGATACCAAAGAAATTGGCCGAACGTCCTTCAACGTGGAAGAATTCATCCCGGACAGGATGAAGGTAAAACTCACCACAGGGCGGGATGAATATGAAAGCGGTTCGACCATAAAAATCGATGTGGAAGGTATGACGCTGTTCGGGCCGCCGGCTTCCGGCAGACGCGTGCAGGCTGAAATTGAAATTGAGACGTTCGATTTTTCCTCCACACAATGGAAATTATACACCTTCAAAAATCCGGAAATTGTGTTCAAGCGGCTTAAAAAGAATTTGGGCGACGAAGTGCTGGATGACAATGGAACATATAGTTACCGATACACAATTCCCGGCGACCTGAAAGCGCCATCTTCACTGCGTGGAATTATTTCGGCCACGGTGCTGGAACCGGGCGGCCGCGGTGTGAGCGCATACAAGGGAGTGATAATCCATCCTTATTCCAATTATATCGGGCTGAAAAAAGCCAAAGAGGGCTATGCTGAACCGCATAAAGCGACCGAAATTAATTTTATCGCCGTGGATAACGAAGGCAAACCTGCGGCCGGGCGAGAAATTGAAGTCGCGTTTTACCGTGTTTACTGGCAGTCCATTTTGAAAAAGGTGGACCGCCGTGGCACGTACCGCTATGTTTCGGAAAAAGTGGAAGATCTCGTTCAAAAATTGAATGTCACATCTTCGCCGGAAGCGGGAACGTTTTCGGTCACCCCGGAGGAGCACGGCCGCTACCGCGTGGTTGCCACGGATGTGAAGTCCGGCGCGTCTTCATCCATTTATTTTTATGCCAGCGGCTGGGGCTATTCGCCCTGGGCCATGGACAATCCGGATCGCATCGAGCTCGATCTCGACAAAAAAAGCTATCTCCCCGGCGAAACTGCCACAGTGCAAATCCGCGCGCCATTCTCCGGCAAGCTGCTGCTCACTGTGGAGCGGGATAAAGTGCTGGATTACCAGGTTCACAATTTAACCGAAAATACCGCGGCGATTAAAATCCCGATCAAAGCGACGTACAAGCCCAACGCATACGTTTCGGCCCACATTATTCGCTCCACCGAATCGCTGGAGAGGGATACGCCGGTGCGCGCGTTTGGCGCTGTTCCGCTGATGATGGATAATCGCGACAATCAGCTCTCCCTGGAATTAAACGCGCCTGATAAAATTCGTCCGCAGGAAAAACTGAGCCTTGAATTGAAGGTGAATAGCAAAGCCACAAACAGACCATTTGTGACGATTGCCGCCGTAGACGAAGGCATCTGCCAGTTGACTGCATTTGACACGCCGGATCCGCATGCATATTTCTTCGGAAAGAAGCGGCTTTCCGTGGAAACGCACGATGTGTATGGCACCGTGCTCCCGGAAATCGAGGCGAAAAAATCGTCGCCGTCCGGCGATGTGGAAGCCCGGCGCAAGCGGCTGATCACCCCGGTCAGTGTCACCCGAGTGAAGCCGGTGGCGTTCTGGTCTGGTCTGCTGAAAACAGATCGCAGCGGTCGCGCAAAAATCGATTTCGATATTCCGCAATTCAACGGCACCATCCGAATAATGGCGGTTGCAATTGCCGGGGACAATTTCGGAAATCTCGAGCATAAGGTGCTGGTGCGCGAGCCCATCGTGCTCACGCCGACATTTCCGCGATTCGTTGCCAGCGGAGATAAATTTGTCGTACCTGTGAATATTTTCAACGGCACAGGCAAAAACAGCGCCTTCGAAGCCACGCTGAATGTGGACGGCCCGGCAAAACTGGTTCAACCCGAGGCCAAAAGTGTTGAAATTGTGAGCGAGCGCGAAGGCCAGGTTTTCTTCGACGTGCAGGCGGACGAGAGCATGGGCGCGCTGGCGTTCAAACTGAACGTGCGCGGCAACGGCGAAGAATCGTCAATGCAGGTGGATGTACCGCTGCGCCCGCCGGTGCCGTTCATCACGCGTTCCGGCCAGGGTTCGATAAAAGAGGGCGCACCGGCCTCGTTCAACTTCCCTGCCGATTGGCTGCCGGGTACCACGGATTTTTCGCTTTCGGTTTCTTCATTTCCGGCAGTAAAATTTGCCCGAAGTTTGCAGTATTTGCTGCACTACCCCCATGGCTGTATCGAGCAGACGGCATCGCAGCTTTTTCCTCTCCTTTACTTCAGCGATCTGGCCCGGGTGGTAGAGCCGGAACTTTTCGAACAAAACAGCGCTGATTATTTCATTGAAGAGGGAATTGCCAAACTGGAAAATATGCAGCAGCCATCCGGCGCCTTTTCATACTGGCCGGAAGGCGGGTACATTAACAACTGGAGTTCAATTTATGTGGCTCATTTTTTAGTGGAAGCGCGCCGAAAGGGATATGAAATTTCCAACCGGGTTTATAATAAAATGATCGATGCATTGGCAAGCTTCACCCGGGACTATCGAAACGAGGATCGCCACGGGTACGAGACCACAGTGTACGCCTGTTACGTGCTGGCGCTTGCCGGCAAGGCAGACAAAAGCACCATGCTGTATCTCAAAAATAACAGGCTCGATAAACTCAGCGCCTACTCACAATATCAGTTGGCTGGCTCGTTTGGCCTGTCCGGCGATTCTCAGGCGGCGAGGTCGCTGCTGCCCAAACGAATCGAATTGGTGGATGAAGAGAAGTCCCGAGAAACCGGGCATAACTTCAATTCGCCGGTGCGCGCGCATGCGATTATGCTCGACATTCTGGCAGAAACAGATCCTTTCCATCCATCCATACCGTCACTGGTCGAAAATTTGTCCAGAGCTGCCGCAGATAATGGACGCTGGTACACCACCCAGGAAAACGCGTTCGCATTTCTGGCACTTGGAAAAGTTTTGAAAAAACAGGAAAAAGGTGATTTTACCGGTGAAATATACATCGATGGTGATTTGCTCTCAAATTTCAACACGGAAAGCGAGACGTTCTCCGACAAAGACTGGGCAGGCAAACCGGTCCGAATCGAAATTGAAGGCCAGGGCACCTGCTTCTATTCCTGGCGCGCCGATGGCATTCCCTTGAAACTTCGCATCGATGAGTACGATCACGATGTGCAGGTGCGGCGATTTTATCTCAACGAGCAGGGCATTCCCATCACCGGGAAAAATTTTAAACAGGGAGATATTGTTATCGCCAAAATTACGGTGAAAGCGCTCACGGAATCGCTGGACAATGTCGCCATTGTGGACATGCTGCCGGCCGGGCTGGAAATCGAAAATCCGCGGCTGCAGTCGCGCCGGGGCGTTGAATGGATCAAGCGGAATGTGTACCAGCCCGAATACATGGACATCCGCGACGACCGCATGATAATGTATGGCAATTTCCAGATTGGCCGCGAGGAAACGTTTTATTACGGCCTGCGCGCCATCACCGAGGGGACGTTCATTCTGCCGCCCATTCGCGCCGAGGCCATGTACGCGCCCATGAAGGCGTCTGTGGCCTCCAGCGGAAAAGTGGTTGTGGAAAAGCCTTGATTGGTGAATGGTAAATTGGTGCCTTGTGAGTGGTAATTGTAATTGGTGAAAAGGTGAATTTGTGAGAGTTAGATGTAGATCAAATTGTTGACCATTTCATCTGCGGTTAATTCATTCAGGATTGCAAGGATTCTGGAGAGGAGTTCATAAACCGAACGTCTGTTTGCTATGATGATGCCGGAATGCGTCAGTTTGCTTTCCATATATTGGGAATGCAATTCTTCAAAATGTTTCCGATTATGCGTCAGAATACAACGGCCCTGCGAAACTGCAAATGCAAGTTGCTCTGGATCGTCTTTTGCCAACATTTCAGAATCGAGGGCAGTTATCGCGTTGAATCCTCTTGCCTGGAGAATTTTCGCTAATAGGACAGAAACATCTTCGTCTAAATACAATTCGATGAAAAGTTTCAAGATTGTCCCTTTAGAATCGGATGTATTTTATCCTCCGGCACATGATTCTCTTCGATGTACGAATTAATTTCGTCCCGATTCTCACTGTAGAAACCAAGCGCATCGAAAACCTGGGCAAGAGAAATGTGGGGAAAATGCACAGGAATTTCTTCAGGCTGAACGCCGGTTCGCCACAGTTCTACAATAGCGCGTACCGTTGTTTTTGTTCCTGAAATGGTCGGTTCGCCTATGCAAATTTTGGGATTTCGCACGATATATGGATGGATAATTTTTTCGGCAGCTTGTTCCATTTTTCATTTTTCATTTGGATTAATTTTCAATTTAATGTTTTAATTTATTATTTTATTTTTCAAAATGCAAGTTGAAATTTGAAATGATGCATATTTCAATCAAAAATATCTTTAAGAATCCATTCGGATTTTTGATCGGCGCCATATCGGCTATTATTCTATTTCTTGTTTTAATGGCGTTTTTGATCCCCTTCCCGGCCGAAAAACTGGCGCCGCCGCCATCGACAGTTGTGTACGACCGCAATGGCGAAATGCTGCGCGCCTTTCTTTCGGAGGATGAAATGTGGTGCATGCCGGTGGTCGCCGATAAAATATCGCCGAGCCTGAAAAAAGCGGTGCTGACTTATGAGGACAAGTATTTCCGATGGCATTTAGGCGTGAATCCGATTTCCATCTTTCGGGCGGCCATTGTCAATCTCAAAGCCGGACAGGTGGTGCAGGGCGCTTCGACCATCACCATGCAGGTAGCGCGGATGATGGAGCCGAAATCGCGAACCTTCAGCAATAAACTTATCGAAATATTCCGTGCGCTGCAATTGGAACTTCGGTTCAGTAAAAATGAAATCCTCGTGCGCTATTTCAATATGGCGCCATACGGCGGAAATATTGTTGGAATCGGCGCGGCGGCTCATCTCTATTTCAATAAAAGTCCGGATAAAATCAGCCTCGGAGAAGCGGCGTTGTTGGCCGCCATTCCCAATTCGCCCAATGCCCTTCGGCCGGATATTTTTCCGGAGGCGGCGAAACAAGCGCGGGAGAAAGTGCTGAATATTCTTCTCAAAAATAATCGAATCACCAAAGCACAGAAAAATGAAGCGCTGTCCGAACCAATCCCGGACCGGCGATTCGAGCTGCCTTTTAAAGTCCCTCATCTTTCGACGAAGCTGGTGGTGCGGTTCCCGGAAAAGAAAAATCTTCACACAACAATCGACGCGGACATTCAGCTTTTGGCCGAAAAAACGCTGCGAACGCATCTTGCTCCGCTGCGCAGTCGCGGAATTACCAACGGCGCCATTGTAATCATGGAAAACGAAAGCCGCGATGTGCTGGCAATGGTCGGCTCGTACGATTTTCTGGATGCGGAACATAGCGGGCAGGTCAACGGCGCCATGTCGCCGCGCTCCCCGGGTTCCGCGCTCAAACCATTCATTTACGCGCTGGGAATGGATGCCGGGCTCATCACCCCAAAAAGTCTGTTGTACGACGTGCCGGTGGAATACAGGAATTACCGTCCCGTGAATTACGACGAAACCTTTCACGGCGTGGTCACCGTCGAGGAAGCGCTGATCCGCTCGCTGAATGTGCCGGCCGTGAATCTCTACGCGAAGTTGGGTGAAAACGGGATTTACGCGTTCGTCAACGAGGCCGGCCTCACAACGCTGCCAAAACCCAAAGATTACTACGGCCTCTCCCTCATCCTGGGCGGCTGCGAAGTGACGCTGCTGGAACTGACTAACCTGTACGCAGGCCTGGCCAACAGCGGCACGTTTCAGCCCTATCGATTATTGAAAGATGAACCGCCTCAGGGAGGCAAGCCCCTGCTCAGCGAGGGCGCGTGTTTCATTCTGTCGGAAATGATGAGCCAGTTGCGCCGGCCGGACTTGCCGTCTTCATGGGAGTACAGCGTGGACATGCCCAAAATCGCTTGGAAGACAGGCACCTCCTACGGCCACCGCGACGCGTGGAGCATAGGCTACACGCCGAAATACACCATTGGCGTGTGGGCCGGCAATTTCGATGCCAGGGGTGTGCCGGAATTGGTTGGCGCGGAAACCGCGGCGCCGATACTGTTCTCGCTGTTTTCGTCGCTGGAAAAATCGAACCAGTCCGCCTGGTTTATTCAGCCGTCGTCAGTGAAAAAACGGCAGGTTTGCACGGTGAGCGGCATGCCGCTGTCCAAACACTGCGCGTCGGCCCGGGACGAATACTATCTGCCCGGCATCTCTCCGATTCAGGAATGCAACATTCACAACGTGATTCTGGTGGATAAAGAGACCGGCACGCGATTGTGCTCGCACTGCCGAATCGGGCGGGAATACGAGGAAAAAATCGTGGAGCAGTGGCCGGCCGAAATCGCCACATGGATGGAGCGAAGCGGCTATCCCATGGATAAAATTCCACCGCATTTCCCAAAATGTTCCCAGTTAGTTTCCGGGGAGAAACCGGTTATCCGCTCGCCTTCTCAGGACACCGAATACAAAATCCGACCGACCGTGGCTTTGAAATATCAGAAAATACTGCTGGATGCATCCGTGTCCAATCGCACCAAAAAAATCTACTGGTTCCTGGACGGCAAAATGGTGTTCTTCGGCGATCCAAAAGAAAAAGTGTTCATTACACCCAAAATCGGCTCCCACAATGTGCTCTGCCTGGATGACGAGGGACGGAGCTCAGAGATGCGGTTTGTGGTGAAATAAAAACATTAGTGACATACAAATAATATTCTTGCATTTTTTGGCATAAAAATTTATAGGACACTGATGAAGCTGATTACACAGATTTATACTGATTAAAAATCCGTGAAGATCAGTGCGGAACGTCCGCCAATTTTTTAGGAGGCTCATCTGCGTAATCAGCGTTCTATTTCTTTTTTCGTTCTGACTTGTCCAGATTAGGGTACTGTTCGATCATTCAAAATTCACAAATAGTAATTTCCTCTGTGCTTTGGTCTAACTCGCGTCAATAGTTTTTTCGGTATATTCCAGATCACACCTCTGAAAATGAAAAGAAAAAATTTCAAAAAACTGGCAACTTTTTCGCGCCTTCCCGTGTCTTTATATTAAGAGCAAATGAAGAACAATTTAATGAAGGTGTGATGATGAACTTTCAGGAAAAAATTCAGAACAACGTGGTATTGCTTCCGCTGGAAGGAAAACTGATGGGGGGCGCCGAAACAAAAAATTTATCCGATGAATTGGGGCACCTGTTGGCCAAAGGCTACAACAAAATCGTGCTCGATTTTCAGCATGTGCAATGGATCAATAGCCCGGGCGTCGGCGAATTGATCAAATGGCTCTGTATTTTACGCAAGAATGGTGGCGACCTTCGGTTTACGAATGCTGAGGGAAAAGTCTATCACTACCTCAAAATCACCAAACTCATCGACGTCATAAAAACATTCGATTGCCCACAGGATGCGGTTAACAGTTACTCGATTCTGGCCTCGTAATTTTTATTCTCCTGTCGATTTTAAAATGCTTTGAGAGCTTTCAGCCGTCAGCTCTCAGCTTTATTTTCAGGCGAAATTATATTCTTTTCATAAAGTTAATACCTTCGTAAAAAGTCGAGATTGAATTTCAGGTAAAATGTGGAGAAACGAGGCACATTATTTACCGAGTATTTGTACTGAAATACAATATTTACATAAGAGCTATATGTTGCGCAATAACATCCCGTATTGCGTATATTGATTCGTATTTATTAAGAACAAAAGGACAATGCTTCACATCTATGCGAAGCAGGCTTGAATTTCTTGATTTGCCTGGTATTTGGCGGTTCTGAATATATTTATCCCAAGTGCTTTTAAGCGTGCTGCATAATCAACACGCTTTAAGCCACGATAGCGTAATCGTCTTGCTCCGGTCATGCAAATGAAGCGGGAGATACTGGCTTCGACACCAGAGAGGTATCGGTATTTATCTTTAAATTCATCGCCCTGTTCATATTGGCGCCGCATAGTAGCCTGGGCTTGTTTGGGAGTGTACCTTAAAAGATAACCTTTTTTTGTTTCTTTAACACTACATTCAAAACGTAAGTTACAGCTTTTGCAAAGCTTTTTTTCCCAAAGGCAGCTGATTGAACCTTTTTTATTGTGTTTGATAGATTTGGGTTTATGGTTTTCCGGGCAACAGTTAATTTCAGTAGTCGTTTCATCGAATGAAAAATCTGTTAGATTATTTTCTGGATTTTTGCCTGGAACAGGTGCAACTAATTCTACTTGATGTTCTTTGGCGTTCTCAATGTTTTCCTGGCTGCCGTACAGCGTATCAGCAGCAAGTTCATCCGGGAGCAGATTCCGTTTTTCAACATCATCAAGCGCTGGTTGAACCGCATTGCTATCATGACAGTGAGCCGGCTCAACATCAATATAAGTGATCAGTTTTAGTGTTTTCTGTGAAGAATCATCTTCTGGATTATCTTGGGAATAAGTTTCCATTATTTGAACCTGGTAACCCTGACCTTTATGTCCATCATAGGTGGCATCCACATCAGATGGATTTTGCACACTGTCAGCGCTGACTTGTTTGGCTGGCTTTACGGATACGTGTTCATTAGCAACTGAACAATGTTCATAAAATATACGAGTGAGCAATTTATAGCTGGTCATTGATTGGACATCTTTGTTATCTTTAAATTGATCGATCAGTTCATACAGGTCTGGTGCAATATCTTCAAGACGTTTTTGTGATTCAGACGGACGAGTATTGCCAAAATAATCAGGATCTTCATCTTTTTTTGAATATCTAAACTTAATGGTTTCTGAAACATTTTTATACAAATTTTTGTGCTGTCTTTTTAAGTTTTTGAGAAATATGGTGCACGTTCGAGACAATATTCTAATCCGTCCTAATCGAGCCATATTGGAATGGATGTGTACTGAATCCAGACGCTGCAATTTGGGATCAATGCCGTAAGCATCAGCCAATTTATCAGTCACAGAATCAAATATTTTCTTGGCTAACTTATCTTTTAACAGAAGATGACGACACGTCCATAAAGTTTTTAATGAAATAATTTGATCTTCCTGGTCAAGTACGTCTAATGCATAATGCCATTGTTGGTTAAAGGCTAACTCGTCTCTGGTTTGTTCATCAGTGAGATCAAAAAACTGTTGTAAAACACAGGCGCCGCACATGGCAGTTAATTCTTTGGTCGGGCGTCCCATAAATTTATCATAATTTTGGGCTATTTCTTTGACGGGCAATTTAGGAAGAACATGTTCTCGAAAAACGCCAGCCCAGGATTTCTTTAACAGGTCGATTTTGCGTTGATGAAAATGATTGTCGACAGGAGCCATGCCTTCAAAATACAAATTGTCATGATTTTTTATCTTTATCATTAATCTGCCTTATATTATTTATTTTCAATAAAATAATATAAGAAAAATATATGTTTATTGCAAATACTTTTTATTGTTCTAATATATATTTTTTAATAGGTTGTATTAACTAATAACTTTTTACGAGGCCGTCAAAGTTAATCTCAGGAATTTAATACCTTCCCTGGCATTTTCTCATGCCTTTTTCTTCTTCATATCTTGTTCAATCCCGGCTTGACTTTTTCAAATTGTTTCAGTATATTGTCCTTCCTATTTTCAATCATAATCTTAATCGTACTCTTAATCTTAATCAAACAGAAGATTATGATTAAGAGTAAGAGCAAACCCACAAACAAATAAGAAACTGTTACACTTTTCACATCGTGCGTCTCACGTCTCACTTTTCACGTTTGACGTTTCACCAATTAACGGAGCAATTCATGAAACAAATAGTAATAACAAAAGCCGGCCGACCGGAAGTGCTGAAAATCCGGAAGCTGCCCGATCCTGAACCTGGCCTGAATCAAGTGGTGATCCGCGTAAAAGCCGCCGGGGTTAATTTCGCGGATATTTTAGCCCGAAAAGGATTATACCCGGACGCGCCAAAAATTCCCTGCGTGGTTGGCTACGAAGTCTCCGGCATCGTCGAATCCGTTGGAGACAGAGTGGATAAGAGCCTGATCGGGAAACCTGTGCTGGCACTCACCAAATTCAACGGTTACTCGGATGTTGCCTGCGTGCCGGAAAGCCAGGTTACGATTAAACCGGACAAACTCTCCTTCGAAGAAGCAGCGGCTATCCCGGTTACGTACCTCACGGCGTGGCAATTGCTGGTTGCCATGGGGGCGCTGAAAAAAGGCGAATCTGTGCTCATTCACAATGCTGGTGGCGGCGTTGGTCTGGCTGCGCTGGATATTGCTAAAAAAATCGGCGCTAAAACTTATGGCACGGCAAGCGCCCAAAAGCACGTGTTCCTGATGAAACGCGGGCTGGATCACGCCATCGACTATCGCACACAGGACTGGGCCGAAGTGCTGCGGCAGCTCACCGGCGGCAAGGGTGTTGAATTGATCATCGATCCCATTGGCGGGAAGAACTGGAAGAAAAGCTACAAATCGCTGCGCCACACCGGACGGCTGGGCATGTTCGGCATTTCCACGATTTCGCAATCCGGGCGAGGCAGCAAATTACGGCTTCTGAAAGTATTTTTCCAGACATCCAAATTTCATCCGTTTCATTTGCTGAACGCCAATCGCGGCGTATTCGGGGTGAATATCGGGCATCTATGGCACGAAGGCCCCAAAGTACAAGTGTGGCTCGAGGAAATTATGAAGGGCGTCAACGAAGGCTGGGTGCGGCCTTATGTGGACAACACATTTACGTTCGACCAGGCCGGCGAAGCCCATCGCTACATAGAAGAACGGCGCAACATCGGCAAGGTGGTTTTGGTGCCGAACGAGGATTGAAATTAACGATTGAATATTTTTCAATTAAAAATTACGAAGACCAGACTCATTGAAATGGGCCTGGTCTTTTTTTTTCTACAAATATCTCATTTGCCGCCAAGTCTCGAAGGCTCGAAGTTTTTTAAAAAAAACGCTTTTTCTAATTATTTTTTCTTTTATTCTTCGCGCCTTTGCGCCTTGGTGGCATAGAACTTTTTTGAATATTACGAAACATGTAATATAAAATCCCGCTGATTATCCCCGCTGGATCCGATATCCCAATGAATAGAAGTTAATTTACTCAAAAACCGCCTGTCATGGCTCACCAGCAGCAAACTGCCGGGACATTCCGCTAATGCGTTTTCCAGACACTCGATGGATGGCAGATCCATGTGATTGGTCGGTTCGTCCATGATGATGATGTGCGGCGCGCGTGTCATTCCCAAAGCCAGCAGCAATTTGCGCGTTTCGCCAGGGCTGGGCTCCGCGCTTTCCAGCAGCCTGTGGGGACGCGATCCCAACCGGCTGATGATGGTCATCAAATGGCCCAACTGCTCGCCGGGCAAGTCCTGCACATCCGCCAGATTTTTTTTGGAGTCCCCAAGATCAATCTCCTGAGGAATGTAGGTCACCTGGTCTTTGGGCACGTGAAACGATGCCACAATTTTCCGAATCAGCGTGCTTTTTCCTGCGCCGTTGGGGCCGGTCAGCGCAATGCGATCCGTGGCAGCAATCACAAGGTCCGGGTGCGAAAGTCTGCCATCCTCGCCCAGTGGCATTGATTCGGCCGGCAGTTCAACGAGGAAGCTTCGGCTCGATACCGAACCCGGCAGCCAGATGCCCAGCGCATGATCCTTTTTGAGCTGGATTTTTTCGATCCCCTCTCGCGCGCGGGCAAGTCGGCCATCCAATTGTTTTTGAAGCCGGCCGGCAGCGCCATCTTTTCCGCTGAACCGCGCCATGTCGATTTTTGCCTTGGCGCTGTGATCTTTTTTGTCAATGCCCCGCTTGGACTTTCGTTTGTCCGAGCGCATTGCCTGTTCCTTACGCCGGTTCACCTCGCGCTTCAATTTCGCGTACGACCGTTTTTGCTGAACGTACTCCTTTTTGGCGGTGTGTCGCTCGATCTCCGCTGCCTCTGCGCCGCGGGAATAATCGCCCGGCCGAATTGTCATGCCCGGCGGATCGATGAAAACGCACTGGTAACACAACGTATCGAGAAGTTCCCGATCGTGACTCACCAATAGCCCGATGCCGGAATACGATTGCAGCGAAAGCAAAATTAATTCCCGCACTTCTGCGTCCAGGTGATTGGTCGGCTCGTCGATGGCCAGCACATCCGGATTTTGCCACAGCGCCACTGCGATCTGCGCGCGCTTTCGCTCGCCGTGGGACAGCGTGTTCCATCGTTCACTCCAATCCGGCTGCACGCCCAATTGGCTCCGTTGAATAATTGCTTCTTTGGACGTGGAGGAAATCATTTCATCGAATAAATTCGGCTTGTCGTCGGTTCGCTGCGGGCAATAAATGGTTTTTTGAGGTAGATTTATTGTCCCCTCAACCGGCTCCAGAATGCCTGATGCCAGCTTCAACAGCGTCGTTTTGCCGGAGCCATTGGCGCCGACAACGCCGGTCCAGCCGGCAGCGAGGCTTGCGGAAAATCTTTCGAATAACGGCTCGATGGCAGTATCGTAAACAAAAGTGATGTTGTGCAAATTCAGGAATAATTTCGTCATCGTCTCTCCTTTTCATTCGCCACGGAGACTCGGAGGCACAGAGCGGGAAATACTAAAAAAGCCACGGTTCTCCGTGGCTCTTATTCAAAATTTTAAATGGAAAAAATATGATGTTCGGGCCACGGTTCAAAAAACAAAAATCGGACAAAACACGTGGCTGAAAATAAAATGAATGTTGGCATCATCATTCCGCGCCATAATTCACTTGCGAATCATGGCTCGGAACAGGTTCGCCATTCAATTATGTTGAATCGTTTTCAGCGCTACGAGTTTTTTTCCGAATTTTTATTTTCGCATTCCCGCGACTCCAATTTTGGTTCTCAGTTTTATAAAATATAATAAAATATATCACCTGAGTCAAGAAAAAAAATTATTTGTCAACAAAGGATACTTTATATTTATGAACAGCAGGAAAGGCATCACGATCATTGCTTGCATATAAGAATCCTTCGTGGTCAATCCATCGGATATTCCCATATATTTGATCTATTTCAAAACTTTGAAGGAATCTTCCTTCTGAGTCAAAAAGATCATAATATCGTTTAACATCAAGAGATTGTTTCTCACCACGGCCAACAGACTCTATATAATTGTTAAATTTTTCTACAAAACTCTCTCCGAAATCTCCTATAAGCACTAACAATTTTCCATCCGGAAATGCAACAGGAGAAGATAGACTTCCACGCTTTGCCAATCGCTCAAAATAATTTTGTTTAATTAACACCGTTTCATCAAATAGAATCGATTTCCTTGAAATTACTTTCTTCAACACACCATCTATGTTGTAAATGCTTATTTGGTAATCCTCCATATTGCATGCATAAATTTTGTAATTCTTATCAAATGCAATGGTTATTGGCGAAACCTGTTGCCCTATTGATGTTTCACCGATTATATTATATTCTCCAAAGCTACTAAGACACTCTCCTTCAATGCTGTACGTATGGATTGGTGTCAATGGATTGATATTATTGGGTTGAACTTTTATTGCTGCCGATAAAACGATAGTACTTTTTCCGTCTGCCATCATATCCCATACCATCTGCGATGTTGTAGAATTATAGCCTTTTGGATGAGCTTGGCTAAAACTCGGGAAAACTGGTTTGAAGCTTCGAATATAATTTCCATCATAAGAATAGACACAAATTCTTCTATTACCAACATCGTGGACAATGACATTTCCTTTTGAACACGCCACCTTGTTTGGTCCGTACAAATCTCCTGGCCCCTGTCCTTTCCTGCCAATTTTTCTTAAAAACAAACCATGCCGATCAAATACTCTCACACAATTATCTAAAAAATCACATACATAAATGCTTCCATTTTTATCAATGGCGATATCATCGATTCGCGCTATCACATAATTCTCATCACCCTCTTCTACACCGATGGACAGCACTCTTTCGAGAACCATTTTTTTTGAATTACTCCATAATCCTTCCCCTGTATTGTGAATGTAAACCACACCGTCTTTGACCTCTTTCGTCCCCTGCCATTCCTGGTTTGAGGTGCAAAAACAAAAACAGATTGCAATTAAAAACGAGAAATGCCTCATCATATTCTCCAATCAACTGATTTTTAATTCTTCAACCTTCAATCACTAATATAAATCATTTACGCTAAATGTCAACACAAAAAAACAAACAGCTTATAGAATAGGGTATTCACCATTTCAAACGTATTGTTTTTACGACGGGACGTCTAAAACAAATACTTTTTTTTTCAATTGTCACCGAAAAGTCATACTTGACTTTGCCAATAAGTTTGCGTATGTTATATTTGCATTCGGGTTGTGACAGAGGTTTTCAAATTCAAACCAAATATTTATCCTAACCGGAGCTACCTCATGTCCAATAAATTCCTTTTTATATTTTTAATATTTTTATTTGCCTTCCCATCTCCAAAAGTATTCGGTCAGGATTCATCCTCGCGCATCGACAGCCTTTTTCAGATTGGAGATTCTTTGATAGTCAAGGGGGATTTGAACCAGGCAAAGGATATTTTTGAAAAAATTCTGAAAGTCGATATGGGCTCGATACCTGCCCGGACTAAACTGGGAAAGATAGCTTTCCTGATGGAAGATTGGAACGAGGCAAAACTTCGATACGGCGAAATTCTGGATCGTAATCCGGAAAATTTGGAAGCACTATATTATCGCGCGATCTCATACAGGGAATCAGGAAAATATAAAGCGCTCATCCAGCGAAAACTGGATTGGGACAAATCCAAAAAGTACTTTCTCCAGGCGATTCAAATTGATTCCCTTTATCAGGATGTAATTTTCCAATTCGCTACATTGAAACGGTATCGTTCCAATTATGAAGAAGCGGTTAAATTGGGACATACGCAAGTTCGGCTCAAACCGGCGCTCATTGAACCGCGGGTACGACTTTTCAAATTCTATCGCTACCTGATCCGTCACCGCAGCACGAAGAAAGCGCTAAAATGGCTCGATTCACAGCCCTGTGACCATGCCCGTTATGCAAAAGCCGAAAAACTAAGGTATGAAGAAAAATTTGACGAGGCTGAAAAGTACTTGCTGGCTTTACTTGAAAAACCATTGCTCCTGCCGCGTCAACCGATCTATTTATCGCTGGCACGACTTTATTATCAACAGGAAAAACAGAATGACGCTGAAAATTATTTCTGGAATGCTGTGAATGAAATACGTAATGATGTGGAAGCAGCACTGGTATTCGAGGATATAAAATATATTTTGAAAGATGAAGAGTTATCAGAGTATCAATCCCTGGGTACTGTTCGGGAAAAGATCGATTTCTTTCACAAAATCTGGGTGAGCCGCGATCCCATACCGGCATCTGACGTGAACGCCCGTCTGGCAGAACACTATCGCCGAATCCTTTATGCGGATAAATATTTCCAATACGATGGATTTCGCACCTGGTTCAATAACCCGGACAAACTCTCCTACCTCAACTTCAATGCTGTTTATAAATTGAATGAGGAATATAATGATAAGGGCTTTATCTACATCCGGCATGGTCAACGCGATGACTGGGCCACGACTGTTGCCGAAAATGTGCCGCATAATGAATCATGGTTGTACTATCAGACCGATAAAACCCCGCAAATGACGTTTCATTTTTTCCTGGAAAATACGATCAATTTCTGGCGTCTCGGTCCTGTGATTATCGATCCTCAAATGCTGGATGACAGAACCCATTGGGGCAGCATTTATTTCCGAATGGCACGGGCGAATCATCTGGAACGTTTGTCCATTCAAAATGAAATGGCTGAGGAGAGCAAAAAATCTGTGAAGGCAGCACTGGCAACTGACAAACATACATGGGAGCAAAAAGTGGAACCGCTGTTGATCCCATATTCCGGCGCCACTTTCCGGGGAGAAAACGGAAAAACGCTTCTTGAAATATACTACGGAATTCCTCTGGAAAAACTCGATCTCAAAAAACGAAACAAAGAAAATATGATCATGCTTGAAAGCGGATTTTCATTACACGATAATGACTGGAATTTGGTCGACAAGAATTTACATCAGCTTGATGTGCCTGCAATGAAATCAAGGGATTACCTTGAAGTCAATCAATTCCTGGTAGAACCGGACTCTTACCATGTTGCGTTTCACATTCTCCAGCCGGAAACAGACCTGCTCGGCGGCTGGAAATTGCTGATCGTTGCCGATGATTATTCATCGAACGATCTTGCCATGAGCGAAATCGAATTGGCTTCCCGTATCGAACCGTCGCACAGCGAGTCTAAATTCGTAAAAAACGGATTGAACGTTGTGCCCAACCCTTCCAGCAATTATGAAAAGCAGAAGCCAGTGAATATTTATTTTGAAATATACGGGCTGATCCAGGAACAAAGGGCCACCAATTTTTCAATTGAATACACGCTCACACTTCTCAAAGATAAAACCAAAAAATTTCTGGGAATATTTGGAGGTGGCGGGAAATCTTCGATTACCACGAAAATCGACCGCGAGGGAAATGACGAGATGTCAGTTGAATATCTGGCCATCGATGCCAGCAGCATGAAAGCCGGGGATTATGAATTAAAAATCACCGTGACAGACAAAAATTCCGGTGATTCGGTATTCAGAAAAAAGAAAGTAACATTATTGTAGAAATACAACAAACCTCCGGATAGTCAGCCTACCATCCGGAGGTCTGAAAAATTCACTATTGTTCGAAAGACAACTTCAATTCATCCGCCATCTTCCTAATTTTCAACAGCCAATTCGAGGTGAATTCAGTGAGCAATTTTTCCGTCTCGTCCGGATTGTACTTGTGCACCTTTAGCGCCCTGATATCAAATTTGCTCTGTTCTTTAAACATTTCTTTTTCCACTTCATCCCATTTTTTCCGAACCACTTTTATCCGCTCACCATAATTTTCATCAACCTTATCAGCCAACGTAACAAATGACCAGAACGCATGCGGCCGGGTTTTATCGTGGACATTTTCCGGCGGATTGAAATGCTTGGCCAGTGCAGTCTGGTAATCGCCATAAGCGAACTCCTCAGGGATATTGCTGATGCCAAGATACCACGGCACGAATGCCTGCGAATCTGGTCGGTATTGAGCCAGCCAGATAAGCGTCCCTATTTCCACCGGCATCCAACTGCGAAGCTGGGCTACAAATCCATACTGAGTCGAACTGGCACAAATGGTGGAGCGATTCATTTTGAATGGATTTCCCAGCGTGTATCCATTGGTTTCATCCAACTCTGTTCCGACGTAATGATCCCGCAAGACCTTCATTAAATCCCGGGCAGCAACCTTTTCTTTTGGTTTCAGCGAGAAGGGAAATTCATCGTCGAGGGCAAAATTTGTTCCGGCTGTGAGATTCACCCCGCGCCACATCCTGTGAATATTGCCGGGATTCTTTAAATTACGAGGACTGGAATATACACGAGCAAAATTAAACGTGCCATCCCTGTCCGGATCGTACCAGTCTTGCTGAATGGCGTAATCGATTACATCCGGCGCGCCCAGAAAATTCGTTGTATCGGACAGGTCGATTTCGCCGATGGTGTAATAATTGGGAATCACCGCTGCGTGGTCATCTGGCACGCGCTGTGCCACCCAGTGTTTGCCATTCACCGCGGAGAGCATCCAGCCTTCGTTGCCGTCCGCGATTACATACGTTCTCCCGGACGACGCATAGCCATATTCCTCGATGAACTTCCCACCAATTTTTACGCCCTCTCTGGCAGAGCGAGCCCGTTCGGCGATTAATCGACGCAGCCAGTATTTAATGCCGCCGTCCTTCAATTGTCCATTCTGCTCTCTCGACCTGCACGCATCTGAGGCAATGACTACCCCCCATTCGTTCACATAGCTGTCTGAGAAATACATTCCCGGCATTTCAAACCAGAAATAACTGTAGGTTACTTTTGCCTGAGGAACAACAGCGCCGGTGCTCAAAGTAATGGTTTCGACCGGCTCATGTTCAATGCGCGGCACTTTGTAATAATTCACCAATTGCTCGCCACCGTCGTCTTCATTGTGGGCGAAGAGAACACTGCCATCGGCTGAGGCATTTTTCCCAACCAGGATGGAGAAGCAGTTGAAATCGTTTTCAGGCATGGATTGGGCAAGCGCCGAACCCAAGATAAAACTGATAAAAAGTAAGGTCAAAAATCCAATTCGGATGATTCTCATTCCACATCCTTTCAAATTGATCTTTTGTTCGTATTTTATATTTGAGTTACGATAATAAAATTAAATGAAAAAGACAAATGTTTTTTTTATCGGCTCAAAATTAATTTCCCTTGCAATTTGCCCAAACCAGAAATTTTCTTGACAAACCCAATAAATCTTTGTATATTCAGTGTATCCACTCAATAATTAATGGTAGCCGAATCATTTAATCTATGCCAAGGCA
>CAZSBG010000101.1:0-22187 GCA_964605145.1 uncultured Cytophagia bacterium | reverse complement strand
TCTCACTTTTTTTTAAATTGAATCGTACAGCAAAAACCTAACCGGACGATGCTGAATTGAATTACGTTTTATCCTATTCTTTGTTCAACGAATGTCCACGATAAACAGAGGATTTGCACTTAAGTCAATAGCCAAAGAGGTCATTTTGGAGACAGTAAGCAGCGTATTTTAGGAATAAATTCATCTTGACTTTTTTTTTATAAGTTACTATATTGTAAAAAATAGTTGCGGGATACTAACTCTCAGGAGGGCAGAATGGCTCGAGCAAGAATTACAGGTACCGGGTTTTACGTTCCTGAAAATGTTTTTACTAATTTTGATCTTGAAAAACTAATGGATACAAGCGACGAATGGATTCGCGAGAGAGCTGGAATATCTGAAAGGCGTTTTGTTGATAGCGAAGTCGGCCCCGCAGGTCTGGCGCATGAAGCGGCAAAAAAAGCATTGGAAAAAGCCGGCCTTGTCCCTGAA
The DNA here is from genome assembly GCA_964605145.1 of uncultured Cytophagia bacterium. Lineage (GTDB taxonomy): Bacteria > Zhuqueibacterota > Zhuqueibacteria > Thermofontimicrobiales > Thermofontimicrobiaceae > CAZSBG01. Next base: position 21,716 of record CAZSBG010000101.1, on the reverse strand, counting down.
GATATTGATTTTATAATTTTCGCTACGTTGAGCCCTGAGTATTTGTTTCCGGGCTCAGGCGTCATTTTGCAGGAGAAACTGGGAATCCCCGGTGTACCTGCGCTGGATGTTCGGAATCAGTGTACCGGTTTCATTTATGCCCTGTCCATTGCAGACCAGTACATTAAATCGGGCATGTATAAGAGAATTATGGTCGTGGGAGCGGAAATCCATTCCACCGGCCTGGATTTAACAACCCGCGGAAGGGACGTGGCTGTCTTGTTTGGTGACGGTGCCGGCGTTGCAATCGTGGAACCCGGTGACGATCCGGACCGGGGTATTTTATCCACTCATCTGCATGCTGATGGGCGCTTTGCAAAAGAACTGATCGGTGAAAACCCCGGTGGTTTGCATATTCCGCGACTTACCTCTGAAATGCTGGAGGACGGCAGTATTTATCCCTATATGAATGGTCGCCAGGTGTTTAAGCACGCGGTTGTTAAATTCTGTTCCGCCATTCAGGAATGCCTCGAAGCCAATAACGTATCCCCGGATGATGTGGGCCTGGTTATCCCGCATCAGGCAAACCAGCGAATCACCGAAGCGGTCGCCCATCGATTCAATTACACGGATAAACAGGTGTTCAGCAATATACACAAATACGGCAATACCACTGCTGCTTCCATTCCCATTGCATTGGATGAAGCGATTGCTGAAGGGAGAATAAAAAAGGGTGATTACGTGGTGCTCGTTGCTTTTGGCTCTGGATTTACATGGGGTTCAGTATTGATGAGATGGTAGCGTTTATCTTCAACGGACTGTGCCAAAATCAATTTTCTAAATATTCATGAATAAAAGTTCTTTCAGTAATAATAAGTTAAACTTTTTCAATCATTAATTCGAGGGTGAATTCATTGATAACTCGTTTTGGTCTTTTTTTAATTGCTTTTTTCTTACTATTTTCTGCTTGTGCAGGCACGCGCCATCCTTCCGAAATTGCCCCGCCTAAGAGTGAACTTCAATCCCAGATAGATTATATTTTATCTGCGCCGGAGCTACAGACCGCGCAGACAGGAATTCTTATTCAGGCTGCGGACACCGGTGAAATTCTTTATAAAAAAAACGCTCATAAGCTTTTCATGCCGGCTTCAAACGAGAAAATCCCGACCTCGGCTGCGGCTTTGCTGAACTTTGGCCCGGAATTTCGATATCTGACATCGGTTTACCATACAGGGGTAATCGAGGATAGCGTTCTCAAAGGCGATTTGATCATTGTTGGCAGTGGCGATCCCACATTTAGCTTCCGTTTTTGCGACGATGAAGATAGCTGCTTCATTTTTCAGGCGTGGGCTGATTCCCTGACGTCGCATGGCATTCAAAAAATTGACGGTCGTTTGATTGGCGTTGATGATGCTTTTGACGATGAATATATTGGGTATGGCTGGACTGTAAATAACCTGAGCTACTCGTATTCAGCCCAGATCGGCGCGTTGACCTATAATGAAAACAAAGCCCGCCTTGTCATTCAGGCGGATAGCAGCGGAGAATCCATCCATTTCAGGATTTTCCCTGACCTCGGTTATGTTGAAATCGATTCACAGTTGGTATTTGATGCCGAAGAAACAGATGTATTTGTCGAGCGAATTCTGGGCAGTAATACAGTAACCGTCAAGGGTACGATTCAGCCGGGGCGGCGATATGTCCAAAATATTTCTATACATAATCCAACCGAATATTTCCTTCTGGGGATGAAAAACGAGCTGAACGCAATCGGAATTTCCGTGAGCGGTGAAACGATTGATGCGGATGGGATGATGGATAATACACCGCTTCATAACCGGCAGGCGCTTTTTCAAATACATTCCATGCCGTTTTCCGAAGTCCTTGCTGTTTTGATGAAGGAATCGCAAAACTTGTACGCCGAGAGCTTTGTGAAATTGTTAGGCCATCATTTTGGTGAGGAAGGAAGTTTTGAGGAAGGTGAGAAGGTTTTAAAACGGACTCTGGCTCGATTTGGTTTGGAAAGCGAATCATACAGTTTCATGGATGGTTCAGGTCTGTGCCGTTACAATTATATCTCACCGGCTCATCTGGTGAAAATATTTCGCCGAATGTACTTTCATCCGTATGGAAAAGTTTATCGGAATGCTCTCACCGTTGCCGGCGTGGACGGCACATTGGAAAATCGTTTGAGGGGCACTATTGCTCAGGGTAAAATTGTCGCCAAAACAGGCACGATTTCAAATGTTCGTTGCCTTTCCGGGTATGCGACCACAGCCGATGGTGAGACACTCATTTTTTCAACCATGTTCAATAACTTCCTGTGCAGTGTGAATGTAATTACGGATATTCAGGATCAAATTTGTTTGTTAATGGCATCATACTCCCGGCAATAGGTCCAAAAATCTTTTTTTCAGGAATAGCAAGTAAATTCCGTTTGGATTGTTCAATATGGTAGATATTTCTGAATACTTTAAAAACTACAAGCCTGAACTTCAGGCGATTCTTTTTGATTGGGGAAATACGGTCATGACAGTGTTTCCTGGTCAAAAAGGCCCCATGGCGGTCTGGAAGCAGGTCCGGGGAGAAAATAACATCAAAGAATTGCTCGTTGCCCTGGGTAGTCAATTCACACTGGCGATTTGCTCCAACGCCAAGGATTCGAATTGTGAATTAGTAAAGGAAGCCCTGGCACGTGTGGAACTCAATACCTACTTTGATGAAGTTTTCAGCCCCCGGGAATTAAACGCGTTCAAACCGGCGCCTGATTTTTTCCTTTCAGCTTTGAAAATAATCGGAGCAGAGCCGGAACACGCTGTTTATATTGGTGATGATTATCAGAATGATATCATCGCTGCAAAACAAATTGGATTATGGACAGTGTGGTATAACAATCACAAACTACCGATTGATACCAATGCTTACCCGTATCACGATATTGAAGTCAATGATTTGATGGAAATTTTGCCCTTCATTCGAAATAATTTCATTTAAAATTTCATATACTAATTTCACCGAAAGGTAGAGAAATGAAAAAACTAACTCAAGTTCTATGTACAATTTTTGTGCTGGCGTGGGCTTTGGTGCAGATCGCTTTTGCCCAGGCGAATATCCCCCAGGAAGGATTGGATGCCATAAAAACCGATGAACTGCTGTCCCACGTAACTTACCTGGCTTCAGATGAGCTGCGGGGACGCGATACCCCCAGCGAAGGTCTGGATACCAGCGCTGCATTTATCGCTGACTATTTCAAACAGTGTGGTTTGGCAGAAGTGCCGGAAGCCAATGGATATTATCAATATTTTCCGTTGCTGAGAACACGCTTAAGCGGTGAGCAGCGGATGATGCTGAAAATCAAAGGAGAACCGGTCGAATATAAAGTGAAAAACGATTTTGTCCCCCTCCATCTCACTGCAAATCGTGAGGTAAACGCACCGGTCGTTTTCGTCGGTTATGGCATAACTGCGAATGAATACGATTACGATGATTATGCCAACGTGGATGTCAAAGGTAAAATCGTACTGGCGTTCACGCACGAGCCCCAGGAAAGGGATACCACCAGTGTGTTTGATGGCGCGAGTATGACGGATCACAGCAAACTGGTCAATAAAGTTTTGAACGCCATCGATCATGGCGCGGTGGGATTCATTTACGTGACCGACCCATTGCATCGATTCAGGCGTCCACCCAATATGTGGCCTTCCTTGATGCGAAATGCCCCGGCAGATGCCATACCATTGACACTCGGTGAAAAAGAGGAGAACAAAATTGTCGTGGTTAGAATTGGCAGAGATCTTGCCCATGATTTAATGTCCACCAGCGGTAAGACCATGAAAGAGATTCACCAAAAAATTGATGAATCTCTCACGCCGCAATCGTTTGAATTGCCGGGAATTGACGCATCGATTTTAACCCACTTGGATGGCGATAAAACCATGACTCAGAATGTGCTGGGATTCTGGGAAGGCGCTGACCCTGAACTCAAAAATGAAATCGTGGTTGTGGGCGGTCACTACGACCACCTGGGAGCGACGAGCGACACTGTAATTTACAATGGCGCAGATGACAACGCCTCGGGCACTGCCGGCGTGATGGGCGTGGCTAAAGCCTTTACAAGCTGCGACACAAGACCGAAACGTTCCATTTTGTTCATGGCTTTTGCCGGCGAAGAAAAAGGATTGTTCGGTTCGCGTTACTATGCCAGCACTGAACCGCTTTTTCCCACGGAGAATACGGTTGCCATGATAAACCTGGATATGATCAGCCGTAACGACACCAGTGCGGTGGAAGTTTATGGCAGCAAACGGAGTCCGGATTTAGCAAGTATTTTTCTTGAAGTCAATGAAATCATCGACCTGAAATATGATTTTAAGGATGACAGGCGAATGTCCGGCGGGAGCGATCACATGTCTTTTCATCGCAAGAAAGTCCCCTACCTGTTTTTCATAACCGGCTTGCATAAAGATTACCACAAACCCACCGACACCGTGGATAAAATATTGCCGGAAAAAATGGCGAAAATAACTAAAGCAACGTTTGGCTGCGCATGGGAAATTGCCAACATGGAAGGACGGCCTGTTCTCGTCGAAGATGAATGAGAAAGGTACTCAACAGTATTACGAATAAACAAAAAAAGGTTGTCGTATAATGAAAGATTATATAACAACCTTTTTCTGTTTGATGACGTAACTAACACAAACAAACACTACCACTTTTCGAGCTGATATGCGCCGTCAGCGTAATATATTTCCGCAGCGTAATCACTGTAAAAAGCGAAAGAAAGAACAATCCCGCTTCGGTTTTTCACTTTTGATGGAGCTAAATTCACTGGGGGAACAAGCAGTTTTTTGAAAAAAAGACGTTGAATTCCTTTTTGAGTCTGTTCAAAGATCACGACAAAATAGGGTCCCTTTTCATTGTTTTTGAGCATGGTTTCAGAAACCCCGCAGATGATGTACTCGGGTACTGTATTTTTGTTCAGATCAACGAGAAACTGTAATTTGCCATCAGCTTCATCGAAAAATTCCCGTTGATGATCCGGGATGTCGTTCACTGTCATCAATCTTGCGTCAGGGAACTCCGGCAGGTGCCGTGCAAAAAATTCTTTATTGAATTGATCCAGATTTTGTACAGGATTCTTTGGCGCACATCCAAAAAATAAGTAACCCATTAGAACTGCAACAAAAATTATGAGTTGCACAGTTTTCATTTTACCTCCGCTGAAATGCAGAAAATGAACTGATCGTTTTTCATTGAAAAATACAAAAAAAATAGTAAAATGTCAAAACATTTATTGCTAAAGAAAGAAAAAACTTTACAATTGCCAAATTGTTTTATATTATATGGTTTACCAAAAAATAGGGTTTGATGGATGAAAATTGTGATAAGGCCAATTATTGTTGCAGCATTATTGTTGTGTCTGATCGTAATCGTTGGGACAATCGGCTACAGCCTTATTCAGAAATGGGATATTCTGGATTCCCTTTATATGACAATAATTACCATTGGCACGGTGGGATTTCATGAAGTGCGCTACTTAAGTGACAGTGGTCGAATTTTTACAATATTTTTAATCATCAGTGGCATCAGTATAGGAAGTTATGCCATTGCCAACCTATCGGCGTTTCTCATTGAAGGTCATATTCGTGATTTTTATAAGGGAAGAAAAATGGAGAAATTAATATCAAATTAAAAAAATCACATTATTGTGTGCGGTTACGGAAAGGCTGGCCAGGAAACCGTTGAAGAGCTTTCAAACCTGAAAAAAGATTATGTGATTATCGAAAATGATGAAACTAAAATAGAGGACTTGAAAGACCAGAATCATCTGGTTTTGAATGGCGATGCCACAGACGATGACGTACTGGAAAAAGCAGGCGTTAAAAATGCGGATGGATTGATCACTGCGCTTTCCAACGATGCTGATAATGTTTATGTTGTATTGACTGCGCGGGGATTAAGTCAAAATTTACGCATTGTGGCCCGGGCCATCGATAAAATGAGCAGTAAAAAACTGCTGCGTGCCGGCGCTGATAAAGTTGTCTCGCCATATTCCATCGCTGGCAGACGAATGGCGCGTTTGCTGCTCACACCGGGTCTTGTCGACTTTTTGGAAGTGATGGTTCAAAGTTCTGAACTGGAATTAAAAATTGAAGAAATAATTCTTAAAAAAGGGAGTATTTTGGAATCCAAATTATTGAGCCAATCGAATATTAAAGCAGATACGGACGGGGCAACAGTGATCGGAATTAAAAAATCCCAAAAGAGAATAATAATAAATCCCCCCGGCAATACGCCGTTGAACGAAGGTGATGTACTGTATGCACTGGGAAATGACGCGCAACTAAAAAAACTGGAGAAGATGTCTGAAAAGAAAAGAATTGTATAATCCATGCGTCTTCAGAAAATTACCCCATCTTGAGACTCAATCGAGAACCAACCCGGACTTCCTCTCCTTGAAAATAACACGTCTGTTTGAAAAATGTTGTATTTTTGCAACAAAATATTTTCAAACTGTTGCAAAAAATCAACAAAATGTCGTGAACTGAAAAAGATCAAAATTGGTTAACTTCCATATAAATAATGTAATACGTAAAAAGGGAAACGATGGTATAGTAATTGCATTTAGTCCTGTTTCAATGAGTTAACTCATTGTTCAGATCATCCAGATTAAGCTGAAGGAGGGCAGGATGAAAAAAACTCTATTCATTATTTTCTGCCTCGTTGTAGTGGTTTCGATGATGGGCTTTTCAGGGTACAATACAGCAGAAAATAGCACAGTGCAATTAGCCCGCGGAGGTCACAATGGTGACCCGACGCCAGTGCCTCCAGATCCACCACCACCACCCCCGGGCAGAGAGGTGTTAGCGAATTGGGCATAAGAAGCTTGATTTAAGAATTGAAAGCACCTTCCTTAGATAGGGGCAGCATATCAATTTCTCCTCGTTTAGGTATGCTGCTCTTTTATTTTATATGTCTTTCCTGCGGATAATTCCTCGTAAACAACTATCCCGAATGCATACAGAATAAAGCGAAAATTCTAATCACTTTTTTGGAAGAAGTGTTTATGTTTTCGATTTAATATATTCCTGAATTTTATTAACAATGGCCGGTTCTGTCTCGTAGGGCAAAACCCCGGTCCCAATGCAGGATTTTTCCCTTGTTTCAGCGAGTTTTAACACGCGATCGATTTCTCGATAAATACTCGTCAGGTCACCTGAAGAGACAATCCCCGGATCCATATTTATTCGAACCATTATATCAGGATGCTCCATAATTTTTTTAATGAATGCTTCCTGATCTGTTTCTGAGGGACAAATGACATACTTCGTGCCAGTTTTCAGAATGGATTCAATGACAGGTATAGTATCCCCTCCGATAATGCAGGGCACAGGGTGACCGGCGATTTTTGAGGCATTGTGAATCATTTGTTGCAACGCGGGTAATTCGATTTCATCAAACATTTTTGGGGAAATCAGCGGCGGTGTGGCAGAGGACTCAAAAAATGCAATGCCCAGATCATGCGAAATTATTTCTTGACAGAAGCGTATCTGTCCACGTACCAGAAATTTCAGCGATTCTTCAACTAAATTCGGACTCATAAATGAATTCATGAGCAATGTTTCAATTCCCAATAAGTTGCTGGCAATGGAAAACGGTCCGCTCACAGGAATTTTAATATCCGCTTCCGGAAATTTTTCTGCCAATTTTTTGCCTGTTTCAATGACTATGGGCAAACGACCATCTTTCTTCGGATTTAATTCTGCCAATCCCAATATTTCTTCAACATTTTCACAGATGTATGTTGAAATAGCAGGCAGACCTGTACCCCCAGGGTGTTCGATGGGGGAGCCGTAGGCTTCCGGTTCTAAATTATAAATATCGATGCCGACGATGACCGGTGAGTGCTGATATCGTTCGAACGCAGCAGCGTGTGCCTGAAAAAGAAGATCGGGATCGCGGGAAACGTCCCAGGGTGGCCGATCGATTAGTTTGGCGGCGTGTTCATAGATTGATGGTGAGAATTGCATGGATTGACCCCCGTTAATGAGAAGCCCTGATTTATTCTATCACTTAAATTTCATACGGCGTTAGGCTTTCATGCCCTTCTGAGGTGACGAGTATCGTCTGTTCAAATTGAGCAGATAACGAGCCATCTTTTGTTACGGCTGTCCAGTTATCCTTTAAAATGACAATTTCTTTTTTACCGAGGTTTATCATGGGTTCCACAGTGAAAACCATTCCCGGCACCATTTTGACGCCGGTTCCCCGACGACCGTAATGCGGCACCTGAGGATTTTCATGAAATTCAAACCCAACTCCGTGACCGACGAATTCCCGAACAACGGAGCAGCCCTGACTTTCGGCATATTGCTGAATCGCCCAGCCAATATCTCCAATTGTATTCCCCGGCTTTACCTGGTTGATGCCGATCCTGAGGCATTCTTTTGTAATATGAACAATCTCGCGAGCATCCGGTCCCGGTTCACCGACGAAAAATGTCTTGTTAGCATCGGCGTAATAACCATCCAGAATCGGTGTGACGTCCACATTCACGATGTCTCCATGCTGAAGCACCCGATTCCCCGGTATGCCATGGACAACGACTTCATTCACTGAAACGCAGACGCTTTTGGGATAGCCCCGGTAATTCAGCGGGGCCGGAACTGCGTTATTTTTCACGGTGAATTCGTGAACCCAGGTGTTGATTTCATCAGTCATGATGCCCGGCCGAATTCGCTCTTCAACCATATTCAGCGTATCCAAAACAAGCGTGCCGGCTTTTCGTATCCCCTCAATATCATCTTTCTCCTTGAGATGAATTTCATACTGTTCCAGATAGCGGGATTTTAAATCCTGCGTACCGGCAAATCGTTTTTTCAGACAGCAATTTTTATATTTCAGGCCGCTTCCACACGGACATGGATCATTTCGACCGATTTTTTTTTGATTGGTTTTCAATATTCTCAAATGGTGTCGGTTCTTGGTTCATATGATTAATAAAATATAAGTCTTAAATATACACTTTTTAAACTAAAATTACAAGTAAAATCAAATTCTTATATTTGGCAAAATCATAACTTTTATTGTAACTATTCAGCCTTATGAAAAATGCCACCGAGACACGAGGGCTCAGAGATATTCTCATGAAATATTTTCGGAAAGTGTGTCTCATAATGTGATTGAAATATATTTTCATTAACTATTTGGAAACAGAATAACATGATGCAATACGTATTCTTCGCATAAATATGAATTCGTTTTTAATGTATGTAACTTTATTAAAGATAGTATTCACTGTTTGGCAATCCTATTTCCAAAAAATGATGGCAATTTTTGATTGAATTTTTTTCCGTGTTCTCTGTGACTCGGTGGCTGAATAGTTACCAATTTTTTTAGTGAATATTTTCAACAAGGTCGCTCAAATTCCATTGCGCCAAAATTTTCCTGCAATTTTTATCGACCCTAACTTTGTTATTATCAAGTAAATCAAATTTTTCCTGTAATAATTGTCGAGATTCTTGAATTTTGATTTTTAGATTATTCATTTCGTTGTCAACCTATGTGATTGATTTATTGTAACTAACCAACCTTTTAATGATGTTCAAATATTTTGGTATATTTGTTGATTCCAGTGAAGGTTGACGAAATAAGTGACAGTCACCCCGCAGGTTACGGTCACTTATCCACTCAACCAACAACGTAAATCCAAAGGAGAACCAAAAATGAAATCACAAAAAAACTTACCAATCTTGATCTATTTTTCCATTACATTCATCAGCGTACTTTTTTTATGTGCTAACGCCTCACTTGCCCAGGGTGACTACTGGAAATAAATAACGATATGCCGACTTCAAGAGGTGCTGTCTCTACAGTTGAATTTAATGGCAAGATTTATGTATTCGGAGGCGGAGATTCCCGTGAAGTTACAGAGGAATATGATCCGTCTACTGACACCTGTATGAGAAAAGCAAATGTCCCGACACCCAGATCCATTATGGCGGTATGTGTACTCAATGATAAAATATATGTCCTGGGCGGACAGGCAGGCATGGGTACGCCAGGGTTGAAAACAGTGGAAGTCTACGATCCCGCCACAGATACATGGGAAACTGCTGCAGATATGATCACCGGAAGATACTTATTAGCAGCAGAAACAGTTGATGGGAAAATCTATGCCATTGGTGGAAGTTATGAGGCTGCAATGAAAGTGGTCGAGGAATATGACCCGGCGACAAACTCCTGGACCAGCAAAAATGAAATCCCGACTCCCAGACGGGAAATGGCGTCTGCTGTTATTGATGGGAAAATTTACATTATTGGTGGTTCTGGAGGCACAAACGTTGTTGAGGTTTATGATCCAACAACGGATACCTGGGAAAGGAAAACGAATATGCCAACAGCAAGGGTAGCAGCATGTGCTGATGTTGTGAATGGTTTCATCTATGTCATTGGCGGTGACTTAATTGCGGCATTTCCATACGGCCAGCCAGTGGCGACAAATGAAGAATACGATCCTGTAACCGATAGCTGGGTAAAAAGGGCGCCAATGCCTTCTCCTCGTTCGTTTATGGGTGTAAATACTGTTGATGATAAAATTTATGCTATTGGAGGACAGGCAACCGGCTATCCATTTACTCGCTCTTTTGCAGTAGAGGTATATACCCCGCCTGAGGAAGCACCGTATATCATAAAGTCCAGCTACATTTTAGACGACAATTCAGGAAACAACAACGGCCGCACAGATGCAGGCGAGACAGTTGATTTGACTGTGACGTTACGCAATATCCGCCTTCCAGCGACGAATGTTTCAGCAAGATTGAGCACAAATGACCCGGATATTCAACTTATTAATGACACTGCAAAATACGGAGAATTCGGTAACAATCAATATGTCGATAATACCGCTTCTCCATTTTCTTTTTCCGTTGCCAGCCCCTGCATTTCCAAAATGGCTACTTTGTATTTGATTATCACCGCGGACGGCGGTTATGCCAGCATGGACAGCATCGAAATGGTCGTTGGCACGCCAACCATCATGCTGGTCGATGATGATAATGGTGCGGATTATGAGAATTATTTTTTGCCCCATCTCAACAGACGGGGAGTCTATCCGGAATATTGGAAGAACTCGATTCAGACCTGTTCATTGGGTATGCTGCAGCAATACGACGCAGTCATCTGGTTCACAGGGGACGACCGTATTAGCACACTCACGGCTGAACAACAAAGCGTACTTGCGGATTATCTGGACAATGGGGGACGATTATTTCTCACCGGTCAGGATATCGGTTTCGATTTGGTCGGCGACGGGTCGCAGGAAGATTCCATGTTCTTTGCCAATTATCTACATGCCGAGTTCATTGCTGATACAGCCAATGCCAATACTTCTCCTGATAAAATCAAAATTCTCGCCCCAACAGAAAAAATTCTGAATTATATTCCTTGCATGACCTGCGGTGGATTAAAATATGAAGATGACGTTTCCGGCACACGGTTGATTTATTTGCCTTTTGGATTCGAAGGAATAGCCGGAGCAAATGATTGTGCTGAAAAGTTACTACATAATTTCATAAATTGGCTAAGTGGTGCGACATCTATTGAACAGTCCGCTGGCGTTAATTCAAGTATACAAAAATTTATACTGGCGCAAAACTACTCCAATCCATTCAACGCGCTTACAACAATCAAATATCATCTGCCTCGCTAGTGCCGTGTCGAATTGGTAATTTATAACCTGATCGGTCAGAAGATCAGGACATTGACAGACCAGGTTTGCCCAGCCGGTCGCTTTCAATTAACCTGGGATGGTAAAGATGATTTCGGGAAACAGGTCTCATCGGGTCTGTATTTCTATTGTTTGGAAGCTGATAATTTCATAGATGTTAAAAAGATGCTTTTATTGGAATAGCATCAATAATATCATAAAAGCCCACATCACAAATTATATTTAGAATGTGTTTTGGGCTTTTTTCGACAGAATATTTCACTTCGTTATTTGATCAAAATGAATTTCTTTGCTTCAGAATATGCACCGGCAGTCAATTTGTAAATATAAACGCCGCTGCTGAATTGTGAACCATCGAAATTAATTTCATGAAATCCCGCAATCTGCTCTTCTGAAACGACAGTAGTAATTTCCCGTCCACTGAGGTCATAAATGATTAATGAGACACCTTGAGCTTTTGGAAGACTGTATTGGATTTTCGTTGATGCGTTAAACGGATTGGGATAATTCTGCTCAAGTGAAAAATCCATGGGAGACGCCGGATTCCCATCTTCAGTTACCCGGGTGGGTGTGTTAAAAATGTAGAATGGCTCCACATCGGCAACCGTCACGTGGTGTTCCGTCGCAGCGCTGAAACGAATCATATAGGGATGGGATGGATTCGGATTTTCCAGGAGATTTGTAAAAACATTTTCAGCGCCGTAGGTGCCATCGGAAGCAGTCACGTCTCCATGCGTTCCATCATCCCATAAATAATAAGAATTTGAATTTCCAATGATGTGTTCGTAGGCACCCTGGTTGAATCCGCTAAATCCAGCCTGAAGAACAGGTGATCCTCCGCCTGAAATTTGGGCGGTGAAGTTTGAAACAGTGCCGGCGTCAACAACGACATGATTTGGCTCCAGAGAAATATTGGAAATGGATGGTGTGCTACCTCCTGCGCCCGGGTAGATATCCGCGACCCAGATTCTCGTGTAGTCGTTATAATGTAGACCGCTCAAAAATGAAAAACGCGTGCCGGATGTTGAGATAGAAGACGTTCGGCCGACGCAGAAGCGATAAAAGGGATCATTTGTAGCGCTCAAAGACGGTGATTTGACGATGTCCAACCGTCCACTGCCATCGGGCTGAAGCAACATCAGTGGCATGGGGTCACCGTTGGCAAAAATAAGAGATTCGTCTGTTACTATTTGGAATGCATTACCGGTACTTATATGATAGATCAGTTCTCGTTGATTTCCTCCGCTGATGTCCATTGAACTGAGTGCGGTTCTGCTTTCACCTGAAACTGGATGCATCATTGCCACAATTGTACCATCGTGATTGAGGGCCAAACCACCGTCAGCAGGCGCCAAATCAGTTAAAATTCGCAGTCCTCCTGAACCCCAGGTAATGGTATGACCTGCAGGCTGAAAACTATAAGTGCCAAATGCCAATTGACTCCCATCTGCTGAAACAGCCAGGCATTGCCGAAACGCAATGTTGCCATTGTACTCATTGCCATCCATGCCAAATAGCTGCTGAGACATTTCCCTGTAAGAAAAATGTTGTGTTAAGCTCCCGCCGGCCAGGCCAACGCTCCAGACGCCAGCCACGTCAGGTCCACCAGCGAGGGCGACAAAATAAATGGTGTTTCCGGCAATGACCGGGCTGAGTCGAATGTCCGGACCGGTAGTGCCACCTGTGGGAATCGGTAACTGGTCGGCGATATGGGCAGGGCTCCCGCCTGAAGAGTTAAAGACCAAAATTTCATAGCCATAGTTACGGGCAAAAACAATCTTACTCCCATCTTCGGAAATATCAAGGAAGCCGCGGCCATTTTCGCTTAAAATTTCAGTCAGGTCTGTGCCATCGGTGTTGATGGTGTAAATTTTGCCGGCATAGGTGTTAAAAACAATTTTGGTACCATCGCCACTCATTTTCATGCGTTCGATGTTCGCAATGGGTGACATTTCAGCATTGAGAATTTCGGTGTAGGATATGGTGCGGATGATTTCGGGTACATCCTGAGCGAACGAGTAAATCGGTGGGGAAAGAATGTTTAATAAGATGAGAAGACAACCAACAACTCTCAACTGGTTCTTGACCATAAATCCTCCTTTTAAAAATTATGAATAGTTGAAAAATTAGTTATCCGGTGTCAAAACTATTATTGCCCACGTTTCGATATTTGGGACTTCTATCGCTGCATATTTACCCGCTTCACGAATATCCAGTTCACTCTTTCGTAAGAGTCGGGTATAGTCCCGATCTCTTGCACATTCGGTAAATAATTCTTTGTTATAATCGATGGGAGAAAGCAGATTAGCAATATAGGTTCTCCGAAGGAAGAAAATTTCTTTTCTTAATTTGACTGTAAAACTTTGTGATAAATCTCCCCAATCGATGAGATGTACAACAATTGGCGAGTTTTTCTCCCCCGGTATCACGCGAACAAACGCGTATACATCGCTGCTGCTACTTTCAATGGTCATGGGAAGAGTATCACCGAAGCGATTTTCAGTCAGGCCGGAACCGAAAATGCAGGCGTCTTCATAGCCATCGAAATAATTTGCAGTGGCCCGAACAAAGCCGTACAAATCAGCGAAATCCTTTGGCTCCCCGAAAAAGCGGATTGAGCCCTCCTGTGTTGATTTTAAATACACATCCCATGGTACAATGGGATTTGCGCCGCAGGCATAAATTGCGGCGATCATTCTTCGGGTCAATTGACTGTCTTCTGAAACAAATGTGATGAGCTGCGCTTTTCCCAGCTTGCGGGTTTCCAATAACTTTTTGTAAATGAGTTCAGGTCGTGCTTCTTCTTCCGGGACTTCTGCCATGCCAATTTCAAATTGCGCGTAGGGGAAGCGGGTCCATTCCGCCAAATAATTGTTGCAGGAAAGCGGAACGTGGCGGCCGGCATAGTCATTTATCTGCTTTCTCATTTTCCGGAAGAATTCTGTAACTGACTCTGCCTGAAATTTTTTCATCTGCCTCGGATCATCCAGATCGACTCCTTCATTCTTTGCTTTTTCACGGCAATATGTGCAAAAGCAGCCACCCCAATTTACCGCGTTGTAATTCATGTCCGGGTCATCGATTTGAAAATAATCGGCACCGCCATCGAGGCAGATTTTGGCATGGTCGATAAATATCTGGCGATACTCAGAATTGTTGGCGCAGCCCCACCAGGCATCCCAGCCCTCCATCCACGGTGCAGTTACCGGATTACCTGCTTTGTCTTTAACTCTCCCTTTCAATCTGGAGTTCCCGCCCGGCTTATCCGGCAGCTTGGAATTCAAAGCTGAAACAAAATGATACCCGCGGCTTTTACATTCAGCGATCCATGCGCTATCCGTGGAATAGACCCAGTCCAGTCGCGTCGCGAAAAACGCTGTCGCTGTTTCGAATGTATCGTGGGGATCGTTCTCATCGATGGGCCGATGCCAGCGACTGGAAAAGCTGACATCACTGTATTTGGGCGCGCCGGCCGGTCGATTGCTTTTTTGAGCAATTTCATACACGGTTTTTATTTGATTCGTTTGACAACTCAGGAATGCAGCCAAAACGAGAATTGGAAAAATGATTTTTAGTTTTTTCATGAGGTCTCTTTCAATTATGGTGAAATGCCCCACTTTTCTCTCACCCATTCGGTGGATTCCCGGTAGGCAATGAAGTAGGCGTCGGTATTATAGTGGCTGGCATTTTGAACTGCTTTGAACTGTATGTCCAGTTTTGCGGCTTTCAGGTCGAGGTAGATTTGTTCCATGTCTTCAAAGTTGAAGAGTTCATCTTTAGCGCCGTGGATGACGTAAAATGGAACATCTTTGAGCAGGGAAATAGTGGTTGAATCAGGAATCCCGGCGATGGGTATCGCCGCGGTAAAACGTTCGGGATGGCGTGCGGCGAAATACCACGTTCCGATGGCGCCCATGCTGTAACCTGTCACGAGGATTTTTTCAGGATCGACATTGTATTTTTGCTGAAGCGTATCCAGCAGGGCCATGACGGCGGTTTCCGAAGCGGGATCGTCCCAGCCGTTTTGGACAGGGCACGTGGGAGCGACCATCACACTTTTCAAGCCTTTCAATGCCGGAAAAACAAACGTGTTCAAAAAGCTTTTGCCAATGGTTGGATCACCATAGCCGCCCCAATGGAGAGCAAGAATGAGAGGAATGTTATTTTGTTCTGGATTGTGATGATACGGGACAGCCGTGGTATAATGAAGCGTCATTCCGTCGACACTGATTTCAGAATCCGTTTCGATGAATGTGTCTTCGGTCATTTCCGGTTCGGTGCTTTTGTCTGAGCAGGTGAGGAAAAAAAATAAAAAGAGTAATGCACATATGAAAAATTTCAACGAAAAATAGATCATGACCAACTCCGATATTCAGTCAGTAGAAAAGTATTTCAACGGACACTATTTTTATTTCTATCATGCTGAATCAGAAATGATGCGTCGGTAAACGTTGATTTTTCCTGGCTAATTCATTTTTTACCCGCGAAAAACGTATAAAACACCGGCACGGCAATCAGACTGACCATGGTGGAGATAACAAGGCCTGTAATTAACGTGATGGCCAGGGGACGCTGCAATTCCGCGCCTTCGCCAAAGCCTAACGCCATGGGCAGCAATCCCAAAATGGTCGTGACGGATGTCATCAGAATCGGCCTGAACCGTTTGCGGCTTGCGTCGTGAATGGCTTCGATAATGGTTGCGCCTTCGCTTCGGCGTTGATTGATAAAATCTACCTTGACGATGGAGTCATTCACTGCAATGCCTGCAAGTACGATTAACCCGATAAATGAAATCACGTTCAGTCCCAGCCCTGTGATCCACAAGACAATGCCCAGGAGAGCCAGGGTCAGCGGGACGTCCAGCAAAATAATGAACGGGTGACGCAGCGATTCAAACTGGGCGGCCATAATCATGTAAATCAATACGAGCGCAATAACCATGGCAAAAACGAGGCTTCGAAACGACCGATACACCTCTTCCTGCTCGCCGCCAATTTCCAGTTGATAGTCCACAGGAACCTGGATGGACTTCAGTTGCTGGCGAATATCATTGATAACCGCGCTGAGCCCTCTTCCTGAAAGATTGGCGAGCAGCCGCACCTGCCGGTTCTGATCTTCGTGCCGAATTTCACTCGGCCCAAGCGCCGGAACCACTTTGACCAGTTCACGCAACGGAATGGCGATTTTATTTTCCATAATGGTGAGATTCATCAAATCGGATAAATCATCGCGCTGGTCGAGTTGTGGCCGCACAACAATGGATATTTTTCGGTCGAAATCCTTGAATTCAGTTGCCTGCTGGCCGGCAAGATGATATTTAATGAAATCGGCGATGGTGGCGACGGAGAAACCGTAACGCCCTGCTTTTTTCCTGTCGATTTCAATTCGGTATTCCGGCTGACCCTCGATATAATCCGAATGGAGGTCTTTCAGTCCCGGGATATCGTCCAGGTATCGGGCGACCGAGTCCGCCATCTGCTTGCAGTTTTCCAGTTCACTCCCACGAATTTTTATCACAATGGGCGGTGTCGACGTGCCCAAAATTTGTTGAAAAACGTGTTCCCCGCTGTCAAACGTCAGTTCTGCCCCGGTCAAAGTCAAAGCTTTTTCGCGCAGGTTCGAGATCAATGCATTGGTCGATCGGGAGCGATGTTTCTTCAAGCGCACCTGGAGCTTGGCGCGGTTTATCCCTGCTTCTTCGGCGAATTGCGCTGCCTGGTCTTCGCTCAGCCCAATGGTGGAAAATACGGCTGCCACGTCGGGTTGAGCTGTGAGCCATTGCTCGATGATTGAGGCAGCCGTTTCAGTGGCTTCCAGCGTGCTGCCAACCGGCAATTCCATATTGACCGTGAATTCACCCTGGTCCACGAGGGGCATTAATTGACGATTCATGAACATGACTGAAATTCCGCCAACAAGAAAAACAAGAATTACGATTCCTAAAAAGGTTTTCCGACGGGCGATGGATTTTTCGAGAATTTTATGATACTCCCCATAACTCCGTTCGAATTGCCTGTCGAACCAGGAAAACAGAGGTGCCAGTTTTTTTGAAGTAAGGTCTGAAATGCTGTGAAGTGTTCGCCTGATAAAATTTGAGACGGATCTGAAAAATGTTGTGAAGGCCATGGAGATGTGCAACCATAGCCAGAATATGGGATTGACGATCCATTTCCAGGGTTTCTTTTGAATTTTTTTTGGGCTTTTATGGGAGGGCTCTTTTTTCTCTATCTGCCTCGAAGGTAATTCAGCCCTGAAGCGGCAGCTCAGCATGGGGAGCAGTGTGAGTGCAACGACCAGCGAAGCTATCAGTGAAAAAGCAACGGTGACCGCCTGATCATGAAAAAGCTGACCGGCAACACCATAAATGTAAATGACCGGCAGGAAAATGGCGATGGTGGTCAACGTGGAAGCCGTGATTGGCATGGCCACTTCTCTGGCTCCCAGAAGTGCTGAGTCGGTGATCGATTTTCCATCCTGCTTGTGTCGAAAAATGTTTTCCAACACAATAATGGCGTTATCCACCAGCATACCAACCCCCAGCGCCAGACCGCCAATGGACATGATATTCAGGCTGATTCCTGAAAAATAAAGCAGACTGAATGTCGCCAGGACAGAAATTGGAATTGACAGCGCAATGTTGATCGGATTTCGGAGATCATGGAGAAAAACAAAGAGTACAAGAAATGCCAGTATCGCGCCGAATAATAGGTTCTGCATCACGGTGCTGATGGCGCTGGAAATGAAACGTGCGCCGTTATACGCCAGTGAAATTTGAGTTCCCGGATTTTCATTTCTAAGCTGATCCAGCACATCATTGATCATGCCGGCTACTGTGACGGTATTTGCGCCGGCATCTTTTCGAATAATAATGCCGATACTTTCTTTGTTGTTGAATCGGGTAATGCTCTGGCGCTCTTTAAAGCCGTCGATGACCCTGGCGATGTCCCGGATTCGAATTTGCGAGCCGTCCCTGCGATGCTGGATGACCACATTTTCAATTTCAGGAACATCCTGGAATTCGCTCAATGTGCGAAGCGAGTAGCGATAAAGTCCCCGTTTGATCGTGCCCCCCGTTATGCTGTAATTGGCCAGTTTCAGGGCAGATGAAATTTGCTCGGCGCTCACATTGAGCGCACGCATGGCTTTCTGGTCGATTTCAACCTGTATTTCCCGTTCGAGGCCGCCGGTGACTGTGGCCATGGCCACGCCTTTGATTTGCTCTAAACGGCGTTTGAACACATTGCGAGCCAATTCTTTGAGATGAATGAGATTGCTGCCCGAAAGCGAAAGCGCCATGATAGGCTGACTGCGCGGATCGATGCGGAGAATGTTCGGGCGTTCGGCCTCTCGGGGCAGGGACCAGCGGAGCTGATCCAGTTTTTCGCGAATGCTCAGAGTGGCAAAGTCCATTTGCGTACCCCAGAGAAATTCGACGGTAATGAGCGAGAGCCCGTTTTTGGATACCGAATGGGTGCTTCGAATTCCCTCTACGGTTCCGATGGCCTCTTCAATGGGGCGAGTGATCAATTCTTCGATTTCCCGCGGCCCCATGTCCTCCATGGTAGTCCAGATGGTGATTTTAGGATAGGACAGATCAGGCAGTAAATCGACGCTGAGCTGAAACAGCGAGATAACTCCGATAAGACAGACCGCCACAAAAAACATGGTCGTCGTCACCGGGCGATAGATGGATAGTTGGGATATGTGCATATTAATTTTAGTTTAAATTGAGATTTATTAAAATTATGGAC
This sequence comes from uncultured Cytophagia bacterium, assembly GCA_964605145.1. Classification (GTDB taxonomy): domain Bacteria; phylum Zhuqueibacterota; class Zhuqueibacteria; order Thermofontimicrobiales; family Thermofontimicrobiaceae; genus CAZSBG01. The sequence goes on along the minus strand of CAZSBG010000101.1, from coordinate 2,258 downwards.
TTATTCTTACTCATACTCATAATCATAATCTTAATCCTTTTTCACGTCTTGAGGATCATCGTTCAATCCAGAAGAAAAATAATTTGATTCATCATCACGAATATTCACTCCATAACTTTTCCTCAGTCCATGAAGCATTGAAACGATACTGTGGATTAGCATCTTCTCTTCTCGAATATCTGCTTCTGCCTTTTGTTTTTTGGCAACGAGGATATCCAAGCCAGCGGCGCACTCCATGGCAGAGGCGACGGCTGTTTCAAAATATCTGTAGCGATCTTTCGATGAAAACTTTGCATTCCCTTCCGCAATATTCAAAGAAATAGAAATTGATGCACGATCTAATTGATCTTTGATATTTCGTTCACTTTTTAATGAAGATAATAAAGAAGAAAGCCAGGCGATAAAACTTATTGATTGTTTATAGACGGTCAATTTTTCGTGGTCGAAAATATAATTCATTGTTTTATACTATTTAGAGTGGATTGAATACTGATTATGATTAGGATTAAGATTAAGATAAAGATTAGGATTAAATTGAAATTAATCCCCATCCACCACCCGAACCTCCGCATCATGCGCCAAGGTGTAATGACCAGAGGTGAGAACCAACTCACCAGCTTCCAGGCCGAGATTGGATTTTAATATTTCGACATAATCCTCATTCTCCAGGCCGGTATCCACATAATCCCATTTCGCCAGCGTTCTGTTTTCCTCATTTTCCCGAACGATGAAAACAAGGTTGCGCTGATCCCTGGTTAGAATGGCCGTTCGCGGTACCAGAAGGCGATCCTGGAAGATTTGGGCGTCCAGCTTCACGTAGGCAAACATGCCGGATTTGATTTTGAAGTCAGGATTGTTAATTTCAACGGTGACGCGGCAGGTTTTGTTTTCCGGGTCAACCAGTGGATTTATGGTAACGATTTCTCCTCTGAATTCTTCATCCGGGAAAGCCGGTAATTCAATGGTGGCAGCTCTGCCTACTTTGAGGTGTTGAATTTCACTCTCCAGCACACCCACGTTGACGCGTATGCGGGAAAGATACACAATTTTAAAACAATCCTGGCCGCTTGAAACGTATTGTCCAATTTGCACTTTTAAATCGCCGATGAGGCCGGAAAACGGCGCTTTAATGTAGCAATGTGATAGACCGAGTTTGGCGCGTTCATAATTAATCAAGGCAGAAGAAAAACCGGTTTGGCTGGCGACCATCTCCTCGTGACGTACGCCGGGAATTATCTGGGCGCTCTGGTAATTCAATCGAGTCCGTTCATAGGTGGCTTCATCAATCTCACCATTATGGAATTGCTGCTGTGCTTTTTTCCACTTTTCAGTCATTTTGTTTAATTTACGAACTGCACTTGAATCTACAAGTTCAGATAATGTTTTTCTGTCAACTTTTTTTATCTCAAATTCACCGCGCGCTTTAAGCAATTTATCCCTGGCTTCTGATAGGGATAGCTGATATTCCCGGTCATTGAGTTGCAGCAAGGGTTCACCCGACTTCACGTACTTGCCTTCGTAGACCGGCAATTCAACAATTTCACCTCCCAGCTTTGGGCTGATGGTAATTTGTCGAATCGCTTCGGTTTGGCCGGATGCAGAGACCCGAATAACTAATGGTCCCCGATGCGATGGTTCTGCTTCAACCAGAACTGGCGATGCTTTCGCTTTCGGCTTCTCATCGTTATCATTTTCCTTTGTGGCTTCTTCACCCGATGCAGTGCCTTTGATTGAGGGAATAATGACTTTAATGGTGAGAAAAACAAAAATTAAAATTAGAATAATACCGATGACTGAAAATACAATTTTCCTGGACATTCGAATTTTCCCTGAAATTTAATGAGGTTTATGGGGACGATGTTTTAGCCTGAATTATTCACAAATTTCAAATAAAAGATGTTTAACTTAATGTTATGAATAAAAATAATCAGATATATGAAATTTAACAAAGTTAGAGATAATGAATTCGGAATGAAGCACCATTCAGGCTACCTGGATTCCTTAATGCATTACAATAAATAATCCAGGTTAGATACACTTTTATATAAAACAAGAATAAATCAATATTTTAAAAGTTGAATTGCAATTGATATGAGCGGTCGGGCTTTTTTACAAAATAAAAATAATTTCAAAATAATCAAGTTTTTTTTATAATAAACAAAAAAATATTGATGTTCAGACAATATTAATAAGGGTCAGATCCCTTTAGCCTGAATTATTCACAAATTTCAAACAATAGATATTTAACTTAATGTTAT
>CAZSBG010000100.1:0-22851 GCA_964605145.1 uncultured Cytophagia bacterium | reverse complement strand
GGAATGCCTGTGGTACGGGAATGACATTGGAGGAAAAATCAAGTTTCTTGAAAGTACCTTAAGAATAAAATTCTGAACATTTTTGGCAGAAAATCACAAAGAACAAAATTCAATGCGCCAGAGGACGCACAAGCCTTTAGCTGATGCCAAATAAATTCCAAATACAAAATTTCAATTTACACGCCTTATTCGAAAATGTACAACCAAACGGTCCTGTCCGAGTTTGATTTTTTGTAATTTGATTGTTCCCGCCTTTCGGGATGGTTATTGAGTTTTGCAATTTCCGGTTTATCCGGCTTAGGTTCTATCTAAAATGAATTGTACAGCTTTAAAGGCAATTTAAGGCATATTCATGAAGATATATATATTTTGGGGCCTAAAAAACCGGTCCCACGCGGAAGTAAGTTGTTGCCGCATCAGGATCGTTCAGGTCGACAGCAAAACCAGCCTGGAAGACCACCGGGATTTTTCCAAAAAAGTAGAACCGGTGCCGAAGTTCCAGGCCTGTTGTATGTATCCATTCCGCACTGCCGAAACTACGCTTGCGGCCATCGAAAAGTGTGGCAAGGTGGCTTCCCCAGGCTTTGCCTGAATCCAGAAATAATCCGCCTGTGAAGCGCTCGAAATATAAAATCCACAGCTTCAATCCTATATCTCGAATAAGTGGAAAACGATATTCTATATTCGAGAATAATTGTTGGTCACCCTCCGCTGGATCGGGCAATCCGCGGATGGCGCGGCTCCCAATGGCCAGCCGGCTCTGAATGGGCTGATCGCCATCCCTGAAACTTGCACCGGCGCGCATTGCAATAACATGCTCGCGAAACGGCCACTCTTTCCGAAATCGGGTGACAATTCCCAACTGTGAAAATGGAAGATCGCTGTGCATCCACGTATCCGAATGGCGCAGATAGAGACTGAACACAGTGCCGTCCTTTGGATGGATGTCGTAACTCACATCCGGTCGATACGAATACCAGCTATAGCCGACTGTTCCATAATTAATCCATCCCTGAAAAGGTAATGCCCAGGGTGCGATTCGCGCTCTTTCATAATCGCTGAAATTAATGGTTGAACGATACCTGGCTGTGACCTGAAGCCAGAGCAAATGATTGGACAATCTCGACTTTCCGAAGTTAATGGGCCAGGAAAATGTCATCGAAGTCCACCAGTCGTTTTCGTAGAGCGGCAAAACTTTGTCATCGCTGATGCGAAGAAAATTACCATGATCGATGGTGGTCTTGTGCAGAGAAACATCGATGTTCGGGCTGAATTGTAAATTGGTATAATCCAGAGAAAAATGCGGGCGCGTTCGGTAAGAAAATGTTGTCATGAGCGTGTGCTTTCCCAATGGATCAGCGGCGAGATTGAGTACCCCCGGTTGCCATCCATTTTCGTCCATATCCAGAATGGGCAATAAAATTTGTGAACGAATATTCAAAATTGAACGGTACGGTCGCGATTCGAATTGAATTTTTTGTTCGGGTGCAGAAAAAACGGCATTGGATATAACAGGCATTTTCTCTGAATGAAAATTCAATGTTTCAATGGATTGAAAATTATTTTGCCGGGCTTCAGCAGGAAGAATCAGTATATCAGCCTTATCGCGTTGTTCAAAAACAGCGACTGCTAAATGATTACCGTCTGGCAACCAGGCTGGATTGAAAACACCACCCGGGGTGTCAGTAATCTGGGTGATTTCATCGGTAGCGACTTCGAGCAGAAAAAGATTGGGAGCGCCATTTCGGTATGAAATGAAAGCCAGTTTCTTGCCATCCGGCGACCAGTGGGGAAACCGGTCATCTTCCGGATGGTCGATAAGCGGCTGCAGCTCACTCCCATCGGAGCTGACTGTCCAGATGTCGCGGTTATGGTGTTCATCTATAATTGAAAAAGCAATAATGTCATTTTTGGACGACCACGAAGGCGTGAATACCTCGACCCAATCCGGAAAGTTGGTGATAATTGTTCGCTTCCCGGTCTCGACCTTGTAGATTGCAAGATTGGATTTCGTGCCCTGGTAGATGGAACAGACGATCTTTTTCCCATCCGGGGACCAAACCGGATCAGTGGCTCGTTCACCTTCCGTGAGTTGCTGGATTTCTCCGGTTTGAGTATTGAGAATGAATAAATCATTGAAGAGAGAGCCCGATGCGGTGTAATGCTCCTGGGAGAAAACAATAAATCTGCCATCAGGTGACCAGGAAAAAAACGAATGCACGAAAGGTCTGTCTACTTTTTGAAATTGTTCGAATTTTGAATCTGTTAAATACAGTTCAGGCACCTGTTCATCAAATTCTTTCATGCCGAGAATTGCGATTTTTTCCCCATCCGGCGACCAGCGGGCAGCTAAATTTCCCTGAAAAGGCGTTTGAATTATCTGCCCGATTTCCGAGACAGGTGTGTGATTTGATCTGACTTCATCATAATGATCGGCTATTTTCTCTCGCCATTTTTTGAATAGCTCTTTTTCTGATAGTCCAATTGATTTTTTTAAGGCCAGATTGAAACTCAGAGGAAAGGCCCTGAAGTTTTCTATGATTTTCAAAATCTTATCGCTGCCATATTCTGCGGCAATGAATCGGATCAGAGAGTGACCCTGTTCGTAAACCAGCCGGGAACCGAGCCAGTCTGTTCCAATGAACCCGGTCAGTTTTTTATATGGCAGCATCCGTTTGCTATAGGTTGCCACACGCATCAGCATATCACGGTTGGAACACCATTTTTCGGCTTCATACTGGGCAATTCCTTCCAGAAACCAGGTTGGAATGAAACCAAGAGCCAGCAATTCGCGCCAGTATCCGGGAAAAGCGCGAAACGCCCAAAAATTCACCATGTGAGTGAATTCATGAGCGACCAGGGTTTGCAGCCATTGAGTATCGCCGGTTGTCAGTTTTGTTTCACTTCTGGTCCAGAGATAGATATAATGGCCCAGCGGCGTACTGAGACCATTACTGTAATCAGAATAATCCGATACAATAATGGGCGTTTTGTGGGGCGGTTCTGTGCCAAGATCTTTTGTGATGGGACCATAGACGCCTTCAGCAATGACAGCCACTCGATGCGCGATGGGTTCCGTACCCTGATGGTAGATGATTTTGAAGTGCTCTGTCTCAAACTCCTTCCAAATCAATTCCGGATGATTTTGGGAGAATGAAACCTGGCTGAGTAATTGTATCGGATATAGTGAAACCAGCAAAAATAATATTAAGCGGCGACAAACATTCGTGCCTGATGAACTGAGTATTTTCATCAGAGGGTGACCATTTAAGAATTCAACTTTATGCATAGAATAAAACAATAAGACACGGTGATTATGAGATTCATAATTTTTGGAAAAATTGAATTCAATGAATTCGATATTACTCGAAACTGAGATCGGATTGATACGTATTCTCTCATATTTTAAATGACAAGTTTTTATCGAAATGCAACACAATAGATTTTTCAGAGAAACCGAGTTCCTGATCCATCACTGGCCCTGCCATATCTGAAATATTTCTTCTGAAATTTCAGCTTTTTGTTTTAGCATATCCTGCTTGGAGTAACATTGTATCTTGCCGGCAGCCGCACCTTTGTGCCCATCGCCAATGTTCAATTCCCGCATTATTTCGCCGGCATCTTTGGTGTGTTCCTTGCCATTCAAATTCAGACTCAATGATAATGAAAAACTTAAATCATTTGTTTTAATACCCCGTTTGAAAATATTCTTCACTTCAAGCACTGCCAGCGCCTGCGGGTGAATGGGATATGCAAGATTTTTTATCATGTAGGGTGGTCTGTTAAATTTTGTTAAATCCAGGATAATAATTTCTTGCGACGCGTCCGCGTTCAAAAAATAGCTGTTCTGCTGAATGATGTTTATTATTTGTTCTTCTTCCTGCAGATAATGTTGATATCGTTCGACAACTTCGGTTTGTTCAGCGACTTTATCAACCGGATTATCCCGAAGGTTAAATACAAGATCCTTCAGATAGCCGCGTTTTTCGTGAAAGGAACCTGCCCTGGAACGAATCGTCGAATCGATAATTTTAGCCGGTGATTCCTGTCTCCATGATTCGATAGAATCATAATCGAATGAATCAATCTTATCGGTTTCTTCCACAAGCGGTTCAAAATAAGGGGCAATGGAAAAATTATCGTGATGATAGTCGTAGATTACGTGTGCGCAGGAAGGCTGCAAGTCGAATTTTCCATCGATGGAGTGAAGATCGATTTTTCGATATTTAAGCGCCTGGAGATTGCCCTCGTGGTGATCGAACCAGAGTCCGCATTCCAGCGGGAAAGGCAGGTCACACACAATGTCGTTTTGTGTGATTGTAATTTCGGAGCGTTCAATGGTATCCGGACCTGCGAAAATTATGGAATTTGTTTTATAAATGAATGAACAGAGTGCGGCGCTCACAATGCCATCAAAATCATTGTGGGTAATAATATTCTCGAACATTTATTTGTTTTGCCTCTAAGCTTGAGAATTTTGGAGGGATTATTTTTTATATAGAATTGAGACGAATTGAAAATGAAATTGTTCCGGTTCGCCATAAAATAAAAATGCGGGTAAAATCCCGCATTTCAAATGAGTGTAGTTTTAAGATTGATTATTCAGTTTGCTCGCTTTTCCCACTGTCCAAATAGGTGTCCAGCACTTGCTGATACGCCCGTTCAGATAATTCCCGAGCCTGGGGTAAAACATTTTCATCAGCAGGTTTTTCCAGCAAGGGTTTGTTTGCAATTATTTCAACGGAAAATTCCTTTAAGTTTAACATACCCCAGAAATGATCGACGAATGTCATGTCAGCATACCAGCAAACCAAATCCCGATTTTCTGGTCCGAATGGCTCATTATTTACCGACTTATATTTAATCGTGAGAGGCAGAACCGGTGTTGCTGCCAAAATCGGGGAGGAAAAAATTGTTTTTTTAAATGGCAGAACTGAATCTCCCTCGGTGGATGTCCCTTCCGGGAAAACAAGTATGTTTAATCCCTGTTTCAAATATTTCGCGATTTGACCAATGTACGGTCGATCCGCTTTCCCGCGTTTGCTTCGATCGACAAAAATAGTGCCGCCTAACCAGGCAAGCTGACCGAGCAGCGGCCAGCTCCGGACTTCTTTTTTCGCAACGAAAAGTCCCGGTTTCTTACAGCCGACCAGAATGATGTCCAGATAACTGAGGTGATTACCAACGATAAAATAGTGCTGATTTTCATCGATGAGTGCTTCGTTGCACAGTTTAACATTGAAACCAAGCACAACGCACATAATTTGCGCCCATACTTTTGTCAGCTTAATTGCCAATATTCGATGCGCGCGACGACCGAAAAAAAGCGTCACCGGCGCCAATACAATAGCCAGGACGAGGAATAATAAATTTACCATTAGGAAGCCAATTAATCGTAAAATCCGACGCATGATCTTTCTCCAATTCTGAGGTGAACATTCGACTCAAGACGAGGTTGAGCTGAAAATGAATATGAAAAGTTTTTCAATTCATATACCGACAATACCTGCATTTAGCGGAGATTGCACTGCTGGTTTTTTTTCGAACACTTTAAGATGATCGATAATGTTGCTGATAGCGCCGGGTAATTTTTTCTGGTGTTAAAAGTATTAGAAAATCGGTTGTTCCAAAATCACTGTCCAGCGCCGGTTCACCGCAAATAACTGCTCCTGCTCTAAAATAGCCTTTCAATAACGGGGGAATTTTTTTCATCAGAGCGCGCGCATCTTCAACCGGAGCATTGTCACGTAGTCCATGTACAATGCATTTTTCGACTGGAAATACTCTGAATCTATCTTCAGATAAATAATTCGTTTTTAGATAGCTGTATATTTCACTGATTTCATCGACGTCGTGTGTGTGCAAACTACCGCAGCCAATGAGGTAGTGCGCATTGGTAACATCGATGTATTTTGAGATTCCAACCCACAGTAAATTTATCGTTCCGGTGGACCGGTAATCTTTATGGACGCAGGACCGTCCCAACTCAACAATTTCTTCAGGAAGATTTTTTAAATTTTTAAGATCGAACTCACCCTCAGAATAAAAGCCACCATTTGTAATAATGCTCGATTTTCGGATCATTCGATATGTGCCGACAATCATATTTTTTGATTTATCAATCACAAGCAGGTGATCTGCGTGTGTATCGTACTGGTCCTGGTCCAATCCTGTTTCCCAGGAAGATGCCAAACCTTCGTTCATTTCGATATTAAATACTTCAAACCGTAATCTCAATGCAGAGCGGATTTCTTCTTCTGTTTCCGCAATTTTGATTTGAAAGTTGTTAATATCAAGTTTAAAAGGAGTTGGAGAAATAAAAATTCCATTTTTCTCAGCCATTTAATTTCCTTTTATTAATTCAAAGTATTAGGTGGTTTAAAATTAAGAGCATGTAAATTTGCATAATTATTGTTACATTGTCAATATTTTAATGTAAAACTAATGTAAATTTTCAAATCGGATAATTCATTCAGGTGCTTTCCCACAGCAATAAAACAGACATATATTTAATTTTTCTTGAAAAAATGAAATTCTGGAATTGAATCCATAATTAATTTTCCATATATGTTGATTCATTCCCATAACTACTTCATTGCTATATTAGAAAATCATATTGAATTTTAAGGAGTTGATTCGAGTTTTCAGCTTGAGCAATAATTGGAATAAAAGTTGTAAAAAAAAATATCAGATTCACTTCAAGATGTGAGCAAGATCACGAATTTAACGCAGTGAATCATTAATTTATTAACAGACAAATAATGATCAAAAGAAAGAGGTGACCCAAATGAAACGTCATGCTTTTTTCGAAAACGGTTTTTCGCTGATCGATTTAGTCATATTATTTGTCATAATCGGAATTTTGGCATCAATCGCCTTGCCCGCCTACCAGAGCAATATAAAAAAGGCCAAAGCATACGAAGCTGAAATTACACTGAAAATCATTCAAAGTTTTCTCAGCACCTATTATGAAGAAAATGGAAGATATCCCATTTCTGAAGATTTTACCAGCATCTGTCAAATAGCTAATATGAAGATCGAGCCCGTCGATGTCAATGGGAAGAATTATCACGCGGCTGACTATATTTACAAAAGTTATGAAAATGGTCAAAAATTTATATTAAAAGCAATCGTTTCCAATGACAAAGAGAGTTCCCTCAATCGTGAAATCAATCAAGATGGTGTTGTATTTGCGTGTTCTGTGTTTTAAACCTTCGTTTTCTCCCTCATTCAATGAAGCGGCAAACGAAATTTTTGTTTGTCGCTTTTTTTATTGACAAAAAGAATATTTATTATTATATTAAATTAATTAATAGCGAGAAAACCAATGATAATAAATTATGTGGGTTGAAAAGCGTAGGAAAAACAAAAATACCGCAAAATAACAAATCATACCATTGTTGGATGTGCAATATGGCGTGTATGATATGGCGCTGACGTTTTCCTGTAACGATTGTTTTTTTCTTGAATGACACGTACAATTCCTCCTGGGATTTTAAAAAAAAGACTAAAATCAAAACCTTTATCTCCTATCGTGAAGACTCATAAAACGAAGGTCAATTAAACTGGTATACTCCTTCTGTTTTTTTAAAGACTGCAACGACTGCATGTCATAGACTGGTATTTCAAAACCATTTGTTGTCTATTTATCAATTCGCCCGATGGAACCTGTATCTACATTCAGATTTATTATGGAATTTATTCTCCTGACATTGGCATTTTTCGCATTCATTTATCTTGCTCTTCGGTTCATTATGGCTGCATTTTCGCGTCAATTATACTATTCGTGCTGCAATGTATTTGACAAAAGGATTTTTGAGCGGATCAAGCGAATCAAAAAGTATGATCATCGGAATGCGATCGTCCTGCCGAAAAAAGATTTCAGAAGATTGGGTCCCTGGTTGAGGGATGGAACTCTTGTGGAAGTGGAATTTCACCATCCACATTTAGGGACATTGAAGGCAACAGCCCACGCGTTTTACTACAGCAATTCTCTCAGATATTTGCAGGATGTGGGACTTTGCATGAATCTCAGGCGATATTTTGGAATTGAAGTGATTGAAAATCGTGGCTCTGATTCTATGGATTCAGATAATCCAATCAAGCAAAAAAGTTACTGGAGGCCTGCGCCGTTTGTCAGTGTTCGCTGGTTTAAACGACCTCGCAGTTTTCATGAAAGTGAAATTCAGTACAAATATTCCCACCCCAATCGCCGCAATTATATTCGCGAATATATTGGTGTGTCATTGAAAATCACTCCATTAACACGGTTTTTTCCTCTGTTTTGATGGCTTCGCGATATTGAAGCTACTTCATTTGTACCTTCAGATAAATTCCCAAAATGACGATATAACTATATCAGTTGATTTGTTTGGCACCATGAAAATATTAAAGTTGCATAACTTTATTATATATTTCAATAAAATTTAGTTGCTTAGCTTAATAAAATTGAGGGCAAATTTTTCTTGCTTCTCAATTTTTTAATCATTATATTTCTGTTCCTATAACTTAAAAATAATTAAAGCATTGTAATTGTTTATTAATCTGAAAGGCTGGCATGGAAAGAGTTGCAACCGAAACCAAGGTTATGGAAAACAATGCAGGGATGAATGAAAGTTCACGTGAAGAAAAAAACGATGGATTCGATTTGCCCTATTCCCTGGAGGTTATTCGATCTTTAGAAGAGATTGTCAAGCAAAGCAAGTTGATGAAACATTACCCACCTTCTCGGTTCGAAGTCGGGGACCAGCTTCAATACGATCTTATTGGTGTTTGTCCTGATGTGAAATTTACAGGTTTATTCGAAGTTGAAAAATTTGTCGGCGGCGGATTCGCCGGGCAGGTGTATCGCGTTAAGTTAATCAAAATATTTGACGATGAGTCGCCGGTTCCAGATGGCTTGGAGGTAGGGAAGATGTACGCAATTAAAATTTTGATCCCGCCATCCGGGTTTTCAAAAGCATTTCGAAATTTTATATATTGGCTGGCTTACCAGGGACCTTTCTCGGCTCAGGTTCAGTTTTCTGCAGCGCGTGTGGGTGTACTCTGGCAAAAACTAATTCGTCGAGGTGCAAAAATTTACTTCAATGATGAGCGTTCCGTCGTGGATACCTATGCAACATTTTATGATGAAGAGATGGATAGCTATGGAGAAGTGAATGAATGGGTAACCGGAAGAAATTGGAAATTTGAAATTGATGACCACATTTTCCAGCGTAAAAAATGGAAAAAATTGGATGAAATGCCCGATCCTGATATCGTTAAATCTGCTGAATTCATTGCCAAACGGAAATTTATGGCAAAGCTGGTGCAGCTTTTGCATGATATGGGCGCGCCTGAATTGGCCAGACAATATGAATGGGGCACCATGAAAAGTCAGCCGAATGCGCTGAAGCGGCTCCATTCGGATGAGGATGATGTGAGCGCCATTACGGCAATCGATTTTCGGGCCGGGCTTGCACTGCTGCCATTTCTGCCAATGAGTCCTGCTGATTTCAAGTTAATTCTGAAAGGCCTGTTTCGCGGCAACTTGGTGCAATTCGACAGGGGGAATCTAAAAAAATTAGAGAGTTTCATTCAAAACAATAAAGAAGAATTCCATGATCTGATGCCGGCTTATGAAGAATTGCTCATCAGGGAACCTGAGTATCGGGGATCGTTGCCGGATATAACGCACCATGGATTTAAGCTATTTTTCAAACGATCACTCAGGAAGTCTGTCAAAGAGGGCCTGGTCCGTGGCTGGGAAGCCAAAAGAATTGTCGATCGGGAACATAAAGAAAAATTGATGAAATCAGGAATTCGTTTTGCCCTGTTTTATTTTTTGGGGACTCTGCCTTTTTTGGGCAAACTATTCCGTAAACTCTGGGGCAATAAACAATATGCCACACATATCAAAAATATTCTCACCAATAGAAATTATTTCAAACGAACTCTGAGGGCGAAGCAGGCCCATGCGCTCATCGATTGGTACCGCGATGCTCGGGTAACGCAGGAAAGAGCCCTGAAATTGGTGGATCAGCCATTTCGATTTTGGAGGCAAAAATTCTTGCTGAGTTGGATGCCTCCGAATTGGCATCATTTTTTCACAGATGGCGCATATGCATGGGATTCAATTAAATATACCGTGACCTATCCAATTCGTTTTTATCGGGATTCGGAATTCAGGGAAGAATGGTTGATGCAGAATGTGAATGCCGGGCTTGAAGAAGGTATGCTGACTGAAGAAGAAGCCGAAAATATCAAAAACAACATAAAAAATCCATTCATTCAAAAATACCTGAAATGCGTGGCAGTTCATGTCGCTACCTTGCCAATTACCCAGGTCATTTCAGTAGTTGCGGTTGCTTATGCTATGATTCGTTTCGGATCGACCTGGCAGGAAGGATTGAAATGGGCCGGTATTGTGCTGGCCGCCTTTCAGGCAACACCTGTATCGCCGGGCTCGCTTGTCAGGGGAATTTACGTGCTGTATCTGATGATCAAGGAACGTGACATCAAAAATTACTGGATAGCAGCCATGATATCATTCTGGCATTATGTTGGCTATCTTGGATTTCCAATTCAGATGGTGGCCAAATTTCCGGCACTGTCACGTTTAATGGCAGGGCGCTGGGCAACCAATATTGTACACATCATCCCTGTCTTCGGTGAACGGGGCGCGCTTCTGGAACATTGGGTATTCGATCTGTTTTTTAACGTGCCCATCTCGCTGCGTCGCGTCGTGAAAAGAAGAGACAAATAACAGTACATATTCGATTTTTCTTTAACATTTTTTTAGCCTTCATTTCTGTGTATCAAGTATTCAGAATGGAGGCTTTCTTTTTTCATAGAGCTGCGTTTGAACCTTTCGAAAATGTCACTACCGGACACTTTTCAATTTATGTTCGGTAGTTCTGTCATCCCCGTACCACAGGCACTCCTTTCAGTCGCATGCCTTCAAAGTTGCATTATATGTTTAGATGAAAGCAGACTTTGTTTTTTGTCGTAGATCCGCCATCTTTTTGGAGGACGGGAATCTCCCAAAATTTTGTCAAATGGATGCCCGATAGAAGCCCAGTCTGTCATCCTTTATAAATTTAATGGAAGCTGGACATGGCATTCGGGCATGACAATTCCATCAAAAATGCAATATTACAAAAAGTGTCCGGTAGCGAGTCGAAAATATGAATGAATTTCACTTTCGTACACTTTCCTCGATTATTTCTTCTGCATTTTTTTCTTACTAAATGTTAATAAATAGCTTCCGATATTGATAATGATAAATTATTCTGAATGTAATCACGATATTAGTTTCTTCACGATAAAAATCAGGCGGTATGGCCAGGGTATTTTCAAAACTTCTGAAATCGCGATCAAAACCGGATCAGATATCACACGAAGAGCAGCATGTGAATGTTGTTTCAGAAGAAAAAAAAACAGCATTTCTCGAGCAGCTTGTCAGGGAAGCGAACATCACACAGATTGATTATGTAGATGACAAAGCAATTGATCAAAACTTGTTGAACATGATCACCGAAGAAGTGGCGTTTCAATTATCCGTCATTCCGCTCGACAGGCATGATAACGAGATTGAAATCGCCATGGCGAATCCGTTTGACCTGGAAGCGCAGGATGTAATAAAGCGTAAAACCGGGTGTGAAATTAAGCCATATTATTACCCTTTTCAGGGCATAAAGGAATGTCTCGAAAGATTATACAGTCATAAGGGAGCGATAGAGCAGAGTCTTCAGGAAATTGTTGATTTCGAGGTGGAAGATGATTTGCAGGAAGATGAATCCGATGTGGAAATGTTGCGCATTCAGGCCAACGATGCCCCCGCCATCCGATTTGTCAATCTCACCTTGTTGCAGGCGATACGCGATGGTGCGAGCGATGTTCATATCGAACCTCAGGAAAATTCGATCAGCGTGCGCTATCGAATTGATGGCATGTTGAGAGAAATTGTGCCGCCTCCGAAAAAGATGCAAAATGGTATCATCTCTCGAATCAAAATTTTAGGGGATTTGGACATTGCAGAGCGAAGAGTCCCACAGGATGGTCGATGTAAAATAAAACTATTGGGACGCAGCGTGGATATTCGAATTTCGACTCTGCCGACGATTTACGGCGAAAAAGTCGTTTTGCGATTGCTGGATCAGAGCGGAAATTTTCTGAATATCGATGAGCTTGGTTTTCCGAAAAACATGGCGGAAAGTTATAAACGAATTCTTGAAATGCCCTATGGTATGGTGCTTGTAACAGGGCCCACCGGCAGTGGAAAAACCACAACACTCTATTCCGCTTTGAAATATATCAGTCGGGCAGAATTGAATATTATCACTGTGGAAGACCCGGTTGAATATCGATTGCACGGGATTAATCAGGTTCAGGTGAAACCTCAAATCGGGCTTACATTCGCATCCGGGCTTCGGTCGATTTTGCGACAGGACCCGGACGTGGTGATGCTGGGTGAGATTCGGGATTTGGAAACCGCGGAAATCGCAATCCGTGCATCGCTCACCGGTCATCTGGTATTGAGCACGCTTCACACCAACGATGCTGTATCATCCATCATGCGTTTGGTAGATATGGGCATTGATAAATTTTTTATCAATTCATCGATTCGAATGGTGCTCAGCCAGAGGCTGGTACGGAAAATATGCAAACAGTGTAAGATCGAGCACGATCCTTCCCAGGAGGTAATGGAGCGATATAACCGACTGAATTTGAATAAAGGTCGCGATATAAAATTTTTCAAAGGGAAGGGCTGTCGATTTTGCAGCAACACCGGCTATAAAGGAAGAATCGCCATTTATGAATTTGTATTTTTGACCGATCAAATTAAAACACTGATAGCCCGAGAAGTCGAAGAAAATGAATTGCGATCTGAAGTGAGAAGATTGGGGATGAAATCTCTTGTTGAAAATGGTATTGAAAAAGTAGAAGCCGGCGTAACGACCCTGGAAGAGGTATTCCGCGTTGCGCTTACCTCCTGTGAAGATATGATTTAAAATTGGAATTTTGATGGAAGCATTTCATTATAAAGGAATTGATCGAAAAGGGCGAAATGTAAAGGGAATCGAATTTGCGGATAATTCCTTTGCCCTGACGCGGGTATTGGAACAGCGGGGGATACGGATTGTATGGGCTGAAAAAGCCCGCTCCGATCAATTGAAAGAAAAGATCGTGAAATCCGAGACCAATAAACGCGTGAAAAATGATGATGTCATTCTCTTTTTCCGGGAACTTTCAACCATGATCGATGCAGGTATCCAATTGGTGGATGCTCTGGAAATTTTGGAAGATCAGATTGAAAATCATAGGTTTAAAGGCATAATTAAAACCATTAAAACAGATATTCGTGGAGGAATGACATTTTCCGGCTCACTGGAAAGACATCCGAAGACATTTCCAACATTAGCGGTGGCCATGTCCAAAGCCGCGGAAAGCGGGGGAGGACTCGCTCCATTGCTGACTCAATTGTCTGATTATCTGGAAGAAGAAGACCAGATAAAAAAACAGATTAAATCAGCAACGGCATACCCAAAGTTTGCGTTTTTATTTTTTGGAGCTGTAGTCCTGTCTGTCATTTTTGGATTAATGCCAAAATTCAAAGATATTTTTGCCAGTCTGGGGAATGAACTGCCGAAGCCAACACAAATATTGCTGGACATCAGCGATGCAATAAAACACTACGGCTTTTACGAATTGACTGTTATTATATTATTCATTGTGCTTTACAACCTGTTGTTAAAAACTGAAAACGGGCATTACTTCATTGATAAAATGAAGCTCCGGATCCCCATATTCGGAAAGCTGATGTTGAAATCACAGATTTCTCGATTTTGCAAGACATTAAAAACTTTGACATTGAGTCGCGTTTCTATTATAGAATCACTTCAGATTGCAGGCGAAACTGCCGATAATATTGTTATAAAAAATGCAATAGCGCGGGTTCGGAAGGGTGTAATTGAAGGCGCGCGAATTTCTGACATGTTAGGCGAGCAGCAGCTCTTTCCCAAAATTGTCATTAAAATGGTTGCAGTCGGAGAAGAATCCGGCGCGTTGGATAAGATGTTAGGGAAAGTATCGGAATTTTATGACCGCCAGTTTTCGTCGACAATATCCAGTCTCACTTCCATCATTGAACCTGCAATGATGGTCGGACTTGGAATACTGGCTTTGGTTATTGTAATTGCATTATATCTACCAATTTTTCAAATGTCAGGCGCGGTCAGGTAACGAATTTAATTAACCTTAATAAGTAATACTAATTTTTAATTCATTTATTTTTTGGAGGTATTTTCAATGCAAAAACCGAAGGAAAGTGAGCAAGGCTTCACATTGGTGGAGTTGATGATTGTCGTGGTTATTGTTGGAATTCTGGCGGCGGTGGCCGTTCCAATTTATCAGGCAAATGTGAATAAGGCAAAGGCAAGTGAAGCTGAAGCCAGCCTGGGGACAATCAGAACTTCATTACGTGTCTATTATGCAGCCAATTCCGTTTATCCAACCAGTGCGGATTTCACAAACGTGACAAATGTTTCTGGTATTGATCTGGATGCGTCAGATTTAACCGGAACATATTACGATGATACTTATTACTATTATAAAAGTGCTTCCGGTACTGGTTATGTCATTAAAGCTGACGACGGAGTTGGTACATTGCCCATACGTTCCATGAACACGAGCGGTGTAATGGCTGATTCAGTTTTAACGTCTGAATAATTAAAAATTTAATAATTTAAATATTTGGAAAAGCCATTCAAAAGTTTTGGGAAAGAAGAGTTTGTCCCTGTATATTTTTCTCCAAATTCAGAAAGGGGGTTTTATGATTCATACGAAGCAGGCTCTGCGGATTAATCACGTTTGATCAATTTAATAGTGCTTGAAGCAGACGCGGAGCCTGAATTCTAAGAATCCGCATGAGTAACCTAAGAATAAATTTCTGAACATTTTTGGCAGAAAATGACAAAAGACAAAATTCAAATGCCAATTAACTTCCAAATACAAAATGTCAAATTGCAATCTTTATTCGAAAATTTATAACCAAACGATCCAGTCAGAGTTTGGTTGTTTGGAATTTGATTTTGAAATTTGTTTGTTATTTGGTTATGAGTTTTGCAATTTTCGGTTTATTCTACGTAGTACCTGACAAGTAAAATCCTGACCATTTTTGGCAGAAAATAGATCCAGTGGAAATATTAAAATAATATTGTTTTGAATTTATCTTTTTGAAGTTTGGATTTTGTTTGTTATTTGGTTATGAGTTTTGCAATTTTCGGTTTATTCTGCTTAGGATATTATTATATCAGAATATTTTCTACTTTTCCGAAATTTGGTTTGATGGAACATTCCAATTAAATGTGGATGATGACCGACGGCACGGTATGAGCTTCATTTGAGCTGTGTTTTGTTAGCTTTATTTATTATGAAAACTGAGTTGAAATCCTCTCATATTTGTACAATTTAGTTGAAACAAACATGTCGATTCGTATTGTTTTGATTCACTGCAAAATTGAGATTATGGTTAACACAATAATATGGTCAGGTTGGTGGGTATCCAAAATATCATACGATTAAAAAGGCAGGATGGGGCGACATTGGTTGAAGTATCAATTGCCATGTTTATTTTTTTTGTGGTGATGGTCGCCGGCGGAACGTTCTTTTATGGCGGAAACATGATGGCAGACCGGGCGACGGTTCGGCGCCTGGCTGTTAATAAGGCTATTGAACGAATGGAATGGCTAACATCATTAGATTATAATCAATTGGATACCCAGGTTGAATTAGCAACTGCAATACAATTGGATGGCTTGACAGCGTATCGTAACACAAGCACCGAGGCTGTGGATGACTCGCTCGATGGATACGGTATGAATGACAATGATTCGAATATTGACTATAAAAGAGTCGTCGTCGAAATCTACTGGGTGAGCTCTGATACTCAATCGGTTGTGCTCGAAACAATATTTTATCCCGATTGGATTTATGTGGCATCATGAAATTGAATGACTCAAAAACATTGAAAAATGAAGCGGGATTTACGCTTGTTGAATTAATGAATGTGCTCGTCATTTCTTCAATAATTGCAATCGGTGCCAGTATCATTATTATCAGCTCTTACAGATTTTCTGAAAAAGCGAACCAAAAAGTTGTTTTGCAAAGAGAAATGAATTTTGCATTTGAATTGATTGGTAAGCGGATTCGGGAAAGTGATTTGACGCGATATGTAATTTATCAAAACTATGGTGGATTTATCGGTTTAACCGGATCATGCTTGTATATTGAATATGTGAATACAGATGGATACTATATTTACAAGCAGAATAATAACTTATTGATTAAGAAAAATTTGGAACAGGCAGAAGTTATTCTTACGAATATGCTATCTGATTTGACTTTTTCCAGTAATAGCAGTAAACTAATTCAGGTGAGCATGGATTGTTATTTCGGACAGCAATCGCTTGCAAATTCATGCCAGTACCGTTTCAGAAATTGATAATGGATTTTCGATTCACACCTTCTCCCTGACGATGATTATGGAAAGCAACGAAAAAATTGGATTCAAATTAATATTTAAATGGATTGGAGAAGATGAGTCAGGATATATCATGCAGCTCGTCATGATTTTCTTTTTTATTATGACAATTCTGGGTATTGGTATTTTAAACATGGCTTCACAGGAAGGGATACAGACTATCCGCCAGGAAAAACGAATAAAAGCATTTTATCAGGCTCAAGGAGGCATGAATAAGGCGATCTGGCGAATTAACCATGTTGGTAACTGGGCGGGCACATTTAGCACTGCTGGTCATTCTGTGTCATTTGATTCAACAACAAACAAAATATCAGCGACCGGATACAGCGGGAATGTCGATAGATCGATCGAAGTTTATTTAGAGCGTGATCATCCCTTTCGCCATATTATCAGTTATCATAATATGTCCAGCGGATGGGGATCTATTACGATTTTTACGGAGGGTCATGAGGCGCAAAAATATGATGATTTTCCTACAGTTGATTTGAATTATTGGGATTCTATCGCGGACTATCATTATACCGGTTCGCAGGTCTTTCAAAATATGGTGCCTTCCGGCATACATTATGTCGATGGAGATGTCACTTTTGGAAACGCATCAATGATAAACGGGACAATTGTTGCCTCCGGCAGTGTCAGGTTGACAGGTAATGCTTTAATTTCATCCGGAAAAATGCCGGGCAGTGATTACTACTATCCGGCTATAATATCGGCTGATTCAGTCTATTCGCACAACGAAGGCTGGTTATCTGGTGTAGCTGTTTTCGGAGCGATTTATGCGTCAACTTTTCTGGAACTCAAAACCAACTATTCCACCGGGCCTTTAGTTGCGCCCTCCATCTCGTTAAAATCGTTAACTCTCATCTGGGATATGGGGACAAGAAGGTACTATTCCTATCCTCCCGGTTTTGAATCATTCGAAAACAAAGATTGGTATCAGATTGAAAAATATGGAACCTGGCGAATGATAAACTAAGGCGAATAATTTGGCCATTTTTAAAAAAAAATTGAACATTGGAATTGATGTTGGATCAAGCTCGATAAAAATTGTTGGAATTAGAAAAACAAAGAAATATCCGGTGCTGGAATTCTTCAGGGCGATCGATTTATATGATGACGGTCATATTCGAAATCCTGATGAGTTGAACAATACTATTTTAAGCGATATTCTTCTGGAGTTGAAATATGAGCTGGATATCCGAAAAGAACGGGTAAATTTGACATTATCCGGTCCGCAAACCTATTTATATAATCTTGAAATTCCCGATATATCGCATAATGAGATCATGCGCACCATTCAATGGCAATTGAAATCAATCGTCCCATGGGAGATTGAAAAAGTTGAACTGGATTATTTTCCCATTCCAGCCAGAAATGGCGCTGCAAATCAAAAGCACATGATTCTCGCTGTTGCAGAAAAAGAAAAATTGGAGAAGCATCTGAGTGTTTTCTCTCACATTGGTATGGAAACAGGAATTGTCGAGCTGGATTGTCTTTCTCTTTATAATTGTTATGATTTTTTTGAGCAGAATGAAAAATTAGAATCTAATGTTCTCATCAATGTCGGTGCATATTCTTCCAATTGTGTGGTTTTCCAAACGGATGGAAATATGTATTTCAGGAACCTCGAATTTGGTGGGTCGACAATCAATGATATTCTACAAAAAAATCTCAACCTTTCATATATTGAAGCAGAACACATCAAACGGTCAAAAAATTTAACACAAATTTTGAATAAATTTCCGATTGATCAGTGGTTCAAAGTGAGGGACAGCTTACTGGAAGCATTCGAAAGGTTCTGTTTTGAACTCGACCAATTTATTAAATATTATCAGGCAAAAGAAAATGTCGCTCAGCTCAATGCTGTTTTTGTTACCGGTGGAACGATGAAAATGCAGAACTTAATAACGCTCATGCAAAATTATCTGCAACTTCCTGTTATCCGATGGTCACCATTAAAATACCTTCAGGTAAATTGGTTGAGAAATAGCGCTGAATTAATTGATAATTTCAAATATCAAATTCCCATCTGTTTGGGTGCCGCTTTGAGGAATGATTGAGCAAAAATATTTGTCAAAACATGATAAAAATAAATTTCCTGCAAAAACAATCGCTCAGACGAAAGTCGAAACGAATTAGACTTTTTATTGTCGTTTCTTATGTGTGCGTCTGGTTATTCTCCATATACATGATTGTTCATTCTTACAATGTCAATCGATTCATCAAGGAGAATTATCAGCATGAGGCGATGCGTATTGAAGAAAATATTAAAATAATTCAGCCAAAAATAAATACTCTGAAAGAACTTTATTTAAATATTCAGGATTATCGACAGCAACTCAAAACAATTGAACAGAATGCTGTCACTCCTTTAAACCTTGCGGACAGGCTTTTTTCTATCGCGAAAGTGATACCGGAACGTATCTGGCTGGAAGAAATTTCACTGGCAAAGGAGAGTCGAAAAAATAAGGCAGCAAAAGATAAATCCCTCAAACAGAAAATGATTATTCGCGGGGCGTACTTTCTGGAATCAAGTCGACCGGATTTACAGTACCTGAACGCATTCAGAAATATGATAGAACAGCAGGGGGTTCTCGCCATGTATGTTCAGGATTTGACCATTGTCAGTTCAGAGATTACCAATGTTCGGAAAAAACCGGCAGTAAGTTTCCAATTAGAGGGCAAATGGATCTATTCTCATCAAAATTCAGGTTTGTAAGGCAATGAACTTGAAAACAGAATATCAACAGTTTAAACGGATCGTTAAATTAGGTCAATTGCTGATTGCAATTTTTGTATACCTTGGTGCGATTTTTATTTATAATTTTTTTGTGCTCCAACCCATGAAAGACAGTTATGCGGAGCTTAAAGAAAGAAAAAAGGAGATAGAGGATATCTATGTGGAAAGTCGGGCGTTGAACATGGAGGAGTTAATCCAGAATCTATCTTTTCAGCGTGAGGACTTGATTTATCAGATTGAGGGTATTGAAAATCGATTGGTGCCTTCGATTGAAAAAAAAATTGTGTGGTCCGAAATTCAAAATCTTGCCAGAAAAAATGATTTGACTGTTTTATCTTTTGTGCATCAGGAGGAAAAAAATCAAAAAATTATGACTATGACAAAGCAGTTCCTTCATTTAAAACTCAATGGCCAATTTTATAATTTTATCAACTTCTTATTAGATTTGGAAGATTTCAGATATTTGACATTAATCCATAACTTTAAAATTCTTAATCAAATCGATGCTAAAAAAAATCTAAACATCCAGCTCGATATTTTCGTTTTTGTGGCTGAAAAATAAAAGTAATTATTATGGATGATAAAAAGAAAAAAATAACGCTTGGAATTTTAATTTTTATCATGGCTTCAGTTTGGTATTCTGTTTTGGGAACACCTGATTTTTTATTTTCCCTGAAGAAGAAAAGAAAACCAGCAGCTTCAGAAAAGAAAAAAAGTCAGGGCATTGTAAACGATGAAACTGTAAAAATTCTCCTCACCAAATACCGTAAAAAATCAAATCGACATTTTGATTTCGAGAGCTATCAGCCTCTGGTAAAAATGGATATGGAAGAAGTGCTTAAATACAGGGATCCGTTCAGAATATTTGAAGAAAATCCCAAGCCAACGCAGAAACAAGTTCAAAAAAAGCCTGTCAAAAAAAAGGTCAGCCCAGAGTTGAAATTACAGGGAATAATTTGGGATGAGCATCATCCGAACGCCATAATCAATGGCGAAATCGTTGAAAAGGGAGATCAAATTCTCGGATATACTGTACAGGAAGTCAGAAAGGATCGGGTGGTGCTTGAAAGAAGCGGCAGGCAAAAAGTGCTTTGGGAACCATAGCTACAAGCGAGAACCCATATTTTTTTGACTTATTCAAAACTTATCAATGAAATTAGCTGGAACAACGAATGAAGTTCTGGATGAATTGACATCCAGTGGTAGATGCCACTGAACTACCCATGTTTTGAATTAATCTGACAGCGTATTACAAAGCTGAAGTCATAACTGTCTCGAAAGAATGCTCTCAGTTCATCTAATTATATTACGAAGGGATTATGCTTACATGCGAATAAAAAATTTAATCATAATTTTGTGCGGATTGGAAATTTTTTCGGTTGCCTCCTGGAATGCATTTGCGCAAAGCAAGCCGGCGGAAGAAGTCAAGACACTGACGATTAGTCTTCGCGGTGTTCGGCTGGATAAGTCTCTGGAAATACTCAGCTACAAAACAGGTCAGAATTATATGCCTGCAAATAACACTATAGCGGCGAAAAAGATCAACGTAGACCTGGATGCCATTCCGCTGGATGATGCAATCACTTTATTTATGGAGACAAATCAGTTGGGCTATCGCCAACAGGGAGGCACGAATATTTTTCTGGTCGATGATATTTCTGCTATCATGAAATTCACCACAATCAAAAGCATTCGTCTTGAATATGCGGAGGCGCCCAAGCTGGTCGAGATTTTGAGCAGCATAGCAACGCCGGGCATTGGTTCTGTCTTATCGGATGAACGCACGAATACGTTGATTATCAGAGACAGTCCTGAAATCATTCGAAGTATGATGGAATTGGTGGAAAAGCTGGACAAACCAACCCCCCAAATTTATGTGCAGGCTGCTATCGTTGAAATTTCCCTGACAGATGACATGGAAAGCGGTGTGGAATGGTTTTGGAAGGATCCTGAGAGTCACAATGTAACCGGTGCCGTGAAGACAGATTTCGGTCTTCGAGCCAAAGCAGGGGATGGGCAATCAGGAACAACTGGTTCAATAAGTGACGGCTTGTCACTTGGCAATGGTCTGGGCATCGGTATGATGAACGCTCATGTGGATGTTGTCATTCGTGCATTGAGCACAAAATACGATATGAACCTGCTTTCGCGGCCCAGACTGGTCACGCTGGATAATGAAGAGGCAGTTATTGAAGTGGGGGATCAAATTCCATATAAAGTATTAAATGAATTTGGAATTACGTCGTATGAATTTAAAAATGCAACCATAAAATTATTGGTTAGGCCGCACATCAATAACGACAAAACAATTACGGTTTATTTAGAACCCAATGCGGATTATCAAAATGGTATTATGCCGGATGGAACGCCGATCATCGCCATGCGCAAGGCAAAAACCAGCGTCAAGGTAGATAATGGCTCGACCATTGTCATCGGTGGACTGATTCGTAATGCCGAAACAAAAACTCAGAATAAGGTGCCGATATTAGGGGCGATTCCTCTGCTTGGTCATTTTTTTAAAAGCGAAATCAAAACCAGGGAGAAAACCGAGCTGGCAATATTTTTAACACCGATAATCCTCGATGAAACGAGCCTGGATTCCGATGAAAAGTTGAAAGAAAATTTTAAAATTAAAAAGAGGGCAGAAGAGAAATTTAAATAAAAAAATATTTCAAATTTATTAAGTACTCTTTTACTTGTATGAAAATAATTAAATTAAGTAGAATAAAAAAAAATAGTATTTCATGAGAAAAAATTGGAACTTCTCTCAAATTCAGTAGTAAAATAACCCTAAATTTTAAAAAGAGGATGTCGATATTCTTTGTAGTGTTAAACCAAGATGTAATTAATAACAGTTTACTTGTTCCATGTGTTTAAAATAATTGATGTTTGTTTTTTAGCAGCCTTAATTCTTTTGGGTTTTACCTCCTTTCTTCCCATTACGATTTAAGGCTGCTTTTTTTTGGGGCTCTCCGATTGTCATTTAATGGTGAATGGAATATAATGTTTAAAAAAATGATGGCACTATTATCAGTTCTATTTCTTTTTTCTTGTAACAAATCACCAGTTGATATTGATGATGAGACTGAATTTCTTACCGAAACTGAAAAAAAATTGCGGTGGGCGGGAGACACAATTTAGCGTTAAAAAGTGATGGTACAGTATGGGCATAGGGATATAATGGTTTTGGCGTGCCTGGCGCCGATCCTGATTCTCTTCTTATTGCAACACATGCAATTCAGGTCAAACAGCTAAATGATATTGTGGAAGTAGAAACAGGATATAATCATTGCAGGGCGCTTGCCGCTGGCCATGATTTTAGTATAGCAATCCTTGATGATGGCAGCGTGTATCCCTGGGAAGATAATAATTTTCAACAGTTGGGCCGTCACACTGAACTGCTTTATTTTATGGATTCCCTGCCGGCAAAAGTCGACAGCCTGCCGAGTATTATTTTTTGCACCTCAGGGGCGAGGTCGTACGTGGTAACATCGTCCCATGAAGTGATTCAGTTTGGCTATGAAAATAAAAAACTGGTTCTATTCTAAATTGTGTGGGTAATTTTAAATTAGTCAAAAACTAACCACAG
>CAZSBG010000099.1:0-22852 GCA_964605145.1 uncultured Cytophagia bacterium | reverse complement strand
ATTTAAAAATATAATGAAACTTTGCAGGCATGTGACCGAAGGGAATGCCTGTGGTGCGGGAATGACAGAACTTCCAAACATAATTTAAAAAGTGTCCGGTAGAGAAATTGTGAATTGAAAATTGAGAATAGTCAATTGTGAATGAAAAATCGATTTTGTTCACTAATTTGATGATGTTGGGCTTTGGAAATTTTCAAGGTAAACTTCGAGCCTTCGAGACCTGGAGGCAAAGTATTTAAAATAAAAATAAATGATAAACAACCGAGAATGAAGGAGAAACAAATGGTACAACGAACATTGGCGATTTTGAAGCCGGATTGTGTGAGAAAAGGATTGATTGGCAAGGTGTTGAAACGATTCGAAGCCGAAGGGTTCAAAATTGTTACGATGAAAATGGTGAAATTGAATTCGAGAACTGCCGGCGAATTTTATGCGGTTCACAAGGAACGCCCGTTTTTTTATGATTTGGTTTCATTTATGTCGTCCGGCAACTGCGTGCCGGTAGTTCTGGAAAAAGAAAACGCAATCAATGATTTCCGCAAGGTGATTGGCGCCACGGACCCTGCCCAGGCCGAAGAGGGAACGGTTCGAAAAATGTATGCGGACAGCAAAGAGCAAAACATCGTTCATGGCTCCGATGCCCCGGAAACGGCTGCCTACGAAATTGGTTATTTTTTCTCAGGCAAAGAATTGGTTGAAAATTTGGAAAATTAATGATAGATTGAGAACATGAAGAAAAAAATCCAAGCGTCCCGAATGAAAATTCTGGTGTTGAACTGCGGCAGTTCGTCAGTGAAATACCAACTAATCAATGGCAGCAATAAAAAGTGGCTGGTGCGCGGTAACATATCGCGCATTGGTTCGAATGAAGCAGAAGTTGCTGAAATTAGAAGCAACGGCAGCCAGGTAAAATACACCAAAAACATCGCTGACCATAATCAGGCCATACAGCAGATTCTGGATAATCTGCTGAGCAAGCGACTCGGTATCATCAAAGATGTTTCTGAAATATTTGCTGTGGGACATCGGGTGGTTCATGGCGGTGAGGTGTTTTCAAAACCCAGTTTGATTACCGAAGATGTTATCGCACAAATTGAAAAGTGCAGTCAGTTTGCGCCGCTGCATAATCCGCCGCAGCTCAAGGGTATTCATGCATGTAAAAAGTTGCTTCCCGGCGTGCCCGAAGTCGCTGTGTTCGATACAGCATTTCATCAAAGTATGCCAGTGGCTTCGTATTTGTATGGATTGCCTTATGAATACTATCAGAAATACGGGATTCGCCGCTACGGTTTTCATGGCACGTCCCATTTTTATGTTGCCAACAGGGTGGCTATGTTGGAAAACAAGGCGATGGATAAATTGAAAATCATCACATGCCACCTGGGTAATGGCAGCAGCATTGCTGCGGTGAACAGAGGGGAGGTGCTGGATACATCCATGGGATTCACTCCGCTGGAGGGTTTGCTCATGGGTACGCGCACCGGCGACATCGATTGCTCCGCTGTTCTTTATTTGATGAAACAGGAAAATTTAACAATTGACCAGGTGGATTCATTACTGAACAAGCAGAGTGGTGTGAAAGGAATATCCGGAAATTCCAATGATATGCAGAAAATAATTGAAGCTGCGCGGCATGGTGATGAACGCAGCCAGATAGCGTTCGATGTATTCTGTTATCGAATTAAAAAATATATTGGCGCTTACATCGCTGCCATGGGCGGCGTCGATGTCATTGTTTTCACAGCAGGAATAGGCGAGAATGCCTCCTCGGTGCGAACCAGAGCATGCGAGGGACTGGAATTTTTGGGCGTGGAACTCGATCAATACGAAAACACCCACGCCGATAATGCAGAACGGTGCATCAGCAAAGAACTTTCACGGGTGAAAGTCTGGGTTGTCCCAACAAACGAAGAGCTGGTAATTGCAGAACATACACTGAATGTTGTTTATGCTGGTAATTAATTTTTAATGTTATTACCCAGCAACTTTTGCAAATTTGTGCAAAAGAATTATATATGAATCGGTCATCAAGTATGCTTATGTGCGGCTTTGCCGCGCTGGGAGATTATGAAAACTTCAACGCAGACATTTTCCTGAGGCGCCTGAAATATAAACATGTACCACAGTTGCAACGGAGATTGGATAACAATCACTCGATTCCGTGGAAGTACGGTTTTATGTGTAACTGTAAATCACACAGTCCAATCGGTGGCACGAATGAAATAGGACACGTTCATTATGAGCCAGCTCAATGTCATAAACCAAAAATGCCGAAGGTGTTACACGTGCATTCAAATTTGTCCGGCGAAAGCGATAAAGCGGGAAAAAGGGAATATTCAGATAATGCACGAACGGTGTATTTTATGCGGTAGCTGCATTAAATGGTGTCCCCAGAATGCCCTTGAATATACGAGTGGTCTTTATCAGGTGAAGGAGTTCCTTGACAACAACGAAAAAACAATCGCCTGTCTTGATCCAACTTTTCCGGCTGTCCTGGACGTCGGCACGCCGCTTAAATTGGTGACTTCCCTGAAAAAGTTGGGATTCACTGAGGTGTGGGAGGGAGCAATTGGCGCTGAATTGATTGCAGCAAAATACAGGGATTTGCTCAGAAAGAATGCAGATAAAACGATAATTTCGTCATTTTGTCCGGCCATTGTTTTTTATATTCAAAAATACCTGCCCCAGTTGATTCCGAATTTAGCGCCCATTGTCTCTGCCATGGTAGCGGTTGGCCGGCTGGCTCGTAAAGTAAAAGGCCCGGATTGGAAGGTTGTTTATATCACGCCCTGTCTGGCACAGATGAGCGAAATGAGTATGCCGGAAGTGGCCGGCGTTATAGATCAGGTTATCACGCTTCCTGAGGTGAAGGAATTGCTGGATGATGCCGGCATCAATCGAAGAAAGCAGGGAGAGACGAATTTTGATGGTCCCAAACCTTACCTGGCCCGGATCATCCCTGTGATCGGCGGACTATATCGCGCCATGGGTGGGGGATTCGATGTATTGATGGATGAAGTCAGTGTTACCGGCGGCCGTGTTCGCTCATTGCGCGCGCTTAATCAATTGGTGGCCGGTCATATTGACGCAAAATTTTTTGATCTTGTATTCTGCGAAGGATGCGTGGACGGCCCGTTTGTGGATCAGGAAATTTCAGTTCTGGGAAGACGGCAAATTGTGGCCCGGTATACCAAAGAAGAAATGAACGACCAGAGCGCCACTGAGTTTGAGGTGGATCTTTTAAATTACAAAAATATCCCGCTATCGCGTGATTTCAATAAAATGGTTCAAAATTTACCGGTGCCAACAGAGGAGCAAATCACTGAAATTTTGAAAGCCATGGATAAAACGCCGCCAGACAGAAATTTGGACTGCCACGCATGCGGCTACTCTTCATGCCGGGAGAAGGCCATTGCGGTTGCTCAGGGATTGGCTGAATTGGAAATGTGTCTGCCATACCTTTTGGAGCGAACGCGGAAAATTTATCAGCAGTTGCGAAAATCGCACCACAAGTTACAGCTCTCCCATCAGGAACTGGAAAAGGCGCAGACGCATCTCATTCGAACTGAGAAACTGGCCTCACTGGGTCAGTTGGCTGCCGGGGTTGCCCATGAAATAAATAATCCCCTGGGTACCATTACGATCTTTGCGCATTTGCTTTTGAAAAATATTCCAGAAGATAACGCGGCAAGAAACGATATTCAATTAATCATCGAAGAGGCGAATCGAACCAAAGAAATTGTTCAGGGTCTGCTCAGTTTTGCCAGGGAAACAAAGCTCAGACCCGGTTCATCAAACCTGAATGACGTGTTAGAAGATGTGCTGAGTCTTGTAGTTAATCAGGCGTTGTTTCACGACATAAAAATTAAGAAGAATCTGTTGGATGAACTGCCAGCAACATTTGTGGACCCAACACAGATTAAGCAGGTATTTTTAAATATGATACTGAATGCCGCCCAGGCAATGGCCGGTAACGGTAAGCTGAGCATTACCACCCAGGTGGACCATGAAAATAACATGATTCAAATAATCGTTCAGGATAATGGCCCGGGCATCCCTGAGAAAGTCATGTCAAAAATATTTGACCCGTTTTATACTACAAAGGAAAAAGGTACTGGTCTTGGACTGGCAATTTCATACGGAATCATTCAACGGCACCTGGGAAAAATCGATGTGGAAACAGATATGGGAAAAGGCAGCACATTTACTGTTTCCCTGCCGATCATAAAAAGTGAAGAAGAATTCTTGGAAAAGTCCGGGCAGGGACTGAATTCATTGCATAATTAACTAAAAGGAGTGAAATGTGAGTAGCAAAACGAAAATACTTCTGGTTGATGATGACGCTGATTTCATTGATTTAAACAAAGCCATTCTTGAAAAAAATAATTATGAGGTTGTGACCGCATACTCCGGACGGGAGGCGGCAGATAAATTGAAGGTTGAGCAGCCGGATCTCATCGTTCTCGATTTGATGATGGAAAAACATGACAGCGGGTTTTCTTTTGCAAAAAAGATCAAGGCAGATCCGCTGTACAAATCCACACCCATTCTCATGCTGTCTTCTGTGGCTGAGCAAACCGGTTTTGAATTCAGCCAGAAAAAAGATGGGTATTGGATGAAAACCAACGATTTTATGAAAAAACCGGTCACTGCCGATCAATTATTAGGCAAAGTAAAAGAGTTGCTCGAACGATCTGATTCATAGAAAATGTATAAGGACAGGTCGGTTCATCGGGACTTGTCGTGATTTATGGATAAAGCGTGAAAAATATGAGCTCGATTAGACTCAGAACTGATTGGGAAAACTAATGGATAATGTGGCAAAAATATTGGTCGTGGATGATGAGAGAGGTATTCGGGAAGGATGTCGCCGAATCCTTTCAGAGGAAAATCACAAGGTAGAAGTTGCTGAGAATGGTAAGCAAGCGCTTGATTTAATCAAACAGCAAAAATTCGACTTGCTGCTTGTTGATTTGATGATGCCGGTAATGGGCGGGCTTGAATTGATGGATGAAGTGTCCAGGCTCGATCTTGACGTAAACATTATCGTCATCACCGGATTTGCTACTGTGGAAACCGCTGTCGATGCCATGAAGCACGGTGCCTACGATTATGTTCCCAAACCATTTTCACCGGAACAACTGCTGGCTGTGGTGAATCGCGGGCTTGAAAATTATCGGTTGCGCATTCAGGCCCGGGAATTGATGGAAGAACGGGACCGGCGCTTGTTGGAAGTGGCCAACGAAAAATCGAAAATTCGTGCCATTGTTAATTCTATGGCAGATGCAGTCATTGTGATGAACCGCGACCATCAACTGGTTTTATGGAACCCGGTGGCCATTAAATTGTTGGATTTAAAAAATGGCCTTGAACCGGGAAAAGACGTTCATAAAATATTACCGAAGGAACTGATTGAAATCATCAAAAAGGCGCTCGATCCTGAAGCATCGCGCTATACATCGATTTCTGAAGAGATAGAGCTTGAGACACCCAGGCCGCGCATGCTCAAAGCAGATGTTTCAGTAGTGCGGGATGAGGGTTCTGAAATTTTGGGCGTGGTTTCCATTCTCAATGACATTACCAGGCTTAAGGAAATCGACAAAATAAAGTCACAATTTGTCTCTATGGTTGCCCATGAACTTCGCGCCCCGCTTTCGGCAATCGAGAGCTATCTCGACGCATATTTGACCAACGCAGCCGGCGACGATCCTGAGTTTAAAGAGCAAATGTTGACCAGAGCCAAACAACGCGCCCACTCGCTGCTGGATTTGGTGAGTGATTTACTTCAGGTGTCCAGACTTGACTCTCAGCGCTTGGTTCGAAAAAAAGAATCGTTGGATATTTCAGAAATCATTTCAAGCACGTGCGAACTGTTATCGCAGGAAGCTGAAGAACGAAATATTCGCATTGAGCAGGAAATATCAAAACCGTGCCCGCAAATTGTGGCTGATCGGGCTGAAATAGAGCAACTTGTCACCAATCTCATTTCGAATGCCGTCAAATACAATGTGGAAAACGGAAATGTGAAAGTTCGCTGTCAGGCAAAGAAAAGCTTCCTCGAAATTGAGGTTTCAGATACAGGAATAGGCATTTCCGAGGAAGACCTGAATAATATTTTTGAGGATTTTTACAGAGTCAACAGATCGGAAACGCGGTACGTCCCGGGCACAGGTCTGGGACTTGCCATTGTGAAAAAAATTGTGGATTCTAATAATGGACGCATTGAAGTTGAGAGTGAACTGAATGAAGGAACCAAATTTTTGATCTCCTTTCCACTGAAAAATGGTATGGAATAAAAATCATCCATGAGCTTGCCAGGGTATAGTGTTGCAGGCTTTTGATGTTCATTTTGAATCTTAATGAGAAAGAATTGATTTAAAATATATTGTAAACAAAACTATCGAGGGAAAAATAGTGAGCGACCAGAAAAAACATAATGAAATTGTCGAACGGAAAGAACTGGCACCATCGCTGGTTCTATTCAAACTCTATACGCCTGAAGTGGCGACTCGTGTGAAACCTGGACAATTCGTCGTATTGAGAGCGGATGACTATGCAGAGCGAATTCCCCTGACCGTCGCTGATTTCGATCGTGAAGAAGGATTGATTACTGTAATTTTTCAGGAAGTTGGCTCATCCACGCGAAAATTGGGAGAATTTTATCAGGGCGATACTATACTCGACGTGGTTGGCCCGTTGGGAAAGGCAAGCCACATCGAGAAATATGGAACCGTCGTGTGTATTGGTGGAGGAGTTGGAGTGGCGCCGGTGTATCCCATAGCAAAAGCGCTGCACCAGGCAGGCAATAACGTGATTTCCATTATCGGCGCCCGTAATCATGAAACGCTTATTTTGGAAGAAGAAATGAAGGCTATTAGCAGCCAGTTATTGGTGACCACTGATGATGGCTCGTACGGCCACCACGGCTTTGTCACGGACGAATTGCAACGGTTGATCGATGAAGGCACAAAAATCGATGAAGTCGTGGCAATCGGTCCGGTGGTAATGATGAAAGCAGTTTCAGAAGTGACGCGTCCCCATGACATTAAAACCATTGTCAGTTTAAATTCCATCATGGTGGACGGCACCGGGATGTGCGGTGGCTGCCGCGCGACCATTGGCAGTGAAACAAAATTTGTCTGTGTCGACGGTCCTGAATTTGATGGCCATGAAGTGAAGTTCGACGAACTGATGTCCCGCCAGAATATGTACGATCGGGAAGAGCATCGCGCGTTATGGCATTACCAGTGCAAACTCGAAGCCGAAATGGAAGCGCAAAAACGCTCGAAAACACGCGTTCCCATGGCATTGCAGGACCCTAAAATTAGAGTTCAGAATTTCAATGAAGTGGCGCTGGGATATTCCAGGGAAGAAGCAAGGCGGGAAGCGGCTCGATGTTTGCAATGCAAGAAACAGCCATGCATTGCCGGTTGTCCTGTGGAAATCGATATTCCTGCATTCATCCGAAAAATTAAGGACGGCGATTACATGGGAGCCATTCATAAAATTAAAGAGACGAACAGCTTGCCAGCCGTGTGCGGTCGCGTATGTCCGCAGGAGGAACAGTGCGAACAGGTCTGCGTGTTAGCGAAAAAAGGTCAGCCAGTCGCCATCGGTCGATTGGAGCGTTTCGCCGCCGATTACGAATTTAGCCAGGGAGAAATCACTGTGCCGGAGCGTCCCCCGGCAACCGGCAAGCACGTGGCTGTGATAGGAGCCGGTCCTGCCGGCTTAACCGTTGCCGGCGAACTGGCAAAGAAAGGCCACGCTGTAACCGTTTTCGAAGCGCTGCACAAAGCCGGCGGCGTACTGGTATATGGAATCCCTGAGTTTCGCCTTCCCAAGAGCATTGTACAAACCGAAGTCGATTATGTCCGAAAACTGGGCGTTGAAATAAAACCGAATATGATTGTTGGTCAGGCGTTCAGCGTCGACGAACTATTTGAAGATGGGTATGATGCTGTGTTTGTTGGCACCGGAGCCGGCCTGCCCTATTTTCTCGGTGTTCCCGGCGAAAACCTGAACGGCGTGTACTCGGCCAACGAATTTTTAACCCGCGCCAATCTGATGAAAGCCTACCTGTTTCCGGAATACGATACCCCGGTGAAAGTGGCTGATCGGGTCGCAGTCGTCGGCGGCGGAAACGTAGCCATGGACGCCGCCCGGATTGCAAAACGATTAGGCGCCGAGCACGTGTACCTGGTTTACCGTCGCTCGCGCACCGAACTGCCGGCCAGGGAGGAAGAAGTTGAAAACGCCGAAGAAGAGGGCATCGAATTCACCCTGCTCAGAAATCCTGTGCGCATTGTGGGCGACGAAAAAGGCTGGGTGAAAGGAATGGAAGTGATCCGCATGGAACTTGGCGAACCGGATGCATCCGGCCGCCGACGACCTGTCCCGGTGGCAGGCTCGGAATATATCCTCGATGTGGAAGTGATTGTTGTCGCCATTGGCCAGGGCCCGAATCCATTGCTCACCCAGAGCACCGAAGGCATGGACCTGAACAAATGGGGCAACATCGTGGCGGACGAAGAAACCGGCAAAACCACTAAAAAAGGCGTGTTCGCCGGCGGGGACATCGTCACCGGCGCCGCTACCGTGATTTTGGCCATGGGCGCCGGCAAAAAATCCGCCGCCGCAATGGATCAGTATTTGCGGGATGGGGTGTGGTAGGAAAAGGAAATTTGATAATTATTATAAAATAAAACGGAAACAATTTGATTTTTCAAAAATTGTTTCCGTTTTTTTTTGGTCGGAATTTAAAGGTGAAATAAAATAATAATTTACATTTGTGGTGAGAAAGATTGTTGAAGTTTTAGTTTATAATATCCATCTTCCTGATAGTACTTAACATCACCGGTAATTTTGACCTGAAATGTATGATTGCCTGGTGGAAAAATATAACTAATGCTGTTATCCGCCGAAACATTCATCGGTTCAAAAGTACCGCCATCGATGGATATTTGCCATTGCAGTCCAATTTTGAGCCATCCGTTCCCATAATCATCCCCAAATATATCATTGACAAAAAACAAATTGGGCAGTGACCCTGGAATAGGTTCAATGGCAGATAACGTCCATATTTCAGCACAATTTGAGTTAATTGTTCCATTGAGAATGATGTCTATGGGCGAAGAATCGGCAACTCTATGAATTTGACAGCTTGTCCAGTCGAGATTCAATTCGAGCGAAATATCATCGTCGCTTGGTTCAAAAATATTTACTACATGAGATGGTACTATTTTATTAATCGACTTTCCTGCTTTAATAATCCTTTTGCAATCAATTGATTTTCTATTTAGATGTATGAGTCTTTTGACATCTTGACTATAGCTAGTTGGAGAGTATATAAATATGTATAGGAGAATAGTGGTTAATGTTATATTAATGAGTTTCGAATTGCTACTTATTTTTTTTATTAACTTAAATTTCATGATTTTTAATCTATTTTGTTGAAAATATATTTTCATTTGTTCACATTAAAAGTCTGATATTTCACCTTAGGCTGTTGATTAACATCAAAGCTAACAGCCAGGATGATTCTATAGGTACCCTGCTTAAATTTTGGAATTTCAAACTTGAAAATTCGACGATTCCCTGGTAAAAGATAAGTTTCTTTATTCCCGAAATCTAAAGGTATTCCATGCTGTTTGTAAATACCTTTTGTTACTTCCTTTTCAAAGCTCATTTTTCCTGAAATAAAACAATGTATATTGCCGACGTTTTTGGTCTTGAAAGCAAATTTCAACAATGATATTTTTTCCCTTTTGATATTTTTGATAACAACAGAATCAATTTGAATGTCTGAAATTAAATTTCTATTTGTTGTTAAGGCTAATAATTGTGTACTATTTGGCAAAAATTCATCGGGTATGTCAGTATTTATGCTTTCATTTCTTAATACTATTGCTGAATAATATTCTCCAGCGATGTTATTTGGAACTTCAAGTTTTAATTTTGCGATTTTCGATTTTTGGGGTGGGACAATAATTTTATTGTCTAATATATTTATCCACTTTGAAGAAGACCTTGGTTGGATTGATGGATTCATGTCCAGTATTGATTTTCCATTGTTATCCATATTCCATTCATATTTAAGAGGAATTAGACGTAACGTATCATTTATGATATTAATTAGTTGAATCGGTATATATGTTTTGCCTCCTGGTGTAATTTTTTTTCTTATGAAAGGCTGCTTAAGAATAAAGCCTGGAGAAGAAATTTTGATTAGATTTGCTAATTTATCAGTAATAGCGCCAGGATAAACATTCCCCTTATAAATTGCGAAAGGAAATGAATTAGAAATAACAGTATTGTCATCCTGATTTAGAGATATTCTTACCATATAATAGCCATCAGATAATATTTTATTCCCATTCGCATGAAAATTTCTTTTTTTTCCAGGAATCACATAGCCCCGTCCTACCAGAAAAGATGCAGATTCTATTTTACCCCCGCTTTCACTCCAAAAACTAATATTTCCAGATACGCGGGTATGAATATTTCCGATATTTTTTAAAGTAAAGATGGCATTCCAACCGGTATTGTCTAAATTGTACAAATTTGTAGTTGACGATAGTGATTTCTGGTGGCCTTGAGGAAATATTATCAAAGTATCGGGTACAATTTCAGCTTTATTTCGACTTGATGGAATTGTTAACAGTAAGACCACAATAGCATCACTTTTCAATGAAATTTCAGGTTTGTGTTTCTTCGAATTGTCATCCCCAAGATGAATGGTTGTTCCAATAAATGATCCTTTAATGATTGCATAATAGCTTCCTTCAGCTGAACGAGGAACAGTTATTTTACCTTGCAATTTTAATGATTTGTGAGCATTTATGATACAATCTTCAGTCTCTAATAATATCCATTCTTTACAACTATGTATTTTAGAGCTATCTGATATAAATGGCCGCCCATCTGGTGAAATATCAAAATCGTGGACTGTAAAATGGGAAGGCACATTGTTGTCTCCAGTATTCATAATTGTAAACTCAAAATTGCCTGTCCGACCTTTTTGAACAGATATTTCCTTGAGAGGTGGTATGAGCTTCATTAACGCTTGACTGCTACAAAGGCGATAAGTTAAAAAATTAAATAGTAGTATCACAAAAGCATAGGTAACTAATTTTTGTCTGTGTTGCATTTATGGTTTTCCCTCGAAATATTTGAAAAAATTTCAACCGGCTGGGCTCCGGTTGATTTTTATTTGAATATGCTTACATAACTGGCGCTGGACATCCTGCCATTTCAAGCATGTAATAACCATCAGCTATATGGTAGGGTAAGTGGAATGAACCTCTGAATTGAAACCAATGGTCGCAGCTTTCATTAATAAGCAAGGTTAAATCACCATTGCTTGGAGTAAGTGTTTGCCATGCTTGGATTTCATCGACTCCATAATCTAAACCTGCTCCCCATCGGCCTTCCCAGGTAATTGGAATATCATCAGCATCAGTACTTTGGCCTCCAAGTACACTTCGTTGAAAATACAGATGAGTTAGGTCCTGATCTTTCCTGGTAAGTGATACATATTGCCCATTATTGCTTTGTACAGTTCCTTCAATAATAAAAGATATATCTTCTTCCGCATTACCTAAACGATGCCATTGATAGGATGTGTAGTGATATGTTTGAAGACAATACATTTCGACCCACAATTCCAAAGAAATCGGGGCATACTCGATGTAAACGGGATTATTTGGATCACTCCAATCAACAATCCAAGAATCACCACCTCCGTTAGGATGTGGATCGTAGAGTCCCCAAGAAGTAAAGCTACCACTCGCAACATGCCAATTCGTATTATTCATACCCCAGCCGCCTTGATAGCTCCCATGAGCAGGTGGTTCCTGAGCGAATGCAGTGCCGACAAATACAAATGCAGCAATCAGCATCATGATGAATGAAAATTTCTTAATCATTGCATTTCTCCCTTAATTAGTTTATATTATTACTGTGGATAAAGCTTTCTGCTTTACCATATCCCTGGGCTGCCCCCTCTAAAAGGAGGCAGCCCCTTCCTTTTTTATCCGAAGCCTCGGATGATTTATCTTTAAAACCTCATGTGCCCAGCCCGCGAGTTCATTCATCAGAGCAAAATCACAGGACATGAGGCGTAATAAAGATCACTAATTCTGATTCAACCTCTTCTGTTTCTGTTTTACCGAACAGATAGCCCAATACCGGGATTTTTCCCAGGACCGGCACTCTGCTTTTATAGGTTTGGCTTTTATTCATACGGAGCCCGCCGATCGTAATGGTTTCACCATCTCTGACTCTTACCGTTGTATTCGCGGTTCGTCGGCTGATTTCCGGCAATCCATTTGCTCCCTCACCAATGACATCGTCTACCTGGGG
Source organism: uncultured Cytophagia bacterium (assembly GCA_964605145.1). GTDB lineage: Bacteria > Zhuqueibacterota > Zhuqueibacteria > Thermofontimicrobiales > Thermofontimicrobiaceae > CAZSBG01. The sequence goes on along the minus strand of CAZSBG010000099.1, from coordinate 10,489 downwards.
TTTTACGCTCACCGTGATGAATCCTGTGGAATCTGCATACGGGGTGATCATCAATTGAATCCCGGATTGTATGGTTTCCAATCGATTCATATAACCAAAATAATTTCCGGATTCACCAGCAGTTATCATAAAATATTGTTCTTTGAGAGATTGAAAAATGGCGGTTCGTCCATTCATTGTTCTCACACGCGGCGTCGCCTGAATCTTCGCGACGCCAGCATCTGATAACGCTCTCAAGGAAGTCGCGAGGTCATAGGCTTTGTCTCCGATTTTTAAAGCTGTCCGCAGATAATTCAGTGCGAATAAGGGATCTTCCTTCATATTTGGAAATATGCCCAGGGAGGCTTCTTTGTTATTCCAGCCGAGACTATTTAAACTCCAGTCAATCCCGAGTTTTTGGATATCGGAGGTGTAAAACTGAACAATCACAACTTCTATCTCGATCTGTTTTACCGGAGCATCAATGGCTTTTAAATCCTGTTTTATTCTTTTTGCATAAGCAGGTGGAGCTGTGATGCAAACTGTATTTGAGCTATTGGTAGCGCGTACAAAAATTCGAAAATTTTCAGGCAGTAATTGAATTGCATCCTGTGCCATAATATTTGAAAGTTGCAAAATTGATGTTTCACTGAGCGTATTAAATGATGGGCTCTCAAAATCAATGGGGCCAACATAGTATGTTCCATTTTTAAAAACATGTACAAATCCATTTGAGAAAAGAATATCTTCCAATACTTTTAAAAATGGAACTTCATTTACTTCATGGGTTACGATTCCTTGAACTGTATTATCCCAAACGATAGGAATGCCAGTTTCTTGTGAAATATCCAGTAAAACCTGGCGAATATCGGTTTCAAACCAGGTGTTTGTAATGAAAATATTTGAATGGTCGGGACATTCATCTTTCGTAAGATTTTTGGTATTGGTCGAATCCTGAAAAGTCGTTTTTTGAATTTGTAGAGATGGTTGATTCAAAAAAGCATCTAATTGTTTTTGAAATGCTGAAGCCTCGCTACCAGTTAAAGAGCTGGATGCTTCGGCCAATTCCAAAGCGACTCGTGCATCTTCATTTCTTCCCATTCCAATGAGTGATTTGGCAGCGAGGATATATAATGTTGGATTATACTTTAGGTTAGGATTTTTACTCAGTAGGTGTTCTATCTGGGAGAAGGCCTGAGAAAATAATCCATCTTTTATTAAATTCTCTATGTTTCTTATAGAATTTTGAAGCAATATACTTCGTTTAGCTTCATTGGGGTAGCTATCCGTTTGCTTTTTCAAGTTATTAATATTCGGACTGCAATTAAAAAATGTAAACATTAGAAAGAGTGAGAAGGTAAGGAATGAACATCGAAAAAGAATTTTCATGAATCACCTGTCATTTGAGAGTCTAAAAAAATAATTGATATAGCAAAAGAAATCTGCAGGGAATTATTAGCTAATAAGTTATTATATCGAATCTTAAATTGTCCCTGGAATCTAAATTTACAATATTGGACATTTTTGTTGATCAGAAAATATCAATAGAATAAGTATTTTATTGAAACAACATTAAGTAATTGTTATAGCAAAGAATAATGTCACATAACAGATCGAGAATGAAATAAGGGGTTCTGATTTCGAAAGTTGTTTGTCAAGGGTAAATTATACGAAGTGTGGAGTCAGAAACAATGAGATTTTCCCCTTTGCTGAATAACAGCTAAATTTATACAATCATATTTTGTAAATTTTTCATATCGAAAACAATGGCAGCAATACCGAAATCTAAATATTCATGAATTTGGAAATTGGTATTTTCTGGTGCAAGAAGAATTTTTTTTATATTGACATATTTTTTATTATTCAATTTTTTTAGCATTTTTTTTAATTTTTCATGATCAGGCAAATTTTTAGATTGTGGGATCCTGACTATTAAAAGATCAAAGCCATTTTTTTTCATTAACCTAAATGCTGTTTTGTGATTATCCGTCGCAAGAATTTCATGACTCAGGGCGAATTTGGTTTGTAGCTCATCGATGAATTTCTGATTTTGATCTATGAGCAATATTTTTTTCATAATTCGAATATTTGCATGAGAAGCGCATTAAATTTTTCTTTTATTATTATTATATGTTATTATCTATATCAAAAATCATACCAGTAATATTTTCATTAATTTAATACACTAACGTGTTATTTTTTCTTATTAGACAAAATATTGAGTTGCACGGCTTCGCAAAAAATGTTGTTTTTATGCAACATCATTGTTGCAATGATGCAACAAACTGAGTGTGTTTATTATAAAAATTGATTAAAGAATTTGACAATCAGCGTGGAGAATGCACTTTATTAAACTATCCCCACCTCCTTCAACATTCTGTGAAAGCTGGACCGATTGATCCCCAGGGCGTTGGCGGTTTTGCCTATTTTGTGGTCATGTTTTTCCAGGGCGCGCTGAAAATAGATTCGGCGGAAGTCATTTAGCAGAGCGTGTTTGGCTTGTTCGTAGGGTTGTTCTAAAAGGGTGATTGGATATTCAAGGAATTTTCGATTGGAGGTAAGTGGAATTTCTTCCGGGCCAATGTTTGCCCCGTCCTGGTGGAGCACGGTCAATCGTTCGATGAAATTTTTTAGCTCGCGAATATTGCCCGGCCAGGAATAGGCATGAATTTTTTGTTTCGCTGAATCATTGATTCGCAGTTCCGGTTTTTTTGCATCGCTGGCAAATTTTTTCAGAAATATTTCAGTCAGCATGGTGATATCTTCAGGGCGTTCCCGCAGGGGAGGGATATTGATGCAGAATACGTTCAGTCGATAAAAGAGATCATTTCGGAATTTTTTTTGTTCAACCAGGTCAGCTAACACTTTGTTGGTTGCGGCAATGATGCGCACGTTGACATGTAAATTTTCAGTGCCGCCTAATCGCTGGAATGTCCTGTCTTCGATGGCCCTTAAAATTTTCGCCTGGGAGTCTAATGGCAGTTCTCCGATTTCATCCAGAAATATAGTACTCCCATTGGCTAATTCCAGCTTGCCTTTTGTCTGTTCGATAGCCCCGGTGAACGAACCCTTTTCATGTCCAAAAAATTCGCTTTCGAACAGATTTGGCGCCAAAGAGCTGCAGTTCACCGGAATAAATGGCCTGTCTTTTTGTTCGCTGCGTCGATGAACCTCGCGTGCGGCAATTTCTTTTCCAACGCCGGACTCCCCCTCGATTAAGACGGTCACATTGGTTTTGGATACTTTATCAATGTCCCTTAGCACATTTTTCATAGCCGGGGATTCGGCAACCATTTTGTGATATTCTTTTTCACATTCTTCCTGGTACAGTTTTTTCCAGGTAGTGTGCTCTATATGGCGATCGATGATTAATTTCAGCGCCTCAATACTGGGCGATTTTGACGTATAATGCAATGCGCCCAATTTCATCGCCCGTACAGCGGTGGGCACGTCAGCAAAGTCGGTGATCATGATGACCGGCACATCGGGGTGAGATTTTTTGATTTGCTGCAAAACCTGCAATCCGTTCATTCCCCGTCCTAATTTTAAATCGAGGAGAATAACATCCGGCGTGTTCTTCTTTAACTTTTTCAATCCCTCTTTGCCGTTGTGCACAATAGTCAGATTGAAGGAATGCTGCGCTAAAGTTTTAAAGGAGTCACAGAATTTATGGTCGTCATCGATTAACAGGGCATTTAGTTTGGGCATTTTTTTCTCTTCCGGTTTTAATTTGAAATTAATAACTTGATTTTTTACTGTATTTGTCTTATGTTTATAACATAAATATTTGGACCTTTTTTAGTTATTTAAGGAGTGAATTTATGATTTCCACTGAAAGTATAATCGAAAAATTATATAAAATAAAGAGACTTGACGATCTCATCGCGTTGAATCATTATTTGGATTATTTGCTTTTTCGTGAGAGCGATGAAAAAACTGAATTGGGTCAATCTATCATTAACGGGCTTGAAAATATTGTTGAAAATAAAACATATGCTATCACAAGCTCTAAAGATATTTTAAAGGTCGCAGATGAATTATAAGTTCAACGTTACTTCTGAATTTGTAAAAGAATTTAAAGTTTTAGCAAAAAAGAACAAACAACTGATTAGTGATTTTGACCGATTTCTCTTCACTTTCAATCACGAGCAGGGAATAATTATTCCAGGAACGAGTGGCGCCTATAAAATTCGGATGAGTGCGACTGGTAAAGGGAAAAGAGGTAGTTATCGAATCATCTATTATTTCCTGTTTGAAAACAAAATTTTCTTTCTAAAAATTTATAGTAAATCTATAAAAGAAAATATTTCTCAGGTTGAAATGAAAGCAATTAAACAGCTCATTCAGAAATTAAAAGAAAAAAATAAGCCATGAAACTAGAATTAAAATCAAACCTGTTTCAGTTTGATTGAAAAAGTCGTTCCTTTATTTTTACTGCTTCTTACTACATCAATGCTTCCGCCATACTTCTCAAGCGTTTTTCGTGAATAAAACAGCCCCAATCCGCCTGATGGTTCAATCCTGGTGGTAATGTTTTCCTGGAAAATTGTTTCCCACATATTTTTGGCAATCCCAATGCCATTGTCCGATATTTCAAGAAATAAGAATCTGTCGGTCTGACGATAATTGATCTCAATTTTGGGTTCGGATGTGTCCTGCGTTGCGCGGATGGCGTTTGTTATCAGATTCTCTACGATGGGCGCGAGTTCGCCTGGTTTGATGCATACGTGCATGGTTTTTCCGTCTGGAATGGGCTGAATGAGAGTGAGGAAGGTTTTGCCCTGCTCATGAAATGCAGTGATCGTCCGTTCCAGGACTTCAAACACATCGCATGTGAAAAATTTGACAGCGCCGTAATTGATTTCACGAATATTCATCCGAATCTGGTCGACCAGTCGATACACGTTATTCCAGATATCTGCTTCAACGCCCTGTTGCATGGCCAGGGAGACTTTAATTTTATTTAAATTCTCCGAAAGAAAAAGAAGCTGTCGATTCAGCTCTTCTCCCTGGTAAGACTTGATATCGGCTTCCTGTGAAATTTGAGCAATGCGTTCAATTTCTTTGTAAACCTGATGGTAAAATCCGGTGATCGTTTCTGAAAGTTTTTGGCCCGCATGTTCGCCGATAGGTTCATTCGGCGGCAGATTCACGCTAAAAAGCTGCATCTGATTCAAATAGGTGGTTGCCCAACTGCCGTGGTCAAATATTTTGCAGCTCAGTAAAAGCTCTTCAGCAAGTCGCTCGCGGTTGATGCGGATGGTGCGCGTTCGGTTAAACAGGATGATCGCTATAAAAATGGCGATCGTTACTACAAGGGGCATGATGTGAGCCCTCACGTAGCTGGCCTCGAACATCAAGAATGACATGAACAGGTAGATCAACACAGGAAATCCAAGTGCGTATTTTTGAAGCCTTGGTTCAAATATGCCCTGTCGAATGAACAGCTTCAGAGCAATGAGAAATGAAACAATCAATACAAAAAAAACCAAAAATTCATGCTGGTAGTTTGGTGATTTTAAATATCGCAACAACGTTCTTTTAGTGGTGGCAAGGTATTTGGCTGAACCAATCTGCTCCTCGATGGTCAATATCTGCCCTGGACTTACATTTGTTCGGCTGATGGTAATTCCACTGGGGAACCAAATTTTCAGATCATATTTTTCAGAGGAATCCGCGCCAAAATGGATGGTAATGGAATTCATGCAGCCGAAGCCTGAGCCGCCATTGATTTCGCGGAAACCGAGCAGATGCGATTGCTGACCCAAATAACCAGCTTCGTACAGGAAGGCTTTGGCGCCAATGGCATCGCGATTGCTTCGCGTGCCGATGAGTTTTATTTCGAGGAAATTTTTATTGTTGTGTTCGTTGTCGTAGTAAATGCTATGTTTATCATCATTGGCTAAATAGCAGTCCAGGTCGCCGTCGTTATCAGGATCGCCGCAGGCAAATCCTGTGGAAAATGCAATTGGGTTGAGATCGAAAAGTTCGTTGTCGCGGATGAATTTTTTTCCATCGACATTTTTGAAAAACAGATTGGGGCCCCGATTGGTCACAAACAAATCCAGATCACCATCATTATCCGCATCGAAAAAGCAGCTACTGTTGGACAGGCTGGAGTCGAGCAGGCCGACCGCTTCGGTGACATTGCTAAAATGCCCCGTACCATCGTTTTGATAAAGCCGATTGGAAAACACCATGTTGGCAATGTACAGGTCCAGATCACCATCGTTGTCGTAATCTCCCAGGCAGGCGGAAGCGCTTTTTGCCAGAGAATCCGGCCCGGGCGGCAGCCATTCTTCGGTGACATCTTTGAAAAATGGAAAACCTGATTTGGGATGAATGCCTTCATTGCGATAAATTCGATTGGCCAGTGAGTAATTGGGCACGACCAGGTCGAGGTCGCCATCGCCATCCAGGTCTCCGAACGTGGCGCCTTTGCCACCGCGGGTGCTGGCCAAACCTGACAATTCGGTGATATCTTCGAAACGGCGATTCCCCTTATTCAAAAACAGCATATTGGTCGTGTCTTCATTGGTGACGAACAAATCCACGTCGCCGTCATTGTCCACATCACCCCAGATGCCGACGTTGCTGCGGGTTTTGCCTGCGGTGACACCTGCCCTGTCGCCGATTTCCCGAAAGCTTTTTGCTTTCACATTTTTGAACAGCATGTTGTTGTCGTACAGGCTGGTCACGTAAATATCGCGGTCGCCGTCGTTGTCCATGTCCGCGGCAGTGGCGCCCATGTCGTAAATGTAGTTGCCCTCTTCACCGCGGTTCAGGCCGATCAGGTTGAATTTTTCGGCGGCGTCAACAAAGTTTTTTTCCTGACTGAATACAGTACTAATGAATGCAGTAAGATGCAATCTGTTCTCCCGATTCGTATCGATACTGAAGATATCTTCCAGACCATCGTTGTTTACATCGAGAAAAACAACGCCGTATTCATTTAAATAACTCATTTTGGCATTATTTTGAAAATTTTTTACAATGGATTTAGTATTTATTAAATTTAGTTTACTAACAGAAATATCGATTATCAGGAAATTGTTTTTATAGCCTTTATATACATCATTTAAGAGAAGTATTGCTTTTTCTCCTGTTTTTGCATTTTTAAACCGACAAGTTAAGCCTTCTTTGTACACAGTCCCATTTGCATTAGAAAAGATCGGATTTTCATTGCCTTTGCAGTCTATAGTTACGGTATCACTCACAAGCGCAGAAAAATATTGAGAAACTGATGGTTTTTCTTTTATAATGGAGCGCAGTTTAGTTCTAAATGAATCAACACTCAGGGTTAAGAAAATTATTTTTGATGCGTTATAAAATGAATAATTGGTCAACTCGATTGATTCCCATCCATCCTTCTTTTTTAGGAGTATGTATCCCTTTCCATTTCTGTATTCACTCCACACGCAGCCCAGGGTATCGTTCAGCAAATAAAGCTGATCGAAATGAAAAAAAGTCGGGGTTGGGATAAGTTTCCATTTTTTCCCATCATAATGAATAATTTCTCCCCACACACAGGCTCCCCAGATAGTATTTTCCGATAAAAATTGCAAATCTTTTATTCGATCTGTATTCGGGGGATAAATATTGCGCCAGTTCGTTCCATCGAAACGGAGTAAAAAATTCCGATAATTCTTCCTGTCATAGCATCCCACCCATATATTGTTATGGGAAATCCCGAATAATTCCTCAATTTTGTAATCATTTGGAAATTCAATTCTTTTCCATTGGTGATTTTTCAAGCGATATAGTTGGAACTTATGTGCTGAAAAAGCCCATCCGTTGGCTGAATCAAACATGACTGCTTTTGTGATATTGTCACTAAATGGAAATGAAATAACCTGCCAACCGCCAGGATTTTGAGGGATGTTTTCTTCGACGGCAAATATATTCGCCGCGTTCATTGAAAAGAGTAATGTCAGAAGGATAATTCTGAGCAATATATCACCCTGTTTTTGATTCCACTTAAGCAAAATGTTTATTGGAATTAGTGGGGAGGGCTTCGGTGTTTTCTACGATTATAAATATAAAATTGATACAATAAAAGTCAAGTATTATTTTAATAAATATTAAAAAAAACATTTATTTTATATTTATTTCATGGAAAATGAATTTGCGAAAAAATAAATAAATGAAAAATTAGGAAACTGCAAAAATAAAGACAGGATTTTTATTTTCTAAACAATTCGGGCAGCCGGGTATTCATTGTTTTTTTAATTTATTTCTGGATGTAAAGATACAAATTATACAAGGTTTATCGGGATTCTGGAGAATTTGGGTCAAAATTGTCATTTTTGGTTTGATAAAATATTACTTGACAAATATTAAAATAATATCAATGGAGAAAACAACAAAAATTAAAAAGTATATAACAGCAAATAAAAATACAATTTAAGACGTGTTCACTTATTTTTATTTATTGGATATTTTCTCTTGTTTTACACGTTTTTGTTACTATTTTGTTACCCATTTGTTACCAGAAATTTCAACTTAATGATTGAATATTTCATTTATTTTTCGTACCTTTTAAGTAAAGTTTGAGATAAACAGCGACCATAATTTTAGAACTTTTTAAAAGCCTTGGGTGTTTGGCCGTCGCTGGCCTTTCTCACGCTCAGGGCTTTTTTTATTGGGGTATGCTATGAGCGTAAAACTAAGAACCAAAAAAAGAGCCGATGGCAGTAAAAACCTTTACCTGGACATTTATCATAATGGCAAAAGATACTATTAAACATTTCTACTACGCAAATTTACGCCAAGATAGTGGACGAAAAGAAACGAGCGGCGGTGAATTCACTGCCAGAAATTCAATTCAATGGACTTTAAAACAGGGCTGAAAAATGGAAAACAATAAATACTCAGAGTTTGAGATTGATGAAACAACCAAGTATGAAGATATTATAAATTTTTCTAATACTCTTACTGCCGATAAGTTACAGTTTTTAACCTATGTAAAGAAACAAATTGATATTTTAGCCATCCATTATTCATCGGTTAAATTTTGGGACTTTGCCGCGGAAGGCAATCTCAGGCTGCTACAAAGGAAATTGCAAATTGAAATAGATTATCATAAAAACGAAAATGGCAATCAACCAGTTTCTAAAATTCAATGGAACGGTGAGGAAAATTTACTTGTTTATTTGGTTGAATCGCTAATAGAAAAAAGTCTTTTACCGGCACAGTTGAAACAAGAGCCCTTTGCATTTATCGAAAAACATTTTGTAAAGGAAAACGGCAAACCATTTAAAGCTAAGCAATTAAGTCAATCAAAATATCAATACGAAATCAGTAAAACAGGAAAACCAAAAAAGGCTGATATTATTGACGATATTTCAAACAAACTTTAAAAACTATTGATACCCTATTGATACCAATATTTTAAAATTTTTATCTTTTGTATATTTGTACCAGTTAATTAATTCAAATTTTACTTATAATTAACGAGGTGCAAAAATGCAAGAGATACTTGAGAGACTCACCAAAATTGAAAAAATTCTCACCCACCAAATTGAGAAGCCATTTACTCTACACGAAGCGGCAAAGTATTTAGACGTTTCGCGTTCCTATCTTTACCAACTTACTCACAAGCATCAAATCCCATACTACAAACCACACGGCAAGCGCATTTATTTTGATAAGATTGAACTGGACGCGTGGATAAAACGAAACCCGATTAAAACCACCGATGAAATTGAAGCTCAGGCGATTGAATATGTTACGAACAATTGATATTCAACGTTTGAAATTTTCAGTTTCATGGACTGATTTGCTTTTTCGTTTAGGCTTTGAGAATGTAAACGCGAAAACAAGGCGCGCCTGTTGTTTATTGCACGGCGGGAATAATGGTTCAAGTTTTTCATGGACTGATAAAGCATTCTATTGTTACACGTGCGGAGACAAAGGCGATAAGATAGATTTGGTCCAACAGGTTAAACATTTATCTTTTGCCGAAGCGATTAATTTTTTGGAGAGTATTTCAGGACTGAAAATTCAAAGCCAATACAAGCGAAAAGAAAAAGCGGTGAATTATGAGAACCTGGACTTTCCAGTTTTATATGTCAAACATTTAGCGCGAAAAGCGGAGCGGGACTATTTTGCGGGGATCGTCCAGGAAATTGAAAACGAAATTCAGGAGCTTACAAGTATTTTAATTTCATTGAAAAATGATAATCTTCCAGAAATGGAAAACGAATTAAGAAACCACTTAATTCGGTTGGACACTGATTTAATTTACTGGACACACCAGGGGCGCGACAATGAAAAAACTTGATGCAGCGAAAGAAGTAATTAAAAAACATTATTATTTTGAAACCGATGAATTGATAATTTTAGATGTTATATTGGGCGTAATAATCGGAAATATTATCGGCAATTACAATACTCCGATTTGGCTTTTTTTAATCGGCGCGAGCGGAGCGGGAAAAACTTCTTTGCTCAATTTTCTTAACCTGAATTATTCATGTAATTAGAATAAAATTGATTCAATTACCTGATTATT
>CAZSBG010000098.1:0-22897 GCA_964605145.1 uncultured Cytophagia bacterium | reverse complement strand
TAACATTAAGTTAAATATCTATTGTTTGAAATTTGTGAATAATTCAGGTTAAAAGAATCATGGAACCGACAAATATGAAAATCAACACGCCAAGGATGCCAATTTCAATCATATGATTATTAAATTTCTCGGCCATGTAAGCGCTTTCCACGCTGATCACCAGAATGTGTCGCACGGCTGCGATCATGCCAACGATGAGAAACGGTTCAGCACACAACACGTGAGATTTCAATGAAACGCGCACAGTTTACAAAATTTCTACGATCATAATGGTGAGCAGCATGCGGTCGATCACGTGGAGCACTGTCAGCAAATCATCCCCGGCTTTTATGTCATGAATGATTTCGAACACGGTTGTGCCGATATTCAGCAATGCCGTCAAAATGAGCAACACACCGATGATCACGTAAATGATATGTTCACTCATCTGGAACCAATGGTCGATCCTGTCTTTCAGGTGCATACCTTCACCTCACGAGTTAATCTAAACCAGTGCACTTTCCTTGCCTGAGTCCCGTACAAAAATGCAAGATGATTTAGTTTGTTCAATGACATCCCGAATGAAATCAAAGGGAATGGTTTCTTTTGCCAGCCCAAAGATATCGATATCACCCCGTGGCGCCTGTTTTATAGCGTCTTTGAAACTGCCTTTGAGAATATGAAATTCCGTGAGAGAGGGCAGTCTCGCCTGGTCGCTGAGCATTTCCAGAAACCGATGAAGCCGCTTTTCATCCTGCTCTTTCTCGGCAACAGTGACAAGGTTAATTTTGCCTTCCCAGTTCAATTGAATTTGCAGCGTAATGAGCATGGCCAAATGCCAGTTGGGACTTTTATCGCGCAGCCAAAGGTTGATTTTTTTCTGCATGCCAAATGCCACCCTGGGATGCTGACGCAAGATAATCGTTCCCAGTTCGTGTTTGGCGGCTTCGTCGACTAATTGGGAAAGGCTTTTGTCCTTCCGATTATTCTCACCAATTGTGAGAAAAAGAATGTTCGGCCGGAACGCGCCGCCGTGAAGCGTTTGAATGACGAGCTTGGCGCCGTGCAGAAAATCGGCATCTTCCACCACGGCTGAATTGACCAGGATTCCTTCTTCTTTAATCGGACGCAGTAAGTCGTTCAACGCCATCTGCGTTTCCGGGACATTCTCATCCTTTATGGTGAATCCGAAAATACTGCCGGAGGGATAGGTGATACTCCGAATGAAAAGCAGAGGACCGGTCCACACGTCGGGGTCTTCAATGGGCAATAATAGATCCGGTTTCCATGTGATCTGATGTTTGGGAAATTTCGAGGCCAGTCGCGATGCGCGCTCGGCAATGACCAGAAACATGCCGCCACGAATGTCCCCCCAGGGCGACTCCAGTCCGCGCTTGGCCAGCCATAGATATAGCGCAATGATGATGACAATGGCGATAAAACTGAACACCGGATTGATCAGAAACATGATGAATATGCATCCGGCAGCTCCCAAAAACGGGACAATTCGGGGAATTTTGAATGTGGGCCTGAAGCTGATTATTTTCATTCCCTGTTCAATGAAAACGACCAGATTCAACATCCCGTACGTGATCAGGAAAAACATGGTGATCAGTGAAGCCAGGAAATCGAGATTGCCGATGATGAGAGCGGATTCGATCACAATTCCCGTAAAAATGATCGCATTCCGTGGTTCATTGGATTTGCTTTTTGCGGCGAACACTTTATGGAACGGCGCTGTTTTTTGCTGTGCCAGGGCTTGCAAAATTCTTGGCGCGCCCAGCATGCTGCCAAGCGCTGAAGAAATGGTAGCGCCCATGATGCCCGCTATGACAATGGGCCCCCAGAACGCTTTTTCGACCATGATCATTTGATTGGCGCGGAGTTCATCCGGTGTCGCAATTTTGCTCAGCACATACGCCAGCCCGATATAGATGGCCATAGTGATGAAAATTGAACTCATCGTGCCGCGGGGGATGGCGCGTCTCGGATCCTTGAGATCGCCGGACAGGTTCGCTCCGGCCATAATTCCTGTGACTGCCGGGAAAAAAATAGCAAAGACTCTCCAGAATCCGGCGTCCACGAAATTACCTACCATACTGGTGTCATTGCTGGAATAGTCCGGTGAATACACGAACGATATCAGCGAAAAGAAAATGATGGCCATAATGACGTATTGAATGCGGATCGCCAGATGGGCGCTGGTGTAGGACACCGTAAGAAGCAAAATCCAGGCGATGGATGAAACGACGATTGCCGGATGATCCGGGAAAATGTGCAGCCAGGCCTGGGTGAATCCAATGATATACAGCGATGCTGAAAGCGTCTGGGCTATGTAGAAGGGAATGCCTATGCTGCCGCCGGCTTCCAGTCCCAGCGATTTTGATATGATGGAGTAAGCGCCCCCGGGACCAATTTTTATATTCGTCGTGATCGATGACATGGACAGTCCTGTGCAAATGGTCACTGTTTTGGCGAGAACGATAATGATGACTGTTCCGAGAAAGCCGGCGTTGCCAACTACCCAACCCAGTCTGAGATACATAATGACGCCGAGAATGGTCAGGACATCCGGCGTAAATACTCCGCCAAAGGTGCTGAATTTTTTGGATTTTGAACCGGAGGGAGATAGCCCAAGTTTACTGAAAAAAGTTGATTGTTTTTTCTCTGCGGATTCTTTGGTCATGAATGGTTACGGGATTTATTAATTCATAGTCTGAAAGGTGTTCCCGCTGCATTGATATTGAGTTGAGTAAAGGTCGTTTCGTTCAACTGAATGTCAAGACCGCGTTACCTTTCCGGGCGAATTAGATTAATCCGCCAACTTTGCCGATAGAAGATTCGATTTCGTTGAAATAACAATAATATCAGTCATGATTGAATTTACGATAATATCGAAAAAATGCAATAACTTTTTTCACTTTTAACCTGGATTATTCATTGTAATGCATTAAGGAATCCAGGTAGCCTGAATGGTGCTTAATTCCGAATTCAGTATATCTAACTTTGTTAAATTTCATATATCTGATTAATTTCATTCATAACATTAATTTAAACATCTTTTGATTGAAATTTGTGAATAATTCAGGTTAAATGATGTGTAAAATGTGGAGTAGTTACAGCGGCCAATTTTGCCATCCATCAAATCTCAAACGAAGGAGCAATTATAAATGAATTTTTCCCTCGAAATACAAAACCGCCTCACCGGATATCCTGACGCGTTTTCCCAAATCCTCGCAGAACAATTCGCCGCCGCGCGGTGAAATCTGGATGGCGTGCAACTTCTTTTTTCCCAATTTCGGTGACCAGTATGGGACGAGTGTGCAATGTGCCGAGCCTGTGACCGGGTCTTCCGGGATGCCTTCTTTTGGCGCAAAGAACCGGGATACAAAATCTGAATTTTTCCCGGCTGCACTCACAATGACTCCGAGGGCCTCGAGCTGGATGAGTTTCTGCATGTCTGGCCGGAGCGATTTGATGATTTCTTCAGATTCATAGATGACAAGGTAATCACGGGATAGCATGACTTCCTTGGGTTCACGCCCCAGGCCCTCAATCAGCGTATCAGGAATTGGGCAGGGTTGCGCCGGCCGCGATGGGAAGTCCAGCACCATTCGATCGCCGTCGCGGTTTACGAGAAGCGTTCCGCTTTTGGTCTGGAATTTCAGAGTTGGCTGGCTGGCGCCAAGTTTTGTGAATAAAATAAACGCTGTAGCGAGCGTGGCGTGTCCGCACAAATCAACCTCTGCCTTGGGTGTGAACCAGCGAAGATGATAGTCGTCGTTTGAGGGGACAAAAAATGCAGTCTCGGAAAGATTGTTTTCTGCGGCGATGGACTGGAGCTGATCGTCCGGCAGCCATTTCTCAAGCGGGCACACAGCCGCAGGATTGCCGGCGAAAAGCTCACTGGTAAAAGCATCAACCTGATAAAGTGGTATGGCCATATTTTCTCCACACTAAAAATCTTAATCATAATCATACTCGTAATCGTGATCAAAGAGTAAGATTAAGATTAAGAATTAAGCGTATGATTAAGATTGTTGGGATCAAGCTCAATATGGATTCGCTTATTGATTTTCCCCTTACTTTTATAATCGACAATTCGAACGTGCCCAATTTCTTTTGTATTGGAGACATGAGTACCGCCATCTGCCTGCAGATCCAGCCCCACAACCTCCACCGTGCGAACTTCGGTGATGAACGGTGGCAGCAGATTAATTTTTGTTCGAATTAAATCCGGAATTTTGAATGCTTCCTCCCGCGGAAGAATGTTGATCCGAATTCCATGTCCCATCTCGATTTCCGCATTGACTTTTTTTTCAATCTCTGAAACAAGATCTTTGTGAAGGGTTTCGAATTCAAAATCCATTCGTCCTTTGAGGGGATCCATATTGCCACCGGTCACCTGAGCGCCATAGTCGCGCCAAACCACACCGCACAATACATGGAGTGCGGAGTGGGTGCGCATCAGTTTGAGCCGCCTGTCCCAATCGATTCTGCCGATAATTTTCGTTCCGACATCCGGTAGGTGACCTTCCACCCAGTGCCAGATTTGGCCGTCCGCTTTTTTCACTTTTGTTACCGTCAGCGTGTCTGACGCTGCGACGATCTCACCAATATCATTGGGTTGACCGCCGCCTCCCGGGTAAAATCCGGTTCGGTCCAGGACAATTTTGTTTCCAGCGCTGTCAGCTTCAATGACCGTTGCATCGAACTCTTTTACGTAGCTGTCTGATTGAAACAGGAGATCAGTCATGGAATTTTCACTCCCTAATTCATCATAAATAATTCAAAATTCGATCTAAAATATCAGGCGTTCATCTCAAAGCATTCTTTTACATCCGAAGTTGGGGGGTACACCAGGCAATACATCATTTTATCGCCATTCATGGAAAATTCATTCGCCGGCACTCGGATGGCCTCAAGGGTTTGATCTGCATGGTAGACCAGGCCTCCGCTGCTCGGAATTCCAAATCCGACGATTTTGTTTCCCATGGTTCGCACAGCGTGTTTCAAATGTCTCCAGTCTTTATCCTCGTTATGCACATCGATCAAGTACGGAATGAATTTGAAGGTGTACTCAAAATCTGCCGGAGAAATACTTTCCGACGGTAAACAGCCCAAACCCAATTGAACCGCGCCTGCAGAAATTCCAATGAGCACAACGCCATCGTAGTATCGTTTGGTTATGAGTTGTTTGATGCCATTGTTCACGAAGGTATGCCACCCTTTGCGAACATCGCCACCCGCAAGCAAAATGAGGTCTGCAGTTGCGAGAAATTGTTCATCGCCATCAGAAAAATTTGCCCGTATCTGGCGACAGTTCCGGATGCCAATGCTTTGCATGGCGGCCTGGAAAATTGAATAATACGCCGGATTGTCATCATTGGATGCCCCAATGTATGCGGCACTGGGATTTGCTGTTTCAATTCTGTCCCGAATTGATTGCATGTACAGTTTTCCTTCATTTTTCCAGAATAGAAGCTGGCTGTCCGCGAACAGGTAAATCGGTTTAATCGGTCCGTTCATCCTTAGATTCTCCCTCCTCGTTTAGTAGATTCATTGACCGTTGTACGGAACGCCGTTTTTAATCCAATCGGCTGTTGGTTCTCCTTTCAGGTAGAAATCCATATACTGTTTCATTTTCAGTGTGTAATCCACTTTATTTGGATATTTTTTCAGGTGATGCGGTTCTCCTCGATATTGAAGAAAAATGCAATCCTTATTTAGACGTCGTAATGCAAGATAAAGTTCAATTCCCTGATACCAGGGCACTGCGCCATCTTCATCGCCGAATTGAATCAACAGCGGGGTGTTGATTTTATCCGCGAAAAAGACAGGTGAGTTTTCGATGTATCGTTCCGGGTATTCCCAGAGACTGCCGCCAATTCGGCTCTGGCTTTGTTCGTATTGAAATTGACGCGCCATGCCCGATCCCCAGCGAATGCCACTGTACGCGCTGGTCATGTTGGACACCGGCGCCCCGGCAATGGCGCAGGCGAACATATCGGTTTGCGTGATGACGAAAGCCGTCTGGTAGCCGCTCCACGAATGACCGTGCAGGCAAATTGCTTCCGGATCGGCGACGCCCATGTCGATGATTTTTTGCACGCCGGGAACAAGGCATTTGGTTGCAGCAAATCCCGGGCGGCCGATTTCAAAACGAATGTCCGGCAGGAAAACCGCGTAGCCATTGCTGGCGTAAAACGGGAAGCACGGCCGGTGATTGACAACGACTTCATTAAATTCGTGGAGCCGCTGAGAGAAGAATCGATAATAGTATACCAGCACCGGATACCGCTTGCCTTTTTCATAATTTCCCGGTTTGATGAGCACACCCTGCAACGGAAGCCCATCCAGGCTCGTCCATTCGACGAGTTCAGCGCTGCCCCAGGCAAAATCCTTGACCTGCGGATTGAGGTCAGTCAGCTTTTTTCTGGATTTGAACCACGAATCTGTGATCCAGATATCCGGGAATTCGGTATAGCTCTCACGTGTGTAAATGAACACGTCCTCATCTTTTGCTTTTCTCAGGAATGTGAATTTCTTGTTTTCATCGAGTAATTTTTTGATATCCGGTTTGTCAATCCTGCCTTCATAGAAAGCAAAATGTTTGTCCACATCGTTGTAGGCGGTGAGCAAAAGCCGATCCGTATTTTTAAAAAAGCTTCGGTCGTGATTCAGGTTTTTTATGCGGAAAATGATTTTATTTTTTCGCCCATTTCCCTGCGTTAAATTGACCGGCTGACCTCCGCTGGTGGGGAATTTCCAGATATCGTATTTATCGTAAATCAGCACAGCGGCGTCATCCTCGGTCCAGCCGGCATATCCGTACCCCGGCACCGGCGAGGGATAATCGTGATCTTCGTTGTAAAATGGAACGTCCATTTCTTCGGTCAGATTCCGGGTTGCCTTTTGCTGACAATCGTAGAGATACCAGTGTTTATCCTTGTAGTAAGCGAGAAATTTACCTTTTGGCGACAGGCTGGGACGACCCTGGTAATGGGAGAGAATTTTTTCCCGAAGAGCGGTTGGGATGTCGACCAAAAAAATATCATAGTAAGAATCATCCCACGTAATTTCTTTCAAATAGGGCTCGTCGGAAAATCCTAATGTGGTATTGGAAATGCCTGGCATTTGCAGTCTGGGCATGGCTTCGTCTGCAAGCTGCACCAGTTTGTTTTCTTGGATGAAATAAACGGCCTGGAATGTACGATCTTTCAATCGAGGCCACAATTTTTTATCATGTGGTTTAATGCGGGGATCATTCCAGTGCCACACATCAACGCCCCGTTTTTGAAGCAGGGCTTCCACGTCATAAATGTTGGCTTCCTTTTCTTCCTCTTTTTCATCGGCCTTCTCTTCAACCCGATCTTTGAGCGGCTTCAATCCGAAATAAAGCTCCTCGCCGTCTTTGCTCCATGCCAGCCTGTTTTTGGTCGGAAGATACCAGCCATCCGGACAGGTAGTGTCGTGAAGAACAAATTTTAGATTGGACGCAGGGCCCTCCCAGAACCAGATTGAATTTACGTCCTGTTTTTTCGTGGTATCTTTTTGGGAGACGAGAAACGCAATTTTAGCATCTTTTTTGAACCAGGTAAAATTTTCGAACTGCGTGTTGTCCATTTGCAGCAAAGGCTTTTTCGTCAATTCTTCTTCATTTAAATTGATGAAATAAAGCCCGTTGTTTTTCACCGCTGTATCGGCAATGGCGAATACCAAAAATTGGGAGGTCGAATCCATTGAAAACGATTCGACAAAAGGAATGACCGTTTCAGTCCCTGTTTTCAATTCTCGTAAAATGAGGTCGGTTCCTGTTTTGGCCGATTTTTTCTCTTTGCCATTTTTCGAATTCGAAGATTTTTCGTCGCCGGCCTTTTTATCCCCTTTTTTCTTCTCCACGAAAAGCGAATAAGCCAGCCATTTCGAATTTTCCGAGAATTCAAATTTTTGCACATTCTCGTACTGTATCTTTTCCCCGGTTTGGGTGTTCAACAGCGCCAATCCCTTCTTCGGCGCGTCTTTCCCGTTTTTTTTCTCCGAATCGCTGAACGCCGGCTTCACCGACGTCGCAAGCCAGTTGCCATCGCCTGAAAAAACCGAACGCGCGCCCCGCTCGATCCGAAATGTCTTTTTGCCATTCGCAGAATGAACGAACACCTCGCCATCGCCGCGGTCCGGATTCGCTGTGTACGCAACCCAGGAACCATCATTGGAAATCGCTGAATTGCTGATGTGTTTGAATTTCATCATGTCCTGAATGGTGAGCGGCTTTTTGGGTTGAGCAAGGAGCGGGGATTGTAAATTTAGAAAGATAGAGAAAATAATTAACGTGAAGAATAATCGGGAAATTCTTTTTTGAACCATGCGTGAGTTTCCTTTTTTGTAAACCAAATAATCCTGATCGCTCTGGAGATGTCTCCAGAGCGTTGAATGCTTTTGGACATTCGTCCGAAAAGTTAGTCAAATTCCAGGATAAATATCCTGTTTTCATTTCCCGTTCGGCATAAATATACCGAACGATCTTTGTAGCCCCTGATCGCTCTGGAGATTCCTCCAGAGCGTAAAATAGCTTTGGACATTTGTCCGAAAGGTTTTCAAATTGCAGGATGAATATCCTGTTTTCATTTCGCGTTCGGCATACACATGCCGAACGATCTTTGAGTTTTGCTTTTACCCGTTCGGCATAAATATGCCGAACGATCTGTAGTTTAAGCTTCTATCCCGTACGGCGTGGTATGCCGAACGATCCCTGTATTTTGCATCTATCCGTTCAATCCGTTAAATCCGCCCAATCCGCGTTCCAATCATTTTTCCAGCTTCGCAAAATCCCCGGCCAGCAGCGCTTGTTTCATGTCCATGTAATAGTGGAAATTGTCCCACGAAACATCCGGCGGAATCAGGTGATCCACCGTCGGGATGAAACCGCCCTCTTCGATCAGCGGAATCATGGTGCGAAGATGATCACGAATGGCATCCGGGCCAATGGCCAGCACGCGTTTGTCCACGCCTCCCCATAGCCGCAGGTCGCGACCGAATTGCTTGCGGATTTCCACCGGATCAAAATCCGATGCCCGCTCGAGGGGCCACAGGGCATCCACGCCGGCCTCTAACAAATAGGGGATAAGCAGCGTCGGATTGCCGTCCGTGTCCAGGGCAAAATATTTCACACCGTGACTCTTGAAAAATTCAACCATGCGCTTGAGGTGCGGGAAAATGAATTCCTTGAATGTGTTTGGACTGAGCAGCGGACCGTTTTTCATGGACATATCTTCGTTCAGCGTGAAATATTCCACATCGATTTTTTCCAGCGCCGGCCGGCTGGTTTCAATGATGAAGTCCGCGAAAAACTCCATCATTTCGTGCATGAGATCCGGGTAATCGTACCAGGCGAACGAAAGATTTTCCGTGCCCATGAACTCGCGGGCGCGCCAGTAAAATCCATTGGCAGCACAGTTCTCGCCCAACACGAGCGGGTAGTCGCGCGATTTCCATCGTTCGATCTGCGCGTCGAGATCGGCCGGGTAGCGCTCCGGAATCGCCGCGATCAATCGTCGTTTCACATCGGCAAAATCTTCCGGCTTTTCAATCGGGAATTTCAGAAACTGATCCATGCTCAACCGAAATCCATCCACTTCGCCCTCTTTCAGGCATTTGGCAACGATGCCGTTTTCATCCTGCACGATTTCGTACTCCGGCGTATCTTCCAACACTTTTCGCTCGTACCGGGGAATGAATCCATAATTCACCGCGATATATTCCCGCATGTCCAAACCGATCGCGGCTTCGCCATCGAACCAGTTCCAGCCGAAATCCTTCACCATCTCCGGCGCTTCTTTTCGCCACCGCGCTTTTGTCTGCGCCCACACGCCAACCTCATGATTGGGCCGCGGAGCGCCCTGCGTGTATTCCATACAATCGATAAATTTTTCCAGGTCTGTCATGTTGTTTGCTCTTTCTTGGTTGTCGAAATGATTCCAGATCGTTCTGGAGATTTCTCCAGAACGGGTATTTCAATCGGACATCAGTCCGCAATTATGCTTGACGCAATCGTTTCGAATTTGCTTTTATTGAAATTTGAAATTTGTTTGAATTTTATTATTTGGATTTTGTGATTTTAAAATCGTAGCCCGCTGTGTTTACTGGGGCCATGCACAATAAAACTCAAAACCCAAAAACACCAAGTTCACGCTTATCCGTTATTCGCTCGATTTTTGGATGCTCCTGCGACCAGTCAATGGCGCCGAGGAACAGCCGATAATTATCCAACTCAAAATATGCCACCAGCCACAGTGGATCGAGCCGCTTCACCACTTCCATGGCCGTGATGTTTTTGCCAACTGGAACCGCCGCTTGGTCCGGCCAGTGAAACGGATTATCCGAAACCACATACGACCAGTGCTCGATGTGCCCGCCAAAGAACAGCAGGTATTTCCCGTCCATTTCCTGGACATTGCTCGACTCGCAGTGCGTGAGATTGGGATACGTGTAGGCCGGGCCCTCATCGGTCCAGTGCAGCAAATCCTTTGACGAGACCCTCGCAACGCACGCCTTGCCCTGATTCGTGACCGCGGTGTAATACAGCGAATAGTCATCCCCGAATTTGCACACATGCGGATCCCGGCACGAAGCCCCGCCGATGGTCGGGCAGAATGCCCAGCCGTAATTCTCCGGGCGAATGACAGGATTGTTCTCGTATTTGTGCCAGTGAAGCAAATCCTGCGACACCGCCAGCCCGATTCGCTGGGTATTGTCCGGAAGGCAGCCGGTGTAAAACATGAAATATCGGCCGTCCTTCTCAATTACGTACGGCGCGAATACATGCCCGCCATCCCATTGGCCGTCGGAAATGAAGAGGCACGGCTCCAGCGTTTCCCAGCGCGTAAAATCCCGCGTCGTGGCATGCCCGAACCAGACCTCATTCCCCGGCAGGCAGCACGAAACGCCCGGCGCCCCGGCAATATGAAATAAATGAAACGCCTCCCCGGCCTTCAAAAGGCAGAAATCCTTCACGTAAAAGCCCTTTGGCGCGTACCCGAGTTTCAGCCAATCCTGCTGAAACTCGCGCTGCTCGCGGACAGCATTTTTATAACACTCAAAATCAAGATTTTTGATTTTCATGGGATTCCGAAATAAAATAACAAGGAACGTGAAATATACAAAATATTCTTATAATTAACAACATAAAAAATGACTAGAATTATTCAATACCCTGAATTTATAAATTGAATAGAATCCTGGAAATCAAACTCATGATTCTTTATATAATTGGAGCGCAATGCCTTTATA
The DNA here is from genome assembly GCA_964605145.1 of uncultured Cytophagia bacterium. Lineage (GTDB taxonomy): Bacteria > Zhuqueibacterota > Zhuqueibacteria > Thermofontimicrobiales > Thermofontimicrobiaceae > CAZSBG01. The sequence continues at coordinate 11,629 of CAZSBG010000098.1, read as the reverse complement.
CATTGCAAGTGCATCGCATGAAGGCGATGCACTCCTTTTACTAACCTGAAATTAGCTGTTGCTTATGAGTTAATAATTTAGCCGGGATAAAAAAAAGCCGCCGGACTGATCAGGTCGCGGCGGCAGTTACTTAATGAGGTCCACCATGAAACACAATTTTAAAATACAAAATTGAAACAAAGAAGTCAAGGAAAAAATTTGATTTGGGGTGATTTTTTTTGAATAAAATGTCAAGCGATTTAATGAATTGATAAGTCTAAGTTGATTCTTTTTAAAGAAATTAAGATTGCATTTGAGAAGAGGTGAGAATGCTAATGTCTTACCACAGCCAAATTCTGTACGCAAAAATGTAAAAGTATTACAAAGAACCAAGATGCAAGGTATTGTGTTTGTGTATAATTATGTGTATAGCTAATATTAAACTAAAAAAAACTTATGAACTATTTAAAGCCCGCCGTAGAATTTTTTTGGTGAGAGAGCAAAAAAAAATACCATAATTTAATTGAAATTAAGATAGTTAGAAGTCCAAGTTATTAGGTTTTTTAGGAAAATCTAAACCGATTCCATTATCTTTATGATAATCGATATCAGGAAAGCCAGAACAGCCTGGATTATCAACATGACTATCAGCATGTGCTTTTTGAATAACAGCTTCAATATGATTCCATTGATCAAACAATAACCTAGGCCTATTATTAGCAATATATATAATGGAGTGTGCAGCAGAAATACGTACATCTTTCTCGGAACATACAAGCGCTCTAAGAAGCGGCTCGAGGGCACGTGGATCGTCACATTTTGCCAGTGCATCAAAACCTTTACTATGATAATCCGATTTAAAGATATTTTTCCATTTAGATTCTCCCAGCTTATCTAAGGCTTCGGCGGCCCCTTCACGCACCCTCCAATCGACATCTCCCAACGTATTTATCAAAGGATTTACAGCTTTATTATCACCTGAAATACCTAGTGCTTCTGTGGTACTTCTACGAACCCCCCAGTTTTCATCTTCCAACATTTTGAATAAAGGTTTAAGAGCTCGTTTATCGCCTATCTTGCCCAAACTTATTGCGGCTTTTTCACGTATTCTGGAATATCTGTTTTTCAAGGCATTGACCAAAGGTTCTACAAAACACGTATCTCCCAGATTTCCCATGATTTCTATTAAACTCTCATTTTTTTCTAGTTCTTCGGCTGTATAATTGCTATCATCTCCCAGTGCTTTGATCAATAGACCACTTGAATATGCTTCCAGTTTGCTTATGGCTTCTGCTGCGTCTTTACGAATATATGCGGCATCAGATCTCAGCGCTTGAATAAGTGGTTCAGTTGCGCGGGGATCCCCAAGTTTGCCAAGGGCTTTGGCGATGGAAATGCGCCCCCAATTATCTTTGTAACTTTTATTGCCGAGTGACTTGAATAAAGGCTCGATAGCGCGGGAGTCGCCCAAATTGCCCAATACCTCTGCAGCTGATCCTTTTACTTCATAGTTTTTATCATCTAATGTTTTGATAAGAGGTTCAACAGCTCGGGCATCGCCTAGCTTACCCAAGCTTTTGGCAGCACTAATCCGTGTCTCATCATATTTGTCCCCTAATGCCTTTATCAGAGGATCAACAGCTCTGGTATCGCCTAATTCACCAAGGACTTTTGCTGCGATATTGCGTATATATTCATCTTTATCCTCCAGTAGTGCTTTGATTACAGGCTCAACAGCACGTGAATTACCCAAATCTTGTAATATAAATAAGATTTCATCACGGTTTTCCGGATAGTCTTCAATCGCTTTGATTAGCGGATCGACGGAGTATTCTCCTAGCTCGACCAGTGCTTCAGCAGCAGCTTTAGGATTACCCCAATATTTAAATCCGAGAGCTACTATCAAAGGTTCTACAGCACGAGCATCACCCAGCATAGCAAGAGCGCGGGCAGCTGCTCCGCTGACTTTCTCTTCTTTATCTTCCAGTGCTTTGATCAATGGTTCGATAGCGCGTAGATCTCCCAGCTTGACGAGCGCCTTTACTGCGGCTTCCCGCCCCCAACTCGATGCATTTGATTCAAGTAATTTGCAAAGAGGTTCTACAGCACGATTATCTCCCAACTTTCCCAAAGCTTCTGCAATACTCTCCTCATCAAAGCCAAAAGTAAAAGACAATGCTTTGATCAGCGGCTCAACAGCTCTTGTATCACCCAACTCACTTAAGGCTTTAGCAGCCATGCTGCTGACCCTTTTATCTTTCAGGGCTTTAATCAGCCTTTCCACTTTTCCTTTCTCTTTCAACTTTTCAATGTTTGGTGGTCCAAAAACCTTCATAACGTAACTCCATGTTTTATTTTTGGGTTAAATATTTCATTTAGTTCTTATTTATATCTTTGCTCTATATTTTGTCTTCGATTTCTAAATATTCGCACGCCATATTATATAGGCTGAAAGCACGCTGTTGCAAGGTTGTGCAATCAAGTGGAGCCGTATCGAGATTTTGTTTGGTACCTACACTATTCCAAGCGTGGCATGCTCCCCCGCATAAATAGCGGTATTCACAATGCTGACATACTTGTTTGGTATCAACAGTGTGAAGAGACAACTCCTGAAAAGCCTTTGAATCTATTATTTCAATTAGTCCTTTTTTGAGCACGTTGCCCAGAAAAGCACGGTCAGGACGATAAGCATAACAGGGAAAGGAATCGCCAGAAGGCTCTACATACAGATTTTGACCGATACCACAAGAAGCAATGGGATAAAATCCATTTTCAATTATTTCCAAAGGATCTGGATAAGCACCCAATACTACGGATTGGGGAGGTTCTTTCCAATCTGCGGCGCGGCCTAAGGGAAGCAGCGGGCGGAAGCGTGTGCGCAAAATACCAAGTCGTTCAGATAGTTTGCGAACTGCATCACCCTGTTTGCCTTCTATTTCATTGGATTGCAGCACTGCGGTTATGGATAGTTCTGCTGCATCACGAAGTGTATTAGCTAATGACTGATATATCTCTATATTGGCAACGGAAGCCTCGTAAGTTCCTTTACCGCGCCTCTGGTTGTGGAACTTTCTATCGCCGTCAATACTCACTACAACTCTGTGGAATGCTTTGGCTATTTTTTTTAGCTCATTTTCTTTCAGGTGCAAGGCAAAATTTGTGCGCAATACCAGGTTCATTGGACTGATAGTAGATTTGATATTCTGGAGGACAACCAACATCTCATGTCGCTTCGAATGAATAAGAGGCTCTCCGCCTGTGATGACAACCTGACGAAAACCGGCTTGTTTTGCCTGATTAATCAGCTCTTTTAGGGCAATTGGAGATATCTCATTAATAGTATTTTTTTCTGCTCTGGCATAGCAGTGAGTGCAGTGCAACTGACAAGCAAAGGTGGCATGAAGATAGAGATTGTTTAATCTATTTTTTTCCGGTTTGATTGATCGCTCAAGATGCTCGAGAGATGCAATGGCTGTGTTCTGTGTTCGACAGATGCCCCAGTTAGTTAGCCTTTCTGCTACATTGGTCATATTCGGCCCTCTGGCCAATTCCACGGCGGCAATAATACGTTTACAATCCATAGCAATTGTGCTAGGATGCGGACCTGAACGAACAATGTCGATGAGTGGTCCTTTTTTTAAAAGTATATTCCTGCTGGATATGGGAGGGTGTTTAACTACCTCAGCAATATTCTCCTCTTTGCCCATTTCCTGAATCAGACGATTCTGGATGTAAGCAAAAGTTTGTTTATAGGCTTGGCAGTAAGAATCTTTTACAGAATCATTATCTTTAGTACAAGCATTGTAAAAACAACCACCACGACAATAGGTAAGATGTTCGCAATTTTCGCATTCCCTGCTTATTTGTTTTTCACGAGCTTTCATTCGAAGGGCAATTGGTGTATCGAATATTGATTTTGCACTAGGACTTTCATCCAAGCTTCCCATTCGGAAGTTTTCATTTCCGCAAAAACGCTGGCATGGATAAATATTTCCATAAGGATCAACAGCCAAAAACATACCCAAGCAGTCTTTAAATGTGCAGATATTTCCCTGACCTTCCAGCATACTTTTAGCCATTTGATCATAAGTGGAAATGACAATTTTTTTACGGTTTTCTAAATAGTACTCAAGTAAATTTGAATTCAGATGAATCATTTCCTCTGGAGTGAGAGTATATTGGAAATTTGGATTTTGGATAGATGGTAAAGCAGCATGAACACAAAAAGATAGCTTCTCAGAGATAAAGAAATCGGTGATTTCTTTAAAAAAGAATCTGCTATTTTGAGTAAATGTAGTGATACAACCAACATCCAATCCTCTTGAGCGCGCTTTTTCGATACCAGCCATAGTCTTTTTGAAATAACCTTTTCCTCTCTGGCTATCATTTATATTTTCCGGACCATCCAGGCTGGTGCCGATTGATACATTGTATTCATTAAACATTTGGCAATATGCTTCATCCAATAACCAGAGATTACTTTGAATTGTATATTCAATTTTTTTTTGAGGCCATTCTGAAGTTAATATATCAAAAAAATAATGAAAAAAGTCATGACCTGCAGCCAGGGGTTCTCCACCATGAAAATTGATTTTAATTTTTTTCATGCCGGTTTCATTTGCAATATTCCTGATGAAATGAAGAGTTTGTTTGCTCCGCTGTCGGTCCATATTGGGCCCACGGTTTGGTCCGAAACAATACGCACAATATGCAGGGCAGTTTAGTGAAGGTATGATTATGAATTGGGGAGTTGTTAAGTTTGTAGATATTTTCAATTGATACTTATATCCTTACAAGTTAGTTTCTTTATTTCATTTTTAAAAAAAGAGCAGTGCGTATTGATGCAAGCAGAAAATAAAACAGCATATAATATCTATAATAAGTGTTAAGCCGTTTATATATTGATTTTTACAGCAAAAATAATACATTTCCATGACTTGTCAAAAATCACAGGTAACGCGCAAATATTTATTGAAATAATATACAATTTAAATGTAACATAGTCAAGAAGAAAAGTATTCATATTGTTAAAAAATTGTTGATGTGGTCGGAATATCAAAATTATTTGTAACTATTCAGCCACAAAGTCTCAAAGGCACGAAGAAAAAGATACATGTGAATTATCGATTCTGAAAAGCTGAACCTGGTTTAAAAAAAATGAATATCACAAAATGAGAATGAATAAAATGACATCTTCGTGTAACTTTGTGGCCTGGCGACTTCACGGCAAGAAGACACGCCTGAATAGCGACGGAAATTCTCCTTAACCCGGAACCGGAAACCTTTAAACCTGGAACCTGAGCAGTTACAAATTATTTAAGACAAAGTTCATTTTTGGCAAAAGCTGCTGGCTGAAACCAGATCGCTGTCAGCGCGAATACCTCCCAAATTCCCTGCACGCCCTAAAATACGCTGCCACGTTCTCATTGGGCGTGTCTTCGTGGAAGCTGTCCGAGCTGCCGATGATGATGCAGAACAGGCGATGTAGAAATAGAAGGAATCTTGCAGGGCAACCGTATAGAAGAGACGGAAGGCGCTGAAAGCCGATGGAACCATGAGCAACGTTGCCCAGAAAATGGCGATAAACCGGCAGCCCCGAATCAGTTCTTCATCATACCATTGTTCTTTCGGCAGGTCGGCTCGTGCATATTGCAGTGTGAACGGGTTTGCCTATGAATTTTAAATACGGCGTTTTTGTCTCGCTGAATATTTTGTTATGTGTGATTTTTTACTATTTGCAGTTTCTTTAGTTATTTTTTTTAAACCTATTTAACGGACATTATCTTCGGGTCTATATCGGGACATTACTTTCAAGTTACAACGACTATTGATAGAACAAGTTAAGATATTTTTCGAAAACAAACACTTTCCCTCGTTTTCCACCGGTGATTTCTCTAAGTAATTCAAGTTTTATAAAATCATTTATAAGCTTGTAGGATGACGCTGGTGTTAAACCAGTGACTGAACCAACGACAGACGCTGTTATTAAGGGGTGCTGGTAAAGAAAATTGATTACTTTCTGCGCATTTGCAGCTCTGCTGCCAAGTGTGTTTATTTTGTATTCGACGTATTTTTGAAACTGCATTATATTGTCAAATGCAGCTAAACTTTTCTGAGCTGTTTCAGTTACTCCGACAAGAAAAAATTTGAACCATTGATCCAGATCATTCTTTTGTCTTACCCCCATTAAATTATCATAATAGAGCATTCTATTTCTTTCAAAAAAATCTGATAAATATAATACGGGTTGCTTCAATATTTTTTTATCAACTAAATACAGTGTAATGAGCAACCTTCCTACTCTCCCATTACCATCTAAAAAGGGATGGATGGTTTCGAACTGGTAATGAATCAATGCAATTTTTAATAAATCAGGGAGAAATATAGAATCGTTGTGAATGAATTTTTCAAGATCGCTCATTAACTCAGGTACAGTTTCATGAGAAGGCGGCACATAAGTTGCGTCATTTATCGTGGCGCCGCCAATCCAGTTTTGACTTTGCCTGTATTCTCCCGGTAATTTATGTTCACCTCGAACACCCTGTAATAATATGTTATGAACCTCTTTTATCAAACGTGAGGAAAGCGGCAACTCATTCAATCGTTCAATGGAATTATTCATTGCCTGAATATAATTTTGTACTTCCTCCCAATCATCCCTCTTTTCTAATGGCACATCTTCTCTGTCTAATAAAGCTTCTTCCAGAGTTGTATTTGTGCCTTCAATTTTACTGCTTTGCGTCGCTTCTTTTAGTACGAGCATCTTGATGAAGAGATCAAGGTTTGGAATATATTCAGAATACATATCAAGGCGTCCAATTTCCCGATCCGCCCTACTTAAAAGTTGCAACACTTCCATGTTTTCAACGCGCCATTTTCTATTCATAAGAGATGGTTGAAAGCTTTTATGATAGCCCTGATGAATATATTTTCCAGCTTTAAATTTTTCCATTTCGATACCAAACTAAAATTAGCTTTTGCGTATTTTAGTTTTTAACTAATTTCTAAAATAAGAGTTCCTCTTATTTTAATTTTTACTCTCTTTTTGATCTTCGTTTCATCAGAGTGATTTACAGAAAAATCGCGGGTAAGGTGTACATATTTAATGAAATAATATTCACTACCGGACACTTTTAAAATTATGTTCGATAGAGCTGTCATTCCCGCATGTTTTTTGCGGGAATCTCCCAAAATTTTGTCAAATGGATGCCCGATAGAAGCCCAGTCTGTCATCCTTTATAAATTTAATGGAAGCTGGACATGGCATTCGAGCATGACAATTTGATCAAAAATGTCATTTTGGAAAAAGTGTCCGGTAGAGAGAAATAATATACAATTTGTTTGACGTGGTCGTGGTAATAATCGTAATTGGTGTTGATTTCAGGGAGAATGTAGGGGAGCCGCTCCAAATCCGCCGGGGATTTGACGAGATATTCTGTTTTGATGGGATTGGGAAACAGGCCGTACACGCGATTGGCCGGGGGAATCAGGGTGCGGTCGGAAATGGCGCCGGCCGGGGTGTGAAATGTTCGCTCCACAGCAATCAGGTCGCCTTGCATCTTTTTTGTCTGGTCGACTTTGACATCCGTCAAGTTATATTCATTCGGATACGTTTCCAGGTAGTTGGGCGTGCTCTCTTCGATGATGAACATAAAATCCATGTCCGGCAGATATTTCATGTGCGTCTCGAGATCGATGCCGCCGTGATTGGCCTGTAGCCATGAATAGAGTCGCGGCGAAACGGGCACGCGGTCCGGTTCCTCGTGCCGAATGGTGGTGATGATTCGTTGTTTGTTCGTCATTTCTTTCATTGGATGTCCTGCAATCGAATGGGCATACTGTTCAAGATTTTCGGATGTTTTCAGTCGCCCCTTCGGGACTTCATCGATATTGGCTTCTTTTCCATCCCCAGCAATGAATTTCTGGGCAATACCCGACCGTCCCTTGCGGAACTTTCGATTGATTCAAAATTAATAAATCCAACGGTCAGGGGCTCCATAAAAAAAAATCTATTTTTGAATATTCATTGATTAGAAATTTTTTGGTTTTTGATCTTTTGAATTTGTAGTTTATTTGAAATTTGCTTTTTTGATTTTTGGAATTTTAAAACCACTCTTAATGATTCAATTTAAAATAATTTTAAAAAATACGGCCCGATGATAATCACGCCAACAATCGCTGCGCCAATGGCGGTGATGAGCACGGCGCCGGCGGCCACGTCCTTTGCCTTGCCGATGAGCGGATGGTATTCTGTGGAAATTTTGTCAGCTAAAAATTCGAACGCGGTGTTGAAGGCTTCGGCGGTCCACACCGCAACAATGGCCAGGACAATCCAGCACCATTCGAATTTTGTGAATTGAAAATAGAAGCCTGCCCCGCAAACCAGCGCTGTGGCAGCCGCGTGAATCCATGCGTTTTGCTGGGACTGAAGCATAATCCAGATACCTCGGAACGCGTATTTGAAACTTCGAATTCGCTCGATTAATTTAAATGGTTTGGCCATGATTGATTTGCACCTTTGTTTGGTTAGAATGAAAAGTTCAATGAAACATGAAACTGATTTAATCCATAGCTAGGCGCGACATTCACGTTTTGGGATGAATTGATCCGATGGGAACGCGGGATTAAATAGCCGGTCAGTCCACCAACTGCGGCTCCCACGAGGACGTCGGTGGGGAAGTGTTTGCCGGCCTGCACGCGAAGCAAACCTGTCAGTGCAGCGCCGCTCAATGCCGCGCCCCAGACCGGGTATTTCCATTTAGATTCCGGGAAATAATCACCGAACACCGTGGCCGTGAACACGGCCGAGGCAAACGCAACGGATGCATGGCCGGAGAAGAAAGACAGTTTGGCGTCTTTCGCCTGCTTTTTCGAAAGCGGAATAGTCGGGTCAGGATTGTATACGAATGGCCTGATTCTCTGCGCGAAACCTTTGGTTAACCGGGTCAGGCCGTACGATACCAGCAAAACTTCCGCGTACAAAACACTGATTATTGGGTGGTCGCTGCGGGTTTTTTCGTTAAAATAAAATGTGGCAGGCAAGGCGATGAATGAGCCGAGTAATAAATCGCTCCACCGCGCGCTTTGGGGCGACCAGTTTTCTACAGCGAAGCGCTCGAATCGGTTGATTTCGGATTTGGATACGCTGTTTATCTCATCAACAGATAGGGGAGACATTTGGGCGGTTGTGAACAGGCCCGCAAAGTTGATGGCGGTCCCGAAACTGAGGAGAGTGGCTTCATTGCCGGAGTTGAGTTCGTAGGGGGATTGGGCCGCGGCGTTGGACGAAAGTGATATTAAAAGGAAAAAAAGAATTGTTCGAATTTGGTTGCGGTTCATTTGTTTTGTTCGTTTTTCATTATGAATGTTTTAATTGTCCGGGTTGTTGTTTATTCTGAACTCACCCCCCGGCTCTCTGTCTTGGGAAGAGAGGGGGAGGTTTCAGTGTCAACCTTCTGTTTTAAAACGATATTAGCCTCCTTCTCTTCGTAAGAGAAGGGGGTTGGGGGATGAGTTGAGCGATTTTTTTGCCCGACTGTCGGGGATAAATATCCCTCTCATTTAGCGCACTGGATAAATATCCAGTGCGATCTGTTCCCTCTCATTTAGCGCGCCGGATAAATATCCAGCGCGATCTTTGTGGTTATTCGAACCAAATTTTCAGCTTTTGCTCGCCGGGCCAAACGACGTTGATGCGAATGCTCAATAAATCCTGAGACAATTTATCGCCCAACATCATCCGCAATGTGTGCTGCATTGCGCCGCCCTCGACCACAATTTTATTTCGGCCTTTCATGTAAATTGCTTCGCCTTCCGTCAAATAGAAATCATTGCGGCTTGTATCGCGGATGTAGCCGGGGCGTTTGGGATCCGGCAGCCTGTCAGCAGGCCACAGATTATTGCCACCCAATTTTCCGCATGCCGGGACCTGAAGCACAATCTGCCCCAACACCGGCGCTTCATCGCCGCTGGATTCGATGGCGCCAGAGCTTCGAAAATGAAACCACAATCCGTTTCGGATTTCTTCGATTTCAGCGGACCAACTGAGGTGGTTGTCGTTAGTGCGTTCGCGATTCTTGTAATCCATGTCCAGCCCCCCGATTTTTCCGGCTTTGGATTTGAAGTAAGTCGCTTTCAAATTTTCGTGGCTCAAAATCCACGTTTCGTTTTTTTGCTTCAAATCGAAAGCCGGCACGGCGCCGGCGCCAAAATAGGAAAGATTGAAATACAGGCCGCTCAATCTAACGTCGCCCAAACGCATGGAAGCCAGCGAAGGGCTGTGGCTCATAATGGTCGCGCTGAATTCGTCGCGCCGGATGCGTACAAATGGAGCACCGTGCGTGGGATGCGATGCACTTTCGCTCAAATTGTGATTGTAGGGCAATGCCCGGTCTTTCGATAAAACGATTCGCTCTCCCTGCGTTTTTTCGTCCCCGAATAATTTGATGTAATTTTTTGGCCAGAATTCCGGCTGCGGCCATTCCAGCTTTTCGGGCGGAAACAGGTGTATCCAGGGCAGCAAATCCGCGCTGGCCGGGATGATGTAGGTTTCATCATCCCGCCCGGATTGTACGAATTCCTTCGAGCATTTTTCCACGAGCATCGCGCTGAAGCGGCTCGGTTCCATGGCGTGATACAGATAAACAGATTCCAGGAACCGGCTGATGTGAACGTCCAGCCCAAAATCGTTGCGTCCGGAATAATCTGTGACGCAGCAATCATCCGCGTGCACAAGGTAGGGGAGATTCGCCAGATTTTTGCGCGGCGCTTCGATCAGGTCCGGCCGTTCCAGCGTGTACGCGGCGCTCAGCAGACTGCGATTGGAGTGATTGCTGTAATTGGTTGATCGCTCCATGTATTCGCCGTCCGTTGTTGTGTCGATGCACTCTGCCAGCCATTTCTCCGCATCAGCTTTAGCGGCTTCATTTCCAAAAAGCCGCCACATCCAGCCCAGTGATTGCACGTGGCTCCATCGATGATTGGGCGTGTGAATGCCGGCGCCAATAAGTGCCGACCCCATGCGTTCTGTCAATGCTTCGAATCTGCTACGAATGGATTGCAACGCCGGTGTAGTTACTTTCCTCAGCGATTCTAGAACCGGGCCGTAGCAGAACATGGCGAAGCCTGTGTCCGGCGGGCTGGAAAAATTACAGTACACCATGGAAACCAGGCCGGATTTTGGCAGGTTTTTTTCGACAAATTCAATGGCCATCCCGATTTTATTCATCAGTTCCTGGCTTCGATAAAATTTTGACTGCGGCTCCATCCACAGCGACAGCGCGCGTGGGATGAAATTGACAGAACCACGGTCGTGCCAGGAAATGTGTGTGAGACCGGAACCCTCCCAGGGAATACCGCCGTGGTCTTGGGTGTTCGGAGCAATGATCATGGCATCGGCAGATTTTTCAATTCGTTTGTCGAGAAGCGATACTGTGGTTCGGTGAATTTTAAATAAAATATTTTCCATGGTTTCGAAACTTTTTAATTAATTCCTGTATGGCGTCCTTCTGAATTGCCTGTGTTTTTGAGTTGAAATTTTGAAGCTTGTTTTATCCCATTCTGAATATTGCCCGAAGAAAAGTGATTGGCACCAAGATTTTGTATCCACTCAATAATTAATGGTAGCCGAATCATTTAATCTATGCCAAGG
>CAZSBG010000097.1:0-22927 GCA_964605145.1 uncultured Cytophagia bacterium | reverse complement strand
AACCCTATGGCGTATTCATATTACGTCAAGTTTTTTGTGGATAATGAACTCCACGTATGTTCATTTTTCGTATTATCATGTTGCACTGTCTTTTTAGCATTGGCGGTAACGTTTGATGGTATGGTGTCGTGCGGAATTACAAAGCGATTTTCTATCAGTTTACACCGACTTTTTATACGAGCCACGAATCTTCGCAAACCTCTGAAACCCGCATGCACTATACCATGTGTTGTAGGGCGTTTTTCTATTATCCAATTTTTTTTGGTCACACAGTTCGAGCTTTTAATACTGTCAAAAAACGGTTTTATTAATTTCTTTTTTAATTAAATAATGATTAATAATTGCAAACAATAATAATAGGCTTCCTGTAAAATAGGCAGAATAGATACATTTATCTGGCAAAATAAAACCAAATAATATTCCATTAATAACCAATAAAGATGCAAGTATCCAATATGTTTTTAATTTATACGCATATACAAAAGGTAAAAAATGTGCTCCAACAATAATTGATAATGCAGGGAAAAATAAATTCACATCTTCCTTTGTAAGTAAAAATATTAATGGGAAAGAAAAAGGTATTATTAATCCTATTTGAGTGAATAATAAATTAAGAGGATTTTCTTTTCTTATTTTAGGTTGTTTTAAAATAATTTGAAATAACTGACTTATTGGATAAAAAAAAGTTCCGCTAATAATAATTATCAGAATTCCGATTTTGAATGAAACAAAGTTCCAAAGAATTCCCGCTAAAATCCAAAAAAAACCTTCAATTAGTAATATTGAAAATCCCCCCAAATATGATTGTCTTATTTCTTTATGATAATCCATTTATTTTCCTTTTAATGCCCTACAACGTGTGAGTATAAGAATAGTAGCCGACTGCGGAGTACTTTCCTGTCAATTTACACAAATGTTGAAGCGGGCTACAACCCTTGAAATTACTACTGAACCGGCTATTATTTTTATACATTGTTACAGGGCGTTTATTTTTTTTCCAATTTCCTTTCTATTTTTCCTTTTTACAATACCAGACAACAGATAGTCAAATATTCTGAGCTATTTCTAATAAATTAATTATTGTAAAAAAGATCAATAGAATAGAATGTATCCAATATCTCTTGCTTATTGCTAGTGTTATTGTCAACAATAAGAAAATAATATTCGCAATAACATTATACATATTTAAAGGTGAATCCTGAATTACTGTTGTTATCACAGAAAACAATATTGAAATCAAACCAACCGCAGTCATCAATCCCCAAAAATATCTATGATTTTGGAAATAATATTCTTTTAAATCAATACTTTTTTTTTGAATTTTATCAGGCAATACTGCAGATGCTAATAAATAAAGTAGAATTAGTAAATGACCATATGCTACAAAGTAAATGATACTGTATTCTGTTAAATTATTTTCTGGAATTGCTAAATCCCACCAATTCTTGATAATAAGTAAAAACAGATACCACGAAGCAAGAAGCGGTAACCAATTCCATTTAACAATTTTCCGTGACCTTATAAGTCTATGAAGACTTGCAAATAAGTCCGTCAACATAAGTCCATAAATTACTGTAAATAGCGTTACTATAATCTCATATTTCGACATAATAATCCAATTATATGTTTTATAAGTTTCTCATTCTTGTCATTTCAAAGAATTTGTATTTTCAATAGTTACTCATAATATCCTTGATAATAATGCCCTGTAACGGTCGGCTATATGCGCTGTGCGGGATTCCAAGGAAGTTTACTGTCAATTTGTAGAAAAGGTTGATTGAAAAACTACCTTTCAATTACGCTGTATCCCCCGTATGGCGTATATAGCATGTTGGGCGCTGGCTTTATATAAATTTCATTTGTGCTTTAAAAGGTTCTAAACGTTTTTCTGCAAGTTTAATATATTCTTCATTAGTATCATATCCAACATAAAACCTATCCGTTTTTATTGCAGCTACACCTGTTGTTCCGCTGCCAATGAATGGGTCAAGAATAATGTCATTTGTAAATGAATATAATTGAATTAATCTGTAGGGTAATTCCTCAGGGAATGGAGCTGGATGACCAATTCTTCTTGCACTTTTTGCATTCATTGTCCATATAGATTTAGTCCATTCCATAAATTGTTCTTTGGATATGGTATTTTTTCTATTTTCCAACTCCTCTTTTTTACGCTCTCTTTTATAGTCACCTTTGGAAAACACTAAAATGTATTCATGAATGTCTCTCAATGTTGGATTTGCCGCACTTTGCCAACTTCCCCATGCAGTTGAAGGACTTGCACTTGCTGCTTTATTCCAAATAATTTCGCCACGCATATTAAATCCAATTTCTATCATCATTTTTGAAATATAGTCAGAAAGGGGAATATATGGCTTTCTGCCTAAATTTGCTACGTTGATGCAAGCACGTCCGCCATTAACTAAAACACGATAAGTTTCAGAAAAAGCTGTTTTTAATAGAGTAAGATATTCATTTAATGACAAGTCATCATCATAATCTTTTGAAACATTATAAGGAGGAGATGTTATCATTAAATGTAAAGAGCGATCAGGAATTTGGATTAAAAAATTAAATGTGAACTACTTTCTCAAAATGTTTTGGTAAATTATCAATTATTTGAAATACAGGAAATGATTCATTGTTGAATTTAACCTCTCTTAACCATCCTTCATCATCAAATCTTTGTTCAATTTTCGAATAAGTAAATTGAGCATGTGTATTAGGGCTAACCACAAGCAAATTCTTAAAATGATTTCCAATTGTTGGATCAATATGATGTATTTCAAAGTAAGGGTTGCCATCCTTTTTCAAAAAAGTAAATTTAGTAATTTGACATTTTCCTTCATAAAGAGAAAGTAATATTTTTCTCATCGGATAAGGCACAGATTCATTTGATTTGGTTTTATCTCTTTCACTTGTTGATCTCAATTTTAAATCTTTCTTTGACAAATTAATGAATTCGTTTCTTAAAATTTCATTGGTTGTAATATTGGCTAAATTCTTAATATAACTAATTTTCCGATCCGCTTCTATCTCATCAGTGCTATTTTCAAAATCAGTTATAAAATCTGATATTTTGGTTTCAAATAACTTTTCTGGCAATAGTTTAAATTTATAATCATCAATTTTTTGAATGACTATTTCATCATCATCATAAACTGAATATTTTTTGTAAAAATCTCGCATACCACCAATTCTACACTCTCTACTACTGCTATTGTAAGGTGTAAAACTTTTTCTTTTTTCGTTGCCATTTTCATCTATCAAAAAAATTTCAGTTTTTTTTTGAGGGAAGAAATCAATCAATGATACAGGGATGGCAAGTAAGCCCTTATTTATTCGACTGTGAGTTGTTTTTACAGTTATATAATTAAATGGTATTTTAGTTTTTTCTATTTTCATTTTTTAATTCAATTGCTTCATCGGCTTCGTGCCAACATTCAATATTCTTAAATATCTCATTTTTTTTTATTGTTAATTTTCTTGCTTGATTAATTGCTTCATCCTCGGATTTAGCATTTACTTTGTAAGTGCTAAATCCGCTATAGTATATTTTTACTTCAAATAGTTTATCATTCATAATTATGCTGCAATTTTTAATACTTTATGGTTAAATTTCCGAAAACCAACTTTTGGAGTTTGACGAAAATGGTAAGATTCAGTCGGACTTGGATTTAAAGACCAAAAACCTTGTATTACACCAGCCGATTTTAAAAAATCAACTTTACGGATGTAACTATCAGTAATTGGGCTATTTCCTAAAATTACTATAGGTATTTTTGTTGATTCTGGTCCAGATACTCTAATGTTTATTGATTTTCCAATAGCTTTTAGCATTGAGTCTGAACGTAATAGAGCAGGGTTTCCTTTATGTGTTTTATAGTCACCAATAAATGATAATCTGTCAGGATTTGAAAATTTATAGTTAGATACTATGCTCATTTTTATTTCAAATATGAGCTTAATATTTTCAGGTCTTTGATTGACAGAATTTGTGGTGCAGAAAGCTAAATCTGCATTCGACCTTTTTGGAAGTCCTATAGATTCACATACGACACTATTTACAGCATATAATCCAAAATGGCGAGCAATAGGAGCAAATAGGTCTTTTGTCCATTTCTCTGTAAATTGACCAATTAATGAATTTCTTGATTGTAAGGTTTGTCCTTCGCCATCAATATTTTTTGGCACATAGGCATAATAACCCGATTCAAGATTATAAAAAAGTTGTTCAGGTGATGCGAAATTTCTTAACGCTTCTGTAAAAAACTGTAGTTCAGTTTCGGTTTTCCAAAGTGACATATGAATAATTTAAATTTTTCCAAAGTTACAATTTAATTGCCGCATTTTTTAAACTTGCTGTGTCTTTTTTAAGCTTGCGCCCAACGTCTGTGTATATTCATTGTTGTTACACCGCCAATTTGGAGGGATAACAACAATTGTTGATATATTTCTTTTACCAAGTACGCTTCCCTTTATTCAAAAAAGTCATCCACTGGGTTTTTTATAGTACCAATCGCCTTTTTCGATACATGAGTATAAATATCAGTAGTTTTTGAGCTGCTATGCCCTAACAATCTATATCTTCTTTGAATTAGCCTGTTCTTGTACTCTCTCTATATTTCATCCATTGCTTCCCTTTTACACTTAACAGGTAATTCCAAAAACCTGCATTATTTTTTTTCAATTTAAAAAATATCTCTTATAATGTCAAGAAAAATTATATATTTAAATCCCAGCGCGGCAAAACCCAAAATTTAATAGGAATTTATTTCCTACGACTTAAAAGTCGGGGATGAGAGAAAGAATTATTACATTATATCTAATTTTTTTTGAAGTCAAGTTGAATCGTTACGAAAAATCAAATGGAAAAAATCATTCCATCTTCACCATTTTACGGGTAAAGGTGCGGTTCAGGTTTTCGGTTTCAACGCTCAATTGGTAAATGTAAATTCCGCTGGAGACGCTTTTGTTCAAATCATTGGTTCCGTCCCAGGAAACGTGGTGAATTCCTGTTTCGCGGAAATCATCGGCGAGTGTTTTTACGTGCTGGCCCAGGACGTTGTAAATATTCAGGCGAACGTTGCCGGGGCTGGCTATGTGGAACGAGATATGCGTATTCGGATTGAACGGATTGGGATAGTTTTGCGCCAGATGGAATTTCTCCGGCGAGTCCGCTGACACATCGTCCCTTTGCACTGTGGTTTGCTCTTTGAATAAAATTTCAACATCGTCGATGTACCAGCCGCTGGTTGTGGTGTACTGGTCCGAACCAAAGTGAAATCGGATTTTCACGCGCTGGTTGGCGTAGGCCGAAAGGTCGAATGTTTCCTGGTGCCAGAAATTCCCAATGGTTGCCGGGCCGCCGAAACAGGGCTGACCGCCCAGGAACGTATTGTAATCGTCCACAATGCCATCGTAGCCATCGACCGGGGTTATCACCTGAAAATCGCCGCTATCCACAGCGATTTTCACGTTGCCGCCATCCCAGAAAATGTCGCTGCTGTATTCATTTTCGTACCAGTGCCAGAACGTCAGTTGCGTGGAATCCTTGCCGGTTAAATCCAGTTCCGGCATGTCCAGCATGGATTCGGTGGCGTCGTTATAATTGCCGGTCAGGTTGGTTCCCCAAATTCTCGTGCCGGAGTGGGACTGCATGGGGCCAACGGTCGGAGCGCCCCATTGCCAGTCGCCGTTGTTGGCTGTAAAAGACTGGTCCAATTCGAAATCGTACAAAAGGCTGTTAAGAATGTAAAACCGGTAAAAGCCGTTTTCCGGCAGATGAACCTGGTTGCGGGTGAATGCCACGTCGGTGGCGACAATTTTATAATCGTAGTAATCGCCGGCCCGGGGATTTTCATCGAAAATGCCAACCTTGTACTGGTTTTCGCCGGTGAGCATCATATCCAGGCTGTCCAAAACACCGTCATTTTTTTTGTAAAAGAGCTGCACGCCGGCCACACCAATATTGTCGCTCACAAAAGCGCTGATGGCGAATTCGTTGAAAAATTTGGAATACCGTGTCACTGGTGTGTGCGAAATGGTCGGCGCTTCGGTGTCTGTGCCAATGCTGAAAGAGAACGCAGTCTCAGGCGCGCCGCGGGGCCACAGACCTGTGCGGTTAGTTTCATCGGTTGCGCTCACGAAATAATAGATGGTATTGGCGCCGGTTGCGCCGGGTATTTCTCCAACGTATTCATTGGGATTGCCTGCCGCTGTCATCTGCACGGAATCGAACGGCGCGAGGCCGGTGGCGCTGTAATAAAGAAAAATTCCGGATGGATCGATCGACGCCGGGCTCGTCAAAAGAATGGGCGATTTGACCGTGGCCGTCACCGGGTACGGACCGTTGTGCTCAAAATCCGGCAGGGGAGTGATGTCGATCAACGGCTCCTCGCCGGCCGCGTAAGTGACGTAAATGCACGGCCCCATGTTTTCCGAAATCTGGCCGGGCACATCCTCGAGGTCAGGATGAAACGAAGTTCCCACTTCCGGCGTCATTTGAAAAACCTTGTTTTTGGTTGAGGTGTCGCCGTAAAACCAGTCTTCGGAATTTCCATTGGTCAGGTAGCTGGCATTCAATACTTCCCACGACGTGCCGTGACCGTAACCATTGTAGGTAATTATCGAATCGGCCAGGGCGGTGAAACTGTTGTGGTCCGGCGTGTAACTTGTTTGATAGCCCCAGGGGTAAAGAATTTCCTGTGCATAGCTGTGAAAAGAGAGCGCTGTGATAAAATTGTGCGATTCCACCAGGTTTTTGACGGCCTGCAATTCCGGCTCGGAAAAGGGTTCCGGCCCGCGATAGCAGTCATCGCTCGGTGTGGAATTGACGTACCAGTTGTCGAACAGGCCCCATTGAAAGCTGTAGTTGCGGTTCAAATCCACGCCAAAGGAGCCGTCGCCGTTGTCTCTGCGATTTTTGCGCCACCAGGAATCCATGGTGAGCACATGGGTGTAGCCGTCCGGGTTGACAAGGGGAACCAGCCAGATCTGCCGCGTGTCCACCAATCGCGTGAGATAGGGATCACTGCCGTAGCTGTCGAGGAGCAGATTCATGTACGCCAGCACAATTTCCGGTGTGATGATTTCCCGCGCGTGGTGGCAGCCCATGATGAGCACTTCCGGTTCGTCTTCTTCGATTGTCGCATTGTCCGAAATTTTGATCGCCCAAATGTAGCGTTCCGCAATGCCCTGTTCGGTTTCCCAACTGTTGCCGAGATTCACCAATTGGGCGATGTCCGGATGGTTTTGTTCGGCGGCCTGCATGTCTGCCAGCGTCTCTTCGTAGGAATGAAAATTATCGAAATAGCCGGTGCTTCGAAGCTGAGCGTCGAAAGCGACCGTGCTGGGAATTTTTACGGATGTTTCGAAATCCAGCGCGTTGATCAAATCCAGTTTGTCCTGCCCAACGAGCGCTTCGATTGAATTATTTTCTTTGTTGAGTGAAGTAATGTCCAGGTTTTGGTCTAACAACCGATGAATTTCAGGTTCGGATTTACCGCTGAGATCAATTCTAACCAGCTTTTTATCGATGGCAAAACCATTGATAGCAAGCCCAAAAAAAAGAAATAAAATCCATTTTTCCGCGATTCTGGTGTTCACAAATAGCTCCTCTCTGGAAGATGATTAGAGTTTTGCAAATTAGCGTTTTTTGACTCTCATCCTTCGACTCCGCCCTTCAGAGGCGGACTTTCAGCTCAGGATGACGCTCTTCTTGGTTTGTTGAAATTTAAAGTCCGAAGGACGTCATGGCGAGCGGAGTCGAACCATGAATAATAATACAATAGCTAATTTTGCAGATATGTAAAAATAATGAATAACAATCCGATTCAAAAATGAAAATCACAGTTCTCCTTTGAAACATTGTTTTGCATAAACCGATTTAATCTTTAGCGATTTGGCATCCACAATGAATTCAACATTGGCAGCGTACATTAAATCGTATTGAAACGACGTGAAAATATAATTCTTCTTCGCTGAATCGTACCGGATGATCCAGCTCGGTTTGGGCGATAAATTCAGTTTGGAATCTTTCAGTTGAATTTGCCCCTGAATATTTTCCCGAATTTTCTGATATTCGAAGATCACCCGATTAAAAGTCTTACTGTTATCTTCGAGAATGTTCACCGAAACAGGTTCTAACAAATGATAGTGATGCATTTTTTTTATATACGCGTATTGAATGGAATCCTGTTGAATTCGACCTGCAATTTTGACGAGTGCGCCTTCGTGGCAATCGAGTTTTTCGGTGATTGGAATAAATGTTAAACCAGTTTTGGGGTGATAAGTTCTCAGGACCGGGTATTTTTCGAGAAATGCGCGCTGTTCTGAATAAACGCCGATACCGGTGACCTCTGCGTTCACCTCGTTGCTTTCAATTTGTGAGTATTCTTTTATAGAACCGGGGTGGACGCTGTCAAAATAAGATTGACCAATGTGGATTTTGTACGAGTTGCCGGCGCATGCAACCAGTAAAAGTGTGATAAGTGAAATATGTTTCATATTTGACTTGGAAAGGATTTTCGTAAACAATTCTCTTTGAATCAATATAGTCAAATGAAATGAAAGATTCAATTGATTTTATTAGTAAAAGAAGGAGTTCAATGGCTGATTTAGCCGGCTTTTTTGCTGGTCATTTACAAAAAAGTTGAAAAAATACTTGATTTTCCATTTTTGAATAATTATATTGACAATAATATTATTTGATACTATCAAATATTGACGTATCGATTTTTTTTCTCTCTGTTAATCTTACTTTTCATTTTTTTTTAATAAACATTATGATCATGCCTGAAACGCAACCCAAAATGGAATCAGCGAAGCTCGCCGATATCATTGGGCGATTATTCGTAAATTGCAATGAAAAAGAGAATCGTCATGTGGCAAAATACGGGGTGTCCATTGTTGAGTTTCGCTGTCTTCGAACGCTGTATGAGCACGAAAGCCTGACGGTTAATCAACTGGCGCAAAAAATGTCACTGACGAGCAGCCGCGTCACTCGTATCGTCGATGGACTGGTTCGAAGGGAACTGGTTAACCGGGAAACAGGGGAGACCGACCGCCGCGTCTACAATCTTTCCCTGACCAACGCCGGGGACAATTTAGCCAAAAAGCTGATTCAGAATTACAATAAAATTCATGAACAAATTATGAAGAATATCCCGCTGGAATATCAGAGTTCAATGATTCAGGTTTTGGAACAGCTCAACCATGCTGTTGAAGACTGGTTATCCACGGAATAATTTTTTTGACTAAAATGATGCTATTATCAATTATTAATAGTCTTAAAAAATAGTACAATAAATAAATACCATTATAAAATTTAAATGTTATTGAAGTAATCCCACATATAAAAACAGGAAAAATCATGCCATCAAAAATGAAACGTCGTGATTTTATCAAAATTTCTTCGCTTGGATTAGGCAGCGCTGCACTGGGAGCGCATTTGTTCGAGCCGTTTAATCTGTTTGGCAATTCAAATGCAGTAAAGGGTCCGGTCATCGAAAAAGTGCCCACGTATTGCGAAATCTGTTTCTGGAAGTGCGCCGCGTGGGCTGTGAAAAAAGATGGCCAGCCCTGGAAAATTGAAGGCCACGAGGACGATCCGCTGTGCAATGGCAGACTGTGTCCCCGCGGCAGCGGCGGAATGGGCGCCTACACAGATGACGAACGGTTGAAGGTTCCGCTCATCCGCACGGAAGGGCGCGGCACGCAAACATTCCGCGAGGCAACCTGGGAAGAAGCGTTCGACTTCATCGCTGAAAAACTGTACAAAATTGAAAAAGAGCACGGTCGCGAGTGTGTGGCGCTGTTCACCCACGGTGCCGGCGGCACGTTTTTCAAAACGCTCATCAATGCCTGGGGTTCAACCAATGTGGCAGCGCCTTCGTACGCCCAATGCCGCGGTCCCCGCGAGGATGCGTATGCGTTAACCTATGGTGATTTAGTGGGTTCGCCGCCCAATACCGATATCAAAAATACGGACTGTCTTGTTCTCATCGGCTCGCACATTGGCGAAAATATGCACAATAGTCAGGTTCAGGAATTCGCCGAAGTCATTGAGCGGGATGGAACAGTTATTACCGTAGATCCGCGATACTCGGTCGCCGCGAGCAAATCGAAATACTGGCTGCCTATTAAACCTGCAACGGACATGGCGCTGTTGCTGGCCTGGATACATGTGATCATAGAAGAAGAATTGTACGACAAAGCCTACGTTGAAAAATACACCTATGGTTTTGATGCATTAAAAGCCACCGTGAAAAAATACACGCCGGAATGGGCGTACC
Source organism: uncultured Cytophagia bacterium (assembly GCA_964605145.1). Lineage (GTDB taxonomy): Bacteria > Zhuqueibacterota > Zhuqueibacteria > Thermofontimicrobiales > Thermofontimicrobiaceae > CAZSBG01. The sequence goes on along the minus strand of CAZSBG010000097.1, from coordinate 12,632 downwards.
CGATTACGACCATAAAGCCGGATGTGATCCGAAAAACAGCCCGCGAAATGGGAAAGGCCGCTCCGCGCGTCATCGTACATCCGGGGCGTCATGTAACCTGGTACGGCGACGATACCCAGCGGGTGAGAGCCGGGGCAATCATCAATGCGCTGCTGGGCAGTTGGGGACGCAAAGGTGGATTCTTCTTTCCTGCTAAACTGGATGTGGCCAAATATCCCACGCCAACGCCGCCAAAGCCCAAAAGAGACTGGCGCATGATTTACCCGGATAAATATCCGCTGGCGTCGCTTGTGCTGTCCTCGGGATTGTGCGACGCCACCGTTCCCTCGCTGGATCGCGGTTGTAACATTAAGGGCTGGTTTGTCTATGGCGTCAATATTCCATTGACCATGCCGGATGTGAACAAAACAATGGAGGCCATTCAAAATCTGGATTTACTCGTTGCCATCGATATTATGCCTTCAGAAATCACCGGCTGGGCAGATGTCGTGCTGCCTGAATGCACCTACCTGGAACGCTATGATGATTTGCGGGTTTCCCAGGCGCGAATTCCCACTGTGGCATTGCGAACTCCTGTATTTAAACCGCGCTATGACAGCAAACCTGCCTGGTGGATGGCCAAACAATTAGCAAAAAAACTTGATTTGAGCGAATATTTCCCATGGAAAAATATGGAAGAATACCTGTATCACCGACTGAAATCCATTGGATCTTCCCTCGAAGAAATGAAGAAAATTGGACTGAAGAAATTTGACTGGGATATGCCTCTTTACGGTCTGGATGGGGAGGACTTTGAATTTTTCACACCGTCAGGGAAAATTGAATTGTATTCGACCCAACTGGAGCAGCACGGATTCGATCCGATTCCGAAATACACCAGGCACGAAGAACCGCCTTTTGGCTATTACCGACTGCTTTACGGACGAACGCCCATGCACACGTTCAGCCGCACCACCAATAATCCCATTCTCACCCAGGTGAAAGATGAAAATGAAGTCTGGATCAGCGACAATGTTGCCAGGGAATGGGGAATCACCTCCGGGCAATACATCAAACTTGAAAACCAGGATGGCGTCATCAGCAATCGCGTTCGGGCAAAGGTAACCCAGCGGATTCGAAATGATTGCGTGTATATGGTTCACGGCTTTGGCCGCACCCAGAAACAGATGAAACGCTCGTATTTGAAAGGCGCTGATGACAATCAACTGATCACAAAAGTGCTGATGGATCCCATCATGGGGGGGACCGGCATGCGCGGGAATTTCGTGACTTTTAAGACGGAGGAGGTATAATGGCACGTTATGCAATGGTAATCGACACGCTGAAATGTGTGGGATGCACAGATTGCGTTGTCGCCTGCAAAACAGAAAATCAAACGCCGGATGGTTTTCACCGCGACTGGATTGTGGAAGAAACGCACGGCAAATTCCCGGAATTGCATCTGGAAATTCGATCGGAACGATGCAATCATTGCGAGCATCCACCGTGCGTGCATTCCTGTCCCACCGGCGCCAGCTATGTTGAAAAGGATTCAAACATTACTTTGGTGCATCAAAGCAAATGCATCGGATGCAAAGCCTGTATCGCTGCCTGTCCCTACGACGCGCGTTATGTTCATCCGGATGGATGGGTGGATAAGTGCACATTTTGTGACCATCGTCTGAAAGAAGGAAAGTTACCGGCATGTGTGTCTGTCTGCCCGACGCACTGCATGTATTTCGTCGATCTCGACCAACCCAACAGTGAGGTGAGCCGCTTGCTGCAATCCAGAAAATGGAAGGTGGTCAAGCCGGAAACCGGAACGCGGCCACAGGTGTATTATTTGATTTAATAACAGCAAAGTACTTTGAGATAAAAATAATGTAACTATTTAGATATCCATCGTGTGTTGTCACCTTTCGACTCCGTCCTCCCGAAGCGGATATGCAACTCAATGTGACATATCGTATGTCATATCGAGCGGAGTCGAGATATGACAAGGCAACAAAGTTTATTAAATCAACTTGTTATATTATTGGATACCGGAAGTGTTACAAAATAACATCCAAAAATAGATTAAAATATATCAAGGAATTACAATGCGAGAAATTGAAATTACCAGTGGCAAAATGAATCATCTGATCGATCCTTCGCTGCACATCTGGGGTTGGGAAATTCCTGTCTATCTTTTTCTTGGCGGACTTGTCGCCGGCATTGTTGCGCTTTCCGCCTTGATGGTGCTGCTGAACAAAACAAAAGACATGCCACTAACAGCTTCGCGACTCCCGATTCTTGCTCCTGTATTGCTGAGTATTGGAATGATCGCGCTTCTCCTCGATCTGGAAAACAAAATTCGTGTATACCAGATGTACCTGACTTTTCGGCCGGCAGCACCCATGTCGTGGGGTGCGTGGATTCTTATTATATTCTATCCATTCAATCTATTATTCATCCTGACACAATTAAAAAACGGTTTCCCTGAATTCTACCAGAATCACATCCTGAGCCGAATCCCGAAAATTGAAGGTGTGCTCAACTGGTTGGCGAAATTCACCCGTCCCATTGCATGGATTAATCTGTTCGTGGGGTTGTTCGTCGGCGTCTATACAGGGATTTTACTGGGAGCATTTGCAGCGCGTCCGTTCTGGAATTCAGCCATTATGGGACCGCTCTTTTTGGTATCCGGTTTGTCGACTGCCGCAGCGCTGATCATTCTTTTGTCCAGGCAAAAGAACGAAATACGGCTGTTCCAGAAAATCGATCTCGGGCTTATCATTACAGAGCTTGTATTCCTTTTATTGCTGATCATTGAATTGACCACCGGCCCTGAAATAACGCGGCAGGCTGTGAGTCTCATTCTTGGCGGAGAACTCACAGCATTTTTCTGGATATTTGTGGTGTTCATCGGGCTGCTGTTGCCGGCATTTTTAGAAATAAACGAAATGAAGGGAAGACATATTCCGGCTTTTCTGTCCCCGGTTTTTGTTCTGATGGGGGGAATTCTCTTGCGCTTTTTAATGGTGAGCGCCGGTCAAATTTCCACGTGGATTCCCTATTGATTCATGAATTCGACGAAAATTAACTTTAATCGATTTTGAGGTAAACAGAATGAAAGAAGAAAAGTATTGGTCACCGTATGTGGCCGGCGTTGTTTTGGGCCTTGTCCTTCTGGCCGCTTATGTGGTTGCCGGGCGTGGATTGGGCGCATCCGGCGCGTTTAAGCGAACTGTTGCGGCCGTGGAGCACCAGGTGGCGCCTTCCCACGTTGAAAAAAATCATTTTGTTGGAAAATATTTTCAGGGAGAAGGCGGACCTTTGAGGAATTGGCTCGTGTTTGAAGTGGTTGGCATTCTTGTGGGCGGCTTGTTATCCGGGGCATTGGCCGGCCGGCTCAAGTGGAAAATCGAGCGAGGCCCAAGAATCTCTGACAGGAAGCGACTGCTCTTCGCATTTTTGGGCGGCGGTTTGATGGGATTCGGCGCCTCACTGGCGCGTGGATGCACCAGCGGCCAGGCCCTGAGCGGCGGCGCAACACTGGCAGTGGGAAGCTGGATATTCATGATGATGGTTTTCGCCGGCGCTTATATGTTTGCATATTTTCTGAGAAAACAGTGGATTTAAAGATTTGAATTGAGTCAATAAAATTAAAGAGGAAATCATGTTCGCACCATTATCACAAATGGATTTTTTCGGTGAGATGACCGGATTTGTCCTTGCGTTTCTCATTGGTGTCGGTTTTGGCTTCACGCTTGAACGCGCCGGTTTTGGAAATGCGCGAAAGCTGGCCGCTCAATTTTATTTCAGAGACTTAACCGTGTTCAAAGTAATGTTCACAGCCGTTGTCGTCGCCATGATTGGAATCTATTATTTCAATGCATTTGGCTGGCTCGATTTAAGTTTGATATATATTAATCCAACTTATATCTGGCCCCAGCTTCTCGGCGGCCTTATATTGGGCGTTGGTTTCGTCATTGGAGGCTACTGCCCCGGCACAGGACTCGTGGCATGCGCCACAATGAAAATTGATGGAATCATGTTTTTGTTAGGTGTTTTTGCCGGAATCTTCGTATTTTCTGAATTGTTTTTTCTATTTGAACCATTGTTCACCGGTGGTTATATCGGGGATAGTTTCACTCTGGACAAGCTATTGTCAATTCGACCCGGCATTATTGCCTTTGTCGTGGTGTTGATCGCACTCGCCGGGTTTTATGGTGCAGAAAAACTCGAAGCAAAATTCAATAAATAGAGGTGGTATTATGACTTTAAAAGGAAAACAAATTGGTGCTTTAATTGCCATAGTCTTAGGGCTGATTCTTGCTTTTTTGCCGGTGCAGAACAGGCAGATTAAACTCAATGCTCAGGAATTGGCAAAACAAATCGTGGGCAGTCAAGACCGAATCGATCCTCAAACTCTGTCTCAGTGGATTGTTGAGGGAAATCCTGATTATTTGTTGATCGATGTCCGACCGGCCGAAGCCTTTCAGGAAGGCCACATCAAATCTGCGTACAATTTCCCGCTCGTTGAATTGCTGAAACTGGAGACGATGGAACGATTAAATCGAAATAAATTGATCATTTTATATTCGAATGGTATTTCAAATGCCTCTCAGGCCTGGATTGTCCTGCAATCTGCCGGAATTAAAAATTCAGTGGTGCTGGAAGGCGGATTGAACTATTGGAACAAGGTCATCCTGAATCCTGAACATCCCGGGCCGTATGCATCCAATGATGAAATTCTGATTTACAAAACCAAAGCAGCCATCGCTTCCGGTTTAGGCGGCGGCCAGGTAGAAGTTCAGGAAGCTGAAGCGCCCAAAGTGAAACCCAAGGGGATGCTTAATTTTAAACGTAAAAAGAAAAAAGCTGATGGAGGTTGTTAACCTGAATTATTCACAAATTTCAACAATAGTTATTTAACTTAATGTTATTCATAAAATTAATTAGATATATGAAATTTAACAAAGTTAGATATACTGAATTCGGAATTAAGCACCATTCAGGCTATCTGGATTCCTTAATGCATTACAATGAATAATCCAGGTAAAATTTATTTGATTTGATTTAATTTCGAAAAAAACATGTCATTTAACCGGAGGAATAAATGAAAGTAAGAGCGTCTGTCCTTCTTTTTTTACTACTCGTATCTTTTAGTTTTGCCTCGGATTTCGGCATATATGAAAAAGTCATCGAGAATAGCGCCACATCGCCGGAACGAATTGCTGAACAACTCGCAACGAATTTTACAGCTTCAAAATTCACTTTCCTCAACAAAATTGAAATGAAAACGCCGAACATCGTTCGCGAAGATACTGAAAAACATTCGGATTTTAAAGCGTTTTTGGTGTTGGCTACCTGTCCGGCATTTGACAGCCTGTTAATCAATTTTGGTAATCGTTACGCAGCAAACTGGATTCTTCGCGTGGGCGTTTACCAGGATCAAAACGGAACCCATGTGATTATCGCCAATCCGGAAACGATCACCCGAATTATTTGCAATGACTTGCCGGACGAAGACTACAAAACGCTGGTGGCACACTCCTGCAAAGTGACAGAGAATTTGCGGAAGGTAATTCTTTCGGCTGTTGAAGGAAATGAAGTCACCGTTCAAATGCCGCCGGTTCGCGATGAAGAAAGGCTTCGCAAGGCAAAGAAGGACATGATGATGATGGTCGGGCCAATGACGTTTTTCAAAGACGAAGGCCAGTTCCTGATTCCGAAGGAAGTTGCAATCGGTGAAAATCCTGCGGAGACATTCAATCAAATGCTTGCCGAAGTTGAACAAAATATCCAAAATTTCCGACCTGATGAAAGTGATAAGGATTACCACTGGTGCGAGAATCCTGATGAAAATTTATTGTGGCGCGTTGTGTGCAAAATAAAATCCCCGGATCGGAATGCAGCGATTCTCGGAATCACCCGCGGACGCACTGAGGCGCTTTCATTTCACATTGGCGGTATGACACGGGACTCGGAAGCGAATCAGGTTCCCGGAATTGACCATGTGGCAGCCTATCCAATCGAGGTCGTCGTTTTCGAAGAAGATGGCAAAATAAAAGTCGGTTCACCCCGGGAAATGTTTCGAATGGATATGTTTTTCTGGGATGCAGGAAAAATAGCTTTCATGAAATATATGAACATGCCCAAAATGCTTGATAAGTCAATTCAGAAAGCTGTGGCAGGGCAGTAAAGGATCACCAAAATAAAAAGGGGGTGATCGGGCAAACGATATTGTGTTCAATAGTAACCGTTCACAGGAGATAAAAACGCCTGACTAACTCCGTGGTTCAGCGCGGAGGTGCCAAATTCCAGCAAGCCGGGCTTTAGCCTTTTAACTTTTGCACCTTGCTCGAAGATGCTGGGTTAAAGCCCGAAAGCCTTTTTATTGAAAGGCGGAGTTAGTCAATATGCATACCCAGTGATCGGTTACGTTCAATAATTACTAATCAACTAAATTACAGTACCTTCAGGAGGACTAAATGAGAATAAGAACAACTTTAATTCTTGTTACTATTCTAATTTTCTCAGCTTCATCTGTTTTTGCAAATGGTTTAAGTTTGAACAGTATTGGCACACGATCCATTGGAATGGGCGGCGCGTACGTGGGCCTGGCAAATGATTACAGCGCGATCTATTGGAATCCGGCAGGTTTGGCCAGGGTGCAGGGTCCCCAGATTTCTATTTTTGTTACAGATATTTTACCCATTGGCACTTATAAGTTCGCGTTCCCTGCATCAATGGGCGGAGCAACGGTCGATGCCAAAACAAAAACGAATCATTATATCAGCCCAAATATTATGGGTTACATGCCTTTATTCTGTGGCGAAAAATTATTCGCCGGAGTGGGCGCGTATGTTCCGGCCGGTCTTGGCGCGGAGTGGGATGGCTCCGATCTGGCTGCGTTCAGCGGGCCTGCCGGCACTTCGTTCGAGTGGATGAGTAAAATTGGTGTTTTTAATATTTCCCCCGGCATTGCTTACAAAGTCAATGATGCCATATCAGTTGGCGCAGCGCTCAATGTCTATTATGGCATGATGGACATGAAACGGCCGATGGATACATACAATATGATGACCCAGCAGCCTGGCGAAGATGGCATGGTCGACGCTCAGTATGATGAATCCGGCTCTGGCTTTGGCTACGGAGTTTCATTCGGTGTGTTAGTTAAACCGATGGACATGCTCAGTGTTGGCTTTTCCTTCAAAACAAAAACAACGGTCAAATTCAGCGGAACCGCAAATAACACAGCTTTTGCGGCTTATAACGCCGCCGAAACAGATTACGAACGTGATTTGGCTTGGCCCATGTGGGTTGGCGCCGGCGTTGCGTTCTGCCCGACGAAAAAATTAACACTCACAGCAGATGTCCAGTACAGCAAATGGTCTGAGACTCAAGAAGCAATCGTGACAAATTATAAAAATGCTGTGTGGGATGCCCAGGTCAATCAGACAGGGCAAAATGAAATGCACCTGAACTGGGAAGACGCCACCCAGATTCGTGTTGGCGCTCAATACAAGCTGACCGACAAACTGGCATTGCGAGCCGGCTATTACAACGATCCGGCGCCTGCACCTGATGAAACTGTGAATATTATTTTCCCGAGCGTTACCTACAACGCCTTCACGGCCGGTGGAAGTTACTGCCTGGGCAAAGTCAGCCTGGATTGCGGATTTGAGTACCTTGCAGGCGAAGAACGCGAAATTCCATTTGCAACGGAATACGAACAGCCCGGAACCCATGGCATGAATATCATTGTTGCCAGCTTTGGACTGACCTATAAATTCAAATAGATTTGAAAAAGCGTTGAACTTTTTTTAATTCCTTTTGTTAAAAATAAAAAACCCGAAGTTGATGGCCTGATTTCGGGTTTTATAATTAGTAGCAAATCGTGCGTGTGAATTTAATTTTCGAGGCAGAATGGAATTCGATTTCAGCAAACAAATTTCTGAGCTTCAGGAAAAAGTTAAATCCCTGGAAGCCGGCACTGAGAATAAAATCTCGATGATAGTTTTTTCAGGGGAATTGGACAAGCTTTTAGCTTCGTTTGTCATCGCCACCGGCGCAGCAGCTATGGGAATGAAGGTTGTGATGTTTTTTACGTTTTGGGGAACACCAGCGTTGAGAGATAAAAATAAAAAAGTGGCTGGGAAAGACTTTTTCTCAAAATTGTTTGGTTTAATGCTGCCAAAAGGAACCAGAAAGGTCAAGCTGTCAAAATTAAATATGGCCGGCATGGGCACAACGATGATGAAAAATTTAATGAAAAAAAAGAAGGTTGCCTCGCTTGAAGAAATGCTGGAAATGGCGGGCAACCTTGGTGTCCAAATTTATATTTGCGAAATGTCAATGAAATTGATGGGCTTCCAGCGCGATGAAATGATGGATTACGCTCATTTAAAATACTGCGGCGTGGCCACATATTTGGCTGAAGCACAGAACAGCAAAATTGAGTTATTCATTTAGTAAAGGCTATGGCTTAATTACAATATTTTCATATCTCCAAAAACCTGACTGGCCAGAATTTTCAATTTTTTATCCGTAGAGTCATAGGTATCTGATTTATAGGTAACTTCCTGTCGCCAGCCGCTCCTTTTCTCCTCAAAAATTTTTATGTCACCGGCCGTGTTACTGGCTTCTACTGAAAAGGCCACATTTTTGGGGGGCACAACTTCGATTTCCCCAAAAGTTGTTTCTAGATGCAATGTGCGTTCTCCGCTTTCAATGTCCAGATCAGTCAGGTCTGCTTTCACTGTTCCGAAACTCGTGCGAATATAACCGCTCTCAAACTTCTTGGAATTGATCTTGACTTTGATGTCACCAAATGTGTTTGAATAATTAATCTGTTGAGAATCTGTTGTCATCGCCCTGTCTCCAAAGCCGGACTTATAATCACGGTGATGGTGTGTTTCGGTGCGACTCTTTATGATTAAATACACACCAACGCCGATGATAATAAGCGGCCATAAATCTCCAATATTCAACCAGCCCCATTGATCGAAAAGAAACAGAACACCGACAATAATTAAGGCCGCTCCCCAGAATAAACTTCGTGATATTTGCCTGCAATTTGACATGGAATCCTCCCTATATTTAAAATTTAATGAGTCAAAAATATTACGCTGCTTGATATAACAAGTTTCATTTCTTACTGGAAATTTTTCTAATTAATATATTGTTTTGATAATTACATGAATGAGTCTACTCTAAAAAGCCTTAAAAGGATTTACTTATTTGGTTATTATATTTATCTATTCAATTGAATATTTTGATGTTAGATATTTTGAATAGCCCCGACTTTCAAGTCGGGGAGTAGAATTCTCCCGTTAATTTTGGGCTTTAGCCCCTTTTTAGAGTGAACTCATGAATCAATATATAAGTCCTGCCATCCATATTTAACAAAATTAACACATGTGACGATACTGATAATATCGAGCAAGAAACAAGTATCTATTGAATGGATCGAAAAATGAAACCAATAAAATTTATTTTAGTTTTTTGTGTGATATCTGCTTTCTTTATCACAATCAATAAGCAATACCAGGCAGAAGATTTATTGGCGTCTTCAAATATCGTTTCAGAAAATGTGAAAAAATTATACTCAATCATGAATATCATTCAAAAATCTTATGTTGATGAAGTCGATGATGATGAAATTTTTCAGGATGCAGTAAATGGAATACTGGGAAATCTCGATCCGCATTCAGCATTTTTGACAAGACAGAATTATGAGAAATGGGCCAAAGAATTTGAGGGATTTTCAGGAATTGGAATTCGGTATACAATTTTTAAAGATACTATTACGGTCACTTCGGTCATGGAGGATTGCCCCGCATCTGTGTCCGGTATTCAAAGGGGAGATAAGATTATTGCCATAGATGGAAAAAGTGCAGTGGGAGCAAACCATTCGCGCGCTGCCAATTTGTTTAGCGATGACAACGCTGACAAAATTGCGCTTCGAATTCGAAAAGTCCGCTCCGGTAAAGTTCATGACTTGGATCTGGATCGACAGAGCATAAATGTGAAAAGTATTCCCTACTTCTTCTTTATCGCTGAGGGTACCGGCTACATCAAAATAAATTTGTTTTCGATTACCACGGCTGATGAATTGCAGCTCGCTTTAGACTCATTAAAGCAGCAGGGAATGAAAAGATTGGTTCTGGATTTGAGGGGCAACGGAGGCGGATATTTTAGCACAGCAATTTCTGTGGCGGATAAATTTTTACCCGAAGGAAAAATTATCGTTACAACCCGTGGCCGTGAAGAATCTTCATTCCACGAATATTATACTACCGATCAAAAAAAATGTTTGCACATTCCGCTGATTGTTTTGGTGGATCATGGCACGGCGTCATCTTCAGAAATTGTCGCCGCAGCTCTGCAAGATTGGGACCGCGCCCTGATTGTGGGCGAAACAACATTCGGGAAAGGACTGGTGCAAAGCCAATATGCATTGAGAGACGGCTCAACATTGCTAATCACCACTGCCCGTTACTTTACGCCTTGTGGTCGATCTATTCAGCGTAAGTATAAGAATTTCACACGGGATGAATATTATCGAAATGTTTATTCACATGATGCTGGGAAAAAGAGTTCGCCATTGACCACGCGCCCCGGTTTTCGAACGCCGGCTGGGCGAACTGTATTTGGCGGCGGAGGCATCATTCCTGATTTAACAATCCATAACACGACTATCCTTCCGGATTCGCTGCGAAAGCTGGTGTATGATGAAAACCATTTTCTGTTCAACTTTACGAATCAATACATGGAAACATACTCTGATATGTTGGATGATGTGAATCATTTTATTGAATCCTATCAAGTGAACGACCAGATGTTGAAGCAATTCCAAAATCTTGTAAAAAATATCGATATTTCTTATTCCTACTTTCCATTCAACAAATTTCAGGAAGAAATTAAATTTTTGGTGAAACGGGAACTGGCTTATCTGCGCTGGGGGAAAAATGCAAGATATAGAGTTCATTTAACCGAAGATAATCAACTGAAACAGGGAATGGAAAATTTTGATGAAGCTGCACAATTGTTAGCCAGGAGCCGAATTGGCGATACCAGGAAAACACTCAAGAAATAAACTGATAATGTTCCCGCCGCAAAAATCGTTTTTCATTTAACCTGGATTATTCATTCTAATCCATTAAGGAATCCAGATAGCCTGAATGGTGCTTAATTCAGAATTCGTTATATCAAACTCTGTTAAATTTCACATATCTATTTTATCTCATTAATATCAAATTCTTATATGTATTTAGGTTGAAATCTCTGAATAATTCAGGTTAAATTTGTATTCCACTAAAATGAGTTATTATTGATGATTAAAGTGGTTGATTTGCGAAAATATTATGAGAAAAAAATCAATGCATAAAATCCATCGGCAATTTAATCATCCATTGCTCTTTCAATTTAATTACTTAAAATAAGATAGCCCGAATAGCGTTATCGAAATAATTCAGTTGCTATATGCGAATTAATTAAAAAAACCCACTAAAAAATAAAAAAAAGAGTTGACATTTTTAGAATTTATGTTTATATTATATCCATAAAAAAATGTTTGAGATATAAGCAGGCTCAGAATTATCTGTGTTATTAAAATTCAAAAATGTTGCTTAAATATTAAATAAAGGTATTGAAATTTGCAGATGGAATAGATATGAATGATGATTAACTGGAAGAAAAAAATATTCTTGTTTACAATTATATTTTATGGTATATTTGTGCTGTTTTTTTCTTACTGGGGAATTTCTTCAATTGATCGCCCCGGTAAAATGTATATAAATAAAAAAATGTTGAGTTTTTGCGAAACGACTGACCGAGCACTAAATGAAGTTTTTTTACGATCTGATTTCAATCAGGGCTCAGATCCAACACCTGTACCACCGATGCTCCCATTAAAATAATTTTATGAACGATTTTTTTTGCAAAAGCATAACTTTTAGATGAGAAAAACATTAAGTTCAGTTGGAAATAGATTCTTAATACTCTTTAATATCTGGATGGCATTCGTCGTGCTATCTATTCTTGCGTTGAAATTTCCTCATTGGCCCATATCGATTTTACAAATTGTCAATTATGAACTATTTTTACTCATTTTTATCTTCTCCATAACACTTTATTTAATAAGTTATTACAACCGTTATGTCTTTCTGAATCTGGCCGTCTTTTCGTTTCTCTACTTATCTGGTTTTTTTATCGTTTTCACAGGCAGCAATTACTCCATTGGTAGTGACCATCTTTTATGGAACCTGTGGGCATACAGGAAAATTGCTATCAGCCTGTTCACATGTGTTACGATTATATTTGTCATAATGGAATACGTATATTACAAAATACCAGTGATTTTTAAGTATCTCATATCTTTCCTTATTTCTATTCCATTCTGGTTTGTATATTTTGATAAGTTTTTGATAAACAAGAATTATGTATTTCAGAATACAGAGAATTTTTTTCAAATTTTTCTCGGAATTAGCAACATAAATATGATCGCCATATTTTTCATTTTGATATACGGTTATCATTGTTTTAATCGGGAAAAACCAATCTCAAGGTATGTAAATTCATTGATGTTAAGCCTCTTATTCTTTCTGGCGATGGGAGCAATTCCCAAAAGTTGTAGAAATTAAGATGGAGAGATTCTTTTTAGA
>CAZSBG010000096.1:0-23357 GCA_964605145.1 uncultured Cytophagia bacterium | reverse complement strand
CCATTCAGGCTACCTGGATTCCTTAATGCATTACAATGAATATTCCAGGTTAAGTCTTAATATGCAATTTTAAAAATGAATCTCAATTTAATCGTTAACTCAGACATTCATGATATGCATTACGGCATCCGCCGCCGGAATCTTTCCTCTTCAATGGTAAGAATCACAGAAATGCGGTGGGTATCGCCCAAATCATCATGACTGAGAAATGCGTAATCTACATTCAATTTGGGCAGCTTCACTCCCACGCCAGCGCTGAATCTGCCTGTATCTGCGCCCACGCGAAGCGCCAATATTTTTTTGAATTGATATTCCATCCCGGTGTGAAAATCCAAACTCACCGGGCCCACGTGTGCCTGGGACGCAAATTGCCTGTTTTCAAATCGCATATCCACATCGACGGTTGGAATCAGTCTCCCGGCGATCCTGGTTGATTCCCAGAAATAAGCGACTCCCACTTTAGAGGTTGGTGTAATCGCTTCTTTTCTACCGGTGTCCCAGACGAGCAGTGTGGTTGTAATATCCTGTAAATTCACGCCAACATTCAGTTTTGGCGTTGGCGTCCAGAGACAGGCAAAATCAAATCCCATGCCCCATGCAGAATTTTCTCCAATGCCTTCGTGAATGACCTTCACATTCCCGCCATAGGAAAATGTTTCGCTGTTTCGGCTGCCGTAGCTGAGATAAAATGCGTAATAAGCAGAATTGAAATAGATTACCTGGGTGGGATCGAGGCGTTCGCCGTCGTTGATCTGACCATCGCCTTCTCCCTCATCGCCGGTATTGGGGATGCCATCCATTCCATAATCGAGCAGTGCATTGCGGGTATCCGGAATATCATCTGTTCCCAATCTCGACATGGAAAGCGCGAATCCGCTTTTATTGCCAAACGGCATGGCCACCGCAGCATAATTGTAATTGACAATATTGGCGAAGCGTTGCGCGTACATGCCGGCGAGTTGTGGGTATTCAATCTTGCCCAGGGTGGATGGATTCCAGTATCCGGCCGTCACATCCTCTGAAATCGCGACATAGGCGCCACCCATTCCCAGGGCACGTGCACCAACGCCGGTGGATAAAAACTCCCCGGCATATTTTGCTTTAACGATTGATCCTGCATAACTGTTGGTTGAAAAAAACAGCCCGATGATTATCAGACCACATACGATTCGGTTCCGTTTCATAACGTGTTTCTCTCTGGTGAGTTCTATGTGTGCTTTCCGTCTTCCATGAGTTGTTTAAGCTCAAATAACTTATTGATCGCTTCGATAGGGGTCAGGGAATTTACATCAATTTGCTCCAGGGCTTCCCTGATTTTATTTTCCTGTTCAGCAAAAAAATCCAACTGGGAAACTTTCGCCTTCAGGGCATTATCCTGATGGCGAGCCAGTCGTGGAATATCATTGGGCGTTAATTCGTCGGCTTCGAGATTGGAGAGGACTTCTTTGGCCCGGGAAATCACAGGTCTGGGCAATCCAGCTAATTGGGCAACCTGAATGCCGTAGCTGTGGTCACAACCACCCTCAACGATCTTACGAAGAAAAATTACCTTATCGCCCCATTCTTTGACCGCAACATTATAGTTTTTTACACGAGGGAGTATCAAAGCAAGTTCCGTTAATTCGTGATAATGTGTTGCGAACAACGTTTTGGCCGCCACATGTGAAGCATTGTGCAAATACTCAGCGACTGACCAGGCAATGGAAAGTCCATCGAACGTGCTGGTGCCCCGGCCAATTTCGTCCAAAAGAATCAGGCTTTTGGGCGTGGCATTATTCAAAATGTTTGCGGTTTCATTCATTTCCATGAGGAACGTGCTCTCCCCGCCGGCGAGATTATCCGACGCCCCGACCCGCGTGAAAATCTTATCGACCAGTCCAATTTCCGCTTTCCGCGCCGGCACAAAGCTGCCAATTTGTCCCAGCAGCGCAATCAGTCCCACCTGACGCAAGTACGTGGACTTGCCGGCCATGTTGGGTCCGGTGATGATGGAAATTTGATCGCTCTCATTATTGAGATATACATCATTGGGTACAAATGCCTCTCCCACAGGCAGTAACTTTTCAACGACCGGGTGTCGACTGTCCTTTATTTTTATTTCATCCGATGACGTGATGACAGGCTTGGTATAGTTATTATCGATCGCAATTTGTGAAAAATTTAGCAGGCAGTCGAGTTCTCCTATCAGTGATGCATTTTGCTGAATTTCTTTCACATGCCGCGCAGCCATTTGCCGAACATTATCAAACAGTTCATATTCCAGTGCGACAATTTTCTCCTGCGCGCCCAAAACCTGTTCTTCGTACTCTTTCAGTTGCGGCGTAATGAACCGCTCTGCATTCACCAGTGTCTGTTTCCGAATGTAATCATCCGGCACTTTGGCCAGATGCGGCTTCGTCACTTCGATATAATAGCCAAACACTTTATTATAATTCACTTTGAGGGAAGGAATGCCGGTTCGCTCGCGTTCTGTATTTTGCAATCGCGCGATCCAGTCCTTGCCGGAATATGCAATTTCCCGCAAATGATCCAGGTCCTCATTGAATCCCCGGCGAATCAGTCCGCCTTCGGATGTGGCTAATGGCGGTTCGTCGACGATGGCTCTTTCTATCTCATCGACAATTTCTGACAAATCGTGAAGATTTTGCTTTATATTAACAGCATAGGCCGATTCAGCGCCATCCAGCATGCTCTGCATTTCAGGCACCAGGCGCAAAGCAGATTTTAACGCAATCAAATCACGAGCATTGGCTCTGCCGGTGGAAATCTTCGATATCAAACGCTCCAAATCTCCAATGTTCCGCAGAAGCTCTCGCAATTCTTCACGAACCGAATTTTGCTGAACGAATTCTTCCACGGCATCCAGACGCATTTTGATCGGTTCTTCTTTATTCAGTGGACGCAGCACCCAGTTGACCAGCTTCCTCCCGCCCATGGCTGTTTTGGTCTGATCCAGGACAGAAATGAGAGTGCCCCGATTGTCCCGCTGCGAAAGGGACTGTATCAATTCAAGGTTTTTCTGAGTGGTCGGATCAACGGTCATGAAATCTGCATCGTAATTTCTTCGTATCTGGTTGATATGGCGCAGTTCATTTTTCTGATTTTCCTTGAGATAATTTAACACGGCACCACCTGCTGCAATGCCGGCATCCAAATCTTCGCAGCCAAATCCTTTGAGGGATGATGTTTCAAAATGTTCTATCAATATTTCATAGCCATAATCCCGGTTGAAAATCCAGTCTTCCCGACTGGACAAAAACGCATCCCCAATTTGTTCCAGTTGATCCTGGACGTAAGATTGCTGGGTCTCGGCCACCAAAATTTCTGACGGCTGAATGGATAGCAGCTGTTCCCGCAATTTTTCTTTGGAGAATTCAGCAACAAAAAATTCGCCGGTGGTCACATCAGCGGCAGCCAAACCGCACGAATCTTTTTTCAAAAAAACAGCAGCCAGATAATTATTTCGATTGGACTTCAAAATTTCATCGGAAAAGGTAGTGCCCGGCGTTACGATTTCAACCACATCTCGCTTGACAAGCTTCTTCGCTTTTTTAGGATCTTCCACCTGCTCACAAATGGCCACGCGATAGCCGGCTTTTATCATTTTTGTGAGATAATTATCCAGCGCGTGATAAGGGAATCCGGCCAGGGGCACATCGGCTGATTTACCGTGAGACCGCGATGTGAGTGTAATACCCAACACCTCGGCGCCCACCTTGGCGTCATCGTAGAACATTTCATAAAAATCGCCCATGCGGTAAAACAGAATCGCATTTTTGTGCTTGGCCTTGATGGCCAGATATTGCTCCATTAAAGGTGTTGTGGTGGATTTTTCGGACATGGAATTACTCTGTAAATTCTTCAAAGCTTCTTTTTGCTAATTCTTAATACTACATAGTCAAATTAAAAATGGATTCAAAATAAAAGGCAATATTTCCCTATTGTTGTCATTCCCGCATGTTTTTAGCGGGAATCTCCTCGCGATATAGAATGAGATTCCTGTCCTCCAAAAAGATGGCGGATCTACGACAAAAAACGCGCAGGAATGACAGAAAAAGGATAATCTGACTAAGTAGTATTAATCATAATAATAGAAATACTATAGCAAATATTTTTTTAATTTCAATATTTTTTTAAGCGTTCCATAACTCAACAACAGTCTTTGTGACAAATAGGCTGCTTTTTTCATATAATTCATACAGATAATTCTCAGCTTGCTGCTTCGTAATTATTCCTTTACGATAGACCCGAAGTATGATTCCAAGTAAACCAACTGGCACAACGTCAAAGTCTTTTGCAATATCTCGCACAGCTAAATCATCTGTTAAAAGTATATTTATCGAATTCCTTTTGCATAAAAATAAGCATTCAATTTCTCCTGAATGTAAATTGTTCAGGTTATATTTTGCTATAAACTTTTGGACTTCATCAATATCTGCGATAGCATTTTTAATGTTTTTCAGACTGAAAATTTCTGGTGTATCACTTGCTTCATGCTTCAGATATTCTTGCCGAACGCTAGTTGGTACAATAACCTTTTCGAACACATTTAAAAAATTAATGCAACCTATTTCAGATAAATGAAGAAGTGGACCTGTATCAGAAACGACAGTTAAATTTCTAATGCCCACGCCAGATCCTCCATTGTTGCTTTGTGCTGTCGTTCGGCCAGTTCAACCCAATCAATTCCAACTTTTTCAAGCGCCTCATCTCGGCTCAGATATCCACGAAGGAATTGCCCCAATACATGTTCCCGCCACAATTGTTTAATACCTGTCTGAAACGCCATGGAGATAACTTCTGACTCCTTCTTATTTGTTTCACGTGTCAGATTTTCGAGGAATGTCAATGTATTTTCCATTTTTATTCCTTTTCTTTCTTTACAATTTTGCTTTAAACGTCGAATTCTTTGAATTTTACTCCCTAAAACATCCTTTGATCCGAGCCCCAGTTCAATTTGGTGCGAAGCAGATCGTAAAACGTCCGTTTTTCATTCTGTATCCAGCGAATATTATGCTTTGCGCGTCGTATTGTAATTTCAATGTCGCATGCCTTGACGAACTGCTGATTTACCTGACCATCAACGCTGACAGTCACAATACGACCTTCCAGGTGCGGCACCACGCGAATGACGCTGCAATCCGGGATCACCAGCGGCCTCACGCCAAGCGAATGCTGGCAGATGGGCGTGATAATCATACAATCCAGGCTTGGCACCACAATCGGTCCGCCGGACGACAGCGAATAGGCCGTGGAGCCGGTGGGCGTGGCGATGATGATTCCATCCCCCAAATAGGTATTGACAAATTCTTCATTAATGAATACATCCACCCTGAACATTCGGCTGAAACCATCGCGGTCGATCACAACATCATTCAGTGCAAAATGGTTTTTGATCTGGCCTTCGAATGCAATGGAAGCCTCCAGCACAACCCGGTCCAGCACTTTGTATTTATTCTCGATTATATTTTCAAGCGTTGAATAAAGTTCATCAATCGCCACTTCGGTCAAAAATCCCAGGCCCCCAAGATTCACCCCCAAAATTGGAACGCCGGACGCCCCCACTGCGCGGGCCGTTGAAAGAAGCGTACCATCTCCTCCAAACGTGAGCACCACATCACATTTTTCGCCCAGATTCTCCAGATTAGTGCTCGTATGAGATTGATTCAACGAAATGAACTGGCGCAGTTCGTCGTCCAGGATATAACCGATCTTTCTTTCAACCAGCCAGTTCAATAGCTCGGGAATCAAGCCCCGAACCATTCCCTTTGTCGCATTTCCACTTATTCCAAAAATCATATATTTAATCTCCGATGTTTTTCACCAGAAATCAACTAATTTTTTTTGAATGACGTTTTGGCACTCGATGACTTTTGCGAATATCATCCCAGTTATTTTTCACGATCTGACAAATATTTTCAGGATCGAGCCCCATTGTTTTGTACAGTTGTTGGGTCGAACCGTGTTCGATAAATTTATCCGGAATTCCCAATCGAACCAATTTTGTTCGACTTTGGACAAATTCCCCGCCAAATTCTGCAACTGCGCTACCAAATCCGCCGAGCAGCGTATTGTCTTCCAGAGTGAACACAAGACTGAATTTTTCGAACGTATCACGCAATAAAGCCTCATCCAGTGGTTTAATGAACCTGGCATTCACCACCTGGACCGATATATCGGCTGTTTTCAGCTTCTCCCGAACTTCCAGCGCCCGGTAGACCATGGGACCAACTGCCAGAATGGCAACATCGTGTCCGTGCCGAAAAACTTCGCTTTTGCCCAATGGAAGATCCTGCATCGGTTCCAGGGATACGCCAGCGCCGGCACCGCGAGGATACCGTATGGCGACCGGCCCGTTTTCGTATTTCAGCGCCGTGAACAGCATATCCCGCAATTCCTGTTCATCCCTGGGAGCCATCACAATCAGGTTTGGCGCTGTGCGTAAATAGCTGAGATCAAATACACCGTGATGTGTGGGGCCATCGCTGCCCACAATGCCTGCGCGGTCGATGGCAAAGATGACCGGTAATTTTTGCAGGGCAACATCGTGGATCAGGTTATCGTATCCCCGCTGCAGGAACGAAGAATACAGCGCCACCACAGGACGAAATCCCTGAGTTGCCAAGCCGGCTGCGAACGTGACTGCGTGGCCTTCCGCAATGCCCACGTCGAAGAACCGATTCGGGTACTGTTCGGCAAAATGGCTCAACCCGGTACCCAGCGACATGGCCGCAGTAATAGCCACGATGCGTTCATCCTGACTGGCCAGATCAGTCACTGTTTTCCCAAAAACTTCAGTATAACTGGGCACAGTAGCAATTTTTATGGGTTCCCCGGTTTCGCGATCGAATGCGCCCAAACCGTGATACCGGGACGCATTCTCTTCTGCCGGGCCATATCCTTTTCCTTTCCGCGTGACGACGTGTACAAGGATCGGGCCTTTCAATGTTTTGACCAGACGAAAAACGCGTATCAGCCTTGAAATATTGTGCCCGTCAATCGGGCCGAAATAACGAAATCCTAACCGTTCAAACAACAGGCCTGGAATAATAACCGCTTTGAGACTTTCATCCAGGCGTCCCACAATTTTTCTGATTTTCCTTCCCAACCCGTATAATTTCCCGGTGATCTCCCAGATTTCCTTCTTTATTTTATTGTAAGATTGCATGGTGATCAATGTGGTCAGATATTTTGAAAGCGCACCTACATTTTTTGAAATGGACATTTCATTGTCATTGAGCACCACAATCATGTCCTTACCCAACGAGCCGGCATTGTTCAGTCCTTCGAAGGCTAATCCGCCGGTCATGGAGCCATCGCCAATAACCGACATAACATGGTAATCCTCCCCGGACAAGTCCCTGGCACAGGCCATTCCAATCGCTGCAGAGATAGACGTGCTCGCATGCCCGGTGCCAAAGCAGTCGTGCGGACTTTCTGTGATTTTCGGGAAACCGCTGAGTCCCTTGTACTGCCGAATAGTGGAAAATTGATCTTTGCGCCCGGTAATAATTTTGTGAACATAAGCCTGATGCCCCACGTCCCAAACGATCTTGTCCTTCGGGCTGTCGAACAGGTAGTGAAGCACCAGAGTCAATTCAACGACCCCCAGACTGGGCGCCAGATGTCCCCCGGTTTTGGAAATATTCGAAATAATGAATTCGCGAATCTCTTTTGACAGGCAGGCTAATTTTGGAATGTCCAGTTTCTTCAAATCATCCGGTGAATCAATCGTATCCAGTAGTTTCATAATCGCTTTTCAATAAATCCCATTTTATTTCTCAAATTGATTTCATTTATTATAATTAATTTTTCTTTCATTGGCAAGTAAATTTATTTATTTTACTATCACAAAGAATCATTTTTTTTTGTTGAAATGAAAAATGGACCGGCGAGAAGCCCAGGGTTTTTGAATTGAAACGATGTAACAGCGCTTCCTCTTCCAATAATTTGTCAATTCAGCCTGCTAAAAATTCATTAACCAGATAAACAGGAAATAACAAAACGCAAAAACCAAATAACAAGCAAATCACAATACCCAAATCCAAAAAATCAAACTCCTACATGGACATTCAGTTCGAATTTTCTTAATTAATTTGATAATTGGTATTTTAGATTTGGAATTTATTTGACATTTGAATTTTGTTTCTTGTGATTTTTTTCTTCAAAAAAATATTCAGAATTTTAGCGGTCAGACAGGAAAGAGTATATGCCTATAAAATTTCCAATTGAAAACCATTATCGGTTTTCACCAGCTTCTTCAGCTTTTTCTCGGCTTTATTCAGCTTGTCCGAACAAATTTTCGAGCACTCCATTCCCTTTTCGAATTTATCCAGGGTTTCTTCCAGCGACAATTCGCCCTGCTCCATTTCTTCCACAATGGATTCCAATTGTTCCATTGCCTGTTCGAATGTTTTTTCTGGCATAAAAATTCCTTATTTTTTTATTCTTCATAGATCTGCAAAATAGGAAAGAGTGTCATTTCGATCCCGAAATTTCGGGAGAGAAATCTGGTTAACAAATTGATATTATAGCATATACAGATTTCTCACTCCACTCCGTTCCGTTCGAAATGACAAGAAAATTTTAATTTTGCAGAAGTCTATTTTATTCTTTTATTAGGAGAAAGCTTATTCTTCCAAAATGCTTTTCTCATCAACGTCATCAACACCTGCGGTGATTTTGCCGCGGTACAACTGCACATTTATTTTTTCGCCAGGCTGAACCGCTGTCGCGTCTTTGATGATGCGGCCATCTTCCGCCCGGTAGCAGATGCTGTAGCCGCGCTTCAAAATGGATTCCGGCGCCAGGGACAACAGGCGACTGGTGAGGCCCTGCAATTTATTCCGATGCATTTCCAATTGATGGGCTGTTGTGATGTGCATGCTATGCAATAGTTCGTCCAGGCGTTGCTGCTGCTGTCGGACCAGATCCGGGGAGCGCATAAAACTGTAGCTCGTCACCAGTCGCTTGAGTCGATCGCGTTCGTACTGAATGCGGCCGAGGCTGAATTCCACCAGTTGTTTGCGATGTAATTGAAGGCGATGCGCCAGTTCATCACGATCAGGCACAGCCAGCTCTGCGGCTGATGATGGCGTCGGTGCGCGCAAATCTGCCACAAAGTCGCTGATGCTGAAATCGATCTCATGACCCACGGCCGAGATCACCGGAATCCCGGAACGGAATATCGACCGCGCCACAATTTCCTCGTTGAACGCCCACAGGTCTTCGAGCGAGCCACCGCCCCGTCCCACGATCAGCACATCCACCTCGCCGAACGCATTGAAATCATCAATGGCCGTAGCAATTTCCTCGGCCGCGCCATCTCCCTGCACTTTGACCGGCGCCAACACAATTTCAATGCCGGGATACCGGCGATTGAGCACATTCAGCAAATCCTGAATTGCCGCGCCGGTCGGCGACGTGACAATGCCGATGCGGTCGGGATAGGCAGGAATCTCTTTTTTATGCTCTTCATCAAACAAGCCTTCTTCCTGCAGTTTTTGCTTGAGCTGCTCGAACGCCAGTTGCAGTTCACCAATGCCGGCCGGCTGAAGCTTTATCACGTCGAACTGGTACACGCCGCGTTTCTGATATACAGTGACCCGGCCCATGGCCAGCACTTTCATGCCATCCTGAGGTGTAAAAAAAAGCGATGCATTTCGCGATCGCCACATGACAGCCGATATTTGCGCATCCCTGTCTTTCAGCGAAAAATAAAGATGGCCGGACGAGTGAAATGTGATATTGGATATTTCACCCTCCAGCCAGATGACAGGGATGCTCGTTTCCAGCAAAACCTTCACTTCGGTCGTCAGTTCTGACACCGAATAAATATGCTGCGGCGCCAGCTCTGATTCAAAATCAAGCATCAAATAATTGTCCTTAAATTTGTGTAAGCAAGTAAAGCCCTGACTAAATTTTAAAATAAATTTTTGTGAGAGTTAAAAAAATGAATTTCACAGAACAAATAAACAAATAGTTATCAATGTTCAAATTAAGTTTAAAAATATGCTTTTACGAATTTTTGATCAGTGATTGAATAACAATTTTGTGCACTTTGCTGCTTTGTTAAAAAATGATTTTTTAGAGTTTCAATTTTCCATTAGGTTCTGGCAGGTCCCCGTGTAGAGATATAAAAGAATCCCGAAGGGATTCGACATTTGTAGCATTGATCAACATCTCATAAAGCAATAACTCCGAAGGAGTTAAACATTAATTTAAAGAAAATGTTTTTATGTTTCCTAATGAATTGATAAATAATTGTTCACCCCTTTCAGGGTTGAGTATTCTTTGTACAATTGTGATTGCTACAAATGTAAAACACCTTCGGTGTTTAAAAAATTCTACATTTGTCCACAAAAGACTGATGGTGTCAACCGCTTATGATACTACAACTTGAACGATGCAAACCAATCATGGTTGCGGCGATGCGCCGGCTGCGCGGCTTTTGCTTCGCTCGATGGATTGCAGGGCCAAATAGTTGACGCCAAATTTTTCCATATTTTCCAGCTCCGTATCGAATTGATCGTAATGACGCTCCTCATCCACGACCAAATTTTCGAACAAGGTTTTCGAAACAGAATCAGCATGTGCCGAGCATTCATTGGCCCACTTGTTGTAATCCTGAATTGCCTCCTGCTCCAGTTTCACGGAATGCTCCAGCATGTCTTTGACATCATTATTTCTCACGACTTCCCCCGCAGCATCCAGATTTACGTCCCCTTTGAGAAATAGAATTCGCTCGGCAATATCCTCGATATGCATCATTTCTTCCACCGCCGTTTTTTTGAACAGACCGGCCAGAAGATCGTATCCCATATCATCGCAATGAAAATGATAATACATATACTGATGTACAGCAGTTAATTCCTCGGCAACAGCCTTGTTGAGCAACTCAACACTTTTTTCGTACATTGGTTCCTCCTGATTGATATATTAACCATTGTTATTTAAAACTCTGATCGCTTTTTTCAACCGGTTCTTGCCGGAGAAAAAAATACCGCCCAAAATATTCACCAGTCATCATCCATTCATTAACCAGGCATGATCAGCGATTGGACGGCTTCCAGCAAATCATTTCGCATGAATGGTTTTTTCAGCGTGTCATTGGCACCAATACTTTTTGCGATGGTCAGATAATCCTGCGCATCGCCCTTTCCGCCGCCGGAGATGGCCAATATTTTGACATCCGGATTTTCACTTCTCATTTCGAGAATCGTTTCGATGCCCTCTTTTTCAGGCATGATGATATCGGTTATCACCAGATCGATATTTGGGTCCGATTTGAACAGTTTTATTCCCTCTTTACCATTCTCGGATTCCATGACATCATAACCTTCCGCTTTTAAAATCTTGCCCATCATCCCACGAATTGCCTCATCATCTTCAATAATTAAAATGCGCATTTCAAAATTCCTTATCGTTAAATTCAGTGTAAATAATACTACTTAGTCAAATTAAAAAATGTCTCAAAATGCAAGGCAATATTCCCCTATTGTTGTCATTCCTGCATACTTTTAGGGAATCTCCTCATGATTTAGAATGAGATTCCTGTCCTCCAAAAAGATGGCGGATCTACGACAAAAGACGTGCAGGCGACCGAAGGCGACCAACGGAAGTACACCAGGTAAAGTCCAGAGGAAATGACAGAAAAAAGGTAATCTGACTATGTAGTAATAAATCATGAGCTCGTATTGGATACATCTTATGATTTTTCAATAGCTCTTCTTACGACAGCGGCCAACACTTTTCGGTCAATCGGTTTAGCGATTATTTCTTCAATGTTGAAGTGATTGATCACATCATCAGATACATTTTCACCATATCCTGTCATCAGGATAAAAGGCAGATCAGGGCGCATGTGCTGGACTTTTTTTGCGAATTCCAAACCATTTATTTCCGGCATGGTAAAATCTGAAATGATGAGATCGTACTTTTCCGGATAATCCATGAACATTTTCAATGCGCTCTGACTACCATCAAATACGTCAACATGATAGCCGTAATGTGCCAACATCTTTTTAACCACGTTAGCCACTATTTGTTCATCATCCACAACCATAATATTTTCTTTACCACCCTGAATTGTCCGAGAGTCACCTGACACCGGCATTTCTTTGGATCGCCCAGCGACAGGCAAAAACACGTGAAACGTCGTCCCTTTACCCGGCTCACTTTGCACGTGCACATCGCCATGATGGCTGCGGACAATGCCGTGAACAACCGAAAGCCCGAGCCCGGTCCCTTTATCCACATCTTTGGTGGTGAAAAACGGATCAAAAATTCGTTCAACTGTTTCGGCATCCATACCAATTCCAGTGTCTTCTACCGTCAATCGGACATATTCTTTTGGTTCTAAATTCGGATTAAGTGTGGCGGTTTTTTCGTCAACTTCAATCTGGGTCAATTCTATGTTCATACGGCCCTGCGCGTCTCCAATGGCCTGATTTGCATTTGTGCATAAATTCACGATGACCTGATGAATTTGCGACGCATCAGCCAGAACCGGCGCGCAGGTTGTATCGATTCGCTGACGAATTTCAATCGTCGATGGAATGGATGGCCGCAGCAACTGGATGGCCTCTTTTACGATTAAATGCAACTTGAGTGGTTTCCGTTCCTGTTCAATTTGCCGGCTGAATGCCAGTATTTGCTGCACCAGTTCTTTTGCCCGATGTGCTCCTTTCAGAACATGCTTCAAATCCTCTTTCAGCGGATCGTCCTGTGGCAGCGTCGCAATGGCCATATCCGTGTATCCCATAATCGGCGTCAAAATGTTATTGAAATCATGGGCAATACCACCGGCCAGGGTGCCAATGGTTTCCATTTTCTGGGAACGGCGGAGTTGCTTTTCCAGCCTGTCTTTCTCTTTTTCAGCGCGCTTCAAATCCGATATATCACTCATTACACCCACCGACCCGATGAATTTTTTGTTTTCGTCAAAAAGAGGCGTGTTCGATAGAAGCAGGTCTACCATTTTGTTATCTTTATGATTCACTCTCACTTCAATATTATTTACTTTATTCCTGATTGTGTCGAAATAAAAATCCATCAGATTTTCCGGCACCGTTGGATTGAAGTTCCCCACAACCGCCTCGGCTTTCCAGCCAAAAATTTCTTCGCTGGCCCTGTTCCATTCGGTTATTTTCCCCTCAGCATCGACCATAATGATTGCCGATCTGGATGCATCAAAAATTCGTTGCAGCTTTTCGTTCACGCCACGAATTTGCCCTTCTGCTTGCTTTCTTTCGGCATAACTCATGACCAGGTTTGCAATGCTTTTGATCAAATTCAATTCTTCTTCAAGGAAATTATGGTCATCCGGCATTGTAACATTTTTTAATAAACAAACCTCAATACTGCCGGCCTTTCTCCCGTGCAAATGAATATCTTGGGAAATTCTCCATTTTGTCTTTTTAAAATTTTTGGTTCTGTATTCTTTACCATTTAATATAATTCTCGCACTTGTTAATTCAGGGTAATGCCAGGCTGAAGGAATTTCATTCACAGTGTTCGTCAGGAAATCATCCAAAGATTTTTCAAGGTCAGTGCTGTATTGGGAAACCTGGTAAAGCAGTTTCATTTCTTTTAATCGCTCACCTAAATTGTGAAGAAGCTGCTCTCTCTCCTGCTCGAAACGCCTGTTCTCAAATTTATATGCAAAAATTTCCCCAATGGTCCTGAGCAGCGATATATCCTCTTTCTCCCAGCTATGTTCTTCCTTTACAGTATCGAAACCAATAAATCCCAGCAGTTCCCTGCCGCATGCTAAATTAACCATGAGCATAGATTTAATGCCATGGGCCTGCATCAGTTGCTTTTCAGGTTTGGCATCTTCCGGCACATCTTCCACTCTGGGAATATGCAAGGTATCCGCGTGGCGCAGTTTGGTCATGACCCACGGAAATTCAGAGACAGGCATGTTCTGCAGCTTCGATTTGACTGATGGAATGCCGCGCATCCGCCATTCATGCGTCACATTGGCGAAATCGCCGTTATCTGAGAACATGAAAATGCAAATGCGATCCACACCAGTGAATTTGCCAATACGCTGCAGAGTGCGCTTAATTTCTTTATCAAGATCATTGGGTTCAATGCCGACAAACCGCGCTGAAATATCCGATATGAGTTGTTCAAGTTCTAATCGATATTCCAGTTTTTTTTCTGCGATCTTACGTTCGGTTATATCCCGAGTTGTTCCCTGAAGGCCTTTCAGTTTTCCCTGCTCATCTTTCAATATACCGCCGGAAATCTCAACTTCAAGTTCTTCATTATTTTTATCTAATATTTTGGATTCAAACGTTGTATGTGTAAAAGTTTTATAATTTTTAATAGCCTTTGCAGCCTGGCCCCCGGCTTTTAAAAATTCCTTTTTAGTGAAATGAGCGCTCAGATGCGTCCCCACCCATTCCTCAGGCGTGTAACCGGTCATTCGCTCCAAAGCCGGGCTGAGATAGGTGAATCTCAGTTTTTTGTCCATGGTCCAGATGCAATCCACAGAATTTTCTGCCAGCAGCCGGAATTTTTCCTCATTTTCGCGAAGTTCCACCTCTATTTTTTTTCTTTCAGTAATATCCGTAGAAATGCCGCACAACGCGATGGTTTCGCCATTCTCATCGTGCACGGTCATTGTCCGGGTGTCCAGAATAATTTCCCGGCCATCCGCTGTGTAGTTCACAACTTCACCGCGCCAATAACCGTGTTCAAGCGTTTTTTCCAATATCTCTTGCTGAGTGGCGCCTTGCGCCGCATCCTCGCCATATTTACTTGTGGATTTCCCGATGAGTTCCTCACGAGAGTATTTCAGGGCCTGCACCTCGGCTTCGTTCACATAGGTGATAATGCCATTCAGATCGGTTACGGTCACGCGATCCTGAATTTGATTTAATACCAGCGAATGGAGGTGTAACTGCCGTTCCGCCTTTTTTCGTTCAGTGATGTCTCTTATCAGCCCGGCAACGCCTATGATTTTTTCGTGGTCGTATACCGGTATTTTTCTCGTCTCGTATATTCGATCCCCGACCGTCTCAGTATCGATAATCGTCTTTTTTTGTTCAACGGCCATCATGTCGGTTTTTTTGCTATTCTCCGCTGCTTCCGGGGGCATGAGATCGAAATCAGTTTTGCCAAGGATTTCGGATTCTTTTTTGTTGAAAAATGCACTGTTGGCTTCATTTGATACCAGATAGCGCAAGGAGAGATCTTTCAAAAAGAATAAATCCGGGCTGGAATTGACAAATAACTGAAAATTTCGTCTGCTTATTCGGAGTTCTTCCTCGGTTTTCTTGCGATCGGTAATGTCGCGAATTGCAGCAACCCGGTATTCGTTTCCATTCTCCTGAATCTTGCGCGCTTCGATCTCAACAGGAATTCTTCTGCCGTCTTTTCTTCTTATCTCTATCTCATATGGTGTGGCAACACGCTTCAGTATCTTTTCTCTGACAATCCCGTGATATTCAGGAGGCACAATTTCGGTCAAAAAGTTTTTCCCACGTATTTCATCTATGGTATAGCCGGTGATTCGCGTAAACGAATCATTGGCATCCATCATTATTCCATTATCGTGAAAGAGAACGCCTTCGATGGTGAGATTGGAAAGCTTTTTGTAGCGCTCTTCGCTCGTCCGCAATTTTTGTTCGGTGTTTAGCCGCTCGGTGATATCAAAATGCGTGCCAATTGCCTTGACTGCCTCGCCTTTTTCGTCCCACTCAATGACCTTTCCACGATCCACAATCCATATCCATTTGCCGGATTTATGCTTGAATCGAAATTCAGCTTCCGAAATTGGGATTTCTCCTTTGAAATGAGCAAACATCTTTTCCATAACTTTCTGGCGATCATCCGGATGAATGCACTTGTCCCAATCCGAAAGATGCGGTTGAATCTCCTCCAGTGTATATCCTTTCATCGCCGCATACTGTTCATTGACTATAACTTCGTTGGTGCGAAGGTCCCATTCCCACGTACCAAGCTTTGTCACTTCCAGGGCAAGTTTTAATCGTTCTTCACTTTCACGAAGCGCTTCTGTAGCGCGTTTGTGCTCGATGAACATACCCACCTGGTTGGCCACATATTCCAGTATTTTTAGTTCCTTTTTGCCGTACGCATTTTCGTGCTTATAACTCTGTACAACAACCGCTCCTGTAATTTTCCCCTTCAATCGCATGGGAACGCCCAGCCAGACTTTTGAAAGCGTGCCGATGGTTTCCACTGTGCCGGCGGCTACCATTTCATCTATTTTTTTTCGTGTTGCCAGCAGCGGCTTCCCGCTTTTTATGATATGGGCGGTGCATGTTTTCCCGGCCGGGAATGTTTTAAAATCATCTTTTTCATCTTTGAAATAGGGTAACGAAATAGTGTCTTTCTCACCGTCGTAAAGTGCAATGAAAAAGTTCGTTGTATCGAAAAGCTCGCCAAGTTTTTCCTGAATGACTGCCGAGAATTCGCCCAGACCTTCTGTTGTGTGTGTTGCCATGGAAATTTCAAATAAAGCGTGCTGAAGTAATTCCGCCCGTTTGCGTTCGGTAATGTCCCTTGAAATACACAAAATACCCTGTGGGACAGGATAAACAAACACTTCGTACAAGCCTTTTCGCCCGTCTTCAAATATAAATTCATCCACGACCGAGTCAGGCACACGGGTATTCATGACTTTTTCAAATGTCTTAAAAAATGCTGTCTCCTCCACCCCGGGGAACAGCTCGGTCAGTTTGCCGCCGAGCAATGTCTCTCTCGGCAATTTCACAAATCGGGTGGCCGCTTCGTTGACAATAACATGGCGCCATTCAGAATCGAGCAAATACACACTGTCCGTAATGGCTTCAAGCAACCGGGCGTATTGATCCCTGGTTTCCCGCAGAACTTCTTCCACTTTTTTGCGCTCGGTGATATCGTGCATAATGCCGAATATTCTCAGCAAATCCCCGGATTTATCGCGCAGCACCTGTGCGTTTTGGTAAATATATTTTTCCGAACCATCCGGCAGGATGATGCGAAATTCAACATCTTCTTCTCCTGCCGATTCGAACAATCGATTCAAAAAATTTTGATTTTCCTCACGATCATCCGGGTGTATCCGGTTCACGATGCCATCGTAGGTCAGTTTTGTCTCTTTATTGAATTTAAAAATATTATACAATTCATCGGACCAGTAGAGTGAGTTATTTTTGACATCCCAACTCCAGTTGCCCAAATGAGAAATTTGCTGGGCCCGGGCCAGGCTGGCTTCGCTTTCCTGCAAGCGCGCTTCAGCATGCTTTCGTTCGGTAATATCTTCGGACACTCCCAGCATAAAATTTGGATTGTTCTTTATTTTGAGTGGTAATTTCCGCGTCTGAAGCCACCTCACAGCTCCATCGGCCCGGCTAAAGGGTTCCTCTTTGACAAATTTCGCCTGTTGTTTTGTGATCACTTCGGAATCAAGCTTTTGGAAAAATAGCGATTCATCCCGGGTCAAACTTAAGCGTTCGGCAAAATCGAGGTCAGTTTTGCCAATCATTTCAGATGGTTTCGCATTATATAAATCCGCGATGAAATTGTTCACAAATAGATATTTACCGGCCTTATCTTTCACGTAAATACACGCCGGGATTGCATCAACGACGGTTCGGAGCAACTGTTCGCCGCCTCTCAATTTTTCTTCGGCCTGCTTGCGTTCGGTGATATCCCGGGCAATGCCTTCAATGGCGACTATATTTCCCTCAGCATCATACACCGGTTTATTCCGCTGCTCGGTCCATATTATCGTACCATCTTTTTTCAACCACCGTAACTCAGCCGGTTTTTCGTAACTCTCTTTTCCATTCGTCAAACTTTCGAGCAGGTGTTTATCGTCCGGGTGAACGAGTTTGAATCCAAGGTCAGGATCGGCATAATGGTCTTCCGGTGTGTATCCGGTAATTTGGTGAGCGGATGGAGAAACATAGGTAAAACCCCGTTCCGGCGTAAATTCATAGCGGTAAACAAGGTCGTTGATATTTTCAAGGATGCTCTGAAAGCGATCCTCACCTTCATATACTACGTGACCTGTTTTTTCTCCATTTTCATCGCACGTTGTCGAAGTTTCCAATTCATTCACACGTTTTCGCAAATCGTGCAACTCAGCGATAAGTTGTGATTTTGTTTTTCGGGCGTCGCGCATGGTGTAGCTCCTATGTTACCTGACATTACATTTTGGATATGTGATAAAAAATGCCGATAAACGTATTTTGTGGGCCATTGGCGGCCAATATTTTTATTCATTATTATTCATGGGGTCATGAATAGTATTTCATTCTTCAGTTTGTCATTCTGAAACCCGATGCTTTTTATCGGATCGAAGAATCTCTGACCTCCTTACATAGCATGGTCGCAGAAACTCCTCACCCTAAAAGCGCGGGATCAGGATGATAACCAAATTTGTTTTCCTGTATTACTAACCTGGATTATTCATTGTAATGCATTAAGGAATCCAGATAGCCTGAATGGTGCTTCATTCCGAATTCATTATATCTAAATTTGTTAAATTTCATATATCTGATTAATTTTATTGATAACAATAAGTTAAATATCTATTGTTTGAAATTTGTGAATAATTCAGGCTAATTATAGCTGGATTAATATTTTATGTATCGGTGATTTAAGATGCAAAATGAATTCAAATTTTTGAAAGATTTGAGTGAACGTATTTCAATTTTATTCACCCTCCTGCCCATTCTGTTTAAAAAATTCATCGATATTCGTTATCATATTCAGTGTGATATAAAATGTTGTGCCGCTGCTCACTTCGCTGTTCACTTCGATAGTGCCGCCGTGATTGTGGATGATCTTTTGTGAAATGGGCAAACCCAGGCCGGTGCCATCCGGCTTTGTGGTGAAAAATGGATTGAACATTTCATCCAGCACATCCGGCGCCATGCCCAAACCGGAATCTTTCACACTGATTTCAATCTGGTTGGCTTCTGTTTTGCGCGATTTTATTCTCAATTCCCCGCCATCCGGCATGGAATGCAACGCGTTCTGGACCAGATTCAGCAGCACCTGCTTGATTTGCTGGGGATCGATTAAAACCGGCGGAATGGTTGTATCCAGCTCCTTATGAAGCTGAATACCTTTTTGCGAAATTTCATCCTGCACGTTCAGAAAATAACATGACTCTTCGATAATTTTGTTAATATCTGCAAGCACAGGCTGAGGTTTGGACAGCCTGGAAAAATCGAGCACATTGGTCAACACTTTTTCCAGTCGATCCACCTCTTCTGCGATGATGTTGCCAATATTCTTCAATTCGTCAACATTCTTTTTCTCAGCAGATTTTTCCATGGACCGGGCAAAACCGCCGATGGTCACCAATGGATTCCTGATTTCGTGGGCGACTTGCGCCGCCATTTTACCAATAGTGGCAAGCCGCTCCGAATGCAGGAGCCGCTCCTGAGTATTTTTCAATTCTTCGTAGGCCCGCTGGAGTTTGTTTTTTTCCACTTCAAGGTTTGAATACGTTTCGGCGCGCTCTATGGCCAGTCCGGCCTGGTTGGCGAACAGCATGAGCAGCCGAACACGCTCTTCATCAATCGGCTGAAAAGCAAATTGGTTGTCAGCCACCACCACGCCGATCACCCGGTTTTTGGCAACCAGCGGGACCACGATAAATTCATCCAGTTGGAGTTTGTCGAGCAGATCGTGCGGGATATCATTTTCAATGTCGTGTCGTTTCCCCGGATACGATTCATTTTTTCGAACGGCTTTCGTGAACAGGCTGTTTTGTGAGCTTGTGGGAACGATTATTTTTTTCACCAATCTATTGTAGGTATCTCCCTCTTTTGGATGCTTTTTCCCGTACTTCTCAAGAAAATTGGACAGTGAAATATTTTCATCGCCCAATTCTTTCCAGATTCGGTAAGCTTCGGTCTGGGTGGTGGGCCCCACTCCCATTCTTCCCTCCAGCGCCGTTTTATTATGATTGAGGAGCAGAATCATTGCGCGGCTGAATCCCATGGCGCAACCGGCTGTGATGGCTGTGAGGATGAGATGCAATAGTTCATCCAGCCCGGCGATTTCCTGCATAAAATGGCTGATCTGACTGAGCATGGAGACTTCGTGCTCACGCTGGAATACTTTGGTCACATCCTGGACGATGAGAATCAAACCGTTAATTTCGCCGGATTCCCTGTTGCGCAGCGGAACGCCCGATAAAATCAACCGCATCCGCCGGTCAGCCGTGGCGCTGAATTCGAACGGTTCGGTTTGAAAATTTTTTCCCTGCTGTAGGGTCCCGCTGAATTTTTTGGTGATTTCTGAATATTGGAACAGGTCCTGTTGAAACAAGTTGGAGCCGACGAGAGACGACTCGGAGTATTTCTCCATTATTTTCAGAAGAAATGAATTAATCTGAAGCACTGTCCCATCTTTATCTGTGGAAATAATTCCGATGGGAATATTTTGAAACAGGGACTTCAGGTAATTCCGGGTTTGCAGCAGATCGTGTTGAAGCTGAAGATTTTTCCGTTTAATCTCATCGACGATAAACACATTTTCGATGATATTGAGAAGTTCACGAAGGCCAAAGGGTTTTTGAAGGTAAGCGCTGACACCGCCTTCCAGAAACCGGTTTCTGAGAGAATGATCGGTATCTCTGGCTGTAAGTACAATGACAGGTGTCTGCGCGACTTCAGTGAATCGTGGATTGGATTGCAGTTGTGAATAGACTTGATCCCCATACATTTTTGGCATCATATAATCCAGCAAGATCAGATCCGGCTTATATTTTAAAATCATCTCCAAACCCTGCTGGCCATCGTAAGCAGATATAAAATGATAGCCTGC
This sequence comes from uncultured Cytophagia bacterium, assembly GCA_964605145.1. Lineage (GTDB taxonomy): Bacteria > Zhuqueibacterota > Zhuqueibacteria > Thermofontimicrobiales > Thermofontimicrobiaceae > CAZSBG01. The sequence goes on along the minus strand of CAZSBG010000096.1, from coordinate 2,555 downwards.
ATTTTCTAAAAATGCCCGGGACAGGGAATGCATGGTTAATTCATCATCGATCAGGAGAATTGTTTTTTTCTTTCGATCCATTTATTACCCCGTGTATTGAAAAACACCCCACCGCGACAGAGATCAAGTCTAATACTATCTCCTCTATTCAAAAAAAAATCAGATTACTTGGATTTCTTTTTGTGACGATCTTTTCTCAAGCGTTTTTTTCGCTTATGCGTGGCAATCTTATGTCGTTTACGTTTTTTTCCACTCGGCATAGTTCCACCTCCTTTCACATCATAACTTTTTTACTGAAATTCATATCTGATTCTTCTTTATTATTTTTATTTACATTATCGACCTAATCCGGATAAACCGGAAATTTCAAAAATCAATAAGCAAATTACAAAACCAAATTCCAAAAAATCACACTCGGACAGGATCGTTTGGTTGTTCATTCTCGAATAAAGTTTGAAAATTGAACTTTTGTATTTGAAATTTATTTGGCATCAGCTAAAGGCTTGTGCGTCCTCTGGCGCATTGAATTTTGTTTTTTTGATTTTCTGCCAAAAACGTTCAGAATTTTATTCTTAAGGTATTAACACATAGGTTGCGCCTGAACTGAAAAACTCGCTGAAAAATTTTATCTTATATTTTCGTATTGGCAAATCGAAACGCAAGGCCTGGCGCGGCCGAACGAAGTACAACTCTTTTTTCACAATTTTTAAATCCGTCTGATGAACCAGCTTTTCAAACGTTCTGGTCGTGAGACCGGTTTCATAATTGCTTAAATGCATGTTCACTTTTTGCTTTTCCACATGGTTTAGCAACCAGGTGTACATATTTCGTGGTAACAAGTGGACATACAAAAAATATTTCATCCACGACCGCATGACCTGCTGGTGTCCGCCAAACGGAGAACGAAATGGTGGGAATGAAACGATTATAATGCCGCCGGGTTCCAGCAGCGCTTTCATATTTTTCAGCGCCGCGGTTTTATCTCTCAAATGCTCGATCACATCCAGGATCAGCACCACATCATATTTTTCCCGGCTTTTAAAATTCTGAATGTCACCCGAAATAATGGGGCTTTTGCCGGCGGTTTCTTTTCTGGCGTATTCAACGCGATCCGGATTGTATTCCAGACCGACGCAGGCATATCCCTGCCGCTCGAATGCGGATAACACGCCGCCCTCACCACATCCTACATCCAACACTTTTTTTCCCTTATTATATGGAATGACGAAATTCTCGAGATAATAGTTACCGATCTGAACCTGATAATTCCAGTAATCCGTTCGATCGTGGCTGGCGGTTTTTCCGACGAGTTTCAGGCGATTCAAAACATTCATGCGTCGTTCCTGTTGTGCTGCACGTTCACGTTTATTTCACCTGTTTGAATTGATCGTCGTTTTCAAATGGTTCATTAACCTGGTTGCGCAGATCTTTTGAACATCGGAACACCGGCATTTTGCGGGCCGGGATAATGACTTCCTCACCTGTTTTAGGATTGCGTCCCTTTCTCTGCTTGCGCTGCACCACCTTGAACCGGCCAAAACCGCGTATTTCGATCGTTTCGCCCTTTTGGAGCGCATAACTCATCGTGGCAATCATACCATCCACAACTGCGGCGGTTTCCACTTTCGTCAACCCTGTGCCTTCTGCCAGGATATTTACAATATCACCCTTTGTCAAAATATCTCTCCCTAAACCGGAGTTTAATTTATAATTCATATCGCCAGGATTTAATGACAGGTCGAACAATTACCGCCCGAGCATGTGCTGCACGACGAAACGCTATTGCCAGCATGTGACATGCCCTCCGAAGCGAAACCGAACACCGACATCACACGCTCCACGCTTTTCCCCTTACATGCCGGACATGTAATCGCAGCGTCCATCTGCCCCATCCCTACCAACTCATCGAATTTATTGGAACAGGTAAGACATCTGTATTCATAAATTGGCATAACATTTTTCCTTAAAAACCATACCCATTCGATGCCAAACATTTGATTTCGATATTATTAAGGTAAATGACACGTTAACAAATTGTCCCTTCGAATATTTATAAAATCTGTTTTCCCCGGATCGATTAAATTTGATCAAAAAATTTTCATATTAAATTTTAAAAATAATAAATAAATTTTTAAAAGTCAATATAAATCCTTATAAAAACCTAAATATATTCTATCAGCTACGCCCGGGGGCTGAACGCAGTTAACAGGCACCCCACTCATAAATAGCGCCCCACATCTATTTTCTGTTTTTCAAACGGACACTTCGAAACATTTTTTAAAACAATGAGTTTAAGTAGCGTAACTTTCAAGAGTCAATGAGAAAAATAAATGGATTGAAATTTTTTATTGGCTTTTTCCTGTGAATTGCTTATATTAAAACTTAGTAACCATTCAGCCTTATGAAAAATGCCACCGAGACACGAGGGCTCAGAGATATTCTCATAAATTATTTTCGGAAAGTGTGTCTCATAATGTGATTGAAAAATATTTTCATTAATTATTTGGAAACAGAATAACATGATGCAATACGTATTCTTCGCATAAATATGAATT
>CAZSBG010000095.1:0-23442 GCA_964605145.1 uncultured Cytophagia bacterium | reverse complement strand
GCAGGCATGTGACCGAAGGGAATGCCTGTGGTACGGGAATGACAATGATATGGGAGTATTGCCTTGTTTCTCGATACGTTTTTCAATCTGACTAAGTCGTATTAGTATCATCGGCAATAAAATGAGTGGCTCATTAAAGGATACTTGTTCAGATTCGTTTCTTGTGACTTGATGGCGTATCCAATTTTTTTTAGAATTTCCATCGTCCCAGTCAACTCAGGTACAGCCTGATATTTGTTCATTCATAGCATTTGTATATTATTAAAATATACATTAATTGTCAATAAGAAAATACTTGGAGTTCCATTCTTGTCAATTTTAATCGAATAATTATTTGCCTGCTGTTCTCAGCATCATTTAATTTTAGATATTAGAAGAGAAAACAATGTGTAATAAATAGATCATTATTTCTTCAACGCCGCTTTGGAAAAAATATAGTCCGGAATATCCTGGTCGAATTTGATTTCATCGATGAAAAATTCCGTGCCGTCGCCGCTTTTGAGCATGTCTTTGAAAATGATAGTCTTGGGAAACCAGCGCCCCTGTTCCCGCTTGACATTTTTGAGCTCGGCCTTTTTCAGCAGATTGCCGCTCTTGGCGTACAACTCCTCTTTCAGGGGGATGAAGCGCTCCTGATCCACCCATTGCTTGCGTTTGTGATAGGCCACGTCGGATGTTTTGGCGGTCAATTGCAGCACCCAGCAGAGCCGGCCGTCGAGCGTGTCCGAGCCAGTCACAGCAGCGTTGTATTTATTGGTCAGCTTCGGGTCTTCCATCATATCTTCGTAGGACAAATCCGATCCCATGACGGACTGGCGCAGCATGTGCCCGGAAATTTGAATGGTGCGGTCCGTGGATGGCGAGTACATCCAGAGCATGTCCTCTAATTTCAGCATCTTGGTGCCCTTCTCCCGCGCCGGGGAGAGATATTCGGTGAAGCTTTTTTCCTCGCCAACGGACCACGATTTGGACTCGATGGTTCGGCTGCCCCGCCGACCGTGAATCACCATTTTGGATGTGAACACCCGGTTTATGGATGACATATTTTCATCGATCTTTTGCAGGATTTCTTCCCCGCAGGGTGTTTGAGCGATGCCTGCGTTGGTCAGAAAAAATATCAGTAAAATATATTTTAGCTTTTTCATTTTTCACTCCATAGTTATATAGAACGCGGATCAGACAGATTTGACGGATTTAACAGATAATTTCATTTATTTTTTCGATCGAAGCTGATATAAATTTTTACTTACATAAAAAAGCTATCAACTTGTTTATGGTTATTGGGAAAAAATAAATCCGTGCATATGCCCCGAAGGTCGCATCTGCCTTTGGCATGATCCGTTAAATACATACTATCCGCGTTCCATGAGTTTTTTAAATTAAACCTCCAACTCTTTAAACAACTTCGCTGTCTTGCGTTTGTAAATTCCCACGCCGGAAAGCATGGTTCCGATGACCGTTGAAAAAATGCCGGGGATGAAGCCGATGAAATACGCCGGCGGTGTGATCTGAGCGCGGAATTTTACAGGCATCATCATAGACGCGTTTTTCATGGTCGAACTGAAATCAAAGCCCTTTTCCTGCAAGAGGTACGCCAATCCCAATCCGACGAGCGTTCCAAGCACAGAGCCGGCAATTCCAATGGCAACTGATTCGACAATCATCGCACGATACACATGCCCCTTTGCCTCGCCTATGGCCAATCGAATGCCCACTTCGCTGTACCTTCGCAGACCACCCAGCAGACCGGCATTCCACAACACAATGGACATCACTCCGATGAAAACGAAAATGAACAGCCCAATCATACTTTCCATGTACCCCAGCATTTCTCCCAAATTATTTTGTTCATTCAATTTTAGCATGATGGGTGAAAACTCATTTTCCGAATCCGAATATTTTTCATTGAAAATGTGCTTCACCTGTTCTGCTTTTTCTTCATCATAAAACGTGTTTGAAAAATATCCCAATATTTCGCTGCTGGCGTCGGCCATGTCCAGGGCGATTTGCGCGTCACGAATATCCATCACAATTGCGCCGCGGTCCATGGCCTGAATACCGAATTGAACCGTGCCGGCAACCGTGAAATTGTACATGGCCATGCTGCCGTACATGGTGGAACTGATCAGCGTTACCTGATCCCCGAGGTTAATTTCCAGCTTTTTTGCAAAGTCATCGCTGATTAAAATTTCCGTTTTTTTCTGCGGAATTCGTCCCTGCACCAGCGCAGTGGGGATGTTCATTCGATTGATTTCATTTGAATTCTTCGAAAGCAAATCCACAGCCCAGCCGATCACCGGACCCTGGCCTTTGGTCTCTCCGTTCTCATCCGGAACATCCAGCAATCCGCCGAACCGGATTCGCTCCACCCAATTCATGTCCGGGAATTCCTGCTGAAGATTCTTCTCAATTTCTGATACATTATCCAAAGCGAGATCCATGGGCATCTGGTCCATATTTTCCGCATAAGCCCGTGTGACGACTTTCACGTGGCCTGTCGAGAAATTCGCATTGGATTCCAGCGTGTCGCCAAGAATTCCGGTGATCCATGAATGCGCCACCACAGTGAGCATCACGCCAATGGCAACCGTAATGACCGGGAACAGGCTTCGGTTTCGGTCGCGAATTAAGCCTTTGATCAAAAATTTTATCATTGAATTTTTCCTCGAATTGCGTCCGTGGGATTCATTTTTGTTATTCGTCGCGCCGGGAGAAAACTGACAATGTTGACAGTAATCAGCACGAGAACGACGGTCATCAAAATCAATTTCAGGCTGTACACCGGGTAAATTTTATCGGCGATGGCCAGTCCGTAATCGTCATAGCCCTGGGGGATGGAAAATCCGCGAATCGCCTGAAGCGACAGCAGCGGAATGCCGTAAAGCGCGCCGACAAGCGCGGCCAGCACCGCGTGCATGGCGCCCTCCACTGTGAACAATCGCACCACCTGCCAGCGCGTCATGCCCAGCGCAATGTCGGTGCCGATTTCCTTTTGCCGCCGGAAAATGGACAGCACCTGGGTATCGAAAATCGCTAACAGCGCCAGCGACATCAAAATCATGTACATGATGGTACCGCCCACTGACTTCTGTTCGATGATTTGATCGATATCTGCCAACAAAAAATCATGATTTTTGAAATCCCAGCCTTCAACTTTCGAAGGAGGCGGATAGTCTTTTTGGCTGATGAGAATGGTGGCCTCGCCCGGCATTTGCAGCATTGCACGAAGCCTTTCGAGAGGAATCCACATTTGGCCCTTATCCGTTGCCGGAACATTGGTTTTGTAAATTCCAACGATTTTTGCCTCGGCTGCGTCGAAGGTTCCATTCACATCACGCCAGCGCACAGTCACATAGTCTCCCATTTGAAGCCTGTTGTTTCGGGCCATGCGCGTGCCGATGATTGCCGGGATTTCTTCGATTTCGGTTTTCAGCAAATTCGCCGGGATTTGAATGATATTCTGTTCAGGATCGATCCCCTTCAGCACGATGTTTTGCATTCGGCCGTCAGGGTAAATGGTGGCCTGGGACATGAGAATGGGGGTGAGCATGCCGGCGTCCACTTCCTTTCGAAGCAGCTCCGGCAATTTCCCGTGGCTATCGCTGATAGTGAACGGATCGTAGCGGTCGTATTCCTGATGCCAGTACTGGCCGCCGCCGTAGTCCCATTCAATGGTATCGTGGCGCGCCTGTTGATTCCAGCCTTCCAGCAGTCCCCGGTTCCAGATAATAACGACAAACGACAACGAAAGCACAATGACATTGAGCCACGTTCGCAGCCCGGCGCCCATTAAATTTCGAAACGCTAATTTTATTGCAAGCATTGTTGCCTCCTCGGTTGGATTTTCTATGGGTGGTTATTGGTAAACTGGTGATTGGTGTGTCGGAATTGCAATATTTGAATTTATTCTGAAATTAATTCCATAATTCACCGCTCAACAGTCACCTCATTATTTCATCGTTTATCACCACTCCATCTTCCAGCGAAATTTTTCGATGCAGGTACTGAATCACTTTGTCATCGTGCGTGGCAAAAATGAACGTGGTCAAAAATTCCTTGTTCAGGTTTTCCATGGTCTGCAAAATGTGATGGGAATTTTTCGCGTCCAGGTTTGCCGTGGGTTCGTCGGCCAAAACGACCTTCGGCTTCTTCACCATGGCGCGGGCAATGGCCACGCGCTGGCATTCGCCGCCGGAAAGCTGGGGCGGCCTGGATTTAATCTTGTCCGTCAGCCCGACCCATTCCAGCGCGTCGCGCACGGCTTTCTTTCTTTCATCGGGAGACATTTTCAGCAGCAGCATCGGAAATTCCACATTCTCGAAAACCGTGTATACATTCAACAGATTATAGGTTTGAAAAATGAAGCCCAGGTTTTCGTTGCGCAACTGCGCTGCCTGTTTGTGTGTCAGTTTACTGATGGAATTGCCTAACACAATAGCCTCTCCCTCCGAAGGGGAATCCAGCGAACCGATGATATTCAACAGCGTCGTTTTGCCGGAACCGCTCGGTCCGACTAATCCGGCGAATTCGCCAAGGCGAAACGACAAGTCGATGCCATTCAATGCGGTGAATTTTCCGCCGCCAATGGGAAACCATTTCTTCAACCCGGAAAGCATAATGATTTTTGAATTTTCCATGCGTCAACTCCAAAAAGTAAAATATGTGTTCGAAATTTTTGATTTCAGTTTAATGATGAAACGAGACCAGCACCTGCACACCCTTGCCCGCGAAAAGATTGTTGTCTCCCTGAACCTGGTAAATCTCAAACTGGTCAGGATTCCAGAATGCCAAAAAATACAGACTCCACCGATCGAACGTTCGCTGCCAGTTGATGAAGCGATACCAGTCCGAATTCTCCCAATTGTAGTAAATGATAGTCGAAATATTATCGATAATGCCCAGGGGATAATTCATTGAAAAAGCAGAAAAAGCGATGTCCTCGGCCGTCTCAAAAGCACTCTCGGCCGTAGCCACATTTAAATACTCGGATCTGGCATTCAGCCCATTGCCAATATCGAAGGTGTAATCAACGCCCACATTTATTAATCGCTGATATTTCAGCATGGATATATTCAGTTCCTGGTGAATCAGTGCTGTTTCGAACCATGCGCCAACACCAATATCCCACTTTCCATCCACTCCAATGCGCCATTCCGGGACTGAGGACTGAGACAATAGCAGGCCGGAAAATGGCACATGACTCAAATCAGCCTCCCGGTGATGAAACGTGACCGCTGCCTCGCCGGTAAATACTGGCACCTGCACGCGGCCTCCATATTCAATCCTATTTTTATCCGAAGGGAAAATCTCCCACCCCTTTGTTTCATCGTTGCCGTACAATCCCCATAACCAGATATTTGCATTATTGAGAAAATAGTACCGCCCCAAAAGTCCGTACACGCCATCTGTCATTTGCAGCGGATCGCGCGGATCGATGCGGTCGAACCACATGAGCGGCCGCAGGAACATGGCTGACCCGAAATTTATTTTTTGCAGTCCAAAACGCAGATCGAACTGGGATGACGAAAGTCTCAGCCACATTCGGTACGGCTTCACTTTTCCATCGGTGTCAAATTCCTGCCCTTGCTGAAAAAGGCCTGTCCCATAAGAATTGAAGGAAATTTCAGCGTCCAATGAAAATTTATCCAAAATCCTTTTTTCGAGTGAAAGCTCAGGAATGTAGCGCAGCCCGATTTGCGCTTCCGCTTTCTTTTCCGGATTCACCGTCACCCAGCCGGAAACCTGGCCCTGTAAACCCAAAGTCTGGGAAAATAATTCGCGATTTTCCAAAGACATAAAAATCAAAAACGTCAAAATGAAAATAATTACAGAGGAGATATTTATCAAATTCGCTTTCATTTTTATTTCTTTCTTCATCCTTTATTGAGATACAGAATTCAATTCCAATTTCCCAAACGCTAAGCCTTTGTGTCCTGAGGCAGAATTCCATAAAAGAAAAAGCTGGTGAGCTCCATAATCAAATCCTGAGTATTTTCGTAGAGCGCGACCAACTTTTCATCTGCTGCCATATCAAACATGTGATTCAAAAAATAGAGGATGAACTTTGGATTGATGTCCTGGCGAATCTCTCCTTTTTTCTGAGCCTCGATATAATCGTTCAAAATTATCTGAATTCCTTCTTTTCTCTTTTGAACAAAATAGTCAATTATGTCAGGATCGCCATTTTTGAAAAGATCATCGAGCAATTCCTGGCTGACGTCATTGGTTTGTTCCATCTTCAGTTGAATAGTCTGCTTCACTTTCTCCGGAAATGGAATATTCTGATTCATAATTTGATGATAATTCCCAAACGCTTGTTCGGTCATTTTATCATAAATGAAAATAAACAGATCGGATTTATTTTTGAAATGCTTGTAAAACGTCATTTTACTCACGCCGGCTTCCCGACATATCTCCTCGACGGAAACCCGTTTTAATCCGAATTTCCAAAACAACGAACGCGCGGTCGAATAAATTTGCTGTAGTTTGGGATTGTCTATTGCTTCCATAGAACCTTACGTCCTTTACGATATAAGTTTTAGTTTACGATTTATGTTTTATTTTACTTTAATCGTACGGTTCGTTTTTAAAAAGGTTCCGGTTTTTTTGAATATTTGTTGATAGGTCTTTTGAGATATGAAGCAGTAATGATATGTTTTTGGTTTGGTTAAAATGAGGAGGTAAAATTGAAATACTAAACAACCTATTTTATATTACCAACTTACCAAGTCAGAGTATTTTAATAGTTGTTCATCTTTGCTGATTAAAGGTGTCTTCAACCAAAAAGCCGTTGCCATTATCAATCGATCATGCGTTTCCAGTCCTTTGATAGATTCAGCAACTTTCAATAATGACACTTCCAATGGAACGATCTCGTAGTTTTGACTTCCTTCAATTTTATTTAATGTATCAGAAAAATCAATATTGATCCTTCCTTTTTCATAAAGATATAGCAATTCAATCATCACAATAATTGGGATATAAATGATAGACTCTGCTTCTGCTTCTTTAATTGAATCAAAAGCCTCGACGATAATTTGGAATTTGACTCCAAATCCATATACCAAATCAACGCGTGGGTATCTATTGTGATTGCCATATTTTCTTCGCCTCTTCTATATCTTCGTCTTTTACCATGCTGCCGCTTGTTATCCCGTGCAGTGATATTTTATATTTGGCGTTTTCAGCAGGTTTAAATTTGGGCGTCTCTTCTGTGTTTTTATCAATTAAAGATTTTAAAAATTCTTTTACTGCCAGGATTTGATTTTTTGGTATTTTTTCAATCAGATTTATTAACTCTTTTGTCTCATTCATGGGGAACCTCCAGGTTTATTGATTTTATGAATATAAAGTAGCAAGAATTACATAATAAATCAACATAAATTTAAGTCAATCCATTTTAACTAATTTTTCCAACACAAGTCAGATAAAATTTTTCGACTATTTTATCACTCATACTTCAACACCTCAACCGGATTCGTCCGTGCAGCCCGAATCGTCTGGTAGCTCACCGTCAGGAATGCGATAATAAACGTTCCCAGCGTGGCCAGCAGGAATACGAGAGGAGAAATCTGAATTCGAAATGCATAATGCTGCAGCCACATTCGTACGATGAACAACGCTATCGGCACAGCAATAATGGCCGAGATTATCACGATCCCGATAATCTCCCGCGAAAGCATGTACACTACCTGAAATTCCGACGCGCCCAACACCTTGCGTATTCCGACCTCTTTTACGCGCTGTTCAACTGCGAACGAAGAAAGGCTGAATAAACCAAGAAGCGCAATGACAATGGCGATGCATGAAAAATAGAAAAATATTTCCTGAATCCGCTGCTCGAATTTATACAGATTGTCGAATGAATCATCCAGGAAATAATAATCAAACGAAAGTGAAGGAGCGACTGTGGTCCAAGCCTCTTTTATGGATTGAATTGTACCCGGCAAATCTTCCGAATCAATTTTAATGCACACTTCGCCGAACCGATTTAGCCAGGGTTGGTTGGTGATAATCAGCGGTTCAATGCGCCTGTGCAATGTAGCGAAATTAAAATCTTTCACAACGCCGATTATCGTGTGATCTCCATTACGACGAATAATTTTGCCCAGCGGATTATCCCATTTAAAAGTTTTTGCCAGCGTTTCATTGATCAGGTAGGCTGTTTTATCCGTTGTCATTTCTTTTGAAAAATTCCTGCCGGCCACAAGCTCAATCCCAAATGTTTTCAAAAAATCCTCGTCCACATCCACCACGTGAATCATCTCCAGCGTTGTCGAACCTTCCGGGAAATATCCGTTCCGCGTCAAACCGCGATGCGGAACCTGGGAAACTGCGGTCGCGCTGACAACCCCCGGAATATTCCTCAATTGCTCCTTCAAAAGCCCCACCCGATCCTGAACCGATTCATCATTCAAAGGAAGGATGAGAATATTTTCCTTGTTGAAACCCAGTTCCTTATTTTTCATGAACCGAAGTTGCTGATTGATAAAAATTGTGCAGATGATGAGCGTGAGCGAAATGAAAAATTGAAAGACCACCAGCGCGTTTCTCGATTTAAATTTTCCGGCGCTTTTTCCCGGCGTTCCTTTTATGGTTGTCGCCGCCTGGAACGATGACAGATAAATCGCCGGATAGCTCCCGGCGATGATTCCCACGAAAATCATCAGCCCGAAAACACCGGCCAAAACCGGGAAGTTGAACAGCAGGCGTGTATTCAGTTCTGTGTTTACCAGGTGTTGAAACGTGGGAAAAAATAGTTTCGCCAAAACCACTGCCGCAACAAACGACACCACAATAAATAAAATGGATTCGCTCATGAACTGCAGAATTAATCCATGCCTCTGGGCCCCCAACACTTTTCGCACGCCGACTTCCCGTGCCCGCCGACCAGCCCGCGCGGTGGTTAAATTGATAAAATTAATGCACGCAATGACCAGTATCAAAAGCGCAATGCCGGAAAAAATATAGATATTTGTCAAATTGCCGCCGGAATAGTCATTGTAAAATAAATGAATGTCACGCAAAGGCTGTAGATAGGCTTCGTGTTTAATGCCAATGTCAGCTAAATTTTCATCTAAATATCTCCACATGAAATCAGGAAACTTTTCATTCACACGTGTTGCTGCTGCTTTCTCGTGCAATTCCACATACGTGTAATACTGGTTACCGCCGTTCCAATCCATGTAGTTGTGGGGATCTTCGTACAGACTTGAAAACGAAATGAGCGCATTGAACGAGATGGATGAGTTTGCCGGCCGGTCTTCCACAACGCCGGTCACTTTGTACACATTTTTATTGATTTTGAGAATCCTGCCAATTGGCTCAACAGCGCCAAAAACCAGGCCGGCCGTTCCTTCGGTGAGAATAATGGAAAACGGCTCAGCCAGCGCAGTTCCGGCATCGCCCTGAACAAGCTTGAATGAGAACAGATCGAAGAAGGTGGAATCGGCGTAACTTATTTCACTCACCTTCACCGAACGACCGTTGTAGTCCATGTACGCCACGCGGCGCGTTGAAATGCGGGCATAATTTTTAATTTCCGGGAAATCCTTTTTCATGGCCGGGCCTATGGGCGGCACAAACTGTGGACTGTCGTATTGAACTTTCCCTTCTTTTTTATTAATGACAGATACCCTATAAATGGAATCTCCCTTTTTATGAAAATTATCGTAACTCAGTTCATTGAAAATCCAGAGTAAAATGAGAATGGAACAGGCCATACCGGTTGCCAGTCCGAAAATATTGATGAAAGAATAGCCCTTGTTCATTTTGATATTTCTGAAAGCGATCTTCAAATAATTTTTCAGCATTTCTTTACTCCAATACATTGAGTTTTTAATGAAGGAAGGCAGGATGATAAATATTTGAGAGAAGTACCACAACCTGGCAATGGTGACATTTCTGTCCGTGGCAATCTCCCGGTAAATTTCCTCGAAATCAGCTAACACGGTTTCCGGGTGATTGTAGTTCAAAAATATCGAGAGCAGCCCGGCGCCAATCCTCGGCGGTTTTGGAATGTGATGTGTCATATCACTCAGGCCTTTTCCTGCGACAAGTCCGGAAGATCATCCCAGAACGTTTCGTATATTTTCTGAATAGCGCGAAGTTCTTCCAGGCCTTTATCGGTCAATTTATAATATCGCTTGCTTTTGCCGCCCCGTTCCGCCGTGGGATCGGCCAAATAGGATGTCACAAATCCCTTGTTTTCAAGCCGATCGAGCGGCACATAGATGGAACCGATGGACCAGTATTTTCCGGTCAATTCCGAAATATATTGCCGAATAGTCACGCCATAGGGATCATCCCGCATTTTCCAGATTGAAAGGAGAACCAATTCTTCCGGTCGCGAAAGGTATTTCATGTTTATCTCCATTTTTATTTCTATATCATAGAAAATAAACTTATAAAAAAACCATAATTTCTATATTATGGAATAAATATTTTAAAAGAAACCGTCTCAAAGGACGGCTTCAAAATTGGGGATCAGAAAAATAGTCAACTTTTAAAACGATCTTTTAAGGATTTTGTTGCAATAAAATTAATTCTGTTATGTTCAAAAATAATTTTTTCTTACCTTATATTGAATTAATCCCCTCGGATATTTTTGCTACTATTTTTATCTCTTTTTTCTTGCTTGTTTAAAAAATATTTTTTATTTAGATATAATCAATCGTTCAAGTTGGCAACTTGAACTACATAGTTTATTAAAAAAACAAGGAATCCCGAATGAAAAAACTCCCGCTCATTTTTGCTGTTCTCTTCTTCCTTTTATTGATTGATAATGTTTGGCATTTTCTCATGCGCGAATGGGAATCGTCATTTTACCCGTCCACGTACGCAACGCTCTATTATCCATCGGATGTGCCGACAATCCGTTGCTGGGAAAAACTGGACCAAAGGACTCTGAAGGCGCATATCGCGTGGAATAAAAATGTGGAAAAATGGCAGGTGACATGTGATGGTGAAAATCCCCAAATCAGTGAAGGCAGGCACCCGGTCATTCATCTTCAGGGTGACGAACGGGTATTTCATCAGTACACTCTGAAACCATTGCCTGATGGAATCGGGCCGGATGTGAATATTTCCATTCGATTTTATCCAAAAGAATACTACGCAGAACGCGGCATGAAACACAATGATGTGTATTCCATAAATCCTTCGATTCCGGCAGGCGAATTCAAACAATACCCGGTGGATTACTGGGTCGATGATTTCAGCTATGTCGGCGAAGAGGGGCTTGCCAAGGTCGATAAAATTTTGCGGGATGACGTTGGCATTGAGGGAAATGAATCAACGTTTGAAAAGATGGAAAAGCTCACCCGATATTTGCGGGTAAAATTAATAAACGCGCGCGGCGTGCCCAAAGACGACGCCCGCTGGATGAATCCATTGCTGCTTTTTGAGGAAATGGTCAGTGGCGATTGTAAAGGCTGGTGCACGCAGCATGGACAAATCTGGGTGTTTTTTGCCAATCGTGCCGGCATTCCCACGCGGCTCATGCAGGGCGCACGGAATGAAGACAATCATTTTGTTTACACAGGGCACACCTGGGCGGAATCGTACATCCCGGAGCAGCAACGCTGGGCATTTGTCGATCTCAGCCACAGCCACATTTACATCACCGATAAAAATGGGCTGGTGCTCAATACGGTTGAACTGTTTAACCTCACCCAACATGACGCGTTCGACAGCGTTTCAGCCAGAATTTACAAGGATTGGGAATGGAAAGATTTACCAATCGAGGCGGGTGAAGATTCCATCGTCACCGTGCCGTTTGCACAGTGCAACCAGGTCGCGAAAAACCAGTTTATCCCTCAATCGATTTTCAAATTCAGGCGCCCCCCGGCTGTGGAAGATGTTCGTTATGATTACACCGGATTTCTGAAAGACGCAACGTTTATGTGGGCGAATCTGGAACGGTATCTATTCAAGCCGCCGCTGTCGTACTCATTGTACCCGACCGAAGGCCGGCGAACGTATATCATCCGGCATCTGCTGTTTTGGTCGATGCTGGCCGCTGCCGGGTTGTGGGTGATCGGTGGAATTTATACAAGGGTTAGTTAATGTTTGACAGAAAAAAATTCCAATTCCAACTGAAGCATTATAAAGTCTTGAACCTATAATGGCTTCTCGCAAGTTAATCCCACTGAAGTGAATTACATCCGCCACAAATACGACGCCTTGAAAAAGAATCCCCGCCTCGTTTCCAGGAAGCGGTCGCTGTCTACGTATTGGTTGTTTTCCCACGCCAGTTTGTTGTAGAGCGAACCGTAGCCTAAATGAATCACAGTTCCGGGAATGTATGTGAAAGACGCCAACAAATCCGATTTCAATTCTTCGTAAAACGAATTGTATTCCACAATGGCGCGAAAAAGCAGGTATTTATTCTCCTGATATGTGTTGAAAAATATGACGTCATTTTAACTGAAACTCTATTCTCATTAAATCCCAGCGCGGCAATGCCGCAAATAATAATACTTGATGGCCGATTCATATATAATTATTTTGCACAAATTTGCAAAAGTTACCGGGTTATAACATAATCCCCTCTGAAATTTTGCAATAAAATCATTTGCTTTTTTCCATTTTCTTTCTTATTTACATTTTGGACCTGAAATCATTTTTTCAGTGAGCTCACTCCACAAATGGGCTAAAACCCTAAATTAATGGGATATTTCTATTTCGATTGAAATATTCGGCTGAATGGGGGGCTGTATCAAAAGTCTGGTTTCTTTAAATTTAATATTATTCAACAATGTCATTTCTGCGAATGTCGAAGATGCGCCTTCGCGTGCAGAAATCTCCTGACTCTGTCAGAGGGGATTCCTGAATGCGCCTTAGGCGCATCAGGAATGACAGATATCCTCAAAGTTTAGTTTCAGCACTTTTGAAACAGCCCCGATTTAGGGGATGAGTTCATAAACTCTTGAAAAGGAAAACAAACCAATGAACGGTTCAAAAGCTACTTTGTTAATTGAAGAATTGAAAAAAAACTGGCAATTCCGACAGACTGGAAAAAACGACTGGCATCCGGCCCGGGTGCCCGGCTGCGTTCAAACCGATTTATTGAGCAACGGACTCATCGACGATCCGTTTTATCGCGACAATGAAAAATCGGTTCAATGGATTGAAAATGAAAACTGGGAATACACCTGTGTTTTCGATGTCTCGCCGGAATTGTTCGCCAAAAATCACATCGAGCTTGTGTTCGAAGGACTGGACACCTACGCCACCGTTTTTTTGAACGGAACAAAAATTATCGAAGCCAACAACATGTTCTTCCCCTGGCAGGTCGATGTGAAGCCGCTTTTAAAAGAAAGCCAAAATGAAATCCGCATCGAATTCCGTTCGCCGGTTCAGGAAATTCTGCCCATCATGAAAAAACGAAAATTCAACTACCCGGCAGCCTGCGACGCTGAAATTGGCACCAGTCCACACACGCGCAAGGCGCCCTATCATTTCGGCTGGGACTGGGGACCGCGACTTGTCACCATGGGCGTCTGGCAGCCGGTGAAGCTCATCGGCTGGGAAAATTTCCGAATCGAAAGCCTGAATATTATCACAAAAAGGCTGGATCGCATGCGAGCAAAACTGGAAATCGAGCTGGAAATTTTTTCTGACATCGAAGCATCAGCGCTGCTGAAAATTGCAGATGATAAAAAGTCCTTTGCCCTGAAATATCAAATCAGTCTGCACAAAGGCATGAATAAAATCGCCACAGACGTAGAATTTTCCAATCCTCAGCTATGGTGGCCCAGTGGCTATGGCAAACAGCCGCTTTACACCATTTTGGCGGAAGTTGAAACCGAAGATAACATCGCTCGGGAAATGAACCGAATCGGGCTGCGTACGCTGGAGCTTCGCCGGCACAACGATGAATTTGGTCAGAGTTTCGTCTTTGTTGTGAACAGCATCCCGATTTTCGCCAAAGGCGCCAACTGGATTCCGGCCGACAGTTTCACCAATCGCGTCTCCGAAGAAAAGTACCGCCACCTGCTCACCAGCGCCATCGAAGCCAACATGAATATGGTGCGAATCTGGGGAGGCGGCATCTACGAATCCGAGACGTTTTACAACCTGTGCGATGAATTGGGCATTCTCGTCTGGCAGGATTTTATGTTCGCCTGCTCCATGTACCCGGCCGACAACGCCTTCGTCAAATTGGTTGAAATGGAAGCGACGTATCAAATACGGCGAGTGCGCCATCATCCGAGCATTGTGATTTGGTGCGGCAACAACGAAATCGAGGGGATTTTTCAGGATTCTGACTGGAGCGAGAAATTGCCGGAATCGGCCTGGTGCGAATATGTGAAAGTCTTCGCCGAAGCGCTTCCTGCCGTGTGCGAAAAAGAGGATCCGTCCCGCCCCTACTGGCCCACTTCGCCAGGCAGCGATTTGGAACCGACCGAGTACGCCCAGAATCCCATGCAGGGCGACACGCACTATTGGGGCGTCTGGCACGGCAGAGAGCCGTTCGATTTTTACCGGCAGCATTTTCCGCGCTTTATCAGCGAATACGGTTTTCAGAGCTTCCCGGAAAAAAGCACCATTAATAAATTTACCATTGAAGAAGATCACGATATCTTTTCGCTGGTGATGCTCAATCATCAAAAAAATAAATTCGGCAACGCGTTGATCAAAGAATATATGGAAATCTATTACAAGGTGCCGGAAAAATTCGACGACTTCATTTTGCTCAGCCAAATTCAGCAGGCCGAAGCCATCAAAATTGGCGCTGAACATTTTCGTCACATCCGGCCGCGATGCATGGGCAGTTTGTACTGGCAACTCAACGACTGCTGGCCGGTGGCAAGCTGGTCTTCCATCGATTATTACGGAAAATGGAAGGCGCTGCATTATTTTGCCAGACGATTTTACGCGCCCATTCTCATCGCGCCGTTCGAGGAAAAAATGGCGTACCAGGTTTACATCATTTCGGACGAGCCGCGAATGAACAAGGCTCTATTCGACGTAAAAATTATGGGAATGGATGGTGAGATATTTTATCAGCGAGAAAAAGAAATTGCTATCAATCCGCTAAAGAGTACGCTCGTTCATTCTATTTTAAAAAACAATCTTCCCGAGGAATTCGATCCACAGCGAATGTTTTTGTATTGTTCTCTCAAAAATGAAGAGCAGTTGGTTTCGGAAAATATTCTATTCTTTACTGAATCGATTAACCTGCAATTGGAAGAACCAAAAATCAACGTGGAATTTTCTTCGAATGATTGCGGTGTGTTTTTAAAATTCGAATCGCAGCAATTCGTTCATACGTTGGCGCTTCAGGCAGACGAATTGGAGGGACATTTCGAGGACAACTTCTTCCATCTTTTGCCGGGGCAGGAAAAAGTGGTGTTGTTTCGAGCAGATTCAAAAATTTCTGTTGATGAATTCAAACAACGATTCAGTTTTAAAACATTGAAGGAATTGATATCTAAATAATTTTAAATAATTTTCAGGGGTTGAAAGAAGCCACAATTTTCAACCGGAAAATTTTATACTATTCAATGACCCGTTGAACTATTTCGCGAATTGTTTTTTTTAGTTAGGCTTGTAGTGGACGCATATATGCGTCCACTACATAAATTTAGGATATTTTATCAGCTTGTCATTCATCGTGGTTATTTATTCTTTCGGTGACAATTTCTCTCCGCAATGGGGACACACCTTCCAATCTTTTTCCACAGGATTCTCGCAGGCCGGGCAGGTGAGCTTCAACTTGGCGCCGCACTGGGGACAGAATGAAAAGCTCTGCGCGACCATAGCTCCGCACGAGGGACATGGCTCCTTTCTCCCGGCAGCGACTGCCCGCGGCTGTTCATCGTTCCTGACAATGAGGTAAATGAGCAGCCCGACAACATTGCCCACAAACACCAGCAACGCCCAGAGCACGCCGTTCATTCCTTTTTTCTCGGCGTCGCGGTACACCCAGATGATGATCACCAGACTGAAAACGAGCATGAGAATAAATGGCAGGTAAAAAATCAACCGAGATGCCATGTAACCGGGATGCAAGACAAATTCTTCATGCATTAACGACATGAGATTCGAACGTAAAAAATACGGAACTGCACCGATGAAAAAAGGCGCCGTGCCAATTAACATAAATATCAAAATGACGGCCAGGGCAATAAGCGCCATTGTTTTTGCAGTTGATGTCGCCATCTGAAACCTCCGTTTAAATTTTATTTTCAAATCACTTTGAATTCTGATACGTCCATCCGAAAACGCCGCAATAGCACAGGTGAGAAAAAAAGCATTAACACATTTTGAATTACAATTACAGAAAGCCAGACCAGGTTGTTCGTAACGACCTGATCATTTGCATAATCATTTAGAACAGGTATGGCCCAGAGAATAGTCATTACAATCGAAAAAACAAACATAACCCAGATGAACAATGGAGTTTTTAATTTTTGCTGGGGCGGTGCAGCCACTTTTTCAGCCATAGCCAGTTCTTCGTAGCAGACTGCCAATGTGGTTTCAACGAGGGATTCCGACGGCTTTGGTTGAGGAAGCACTTCGAAATGCGTTTTCGAATGCTGGTAATTTTTTATGAATCCGGCGCAGTCCTCACATTGTTCGATATGATTTTTGATTTCATCGCTCAACGCAATAACGCCCTTTTCTTCAAATGAATCAATGATTGCTTTTTCAATCTGCTTGCACTTCATTGTTTTTTCCTCAAACTGGATTATTTCGCATGCCTAAAATCTTTTAATTCGATTTGCAAAAACTTCACTGCCCGGTGGAGCATCGATTTCACTGTACCGACCGGCACGCCTAATATTTCACCAATTTCTTCATGTTTGAAACCTTCCACTTCTTTGAGGACAAACACACGACGCTGCTTCACAGGCAATTCTCTCAAAGCCCTAATGAGCGCCAATGAAATATCCACGCGATTTGACTCATCTTCGATTGTTGCTGCAGAACCAAAATCAAGCTGGCTCAACTCATCGCCGTAAGATTCACTTTTCGCCGATCTCTCCAAAAAGAACATCCGGCGAAACTGCTTTATTCGAATTTCATCCCGATAAAGATTGATTGCGATAGTGAAAATCCACGCCTTGAAATCGCGGATGGCTGAACTCTTCGGAAGATGGCGAACGACCCGAAGCCACGTCTCCTGAAAAAGATCATTGGCCTCGGTTCGGTTTTCTGTCAAATAGAAAACGAACCGATACACATGATCTTTGTACCGATGAAAAAGCACGTCGAACGCAGCGTGATCGTTTTGGCCAATTCGTCGAATCAGTTCGGCATCTGCCGGGGGCATTCAATCCTCCAATCTTCCCGTTTCATAAACATAGACGGATGACCTCAAAAAAGGTTCAATTTTTTAATTTTTATTTTTTTTAATTTTTTTCTTTTATCCGTGTCTTGCCGCCGGACACTTTTTACAAAACGATATTTTTTATAGAATTGTCTTGCCCGAATGCCATGTCCAGCTTCCATTAAATTTATAAAGGATGACAGACTGGGTTTCTATCGGGCATCCATTTGACAAAATTTTATGAGATTCCCGCCAAAAACCTGCGGGAATGACAGCTCTACTGAACATAATTTGAAAAGTGTCCGGTAGTGAAATCCGTGTTCGATCCGTGCTCATCCGTGGCCAAAATCTTTCATTTTTGTTTATTGATTTTTATTAAAAAATTTGGTATCATAATAGAAACAAAAAATTGGAGTACCACATGAAATCTGATCAACGATTAGCAAAACTCGCGCATTTGTTGGTGCATTATTCCATTGAAGTGAAAGAGACTGAAAAAATATCCATTTCAGGGTCGACCTATTCTGAGCCGCTCTTGAAAGAAATATTTCAGAAAGTATTATTGGCTGGCGGGCATCCAGGCCTGCGCATGGTTTTTGAAGACATGGATTACATTTTTTTTAAATCCGCGAAAGGCTTCCAGCTTGAATTCACCGATCCCTTTCGGCTCCACGAAACAGAGAATGTTGATGCGCTCATCGCTATTTTCCCGGACATGAATCCTCATGCGCTCACATCCATCGATGCTGAAAAAAAGAAACAGCGCCTTTTAGCCCAAAAACCCATTTCCGAAACAATTTTCGGACGCTGGGGCAAAGGAGAGCTTCGCTGGGTTGGAACCGCCAGTCCATCGCCGGCGCTGGCCCAGGAAGCGCACATGTCATTAGACGAATACGCGGAGTTTGTATTTTCATCTATGCATATTAACGAAGAAAATCCAATCGAATTCTGGAGAAACTTCTCCAAAAATCAGCAAAAAATATGTGACCGATTGAACAGCGTGAAGCAGATGCGTTATGTCGGAAAAGATACGGATTTATCTTTCCGTTGTCAAGGCCGAAAATGGATCAATTGCGATGGCAAAAATAATTTCCCGGACGGCGAAGTATTCACAGGACCCATCGAAGATTCGGTGGAAGGAACGATTCGCTTCACCTATCCCGGAATTTACCAGGGTGAAGAAGTGGAAGATATTTTCCTCCGCTTCGAAAAAGGGAAGGTTGTTGAGGCACGCGCTGCCAAAGGAGAAGCCTTGCTCAGAAAATTACTCGAAACCGATGAAGGCGCCGGTTACCTCGGCGAAATCGCCATTGGCACCAATAAAAATATTACCCGCTTCACCAAAAATATGCTGTTCGATGAAAAGATGGGGCACACCGTTCACCTTGCCATTGGACGCGGAATTCCAAGCAGCGGCAGCAAAAATATGTCGGCCCTGCACTGGGATATGCTCAAAGACATGAGCGACGGCGGTCAAATTTTTGCCGATGGCAAACTCATTTACAAAAATGGCGACTTCCTGTTTGATTAAATATTTCATCAAAAAAATTACCCGCGGAATACACGGAACTACAAAATAATATTTTTTCGTGTCCCTTGGCGTGTTCCGTGGGCCCTGTTTTTCTCTGAAAAATGCTTCTAACTTATCTTCAAATCCAAAATAAAAAATTTAAAAAAACGCTTGACAAAGTGGGAAAAATTTTATATATTAACTTTGTAATACAAAGAACTTTATATTTACAATTACTTTTTAGGAGGTAGTCATGAACCAAAATCAAGCTGCTCAGGAAATTTCAATTATCAAACAAATGATTGAAAAAACCAAAAAAGAAACGGCTGAGTCCGGTCATCTGTTCATTTTTATGGGCATCGCTACAGTGCTCTTTGTTCTGTGCATCGGCCTGTTGGAATATTTTCAAATGAACCGATGGATCCTGCCGGCCATGATTATCCTGACCATTATGAACGGTTTTGTCGGATTTTTGGTGGTGAAAAAAACGGATAAATCCGAAAAAGTGAAGTCCTATCCCAAAACTGTGGTTTTAAATTTGTGGGTCATTTGCGGACTTACCCTGATTCTGATTACATTCCTTTTCCCATTTTTGAACGTGTATCCATTTAGCGCATTGGGCGTTCTTGCGTCGCTTATTCTGGGAATTGCTGTTTTCGTGACCGGCGTGATTTATGAAATGCGGTCAATTTTGTGGCTCAGCTCAGCCTGGTGGATCGGTGCGGTATTATTGGCCCTGATTAAAGGACCGTTCAGTTTTGTCATTTTAATCGCCACTATTATTGTGGGATGGATAGTCCCCGGCTTCATTATAAACAGGCAGTACAAAAACGGGAGCAAATAAAATGGACCAAAATCAAATTCTTCAATTGGATCCCATCATACATGCTCCAACGCGACTGGCGATTTTGTCGATTTTGATCACCATCGAAAATGCGAACTTCACATTTTTGAAAGACTCCATTGGAGTCACGGATGGCAACCTAAGCACGCATTTGACCAAACTGGAATCTGCCGGAATTATCACCATTGAAAAGACATTCAAAGGAAAAAAGCCGCAGACCATTTGCGCCATCACTGACAAAGGCAGGGACGCGTTCAAAAATTACCTGGATCAATTGGAGCAGATTGTGCAGAGTCAAAAAGATAAAACATAGCTATTGAGTGCAATCCCTTTATGGATTGCTTTATCAAATCTGGAGGATAATAAAATGAAATCACTTTATATCATTTGTTTGGTCGTGTTTCTCTTTCCAGTCCTGCTTTTTAGCCAGGCAAACATGAAGGCGATGCTGGAAAAGGAGTTCGATTTCTCAGAAAAACCGGCTCAGAAAATTCAGTATTTCACCATGGAATCGATCATGAATTCATTCGCTCCGGATGGGAAAAAAGCCGAAACACTTAAGCTTAAGCTGAAGCTCAAAGCCGTACCTGCCGGTATCGCCAAAAAACAATTCGATGAATACACCTGCCTCAGCTTCAAAATTCAATACGGGGATTCGCTGGAAGTGGCCATCCCGGAATTGACGAACTGGACCTACGGATTCAATCCCGGCCTCGACAGCACCGGCCAGGTTTTTGGAATCGATCATCAAAAATTCAACAATTTGAAGGATGAGCGCGGTGAGCCGCTTCGGCAGGATTATTCGTATCATGTCTACAATTGCTTCATCGATTTTCACGCGTTCTGCAATGTATTCACAGAGCCTACCATCGAAGGTAAGGGAATTCAGCACCTTAAAAAAATCGGGCAAAAAATAATTCACGCTTCGGCGAATTCCCAGCCGCCCACGCATTTAGGGGAGAATATTGCGGAAGGCTCATTTTTCAAAAATGGAGAAATCACGCTCCAATTCAATGGTCTCAGTCTGGTGAACAATCAAGAATGCGCTTTGTTTGGCGTCGATTCCGGCGAAAGCTCATTTAAAATGATAATGAAAATGAGCGAAAATTTCAAAGTGGTCACTGTTGGCGGTTCGAATTACCAGTGCGATATTTACAAAAACCTGAAATCGGGTTGGGTTCAAAAAGTCTGCTTCAGCGAGATGGTGGTGAGCGAAACGACTTTGCCCGTGCCGCCGAACAAGATCAATTCAGTTGTCGAACGCAGTATTGTTATCACAAATCAAAATGAAACAGGACTTCACTCCCTTTAAAACAGGGTACTTAATTTTTGGTGTATTTGAAATAATTTTCAACAATCAGTTATCAGCTCAAATTGTAACTATTCGCTATAAAAACTGAAATACCGCTCACATGGAATCCAATCTCATTTTTTCAATACGCAGGACGCAGATCGCACTCCCGCGGCTGCGTCCGAAAATGCAATACCTATAAGCGTTTCCCTGCCGCAGGTATTAAATTCATTGTGGGTGAACAAATTATCATTTTTTACAAATAGCCAACCCTTCTATCTTAGAGTTCTTTGCTGGAAGCGCTCCCAAGCAAACTTTCTGTTCGATCTAATTTTTTCCCAATTTTGAAAAAAGTACTTGACTTTTAAAATCAATTTATTTATATTTCGCACAACTACTACATTGTAGCAGCTCGGTGATTTCTTAACAATATTTCAGGAACAGAAAATATGCAAACACAAAAATCATTGATTGATCTTTCCAAAGCGGAGTACGATATTCTTCGAATTCTGTGGAAGTCCGGCAGGCTCAGCGTCCGAGAAGTCCACGATCAGCTTGAAGCAACGTATAGCTGGGCATATACCACCACCAAAACCATGATGGATAGAATGGCCGCGAAAAATCTATTGGAGCGCGAGAATTTTCATGGCGTGTTTTTGTACAAGCCTCTCATCACGCGTCCGGCCGGATTGGCGCGTATGGTGCAGTTCTTCGCGGACCGCGTGCTGGAAATGGACGTGGGCTCGGTTGTTTCGCTGTTTGCCAGAAGCAAAGCGCTCTCACCGGACGAAATAGAAGAATTGCACGCTCTTTTGAAGAATGCTGACGAGGGAAAGAAATGATTTTCGAAATATTACACTATTTCATTCAAGCCGCGAAAGTTGTCATTCCTTTATTCTGGCAAAATTCGATTTATGCCGGCATCATCTTTTTGCTGGTCGGAGCGCTGATTAAAATATTCAAAATAAAATCGCCACGCTGGAGATATGCGTTGTGGCTGCTAATTATGATACGCCTCGTCCTTCCGCCTAATCTGTCGCATCCACTCAGCTCTCGCAATTTATTAGGCCACATGCCGGTTTTCGAACGGCTGGTTCACTGGTTTGACTTTTTCGGAGAGGACAATAAACAGGGAATCGCTATTTCAGAAGGCCTGTGGAATGGAAACGGAAACGAAGGCGACATAGCTTCGAAAACGTCGCTAAATATCCCGTCTTTTGAAATTTCAAAACACGATACAATTTTAGCTCTGCTTTTTCTGGGCTGGTGTTTCGGAGCTTCGGCTTTTCTGTTCATCTACTTCAAAAAGCTCCAGGGCTTTCAGGCCATTGTGAGACAATCGCTTCCGGTTCAAAACGAAGGTATTTTAGAATTCATTGAAAAATGGCGCGGCCTGTTCGGCATCCGGCGACATGTAAAACTGGTTTGTTCCGATCTCTATTTGTCGCCGTTCACATCAGGAATCTGGAAGCCGGTCATTTTCATCCCCAAAAAGGCCATCGAATCGCGAAACCAGTTTTTAATCGAACCGATTATCGCTCACGAAATGGGCCACATCAAACGGTGGGATAATTTGTGGATGAAGCTGCTGAGCCTTTTGCAAATTGTCTACTTTTTCAATCCAATGGCCTGGTTCCTGAACAGCCAAATCAACCTGTCCCGAGAATGCGATTGCGACAGCCGCGTTCTGGCCAGGAAAAAAATATCCCGCGCCAATTACGGGAACGGCATTATGGCTATCTTAAAATTGAATCTTTTTAGCGCTGAAGAGATAAAAGTGCTGCCGGGATTTGGCAGCCAACGTAAAAAATTGATTTACCGGATTAACAATTTAAGAGGAGACTCGTTTATGGGAAAATACCAATCGTTACTTTTATACAGCACATTTATTCTGGTCGGAATTTTTCTGCTGCCCATGGCCGGGAATGTCTTGCAGAAGCAGGACATTAACAGCGGCCTGGCGCTGGCAGCGGAAAATCTGTCGCCAATAAATGAAGATGAAAAGTTAAATTTCGATCTGCCGATTAAACAGGGAAAGGTCACGGCGCCGTTCGGAAAATGGATTAATCCGTTCACCAAAAAGGAAGCATTCCACAAGGGAATCGATATGGCCGCACCTAAAGGCACCGATGTTTACGCCGCTGCCAGTGGCAAAGTGACAACTGCGGTTTCCGAGATGACCACTGAAAATACAGGTCCCGGAAAATATATCATCATTCAACACGAAAATGGATTCGAGACATTTTATTCTCATTTGGATGAATTGATAGTGCAGGAGGGACACACTGTGAAAGCTGGCGACGTCATCGCCCGCGTCGGCAACACAGGGAAATCCACCGGCCCGCATCTTCATTTCGAAATCAGGAAAGACGGAGAATCCCAAAATCCCGAGGATTTTCTTGATTTTGGTCCACTGAAAAAAGCCAAGTAACTCCTTTCTATTTAAAGTTAAAGCCCCGAGATGTTTAATTTTACATTCCGCACCCTTCAAAAAAGAAGGAGATATTTTTCAGTCGTCA
>CAZSBG010000094.1:0-23664 GCA_964605145.1 uncultured Cytophagia bacterium | reverse complement strand
TGATAATAATCAATTAATTGAATCAATTTTATTATAATTACATGAATAATTCAGGGTAAAAAGTGGCATCAATTTATTATTGCTCAAAAAATCTATCTTACCGGAATGAACGTTTATATTTCCGTAATTGAAAGCCATTCTGATGTCGTTCGATCAAGAAAAAGTATTCACAAAATAGTCACCAAATTTCTTTTTAGATCACTGAATTTTATTTTATTAAATAACAGATACTTAAAGATCATCAAATAGAAGCAATAAATTAAAAAAACACTTGATTTTTAAATTAAATTACATTAAATTAAAGTAGAAAATGAAGACTCAAATGCGCCCAACGGATCAATGACTCTTTGGAGTAAATATCCTGCGGGCGCTTTTCTTTTTTTATCACCATATCAATCGCTTTCGGTGTAACGATCCGGATTTTTCACAAATGGCAAATATATTTTAAACAATCTGTACTTCATATCTCTTCTGCTTTTTTTGGATAATTTATTTGGCCACCCAGGTTTTTTGCTTGTAATAACATGATTTTCATCCAGCGTATCGATCATCGCATGGATAATAGCACAATAGACCAGCAATAGCTGTCGTTTCGACGTATTGTTCAAATCGGAAATAATTGCCAACAAAGGCGTAAACCACCTGTTGAATTCATTATCGGATAAAAATTGTTTGGCAAATTCAGCAAATGAACAAGCGTAATGCTCATTCCCGACCTGCTTTATCAGGGAGTCACCAATTCCTCTTTGCCATGCTCTGCCTACGAGCGCTGTTTTTGAACTCTCAATTGCGCTAAAAAATGCCAGTAACTTGTGCCCCCTTTTATCGGAGCCCAAATTTGCAAACAATCCTTCCAATCGCAGTATTTGGATTCGAGACCAAAAATGAGCGAATAAATACATGACATCCAGCAATGGAAACCATTTTTCGAAGTCATTTCGGGAGGGTTTTGGTGCATTAATAATTTCCTGGAAATCGGCTTGGGCAAGCGACCTTATCTTTCCAACCAATTCATCGGAAGCTTTGAGAATTGGGTCCAAATTTTTGTCGATCAATTTTTTCGCAGATTTTCTTTCCTGGGTTTTCAGGCTGTACTCGCGATAAGCGTAATCCAGCAGTTTAACGATCAATGCTCCAATAAAACCTGCACCTAACAGATCAAAAATACCAGTATTCATAATTTTGAGTTGTTTGATATAAAAATATTACAGGTTGATAATTTTGTCACCGATAGAATAATATTAATTGCAGCCATCATTCAACTAAGCTTTCTTCCAGTAACGCTCAATTTCTTCCAGGCTTTTCCCTTTTGTTTCAGGGACAAATCGATAGAAAAAAAGCGTTGCGATTAAACAGGTCGAGGCGAATGTAAAAAATCCTGCATTCATTCCGATAGTAGCCACATACCAGGGAAAAATGAAAGCGGTGACGAAATTTGTCCCCCAGTTTGCAAACGTAGCAATGGACATGGCTCTTCCCCGAATTCGGTTGGGGAAAATTTCTCCAATTAACACCCAGATCACTGCATTTATTGAAAGCGCCAGACTGGCCATATAAATGCATAGCATCGCAACGATCCATAAGCCTGATGTAACACCAAACGTAAATTGCATTGCAATAATAAATAATGAAACGCAGGTCGCCGCCATTCCGCCAATAAGCAGGGGTCGACGCCCCCATTTGTCTATTTTCCACAGCGCTATGATTGTGAAAATAAAATTGATTATACCGATGGCAACCTGAAATTGCAATGCGCTGTCGAGCATGAATCCGGCATTTTCAAGAATGGTGGGACCATAATATACAATGATATTTACCCCGGTTAATTGCCCAAAAAATGAGAGTCCAACACCGACGATCAGAGCCAATCGTAATCCGGGTTTCACCAATTCCGAAATGGTTCCCTCCTCTTCAGACAGGGCGCTTTTAATCTCCTTCAGTTCAATATTTGCAATTTCTTTACCACTAATTTTGGAAAGGATATTAAATCCTTCCTGTTCCTTTCCTGCCTTAATCAACCAGCGCGGGCTTTCCGGAACAAAAAATAGCAGTGTGAAAAATAAAATAGCCGGAAACATCTCCGCGCCAAACATACCGCGCCACACCTCGCTCACCAGCACTTTGTTCAATATTTCGGGACTCATGCCAGTCGATATCGTTTGAGATAAATTCAATAAAAGCGAATTTGTAAAATATGCGGATAATATGCCGATGACGATTGATAATTGATACAATGCAACGAGCCTGCCCCGAATTTTAGGCGGTGAAAATTCTGAAATGAAAAGCGGAGCCAGAACAGATGCCATGCCGACACCCACTCCGCCAATGAGGCGCGCGATAATAAGTATAGTGAATGTGGGTGGAACTGTGGACCCGAAAGCTGAAATAAAAAACAGGGCGCCTGACAAAATCAGTATGGGCCGGCGGCCGAATCGATCGCTGAGAGACCCGGCAATCATAGCCCCGATGATACTCCCTACGAGCGCGGAACTCCCAAACCAGCCCAGTTTTAACTTGCTCAACGCAAATTGTACTTCAACAAGACCAATCGTTCCTGAAATAACAGCCGTATCGAATCCGAACAACAGGCCACCAAGAGAAGCGACAAAACAAATATAGGCAGAATAACTTTTTGATCCGAGGTGATTATTCAGCGTTTCCAGTTCATTCTCCTCCAAATACTTTCTTTCCTGAAACCGATTTTTTTGAGTGATGAAGCATTTATTATTCGTCAACTTCCAATCTGAGACAGTAATGTCAATAAAGATTTTTAATGAATCTTGTTAGCCTGAATTATTCATGTAATTATAATAAAATTGATTCAATTAATTGATTATTATCAAATTGAATTATCAATCAATTTAAAACTCAGTTTTAGACGTAAAAATGTACTACTCTCTAAATTCAGCACCATTCAGGTTATCTCGATACCTTTAGCAATATAATGTGAATAATCGAGGTTAGAAATATTTCTCTTTTAGAATGGTAAATGAAACAGATAATTCCCTGGAACAGTATTCTAACCCAGCAAAACATGCGCTCTTGCTATTTTTTCAGGAATCCCCAGATTCAATGGACAGGACTGCACGCACGTTCTGCACTGGATACACTTGTCCCCTTTTATCGGAAGCTCTACATAGAGTTTATTCGCCTTGTTCCAGTCGTAATCGTCCATCGCATATCGTTCGAAACGCAGAATATCCGATATGGGAATTTGTTGCGGACATCCGGGCTGACAACTCCCGCACAAACGACAGGCTGTTTTGTTTGCTTCGGCAGTCATGATGTCGATTGTCCGCAAATCATGCGCGCGCAAATCCTTGCCTGCGCCGGAGAATGTCTCTACAAACTCATCCAGATTTCGGACGCGGATAACCACGGCATCGAGCTGTGTTTTTGTCGTGAGCCACCGCACCAGTGCATTGTGGGGAGAAGCGTTCTTCGGCAGTTTATCCATGAAGGTCTCATCCTGTTTCATTCGTCCAATTCCGCGTGCCGTCTTCATGGCAATAGTGCCAAAATTCTTTTTCTGCGCGAATTCCATGAATTTGTCCATTTCCGGATCGCCGCCATAGGAATAAATAAACTGGGCATTTTCGTAATGGCCATCCTCCACAACCGCTGTGAGAACTTCTGCAGCGCTCTGACCATTTTCTAACCTGGAGCTGCCTTCATAGCTATGCTGTGAAAGGCACAGATGTTTGACCAGTCCCTCGTTTTTCAATCGGTCAAACGCTCGGATGAAGCTTCTGTCTTTTTTTAATTCCTGAGTATTGTGATAGCCGTAATGGAGTTGCATATCATCAAAGTAACCGAGTCCGGTTTTTTTCACCGCTTCCTTTACATAACTGTAGTGTTCATCCTCATCGAAATGACCGCGATAATGGTTTCCGCCGACTCGATCGACTGTTACCTGACAATAATGCGCGTCCCTGTTCCTGGTAATGATTTCTGGCGCGCCGCTTCTCATCCACCGATTCGCCTTATGCCAGTAGTTTACGCCGCAACGTTCTGCCGCCTCGGTCACAAGCGGTGACATATCACCGGCTCCAATCAGAATTGAAACCTCTCTTTGGCTGTATCCCAGTTTTCGGCGTGGCAGCTTTCCCACTTTTTGCGCTGCTTCTTCAACTGTCGATAAACCTTCCTTCTGCGGACTGCCTTGCAGTTTACCGGTCAATCCGGCAAGCACTGCCGCTGACGATATTTTTAAGAATTTCCGTCTTTGAATTGAGTTCTCATCTTTCATTATCATGCCTCCTACTTTTGGTTTGGCGATTTAATGCAGGGATGTGGTCTCTATGCTATTACCCAGTAACTTTCGCAAATTTGTGCAAAAGAATTATATATGATCGGTCATCAAGCATTATTATGTGCGGCTTTGCCACGCTGGGGTTTCACTATTCTACTCGGTTTAAGTGACGTAAATTGGATACATTCGAGATACCGGATTGAATCTAATTTAATTGGTCTGAACCGAATAATCTTCCGGATTGCCGGTTGCTATCGTGTCGCCAATATCCTTTGGAACAAGCCATACAGGCCGAATGAAAATTTGTTGACGTATTTTAAGTTAATACATTTCCCCGTGTTTTGCAAGCAAATTCACAGTAAAATCTTTCTTTTCTTTCAACACCTACACTTTTTAGAAAAATATTTTGCTGAACGAAGTCTCAAGCCTGCATTCATTAATAGATGAGGCTGTATTAATGCAAACTACATCGCAATACTCTCGTAGTTTATTCGAAATATTTTTATGGAGTCGGTTCAGGGCGCAGCTTTTCAAATATTTCTATAAATCTCCATATAAAAATTTCACCAAGCCTGTGTCAGCATGATTCGAATGGTGGAAACGGGGTTCCATATCCTCCTGTTCCCTGGGCAGCGCTATCCATATCTGATACCCGTTTAAAATGAATGTTTTCGTTCGCATATCCTCAGGCGTTCGTTCGGTATGGGTCACTCCCCTGCCGGCTGTCAGCAAATTAACTGAACCGGGTGATATTCGCTGGACTGTGCCCAGATTGTCGCGATGAACTATTTCTCCTTCAAGCAAGTACGTTAGCGTTGATAATCCGATGTGTGGATGCTGATTTACATTTAGGTAGTGCTCAGGCCCCAATTTCGATGGTCCCATCCGGTCGAGGAAAATGAACGGGCCCACTGTTCTTTTTTGACGGAAAGGCAGGAATCGTCCCACTAAAAAGTCGCCAATATCACGACTGCGTTCGGGAATCACTAAATTTTTAATTGACATGGTATTTCCATCGGTTAAAATTCATTTGTTCGGAGCCGCGACTAAATTATTGATAAACATATTGTATCATGTTTCCCAGGAGAAGTCGTTTCTGTTTTGGACGTCACTTCATTATTCGTTTCGTTCAAGTGAGACATTCAGGTGAACATTTTCAATGGCTTAGCCGACATCGATCAACTCAACGATGCGATTCAAATCTTGCACGTATGCCTAAATGAGTTTCTGAACTTCAGTCTTGAGATTTTCGATATTGCCTTGCGTTGCATCATCCATGTCATCAGACGCAATGGAGAGACTTGTTTGAAGTCTCACATATTTATTCCCCAGAATCTGCCGAAGTTGATAATTCACCGCATCGCAGACACCATCGAACATGCAACTCAATATCGGTTGCATCCAGCCGGCTTTTCCCCAATCTTTTGCTTTCGAATACGGAATTGGACGCGTCATCTCGCCTGTTCCAATCGAGACGACAAAGATATCATCGTCTTCGAAAAATATTTTTTTGGCCTCCGCATAAGCGGACATGGCCTGATTGTTGACAAAAACGCCGCCATCAACCAGTGCGCGGATACTGCCGCTGATAGGAATCAACGCCGGTTCAAAGTAAGTTGGCGCCGCTGATGTGGCTCTTGCCACGTGACGCATCTCAACGGTTTTCCATTCGTCTCGCCAGCTTTTGAAAAAGTGAGGCAATCTGTTCTGGATATCATAGCTTGTTATCAATACCTTGGTCAATGCAGCGGCCAATGGTTCGTTGCCGAAATATTCTTCCAGAATACGTTCGATATTCTCGTGAGGATATTTCTCATCGGCATACGAACCAACCGACGTAATTCCATCCCACAATGATCTTGAAAATATTTCGTTTCCTCGCTGTTCGTACAGATCGGCTAAATCCTGCGCTGTGAATAGCGGGTTGCAATGCCCGTCATCCAGGCATAATCCAAGTGCGAGAATGCCTCCTGTGGATGTTCCGGCTACCAGATCAAACACATAGGCCATGTTTTTTTCAGTTTTTTCTTCAAGCCAGACAAGAACAAGCGCCGGGATTATACCTCGAATTCCCCCGCCATCAATGGATAATATTTTCTTCATATTACCCTCGTTCATTATTGAATAACTGGAATTTAACGTGATTTAAACTTCACGCATCCAAATAATATTTTAACGTCGTTTTTATCATAAAATACCAGCGAGAATACCATGCAGTGAATCCTGCTTCCTTGCATCATGAACACGCATTATGTAACTGAAACCTCAAAACAGCATGGCTTGTGTCGATTGTAAAATATTCTACACCCCCAATTCAGATCGGGAATGAAGAGTGGATAAAACGCTGAGGAAACAACACAATGAGACTAAAACGAGTATTGGGAGATGTATTAAAATTAATTTAACGCTTTATCGAAAAAAAAAGCAAGTGTTTTTTTAATGAAATTTAATGAAATGAATAGATTAGAGCCAATGCTGCATGGTTGATGAAAATGAATTTACTCAAATTTCGGATGTTCCCAACGCGACTTTCACAGCTTCGGCGGCATGAATTTCTGTTGTGTCGTAGAGCGGAACAGATGTATGGCTTTGATCGACGAGAAGCGAAATCTCCGTGCAGCCGAGAATTACAGCTTCTGCTCCCTGCTCAAAAAGTTCATTGATAATTTCCAGATACCTTTTTCTCGATTCATCCCTGACAATCCCAAGGCATAGTTCATTGTAGATAATAGTATGCACGCCCCTTCGTTGCTCTTCTTCAGGGATAATTACGTCAATACCGAAATTATCGATCAAGCGACCCTTATAAAAATCCTGTTCCATGGTAAACCGGGTTCCCAGTAAACCGGTTTTTTGAACATTTTTCGCACGTAGCTGCCTGGCTGTTGCGTCTGCAATATGTAAAATGGGAATGGTTATTGCTCCTCCGATTTCCGGTGCCACTTTGTGCATGGTGTTCGTGCAGATCAACAGGAAATCAGCGCCGGCCGACTCAACCGATTTTGCGGCCTTTGCCAGAATATCCGCTGTTTCACCCCACAATCCCTGATGCTGCAACTTTTCAATGGGTTCAAAATCGACACTGTATAAACATATTTTTGCAGAGTGTAGTCCGCCAAGTGCGCGTTTAATGCCTTCATTTAGCGCTTTGTAATAACTGACCGTCGATTCCCAGCTCATACCTCCGAGCATGCCGATAGTTTTCATTGAAGATCCTTTTTTTGATTATATGAAATCATTCTCTCATTACATTCCAGTAACTCTACGTTGAATACCAGCCAAGGCCGCCATGATAAAAAAGAGAACCACGGCGATACTGATCCACGTTCGATTTCCAGCAGCAGCGACCATGCCGAGCAATCCGCCGGTAGCTGCAAAAAATAACATCACATAATTACGGTGAACATATTCTTGTTTTCTATGTTCTTGTCCATCATATTTTGCAGTTTTGTGCAAAATAATTATAGATGAAACGGTCATCTTGTATTATTTTTTGCATCTTCACCGCGTCGGGAAATATCAGCAATATGGTTTTAACTCATTAAAAACAACCCACATATTTAAAAAATGAATGAAATTTCCAATCCCTATCAAATTAATATAACACAATGAAGTCCAAAAACAACCAATATTTTTGATCGTTTCCGATTGCTGTAGTGTGAAATGATTTTAAAATTCAAGTATGGCTTTGGTTTTTGGCGTAATCGCTTTTTTGATGGCTTCGATATCCAGGGCAAATCCCTGGTTTTCAATGGTCGGGGCAAAGACAGGTTTTCCGGA
The DNA here is from genome assembly GCA_964605145.1 of uncultured Cytophagia bacterium. Taxonomy (GTDB): domain Bacteria; phylum Zhuqueibacterota; class Zhuqueibacteria; order Thermofontimicrobiales; family Thermofontimicrobiaceae; genus CAZSBG01. The sequence goes on along the minus strand of CAZSBG010000094.1, from coordinate 15,632 downwards.
AGCCAGCATAACCTGGTTAATATGCGTCGAATACCTGGGGGACGGTAAAATCACTTCATCGCCAGGATCGATCACCGCCAGGACTGCAGATCCAATTCCCTCAATGGCACCCACTGTCACCAAAATTTGCGCAGGATTGGCATCGATAAGATTATCCCGTTTAAGTTTTTTGGCAATCTCCTTTCGCAACCCCAGTAAACCTGCGCTTTCTAAATATCCGTCCACCAATCCACTTTTGATCGCTTCAACAGCAGCCTCCCGAATATGCTTTGGAGCACCAGCGGTCGGTTTTGCCCAGGATAAAAACGCCACGTCCTCTATCTGCCTGGATAGCCGCGTCATTTCGTGGATGGCTGATTTGGGGATTTGCTTTACTCTGTTTGATCGGCGTAGATTCTCAGCCCTGTTTATCTCCTCTTTTATTCATCCTTTGCTGACATCAGTTCCATCAATCATATGCAAGGCGCAGCTCTTCATCAGCGATTGTCGGCCTGATTAACTGTTCCCATTCATGGGATTCCCATGTTCTTAGCTTCTCATGCATATCAAGATACTTTTGGGGGATCGGATGCGTACCGACAATCACCTTAACATTATATTGCGTTTCAATGAAGTCGCGAAAATATGCGATTGATGGACAGGGTGGGTAACCGACCACCAGTCCTGTGGCGAGATGGATCACTTCAGCTCCGTTTTTAATCATCTCCTCAGGAGCATACTCTACATTGCCGCCGGGACAACCATCGCAAGTGGTGTAGCCAACCAAGTCAACATCCTGATTTTTGTAAATATCGAATGCACCTTCCCGATTTCTCATAGCCCTTAAACATTTGCCACCTGCACAAGAACGATATCTGTCACAGATAATGATTCCAATTTTGACATTATTTTTCAATTTTTAGTCCTCCATTTTGACTTTTCTGAAATTAAAGATATGCCCTCGCTGAAGTTTATCATCATGATTTATCGTTTTAAAAAATATTGTTTCAAACTTGAAAAACCTTTCCATTTCCTGTCTTATTTCCGTTAAATTCATATTCATGTATTCTTTGAAATGCTTGGGAAGAACTGAAATCAATGCGTTGCTTTTTGATATCCGATGAACTTCTGAATACAATCTCTCTCGATCCTGAACAAGATGTATCACATCATATAACAATACAACATCAACCGTTTCATCTTTCAGAGGAATTTTGATCTTTTCCCGGGCAGCTATTCGTTTAATGTTTGCCAAATGATTTATAACAGCCTTCTGCATCAACTTATCCAGTGATTCACGATCAGTGTCCAGAGCAAATACACAACCTTCATTCCCAATTATCCTTGCAATCGGGATGGTATAATTTCCGGTCCGGCAACCAAAGTCTAAAACCACATGCCCTTGTCTTATTCCGATTTCTCTCAATAATTTTTCACTATATTTTTTATCCCACGTTTTGTTCTCCGTCATTTAAATCTTTTCGATCCTCCTGTCGCCAGATACATTTTCTAAAGGATTACTTGAATTTTTATGCTTGAGCGGTTTATAGGGCTTCGAATAGAAATATCCTATGGAAATTTGCGTTTGGAACAATAAAACGAAATGACTATTAATTTTTTAAAAATGATCAATCACCTCTGAAGCACATTCATCCGTCATTTCTTCATTGAAAGGCATTTGCCCGAAGCATACTCTTCTCGATACAATTCATTACAATTATCATACTAAAAACAGCTATGCGAGCTTTATTAATAAATTTACAGTATGTTATCCATCCGTTTAAACATTTATTGATTGCCATAACGGAAGTATTTTGCAGTTTTTTGGAATATATTCGATGCATATTGCACCCAATACAGACATTAAATATGATCCAAGCGAATGCCAAGCTTCACACCTTTTTTCCCTGCCAAATGATTTCACTGAAAAATATAGTGCAAGAATTGTAAAATATTATATCAAGCCGCAGTATCGCATATTTGGCACTTTTTAGTTCTACAGGAGTTTTTTATTTGACATTCAATTGAAATTTTGTTACATTAATTTTATAGATAAAAATTTCCCTACCTCAGCACAACTCGCTATTCATGAATCATTTAACTACTCACCTTCAAAACACAAGGAGATTTAGATGATGAGTTTTTCAAATCTTTCTTCAGGTCGATTGGCTTTTTCTCTCAAATTTATATTGGCTTTTTTGATTTTTACACTAATTTTCACCGGCTCGCTGTTCTCCCAGGTCGAAAAATCAGCAGGTTACAAATTGCCGCCTAAAGCGATCATAGACATTGTTGATGGGCAACCCACACCATCGGTGAGTATCAGTCCTGATAAAAAATGGATGCTCATCATGGAACGACCGAATCTTCCGACTATTGAAGAACTGTCGCAGCCTGAATTGCGGATCGCCGGCATTCGAATCAATCCCCGGACAAATGGCCCAAGTCGGTCGCGATACTATACTGATCTAACCCTGAAAAATATTTCAAAAGGCACCGAAATTCAACTTGATGTGCCAAAAGATGGGCGCGTTGGAAATATTGATTGGTCGCCGGACGCCAAATCGATAGCATTTAGTCTGACAAAAAAAAACAGCATTGAATTGTGGATCGCGGATGTAAAATCAGGAAAAACGAAAAAACTTCTGAGCAACCACCTCAACGATACGTATGGCGGCCCATTTTACTGGGTTTCGGACAACAAAACGATCATTTGCATGACAGTTCCTTCAACACGAATCCCCGTACCTGAGCCACCTTCTGTTCCGGCTGGTCCGGTCATTCAGGAAAACATAGGGAAAAAAGCGCCGGCCCGAACCTATCAGGATTTGCTTAAAAATCCTTACGATGAAAAATTGTTTGAATATTACGTCAAATCTCAATTGATGAAAGTAACCATCGACGGTCAAGCCACACCGCTTGGCGAAGCCGGCATTTATTCACGCGCTGAACCATCTCCGAATGGCAAATATCTTCTGGTTGAAAGAATTCATCGCCCGTATTCCTATCTCGTTCCCGCATACCGATTCCCAAAGAGCGTTGAAATTTTGGATATGGATGGTAATCTTGTCCACATCGTGGCTGAAATTTCATTATCCGAAGAAATGCCAACAGGATTCGATGCCGTAAAAATTGGACCGCGCAATTTCAGTTGGCGCAATGACGCCCTCTCCACGTTGTACTGGGTCGAAGCAGCCGATGGCGGCGATCCGCGAGCAGAAGCCGAAATTCGGGACAAAGTGTTTATATTAGCAGCTCCATTCATGAACACTCCAATTGAAATCGCCTCGCTGGGGCTTCGCTTCAATGGCGTCACCTGGGGAACCGGAAAGCTGGCGCTTGTGACGGAATCATGGTGGAAAACCCGACGCACCAAGACCTGGCACATTCAACCGGACAATCCCGAAACAGCACCGCAACTTCTCATCGATCGTTCCTATGAAGACAGATATTCTGATCCCGGTCGCCCCATTCTAAAACAAAATCAGTTTGGCGCCTACGTGCTGCAAACGGTTAATGGAGGAAAAAAAATATTTCTATCCGGCAGAGGAGCCTCGCCACAGGGCAATATTCCATTCCTTGATGAAATGACTCTGAAAACCGGGAAAACTGAACGAATCTGGCATTCCAAATCGCCATATTATGAATCTGTTTCAACGCTTGTCGATGACAAAGGACAGCGTTTAATCATTCGGAGGGAGTCTAAAACAGAACCGCCCAATTATTTCATCCACGACCTGAAAAAAGAAGCGATCATTCAATTGACTCACTTTCCTCATCCGACCCCACAATTGAAAAATATTCAAAAAGAAATCATTCGGTATGAACGCGATGATGGTGTTGATTTAACCGCAACTCTTTACCTGCCATCCGGGTACAAAAAAGAAGACGGACCACTTCCGATGATTATCTGGGCGTATCCCAGGGAATTCAAAAGCGCAAAAGCTGCCGGGCAGATGAGGGGTTCGCCTTATCAGTTTACGCGAATTGGTTCCAGTTCGCCAATGCTGCTACTCACCCAGGGCTATGCGGTTCTCGATGGCCCGACCATGCCCATCATTGGCCAGGGAAAAACTGAACCGAACGATACGTTTGTCAAGCAACTGGTCGCCAGTGCCAAAGCGGCTGTGGATGAAGTTGTGAACCGCGGAGTAGCCGATCCCGATCGCATTGCAATTGCCGGGCACTCCTACGGCGCATTTATGACAGCAAATTTACTGGCGCATTCGGACCTGTTTTGTACAGGAATTGCCAGAAGCGGCGCATACAATCGGACCTTGACCCCATTCGGATTCCAGTCTGAAGAGCGGACATATTGGGAAGCGCCTGAAATATACTATGCCATGTCGCCGTTCATGCATGCCGATAAAGTCAATGAACCCATACTTCTCATTCACGGGCAGGCAGACAATAATTCCGGCACATTTCCCATTCAAAGCAAGCGGTATTACAATGCGTTGAAGGGACATGGCGCCACTGCACGGCTTGTTATGCTTCCCAATGAAAGCCATGGCTACCGTGCTCGCGAGTCGGTATTACATGTCTGGTGGGAAACTGTGACCTGGCTTGATAAATATTTGAAAAATAAATAGAATTTTTCAACTTCATAATTCCACCGATGGATAAACCGCCTTCGGTGGAATTATTTTTAACAAATACCGAACCATTATCCATTCCGGCCAAATCGTAATTTCACTTTTTATACAAGGCAGTCCATTCATTGATTTCCGAATTCAAAAAGAAGCTGAATCCTGCCTGGTATCAGGGCGAAGCCAACGACCGTCATTTTGAAGGATGGTATTTCAAAATAATTGATGCATCGCAAAATCACGCCTATGCAATTATCCCGGGAATTTTTAAAAGTCAAAATGAAAGCGAAAACCACGCCTTCATTCAAATTTTTGACGGGATTCGGAACTCCTCTCATTATATTTCTTTCCCGGCAGAAAAATTTACATCGGTAAAGAATTCATTTGAAATTCAAATTGGTGATAATTTTTTCTCATCAAATCGAATTTCTTTAAATATAAACACGGAAGAATATAATATCAATGGCACACTCCATTTTTCAGAGCTGACGCCCTGGCCAAAAACACTTATCTCGCCCGGCATTATGGGATGGTATACCTGGGTGCCTTTCATGGAATGCTATCATGGCATTGTCAGCCTCGATCATACAATTTCCGGGACATTGAACGTAAATAGCGGAAAAATAGATTTTTCGGGTGGATTCGGTTACACGGAAAAGGACTGGGGGCAATCGTTCCCGGAAGCCTGGATCTGGTGTCAGACCAACCATTTTAAATCGCAGCACACAAGTTTAACTGCTTCGATCGCGATCATCCCGTGGATTCGTCGGCCTTTTCCCGGTTTTATCATGGGATTGTGGCACGATGGCAGGCTTTTCCGGTTCACAACCTATAATCGCTCGAAGCTTGTCGATTTAAAGTTCGGGAATAAAATTGTCGAGTGGATTGCACGGAACAAAAAGCATACCTTAAAAGTATCAGCATCCATGTCTGATGGGGGTTATCTGCAGGCACCGGCTCTGAATGGTATGAATCACCAGATTTCAGAATCCCTGAGTTCAAGTGTTGAAATTGAATTATTGGAACATGGGCATACTCGGGAGAAAATTATTTTATCGGATTCAGGCAAACATGCCGGTTTTGAAGTTGCAGGTAATGTGAATCGTTTATTGAACATGGTGAAAAGATAACTCACTTTCATTTTAAACTTACCAGGAGCGAGGAATGAAAAAAACACCCATCACCCAAATGATCAGAGCGCCTTTTTTATCCTCGATTATTTCCCCCATAGTTGCTGGCACTCTGCTTGCCGTTACGATTACCGGTGATTTTTTGATACTAAATTTCATTTTTGTTTTTATCATGGGAATTGGGCTGCATGTTGCAACCAATGTCTATAATGACATCTACGACACAGAACAGGGAACGGATAAAATTAATGTTCATCGCAATGAATTCAGCGGTGGTTCCGGCGTCCTGCTGGACTCCCCTGGTCTGCTTCCCAAAATGTATTGGCTGGCCCGAACAGGACTTATCGCCGCATTTATCGCCACCCTTGTGCTTAACTTTCTCATTCGACAGGAGTTGTTATTTCACCTCTGGACATTGTTCATCCTTTCCGCCTTTTTCAGTAAATTTTACACAGCCGCGCCGGTAAAACTTGCCTATCGAGGCTGGGGAGAACTGGCGGTCTGGTTCGCATTTGGTCCTATGGCAATTCTCGTCGCCGCGGTGAGCCAAAACGTGGGATTTCTCCCAACGATAATAGTAGCCATGCCGGTTACCGGCATCAGTACGATGTCGATTTTGTTAATTGGCCAGATGATCGATCTGGATGCGGATAAAAAAACAGGCAAACTGGGGATTGCTGCTCGAAAGGGAAATAAAGCGGCATTTTATCTATACGCAATTGTGCAAATTATATTGTGCATCAATATTATTCTGTTGTCAGTCTGTTTTGTCGATACCGGCTGGCCAATTCTACTTGCCCTTTTCCCGTATATTTTCATTTTTCCAAAAATATTGAAATCGCTGAAAAAGGAGTACTCCAATACGGACGCTTTGAAAAAGGCGGCAGGCTTGAACGTTAAAATTCATTTACTACTCGCGCTGCTATTCAATCTTGGCATAGCACTGTCGATTGTTCTTCAGAGAATTTTATAAGGCATATCATTGTTAACAAAATGATGAGACGAGGATTAGTATTTTATCAACAGTAACCATTCTTTGAACATACATATTTCTCAATACCCTGTTAATGAGAACCAGTTCTCTATCGACTCAGATCCATCATCAGGATAATCTTTGTGCACAAACTCATTCCGCGAAGAAAGGTACTCATAGTCCTCCTTCCACTGGTCGATATTTTCAACTATTTGTTTGATGGCATCTGTAATATAATACATTTCCTCATTGGTCATTGTTGGGTGAATGGACATTCGCACCCAGCCAGGCTTTTCTGAGAGGTCGCCATGATCAATTTTTTCTGTGATTTTGCGGGATGTATCATAATCCACGTGCAATAAATAGTGGCCATAGGTTCCGGCACAGGAACACCCTCCGCGCACCTGAATACCGAATCGATCGTTCAATAACTTCACGATGAGGTTGTAGTGAATATCCGTCACATAGAATGAAATAACGCCGAGTCGCTCCTCAATATTATCCGCCAAAATGTATAGTTCAGGAATTTTCCGAAGCTCAGGAAATGCAATCGCGACAAGTTCCTTCTCGCGTTGTTTTATTTTGTCAACACCCATTTCTTCCTTCAAGTGGATACAGAGCGCTGTTTTAATGGTTTGAAGAAAACCGGGCGTGCCGCCATCCTCCCTGGCCTCGATGTTGGAAACAAAACGATGCTTACCCCAGGGATTTGTCCAATCCACGGTGCCTCCACCGGGCTGGTCAGGCACCTTGCGGTTATATAGTTTTGAATCAAAAATCAATACCCCGGCTGAACCCGGTCCTCCCAAAAATTTATGCGGGGAAAAGAAAATTGCATCCAGTTTTTCCTGGGGATTCTCAGGGTGCATGTCAATTTTGACGTAAGGCGCTGAAGCGGCAAAATCCACAAAACAGTATCCGCCGTGCTCATGCATAATTCGGGCCAGGTCATGGAATGGCGTTTCTATACCGGTCACATTGGAACAGGCAGAAAAAGAACCAATTTTCACCTGACGTTTCCTGTATTTATTCAACAGATGTTCGAGATTTTTCGTATCGACCAGTCCCATGTCATCCTGTTGAATCACTTCAACATCGGCCAGTGTTTCCAGCCACGATGTCTGATTTGAATGATGCTCCATGTGCGTGATAAAAACAACAGGTCTCAAATTTTCCGGCAATTTCACGTATGAACTCACCTGCTCCGGCACCTTCAAGCCCAATATTCGCTGGAATTTGATAATCGCAGCCGTCATTCCAAAACCAAAATTGATGATGACATCGTGGGGACCTGCGTTCACATGTCTTTTAATAATTTCCTGGGCACGATGATAACTTTTCGTCATCATTGTGCCGGTCATACTTGTTTCCGTGTGCGTATTCCCAACGAACGGGCCAAAAATGTGCGATATTTTCTCCTCGATGGGGCCGTATAAACGTCCACTGGCAATCCAGTCAGCGTACAATATTTTTTGCTCTCCAAAAGGAGAATTAAAAGTCTGGTCAATGCCAATGATATTATTTCTAAATTTTTCGAAGTGTTTTTCCAGTTCTTTCATCTCCTGCCTAATTCTAAATTAAATCTTTTTCTACTACTACTTAATCCGTTTTATTGTCTGAATCGAATCGCGCGTTGAATCGGCCTGGGCAGCAAGCGCCTTTTCTTTTTGTTCCAGCTCAGCGACAACCTTCTCGAAAATCTGCTTCCATCTTTTTTTGTCTTTCGAATAGACCTCAATGGATTGCTGATATTTCTCACGAGTGACCTTGTGATGCGCAAGTACACTATCTACAAAAGCTTTCCTTAGTTTAGAATCAATCAGTTCGGCATACATGACTACATCACAGTAAATTTGAACGAATTTATTTTCATCGATTGGCTTTGGCCTTGTGTTTTTCTCACATCTCCCAAAACCGATGATGCAGATACCCAGCATTAAACCAAATAAAATTAGTTTGTTCATAATATTCCTGTTGTTTTATTTTTTTACCAAACTAAATATATTATAATTCTCACTTAAATTCAAGGATTTTTTATAGCTGTATCAATACATTCGATTGAGAGAAACCATGGAATTAAAATCAATAAGAATAAAACGACATTTCATTTTGATATTTTGTAACTTTCAAGAAACTTGAATTTTCCTCCAAAAATACTTTGCAAATTCATTAAAAATTTTGTATATTTTTGAATTCGATTACATAACAAATAAGGAGACGCAAGCGATGCCTGAATTAGAAATTGACGGTAAAAAATTCAAAGTAGATGGAGACGGATTTCTTCAGCAGCCCGAAATCTGGAATGAAAACGTCGCCAGACTATTTGCCAAACATGACGGAATCGGAGACCTGACTGAAAAACACTGGGCAGTCATCAATTTAATTCGCGATCACTGGAAAGAGCACGATATGGCCCCGATGGTGAGAAAAATCTGCCAACAAACCGGAATACGTCTCAGGGAAATTTATGAACTTTTCCCGTTAGGACCAGCAAAAGGAGCCTGTAAAATTGCAGGGCTTCCCAAACCGGATGGCTGTGTTTAATTGAGGTAATTCATGACCGCGTATCACTGGATTGTTCTATTTTCTTTTTTTAGCTGTGCTGCCACCTGTATTTTCAAAATTAACCAGGTTCTTTTTCGTCACAGAAATAGCGATTTTGCCCAACAACGCGGAAATATTGTGCCGGCAATATTCTATTCTTTTTCCAGAGCGATGTCTCCCCTGAAAAAGGAAACAGCTTACCTTCACCTCCCGACTTACAGCGCCGGGATTATCTATCATCTTGGTACATTCCTGAGCTTTCTGTGGCTCATTTTTCATTTTTTCTCAGTTCAAATGAATGAAATTTTTACGTACGGCTCAGGTATGTTTTTGATAATTTCCTCCATTTGTGGGTTATCCATTTTCATCAAACGAATTATTCAAAAGAAATTGAGAAACATTTCCACACCGGATGATTATTTCAGCAATTTACTTGTCACTTCTTTTCATTTAATATCTTCCACGACTCTGTTATTCGATTTGTCAGCAAATGCGGTTTTCATTCATGCAAGCATCATATTTTTGTATATCCCACTGGGGAAACTAAATCACATGTATTATTTTTTCACCTCCCGAATTCATTTAGGCATACTTTTTGGCAGACGAGGCACCTGGCCAAAAACAAGACGTGAACCATGAAAAATAATAATTCGAACTATCACTTTGAAAAGGCAATCGGCCTTTTTCAGCAAAATCTGGATGGAAGACTGAGAAGCTATCTCAACAGTTGCGTCAGTTGCGGCCTGTGCGCCGAAACATGCCATTATTACCTGGCCACCCATGATCCGCGCTACCTTCCTGTAAATAAAGTCAGGCAATTAGCGCGTCTTTATCGGCGCAAATACACAATTTTGGGTAAGCTGTTACCAGCCTGGACCGGCGCCAGAGAACTCGATGAGGGGGCGGTCGATGAGATGGTGGATGTCATTTTCGGCGGATGCACCATGTGCGGCCGATGCGCCACGCACTGCACAGTTGGCATCGATATTCCGCTGGTTGTGAGAACTGCACGATCTATGCTTGTAGAATTGGGACTGGTATCGCCCGGGCTGCAATCCACAGTCGATGCCGCGATAGAAACGGGCAATAATATGGGAATTCCCTATGACGATTTTGTAGACACGCTGCAATGGCTTGAAGAAGACCTGCAAATGGAAGTAGACGACCCCGAAGCTTCGATTCCTCTTGATAAAAAAGGCGCGGATATTCTGTACACCCTGAATCCGCGGGAACCCAAGTTCTTTCCGCTATCCATAAGCGCCATGGCAAAAATTTACTATGCTGCCAAAGAAAACTGGACAATCTCAACCCATACCTACGATGTGACTAATTATGCGTATTTCTCCGGAGATGATGAAGCTGCGAGAGAACTCATAGATCGCCTGTATGCAGAAACCACGAAGCTTCAGGCAAAAACGCTTGTGCTTGCAGAATGTGGCCACGGCTTTCGCGCGATTCGCTGGGAAGGTCCCAACTGGATCAAAAAACCGTATCCCTTCGAAGTCATTTCCGTGGTGGAATTGATGGCCCACTACATTCGGTCTGGCCGATTGAAACTCGATCCCTCAAAAAATGAAAAATTGGTGACCCTGCATGATCCCTGCAATATGGTTCGGACCGGCGGCGTTATTGAAGAGCAACGCTATGTATTGGAACACGCTGTTACCAATTTTGTCGAAATGACGCCGAATCGTGAAAACAATTATTGCTGCGGCGGTGGCGGCGGGCAGCTTTCCATGGGCGAATACAAAGACCGTCGGATCGAATCCGGGAAAATAAAAGCAGAACAGATTCAAAGGACGAACGCCAGGATTGTCGCCACGCCATGCCATAATTGCATCGATCAACTAATGGAATTGAACCAGGAGTACAAACTTGGTGTTGAAATTAAAACCATTGCGGAACTGGTAGCAGATGCGATTATTTTGTAAAATGGTGAGAGTTGAATGGGTGAATTGATGAATGGTGGTTATTAAATTGATGCTTTTTGAATATATCCTTATCGTTAAAAACTCTTTCCCGACTGATCCTTGTGAGATTGATGGTTCATCAATAAAACTAAAACCCCGCAGACAAAAAATTTTAAACTGCGGGGTAATTTTTTATCGAATAAAATTATCGCCTAATTGAAACAATATCTTCAACAGCCTGAATTGCTGTATCGATATGTTCTTCCGTGTTGAACGGACCAAGGCTTAGCCTCACTGTACCGTGAATTTTATCCGTTCCCAACTGGACATGAACCAGCGGCGCGCACTGCAATCCGGTGCGGCAGGCGATATTGTAATCCACATCCAGCATGGTCCCCACGTCTCCGGCTTCCCAGCCTTCGATATTGAAACTCAGCACAGCATTATGATTTTCTGTGCTATCAGCGCAATAGGTTTTTACGCGGTCCATTTTCTCCAGACCATTTTTCAGTTTTTCCCAGAGCTGCATTTCTTTTGCATGAATATTTTCGATTCCACGTTGTTCAATCCATTTTTGACCGGCATGAAGCCCGGCCACGCCAACGATATTCAATGTACCACATTCCATACGATACGGAAATTCTTCAAGATGGAAACGATACGCCGACCGAACCCCGGTGCCGCCATAGCGGGTTCCCCGAACCGGCACATCGTCGGAAATATACGATCCACCGATTCCTGTCGGGCCCATCAGGCACTTGTGCCCGGTGAATGCCAACAGGTCAATATTCATTTCTTTCACATCCACTTTTAATGCGCCGGCTGTCTGGCTTGCATCTACTGAAAAATACACGCCCTTCTCCTTGCAAATTCGGCCAATTTCAGTAACAGGCTGCACCGTGCCAATGACATTTGATCCATGATTAATAATCACCATTTTTGTATTTTTCTTCATTGCCTTTTTCACATCATCAGGATGAATGTATCCTTTTTCATCGAATGGAATATAAGTCACCTCAATTACCCCGGCATGCTCCAGATGATACAGGGGACGCAAAACAGAGTTATGTTCCACATTGCTGGTGATGATGTGGTCACCTTTTTCGGCCATACCCTGAATAATCATATTTAAAGAATCGCTGGCGTTATAACTAAAAGTCAGGCGATTGGGATCGGTTCCATTAAAGAACTCCGTCAGCATTTTTCGGGTACCGTGCACCACCTCTTCGGTTTCAAGCGTCATATCATATCCTGAACGACCCGGATTCACGCCGTGCTTCTGGTAGAATTCATGCATGAAGTCATATACTTCCTGAGGTTTCGGAAAAGTTGTCGCCGCATTATCCATATAGATTATTTTTTGCATCCATCCTCCTGGGCGTTTTTGTGAATAAAATATTTTCTGTTTTCTGTCAGCAGGCTAATAATATTATAAAGATAAAAGATTTTCTGTAATAATCAATATTAAAATGAGATTCTTTCAAATTATGAAGCATGTTCCACCGCAGGTGCGGGAACCAAGAATTACAAATGAAGTGTAATACCATACATTTCAACTCCATAGCCGGGTAAAATGGAAATCACAAAAGCTGAAATCAAAATCGTGCTCAGCGATTTGTTTTTGTACTTAACCCAAATATGCTTCTATGAATATTCGCGACAAGCTTCGCTTTATTGAGTCCATTCAACAGCCAAAGAAACCTGAACCTGAAAAAACACTTTCGGCACCGGACCTTGCATCCATTTTCAATGGAAAGCTGACAGACACACCGGCCGGTCCTGCGTTTGTCGTGACAAAAGAATTCGATCTCACTCACGAACACGGACTTTTTCCGCTCAATAAAATCGAAACCGTTTCGGCGCAATTCCTTCAGTTAGCGGGCAAGGATGAAAATTTAATAGACCTGGATGTTCGCAAAGTCATTTTTTTCGACACTGAAACGACCGGCCTTGCCGGCGGAAGCGGCACTTATATTTTTCTGGCCGGGCTTGGATATTTCGCTGACAATAAATTCATTTTAAAACAATTCTTTTTACGCGATTTCCCTGACGAACCGGCCATGCTGCACGCGATTGGTGAAATTCTCGAAACATACGAGCAGGTTATTTCATTCAATGGCAAAAGTTATGACTGGCCGTTGCTCACCACCCGGTTCACTTATAACAGAATAAAAATTCGAAATACTGAACCGGTGCATTTCGATTTATTGCATGCCGCCCGAAGAATCTGGAAGAACAGCTTACCGGATTGCAGCCTCGGGTCACTGGAAAAGCATATCCTGCAAGTCCGGCGCAGCGGAGACGTCCCCTCATTTCTCATTCCTCAAATGTATTTTGAATATTTGAGAACCAAAAATCCGACATCCCTGAAACAGGTGCTTTACCATAATGAAGTTGATATTCTGTCGCTGGTCACTCTTTCCGCACTATTACACGACATTCACGAAAATCCCCTGAAGCATCTGACAAAATCCCAGGAATTACTTGCTCTGGCCGGGCATTACGACAACATGAACCAATGGGAGCGCAATGCACTTATTTACGCGCAACTTTTTCAAAAAGCGACAAATCCGGTGAATAAACTGGAAACCGGCATCCGATTAGGATATTGCCACAAGCGGCTGGGTCAATGGGAAGATGCGCTGTACCTTTGGGATCAGCTTTGCTCGCTGGGCAGCTTCAGGCTGGAACCGTACGAGGAAATGGCCAAGTATTTCGAACACTACGCCTGTAATTTTCGAAAAGCTGAGGAAATTGTGCTCAAGGCATTGGCCAAACTGGACATTGTTGAACAGCTCCGGCCCGACCCACAATTCGCACAATACAGGGAAAGCCTGGTGCATCGACTGAATCGTCTGCAACGAAAAATTTCGTCTCAGGAAGAATGAAATATCGTGCTGTTTATAATTTCCATCTAACCTGGATTATTCATTGTAATGCATTAAGGAATCCAGATTGCCTGAATGGTGCTTCATTCCGAATTCAGTGTATCTAACTTTGTTAAACTTCATGTATCTGATTAATTTTATTCATAACAGTAAGTTAAATATCTATTGTTTGAAATCTGTGAATAATTCAGGCTAACCTGGATTATTCATTGTAATGCATTAAGGAATCCAGATAGCCTGAATGGTGCTTCATTCCGAATTCAGTGTATCTAACTTTGTTAAATTTCATGTATCTGATTAAACACATTAATAACAGCAAGTTAAACATCTTTTGATTGAAATTTGTGAATAATTCAGGCTAAAACAGATTAAAATGTGCAAAAGATTTATACCAACAATGTCAGGGCCAAATTTCACATACCCATTTTCCGAACCCGGCTTGAATAAAACACATCTTCGTCGATCAACTGGTGCATCCTTTCAGAGGTCGCGTCCGGCGTTTCCACTTTTGTTTTTTTCAATTCGAATTTCGAGTCGGGCAAAAACGTTTCGATGAATGGCAGGCCGGGAGAATAATAAAAACTGCCGCCTGTTTTCAAGGAACCAAGAATCTCCATGTATTTCTTTGCATACATTTCAGGCGCGCCATATTTGTACAAATGATGAAAAATGAAATGATTGGAAAAGGACATGTGAGAAATAATCGTCCCCCAGAAGTCATGTTGCATCGGGTATTTCAGCCATTCGGATTTGACCAGCAATTCAGAGTCCTCAACCATCCGATCGATGCCGATCACCGTGAATCCCTTTTCTTTGAGAAATTTGACCAGTTTGCCCGATTTTCCACAGCCAATATCCAGGATCGGGTCCGTTAATTCGGCTATATCGATATTTAATATTTTCAACTGCAATTCCGGCGAATATTCATGGCAAATGGTGCCGGGCACTTTAACTTCCTTAGTTGCATCGTCCGCATGGTCGCGCGCAAAGCTCTGCTGAATGAGGTCGCTTAATTCATTGAAATGCCCTTTGAGCACCGCTTTCATAAAATTTTCAATCATCTGGATGGATTGATTCTCGGCCAAAATAATTTTGATGCGGTTCAGCAGATCCGCATATATTTTTTTCAGGGCTTCTTCGTCCTGCTCGTTCAACTGCAGGAATTGATAATTTTCAAAAATGAATTCCACGGCCGCTGCGGTGAAATAGTCGATGAGGGTGTGCTGCACGGCAGGGTTTTCCAGGGCGGTCAGCAGCTTTTTCTTTTTCACATCGGTCAGTTTGCTGAAATCCACGCTCTTGAAAAAGACGTCGAACCCTGTCTCCTCTTTATCAAAAATGAAATGAAACCATGCCATGTGGTAACTATCCCGAATGTGTTCAATGGCTTCGATGCCCGGTAATTGCGATGATAAATTTGACTGCATTTCACTTTCTTCCGATTTGAATATGATGTTTCAAATGAGCTTCGTCTGTTTATATCTGGCCTATCGTTTGTCATATCGAGCGAAGTCGAGATATGATAAGACAACCAAGTTATTAACCTGGATTATTCATTGTAATGCATTAAGGAATCCAGATAGCCTGAATGGTGCTTAATTCCGAATTCAGTATCTCTA
>CAZSBG010000093.1:0-23768 GCA_964605145.1 uncultured Cytophagia bacterium | reverse complement strand
ATATGAAATTTAACAAAGTTAGATATACTGAATTCGGAATTAAGCACCATTCAGGCTACCTGGATTCCTTAATGCAATATAATGAATAATCCAGGTTAAGGGGAATTGAAGTCCAGTAAATTATAGTCGATTTTCAGCTCCCCAAATTGATTAAAAAAATATTATAATAAATGAATGATCATTTAGTAATGAGATAAAAAAATTATAATTTAATGGCATCCCATGCCATGGTGAACGCCGTGTCAATATTTTCCTCGTTAATTTCAAAGCTTGTGCAAATGCGCGGATTGGCAAGGCTCATCATGGGATAATAGATGAATGCCACGAGGATGTCGAAATTTACATTTTTGATGATTTTTTGATCAATCCCTCGCTGCAGCACCCGGGTAACTGGTTCAAACGCCTTTTCAACATCCGCTCTGCTAACCAGGGAATTGTACGGAGAATTGGCGAACTGTTCGGTAAAGTTAAAATATTCAAGGTTTTTTGAGATGTATTCAAATGAGTTGAACCAGATTTTTCTCAAAATATCCCGAATCGGTAAACTGCCGTCAAAATCCGTTAGCATCGCTTTGATGAATTTTTGCTTGATTTCCAGATAGGTCGAAACCAGCAGGTCTTCTTTGTTCTTATAATAAATGTAAATCGTTGCCGGTGAAATACCGGCTTCTTTGGCAATTTTGGCGACTGAACTGGATACGAAGCCAATTTCATTCACGAGTTTTACTGTTGCCTTGATCAAGGCATCCTGTTTCAATTCATCCTTTGTTCTCATAGTTCTAATATAAATGATCATTCATTTAAAATCAAGCTTTTTTTTAAAAAATAATTTGTGAAAATCGAGAGCAATGAACTTGCAAAGCGATTGACTATAGTCATGAAAAAACATATTGCTTTTTGAAACGTGGAGCGATATATTAAAATATAACCATTGTCGAATTTTATCGGAGGCGATAATGACCGAGCGGAAGATTGCCAATGCAGAGGAATTGCATAAGCGCACGACCATTGTCGATTTGCATGCCCATGCTTCGTTAAAGGTATCGCTGTTCAAGCGCATGTTAACAGCGCCAATCGGCGCCAGCCGCAGCTTTGATCCGTTCTCTGTTCGGACGGATTTCATCAAGCAAAAACAGGGTGGCATTGATGTGTACTTATCAACGGTTTATGCGCCGGAAAGTGGTATCGTCGGGGAGTGCCATTTCATTCGATTGTTGAAATACCTGATGCCGTTGACATGGAAAAAGATTTATGGCCGGCCCTATTTTGACGTCACCAATGAAATGTTAGATGATATGGAAGCAGCAGTGGAAAAGGCCAAAGACCCGAAAACCGGACAGCCCATGGCCCGGGTAGTTTACTCTGTCAAGGAAATGGATGAACTCCTTTCTCGTAATGAGCCGGACAGACCCATTGCTGTCATTCACAACCTGGAAGGCGCGCACAGCCTGGACGGCAATGTGGATAATCTGGGCCATTATTTCGATCGGGGAATCGCCTATATGACACTGGCACATTTTTATCCCAATGAAGCGGCCAATCCCTGTTTTCCATATCCGGAAAGCGTTCAGAAATTTGGCTGCTATCGCGGTAGTCGCGATCTGTCATTGGGGCTCAACCGAATAGGGGAGGCGGTCGTGGAAAAAATGGTTGAATTGGGCATGATCATTGATATTACGCATTGCACGCCCCCGGCCCGCAGCCGGGTATACGATATTGTCGCAGGGAGAGCGCCGATTATTGCCTCGCATGTCGGTATATACGGGATCAATCCCAGTCCATACAATTTGAAAGATTGGGAAATAAAGAAAATTGCAGATTCGGGTGGTGTCGTCGCCGTCATTTTTATGAATTACTGGCTCATGCCGCATGAGACGAAACGCGGCCTGAATTTCATTATGAAAACAATGGATCATATTGTGAATGTCGGGGGCATTGATTGTCCTGCGATTGGCAGTGATTTCGATGGATTTACCGATCCCCCGGATGATTTGAAGGATGCCGGCGGTTTGCTTAATCTCACGGAACGCATGATTGCAGAACAATATGGCGGGGAGGATATTAAAAAAATTTGGGGAGAGAATGCGCTGCGCGTGATTCGCGAGGGGTGGGGCAGAAAAACGTAAGCCGGATAATCCGGAAATAACAAAAATCAATAACCAAATAACAAGCAAAATACAAAATAAAATTCCAAAAAATCAAACTTGGATAGGGCCTGTTGGTTGTACATTTTCGAATAAAGTTTGAAAATTGATTTTTTCTATTTGGAATTTATTTGATACCAGTTGAAGGCAGGTGAGTCCTTTGGCGCATTTGAATTTTATTTTTAGTACCTGACAAGTAAAATCCTGACCATTTTTGGCAGAAAATAGATCCAGTGGAAATATTAAAATAATATTGTTTTGAACTCACGTCTTTTTGAAGTTTGGATTTTATTTGTTATCCTCCTTCGGCGGATCAATTTATTGAAAAGATCTGCATTTGAAAGATTTGATTTTTGTGTTTTGGAATTTCTGGTTTATCCAGGTTAGGGCACTAAGCGGTCAGATATCAACAGATTCTATTCAGTAGTATTTTATTTAGTTTTCTTCAGCAGGCCATGGTATGAACAGACATTATTTTTTTAATGGATTCGAACAGACTTTCCGGCTCCACCGGTTTGGTCAGGAAATCGTTCATACCCATTTCCAGGCATTTGTCCTTATCGCTTTTAGACGCATGCGCGGTGAGCGCGATAATTGGGATTTCTGAGTTTATATTTTTATTTGCACCGCTTCGGATTTTCTGAGTGGCTTCGTAACCATCCATTTCCGGCATCTGAATATCCATTAAAACCAGATCGATGTCTTTTTCGCTGGCCAAAATATCCAGCGCTTCAACGCCGTTGTTGGCAATCAGTGCCTTGTGACCTTCGTTTTCCAGGATCATGGATGTAACTTTCTGGTTGATTATATTATCTTCCACTAACAGCACGTTGAACGTTTTCCGCTCGAGAACGACCACTTCAGGTTCAACGGGTTCTGCGGACGGCAGGGCTTTTTCAACTTTGTCGACTTTGATGGTAAAATGAAATGTGCTTCCCTTGCCCACTTCACTCTGCACCCAGATTTCTCCGCCCATGAGATTGATCAGTTTTTTGGAAATGGATAAGCCGATCCCGGTACCGCCAAATCGTCGGGTAAATGAGCCATCTGCCTGATAAAAGCAGTCAAATACATGATCCATTTTTTGCGGCAGAATACCAATTCCTGTATCGGATATGGAAAACTGCAACACGTACTGTTCAATATCACTCTTTCTCGATAAAACTGTTTTGCGATAATCCCCGGGGATATCCGTACTCAGTGAAACGCGTCCACTGTCTGTGAATTTTACAGCATTATCCAGTATCTCACTTAGAATTTGTTTGAGCCGATTGGCATCCCCCTTCAAATAGATGGGCACATCCGGATTAATTTCATAGACCAAGTTAATTTGTTTCAATTGTGCTGTGGGTTTTATGTTTTCAAAAACCTCGTCAATCAATTGCTTCAGATTGAAATTGATGGGCGCCAGTCCGAGATTCTGATTCTCGATGTCGGTGAAGTCCAGCAATTTATTCAGCAATTCCAGAAGCTCATTGGCCGAAGCTCTGGCTGTTCTCAGAAATTCCTTTTGTTTATCCGAATTGCTTGTCAGGGCAAGTTCCACCATTCCCACAATTCCGTTCATGGGCGTGCGTAACTCATGGCTCATATTGGCGAGAAATTGGCTCTTTACGCGGTTGGCTGATTCAGCTTCCAGCTTCGCTTTTTCCAATGCTTCGGTAGTGAGTTTCATTCGTGTAATATCGCGGGATATACCAACAATCTTTTCCACATTCCCTTCATCATTGATAATGGGCACCTTGGTAATGGATACCCAACGATTATTGCCATTGGGCAGTGTTTCATATTCGATTTTGCCGACAATGGATTTTTTGGTTTGTCGTATGTATTCATCATCCTGGTGAGAGTTTTCAGCAAACTCCCGGGTGAAAACGTGATAGTCGGTTTTGCCTGATATTTCTTCCTGCGAAATCACACCGAGCAGAGAGGCAAACGCTTTGTTAATTCTGATGTACTTGCTTTCATTGTCCTTGAAATAGATTAAATCGGGAATATTGTCCAGTAATGATTGCAGTAAATCCCGTTCCGATTTGAGCGCATCTTTCATGAATGCGCTTTCGAGCACTCCCTTGGACAGGGAAAATGTCATCAAAAGAATTAAGCCCAAATAAGAATATTCAAACAGGTAAATGAATTCATAATATCCCTGATAGACAGCATAATCATTGGAAGCGGCTAAAATAAGCAAAGCAAAGGACATTAAAAATGGAAATGATTTTCTTTTACTGCGGTTTTTCCGATAGGTTTTTATTGTGGCCATTGCCAGGAAAATCAGCACCGATACAATAACAGTAATGGAAAGTAAATCCGTGACTGGGCCGCCACCAATTTCATAATACGTAACGGTTTTTTCGAAAGGTAAGTGAATGACTTTCACTTCGGAATGATCGTATCTCCAGGAGAGAGAGCTTTTGTCCACCAGGGTGAATAAACATGCAGAAATAATAAAGATCGAGAGTAATTTTAATGGTCTCTTTTTGCCAACCTGGACATGATCATGAATAAACCAAATCAGAAATAGCGCGCCCAAACCGTAATAAAAAGGTTGTTTTGTCTGCCAGAAACTGCCCTTGGCAACGGAATTTGAATTATAAAGCATGGCGATAACGATGTCATTCAAACCGATGAAAAGACAGGCAAAAGCAAACGTCAGATCTTTCTGGTATTTTGAGCCGCCTTTTATGTAGATGATGAAATGATACAGCCCAATATAAAACGATAGAATCGCAATGATAAGCGGTGGTATAGCCGATTTATCCATAATCAAAAAAATATAATTTGTGAAACGTTTTAATATCTTTATTTAATAATTAAGTTTCGCAAAAGTAAAAACAGACTGACCTGAGAAAATCCTTGTATGTGTTGTTAATTTCATTAAAATTAGAAAATTAGTCAGCCATACGCTTTTATTATCGGTTCTATTTTTAAATACTTGATTAAACGATTCTTGAAAAGCCATATCAGCAGTACTAATTCCCCGAACAAAATGGCATATTGTAGTTCATTTTTGAAATCAAATAACATTTTTTTTAATGAATCCACACTAAAAAGCCCTGAAGGGCTTCAGGTGTGTAGATGTTTAATCTTGAAATCTGCCATAAATAAAAAAGTTAATCATCTAATTTACAATTTGTTAAATAACATCACCACATTTCCTGTATTGGGAAGTTAATCTCTTTTAGAGTAGACTCTAAAATAAAATAGGTTTATTTTACTAAAAATTATATAATTAAGGTTTTTACTTATGATTACATATTGATAAAAGTTATATTAAACATAAGGATATAATTTAGCTTAATATAATCAGTATATTATGATAAAAACAAAAATATGATAATGAAAAATAAAAAAATAAAATAATAAATATAAATGTTAAAAATAAATAATATTTACAACTAAAAACTGCTTGTTTTTTATTGGAAAATTGATTTTATTATATGTTAATTTTTTACTAAGGAAGGTAAAAACGGAGAAAAGGAATGATTCCATTAACAGAAGAAAAACAGGAGATTAGAGATGTCATTGCCGAAGGCAGGGGAAAAGGCGTTGGCTATCTTTATCTGGAAGACGAGACGTTTTCTGGCCGCAAAATCAGAATTGGCGGCAAAGACGTGTTGAACTTCGGAAATTGCAGCTATCTCGGATTGGAAATTCATCCGGAAATTAAACGAGGCGTAATTGAAGCGACAGAAAAACACGGTTCTGTTCTCTCGAATTCACGATCGTATTTTTCATCATCGCTTTACTCGGAACTGGAAAAATATTTAGCTAAAATTTTTCCAGGGTACCAGGTCGTCACTACAACCACAACGCTCGGTCATTGTTCTGTATTGCCGTTGCTGATTGAGGAAAACGATGCGATTATTCTCGATCAGTTTGCCCACAACAGCATACGAATGGGCGCCATGTTATGCAAAGCAAATGGCACCGAAGTGACAATGTCCAGGCATAACGATATGAATCATTTGCTTCAGGTATTCAAACGCTTAAAAGCAAAGGGCGCCAGAAACATCTGGTTCCTGGGCGATGGCATCTATAGCATGCAGGGTAATAAATTAAAAATTAAAGAGCTGATTGATCTGTTGAATGAAAATGAACAGCTTCATGCCTACATCGATGACGCCCATGGCATGAGCTGGACCGGCAAAAAGGGCGCCGGATTTGTTTTAGGGCATTGTGGCATTCATCCCAAAATGATTGTGGCCATATCCATGTGCAAATCGTTTGCTGCGTTCGGCGGCGTCATCATTTTTCCTGATAATGAGTGGGCGGATCGGGTTCGATTATTGGGCCAGTCCCTGATATTTTCAGCGCCGATTTCTCCGCCGGTTTTGGGCGCGGCCATTGCTTCGGCAAAAATTCATTTGTCGGATCAATTGGAAAAATATCAGGAAGAATTGTTGGAGCGAATCGTACGCTTCAGAGAACGGTGCCGTCAAAAGGGCATCGAGGTTGGAACCAAAGATGTCACTCCCATTCAATTTATTGAAGTCGGCGACAATCGCGCTGTGTACGATTTATTGGAGCGGCTGATTAAAAAGGGAATTTTTGTCACAGCCGCCATTTACCCGGCCATGCCAAAAAAACACGGCGGAATTCGGGTGAATATAACCAGGCATCTCACCTTGCAGGATATTGACTATCTTGTGGATCAGATAAAAGTGGTCGATGTCAGCCAGTACCTGACTGTCAGAAAACATCAGCATCATGCGGCCTGAGTAAATTTTGATATACTTGCATTGTAGTACAAAGCCCAACCTGAAAATTTTGATTGGGCTTTGTTCCATTCGGTCGTTTCTCGTATTTGCTCATTAACTTGATTTGTCACTGTGTATGGGAATTTGTAACATGGGAACGTTTTCAGCATTCCGCTGTCCGCTTGATTTTGTTTTCAGATGAAATCCGAATTTTATCATGCTCATCCTGTCAATCCTGTCGAAGACCTTTTCATCAAATGTCGAGGTTGAATCGCTGGGGCAGACTCATTTTCAGAGAATTGTTGAATAGCGAAACCAGAGCGATGTTGCGGTTTTCCGACCGAAGAATATAATAATCATCGCGGCCATTGCGGTATTCGATTTGGCCATCGCGGAAAAGCTGCTGCATTTGGTTTCGGTCTAATTCAATGAAAGAATGCGTCAGGTGTTCATCAAAAAGTTGAACGCTGCTGTGGGACAGCTTCCAGCAGCCGTAGCCTTTTTCAGCAAGAATAATTCCGGCCTTGACTAAAAATTGGGCAGGAACTTCGCTCCAGTCTGTTTTCACAATCCACACGCGTCTTTTGGTAAAAACGAAATGGTAGTCAGATAGCAGATCCGGATTCAATCCCCATTTGTGCCGAAGCTTATCCAAAAAATCCTGCGTAATATATTCATTCGAAGAATTGACCGGCACAAAATCCACTGTTTTGTCCGAAGCCCTCATTGGCAACGAAGCTTTTTTACGAAGCTTCACCAGGAAAAAGCCCTCAATCGGTTCCCGCATCGGGTTTGTTCTGACAGCATTTTTCAGGCTGGAATCCAATTGCTGACCGGGGTACGCGGTTCGGCCTTCGCTGAAATTTTTTCCGTCAAATTCTGAAATGCGTTCAATGTTGACCGGGTACTCTTTCAGAATCCGGTCGATCAGCAGCTCATTTTCTTCCGGGGCAATGGAGCACGTTGAATAGACAATTGTGCCGTTCGGTTTCGCAGCTTTGATGGCTGAGACCAACAGATAATATTGAATATCTGTGAGCTTTTTCAGCGCGCCGAGTGACCACCATTTATTGATTTCGTCCGGGCGATTGGCGAACGTGCCCAGCGCCGAACACGGCGCGTCTAACAGCACTTTATCGAAAAATTCAGGAAACAGGTTGCCCAATCGCTGGCCCGGCACCCGAACCGTGACGTCATTCAACACGCCGGCTTTGAGCGTGTTGGCTGTGAGCGCGCGATGGCGGTAAATGGAGGGATCGTTTAGGACCAGCCGCCCGGTGTTTTGCATCATCGCTGCAATTTGTGTGGATTTCGAGCCGGGCGAAGCTGCCATATCCAGAACGGTCTCACCCGGTTGGGGCTTCAGAGCCAGCACAGGCAGTTGAGACGCAATGCCCTGGAAATAAAATTCACCCAAAAAATGTTCAATGGTGTGGCTCAACGGGAGCGGTTCATTCTGCAAAATAATTCCGCTGGGATTGGCCGGGTGATCTTCGAACGAAATTTCCCACGCAGCCAATTTTTCTTTCACTGCCGGAATATCGGTCTTGAGGGTATTCACGCGGATTGCGGTTGGCTCTGGTCGCGCTTCGAGAAAATCGTTGAGTTCATTTCCCAATAATTGCTGCAAGTATTTTTCAAGTTCAGGATTTAAATTAATCATTATTTCAGATAGATTGCAGGATTTTCAGGTTCAGAATTTGTGTAATAAAAGAATTTTATCGGTCAAATGCAATTGAAATTTATCGGGGCGGGAATAAAATGAAAGCCATTGAAAAATCGCTTGATTAAGTTCAGATTTTATTTTACATTAGATTCAATGAAAAAATATTGGCCACGGATGCAAACGGATTGAACACGGATTTTTTAATTCCATTGCATAGATGAACATCACAAAAACGAAATAAATAATTATCTCCTTGCTTTGCTTTTTCAATAGTTTTCTATCAGTGTTTCATCCGTGCAAATCCGTGGCTAAATTAAACCAAAGGAAATTCTAATGAAAGAAATGCTGATTCTGGTTGATAGATACGACAATGTAATCGGAAGCGAAGAAAAGATGAAAGCCCATGAGGAGGGCGTGCTGCACCGGGCATTTTCAGTTTTTATTTTCAATGACAGGGGAGAGATGCTGCTGCAACAGCGGGCTAAAAGCAAATATCACTCCGGCGGATTGTGGACCAACGCCTGCTGCAGTCACCCGCGGCCCGGGGAATCCGTGGAACAGGCCGGGCACCGTCGCTTGGTGGAAGAAATGGGATTCGACTGCCCGCTTGAGGTGAAGTTCAATTTTATTTACAGAGCAGAGTTCGACGATGGTTTGATCGAGCATGAGCTTGATCATGTGCTGTTTGGGAAATACAATGGCGAAATTCACCTCAATCCGGATGAAGTGGAAAATTACCGCTGGGTATCCATCGATGAGCTGAAAAAGGACATGAACGAAAATACCGACCATTACACGGTGTGGTTCAAAATTGCGTTCAATAAAGTGGAATCAATGCCAGCCACTAAATAAATTAATCGCTCACTTTTTTGATATTTTGAAAATATAGAAATGCGATGGCGGCGAACAACAGGCCATCCTCGATTAATCGCAGGTAACCCACGCGCGTGCCGGCGGCATCGAACGAAAAGCAGCCGCAGGTAATGTCCAAACCGCGGAAAACGGCTGAAGCGATGGCAATAAGGAAAACGAAGCTAATTACCATAAGTGTCAGCAATGCGCCGCCCTGCTTTTTCCTGAAAATGAGTGAAGCGCCGGCCAGGACTTCCAGCCACGGAAGAACGGTCGCGGTGACCGTGACGAGGAAGTAGGGAAGAATGCGGTAATTATCAATGTCCACTGCAAATTTCGCCGGGTTTAAAATTTTGCTGAAGCCGGCAACAATAAAAATTATCGCGACCAGCCACGTGAGCAGTTTGGTAAAAATATTCCATTTTTCACTCTTCATTTTTTACGCCCCCCTTTCCGTGCACTTCATTTTCCGCGTCGATCCAACCCTTCAATCCGTCATTGTAAATGGCGATCAAATCAAATCCTTCAATGAGCAACTCGTAAGCCAGCAATTCCGCCTGATTGCAAGTAGGGCCATCGCAGTAGCAGATCAGCCATTTGTCGCGGGGCAGCGAATCCAGTTTTGTTTTGTATTCGGCAAAATTTTTGAGGGGAAGATTTTCCGCCCCGGCGATGTGTGATTTCTCGTATTCACTTTCAATTCGAGCGTCGAAAAGGATGCCCATTTCGCTGTTCAGCAATTGTTTCACCTGGTCCGTGGTGACGATCAATGGTTCCGCGCTTTGTTTCTCGGCCTGAACCGAATCTTTTTTTCCGGAAGAACCAATGCTCATCCCGGGCAAGTCCCTGGCGAACAACGTGTCCGGCGCAAATTGGAGTGACGGACGGATATTGGTGATTTTCACGCCTTTCGGGTGAATCGCATTCACGGCAAATCCAATGACGACCGCGATAATGAAAAGCAGGATGGATTCTAAAATTACCTGTCGGGGAAACATCTTCACTATTTTTCTCCTATTTAGTGTTTGAACGAAAACACAATTTTTTGTCATTTCGACCGAAGGGAGAAATCTGTTTAGTTATTTAAATTTTGGTTGGTTACAGATTTTTCGACTCCGCTTCGCTCCACTCAAAATGACATTTTTTACTAGTTTTCGTTCAAGCACTATTTAATTCTTATTGGTTTCAAATAAGGGCATTATTCATTGTGAAGCCTGCAAAATTTTCGGACAAATGTCCGAACACAATCTTCGTTCTGGAGAAATCTCCAGAACGATCTAATTAGAAATACCAAATTTCAAGAACCAAAAAACAAACAAATCACAATAACAAAATCCCAAAAAAACAAACTCGTTCCTGGCTCATTTTTATTGCATTTTCCAACGGAGTTTGATTATTGAGTTTTTAGCCTGGATTATTCATAGTAATGCATTAAGGAATCCAGGTAGCCTGAATGGTGCTTAATTCCGAATTCATTATCTCTAACTTTGTTAAATTTCATATATCTGATTAATTAGATTAATAACATTAATTTAAACATCTTTTGTATGAAATTTGTGAATAATTCAGGTTAAATTTGGAATTTATTTGGTTTTTGAATTTTGCTTTTTGTAATTTTTTACCTAAAATTCGCTGGACTACCTTTCCGGGTACCCGGTAATTTCCTTTATCGATTCGTACAAAGGTTTCAAATGCTTGTACATTTTTTTGTAAACTCGCTGGTACAGGGCATTGTAAAGCTCGGCATGGTGCGGATTCGGTTCGAAAATTCGGCCGATCTTTGTCATCTGCTGCACGGCGCTCGGAAAGTCGGAATGCACGCCCAGCCCTACGGCGCAATCGATGGCAGCGCCTAATCCGGACGTTTCGAACGTGCTGGAGCGAATCGTCGGCAGATTGAAAATGTCCGCGGTGATCTGCATGGCCTGGTCGCTCTGGGAACCGCCGCCGGACACGCGCACTTCATTGATCTTTATTTTGGATCGCTTCTCTGTTTTTTCCGTACCTTCTCTGAGCGAATAGGCCAGTCCTTCCAGAATAGCCTGGTAAATGTGCGCGCGGCCGTGCACGTCTCCGAACCCGATGATGGCTCCTTTGGCTTCCGGCCCGGGAATTTTCACGCCGGGCGCCCAGTAGGGTTGAAGCATCAATCCCAGCGAACCCGGCTGAATTTGCTGAACCAGTTCGTCGAACAGCGATTCCACCGCAACGTTGTTCTGCGACGCCAATTCCTTTTCCGGGTAGCCGAATTCCTCTTTGAACCAGCTTACCATCCAGAATCCGCGGAAAATTTGAATTTCGGTGTTGTATGTTTTGGGCACAGCGCTCGGGTAAGGAGGAATGAACGGAATCACTTCGATATATTTGGGCGACATGATGGACGAAGTGCACGTGGTGCCGTAGCTGAGACAGGCGATGTTCGGTTTGAAACTGCCGGCGCCCAAAATTTCGCACGCTTTGTCCGCCGCCGCCGCGATGATGGGTGTGCCTTCCGGAATACCGGTGGCCTCGGCAGCGCTTTTGCAAATTTTACCCATTTCCTGCGCCTGCTCGGTCAGCGCCGGCAATTTATCCATTTCAATGGGGAATAATTTTCGGTTCAGATGGCCCTTCTTGGCCCAGTGCAGATTTTTATAATCGAATGGCACATACCCCACCTGGCAGCCCACGGAATCGACGAATTCTCCGCAGAGCAAATAGGTCAAATACCCGGAGAGGAAAAGGAATTTGTGTGTCTGGTCCCAAATTTCCGGCTGATTTTTCATGATCCAGTTGGCTTCGCTTTCAGCGTGCGCGAACTGAACGGCGTAATCCATTTTCACTGCGCGGTAAATGATATTCATGAGGGGATTTACGACCTGCTCCTGGGCGATGCGGCGCTGATCCAGCCAGTGAATGGCCGGCCGCAACGGCTGCCCGTTTTTATCGACATTGACCAGCGTGCTGCGCTGCGTGGTAATGCTGACGCCCTTTATTTCCGGCTTGATGTCGCAGACTTGCCAGAGCTGCTGGCAGGCCGTGCACAGGTTTTCCCAGTAGTAAAGCGGATCCTGCTCGGCCCAGCCGGGTTTGGGTGATTTGTAGGGTTCGATTTCAACTTTGGATTTATAGAGAAGATTGCCGTGAAAGTCGAAAAGCATGGCGCGGATGCTTTGCGTTCCGCAATCGATGGCCATTAATGTTTCCATGTATGCCTCATTTTTGGGAAGTGGAGGGATGGAGAAAATTGAATTCCTGTTCACGAAATATAAAAGATCGTAACATCAAATTCAAGAAAAATTTTTATTGCATTCCGATTTATTAATTGGTATTTTTATTTTATTCAATTCTTTCTTTTGAAACTAACCGGTATTCGATTATGGAATTAAGGAAAATTCTATTCGGTTTTATATTTTTTTTCTCTATTCTCGGAAATGCTGATTTTTCAGTTTCCGGGGGAATCAGGGGAACGGTTCATTTTCGAACCGCTTCGCGCGAGACGCCCCGGCCTGTTCCGCGCTACAATCAACCTGCTTCAACACAAATGACGTCGCAGCATCGCGAGCGCGAGGTGAAAGCCGTGGCCTACATTGCGGACGCATTCCCGGATTCGGTGTTTGCGCTGCCTTCGGAAAATCCGGTGCTGGATCAGCGCAACGAGCAGTTCATTCCCTACATTCTGCCTGTGCTGGTTGGCACGACTGTGGATTTTCCCAATAATGATCGTATTTATCACAATGTTTTTTCATTCTCCAGGGCAAAAACATTCGACCTGGGGAAGTATCCCACCAAGACGAAAAAGACGGTCACTTTCGACAAAGAGGGCATTGTCTCGATTTTTTGTGAAATTCATTCGCACATGAACGCGTTCATTGTGGTGTTGCCAAACCCGTATTTCGCCGTGATCAGGGCCGATGGCCGGTTCGAGATTCCGAATATTCCGCCGGGGAATTACACGCTCAAAGTATTTGCCGGCCGTGGTGAAGAGGTTGAGCGGAAGATTTCAGTGAAGGAAAGTGAATTTACACAGATCGATTTATCATTTTAAATTTTGCATATAATTTAAGCGAAGATCTTACATTCTTGTTTGAATTATGCCTGATCGGGAGTATCGCATGTTTCGAAAATTTATTGTATTTTCATTTATATTTTTGTCTACCAGCACTTCACTGTTCGCGCAGATGAATTTGACCGGCCGCATGGAAGTGGAGTGGATCGACTCACAGAATGGCGAGCCTGCCGATGAACCTTCGAAAAATATTATCAATCACGGCAACTCGACTTTTTTGTATCGCATGCGTTTGTACCTGGATATGCCGGTGTCGGAACGATCGCTCATTCTCAGCGATATTCGCCTGGAAGGATATGGTATCAAGGTGGAAATTGCCGCGATTCGGCTCTATCTAAACGACTCAAAAACGTCCATGCTTCAGGCAGGCGTGCTGGGGACGCCCATTGGCAACGTTCTCGCTCGCCGGTCATCGAAATACAATCCATTCATTCAGCTTCCATTGTTGTACGAGTACCAAACCCTGTTGCAGGACGATGGGACTTTGAACTATCAGTCGCTGTTGTACAATCGCGGAACCGGCATTGGCCTGCGCGTGCTGGATCAGGCCGTGTACAGCCCCGGGGTAATGGTTCAGGCCACGTTGTGGGATAAACTGGATTTCAGCGCCGGAATTTATAACAGCGCGCCGTCCAATCCATACATGTACAACGAGCACAAACAGTTGAATTTTGCCCAGCGGATCGGATACCGGCCATTTTTGGGCCTGAATATTGGATTCTCTTTCGGATTCGGCCCATACCGGGAAGCGACTTCAACGGATGAAAATCCGCGTCAAATTATTTACGATGTGGATTTCTCGTATGAGCGCGGGCACCTGGCGCTTTTCGGGGAGGCGCTTTTCAATCAGTGGGAATCGTCGCTGGCCGGGGAAACCCTTGAATCAAACGGATTTTATTTGGAAACAAAGTACAAATTATTGCCCCGGCTGTTTTTAGCGGTTCGGGCTGGACTTTTGCAGTTTGAAAAAATAAAATTCCCGGATTCGACGGAGCATACGTGGGACGATAATGTTCAACGGTACGAATTTGGAGTGGGCTATTACGTGGCGCGCGAAACGCTGGTAAAACTTGTGCTGCAAAAAAACATCACCGATCGGGTGGACATCGAGGATGATTATGTGGCCGTGCAACTGTCTGCCGGCTTTTAATGGGGGGGAGTGATTTCTACCCTAAAAAAATCATAATCCTAATCATAATCCTAATCTTAATCATAAAAAAATAAAAACCACCGTGCACCTGACCTTTCGAAATAAAATATTCCTGTTTTTAGCGTCGTTCATCACGCTGTCCATTGTTCTGATCATCCTCTTGCTGAATTCGCAGATCAAGGGCAAGATGAAAACAACGCTGGAGATGGATTTGGAACGCATTCACGATATTCTCACTGAATACCAGCAGTCGCGTTCGGAGCTGTTGAAATTGAAGAGTAATTTTTTGGCTGAAGAGCCCCGGCTGAAAGCTGCTATTGAAACCGGAGACAGGGAAACAGTGACTCGCGAAGTGCAAAAATTTCGGCCCATCGTGGAGACCGATTTTTTCATCGTCACCGATGACCGGGCAGCCGTTTTAGCGAACATCGGGCAGGACTTGCCGGCTCCGGTCTCGGTCCCCTCCATCGAAGCAGCGCTGGAATTTCAGCAGACCGCCCAACTCTTTGTATTTGAGGGCCAGGCCGTTTACATCATTTCCACGCCGGTGACAATTATAAACCAGTTTGGCCGAAATATTCTGTTGGGCACAATTTCCATCGGGCAGCGAATTGACGCGCAATACCTGGCACAAATCAAAAATTTAACTGGCTGCGATATTGGGTTCGTCATTCAGGAATCCAGGGCAGGAAAATCGGGATTGTTGGGCCAGTTTTCATTCCGGCAAGAATCACTGACTTTTGACGATTCAGCAGTGGACAGCCTGTACAACCGCCTCAGCGGTCGCAACAATGTTCAGCAAATTGAATTGACCGGAAAAGCGTTCATCGCGCAATCGCTTTCGTTGATAAAAGGGGAGAAAAATCATGGATTGCTGCTGCTTCGTTCCCTCGATGATACGCTGCTGCCCATTCTTCGCCCCATTCAAAATTCACTGGTGGTGATTGGATTTTTGTCGTTGCTGCTGGCTTTATTGTTCAGCTATTTTTTATCGCGCAATATCACATCCCCGGTGTCGAAACTGGTTGGCGCGGCCCAGCGAATTGGCAAGGGGAACCTGGAAACGCCGGTAGGATTCTCCGGCAAAGATGAAATCGGTTTTTTGGCTGATCAGTTCGAACAAATGCGGCTTTCGCTGAAAAATAATCTGGAGGAATTAGAAAAAACATACGCGCGCCTGGTTCAATCCGAAAAACTGGCGACCACCGGAAAACTGTTAGCCCAGTTGTCCCACGAAATTAACAATCCGATTCACAACATCCAGAGTGCGCTGGAAGCGTCGCGGAAAAAGTGTTCCGAAGAAAATCCTGCCAAAAAGCTGATCGATGTGGCCTATGACGAAATATTGAGGTTGGCGAAACTGGTGCGCCAGACGCTGGACTTCTATCGTCCCGGTTCAGTGGAGCGCATTCCTCTGAACGCCAATAATGTGCTCAATGAGCTTGTCGTTGTGTCCGAGCGGAATTTCAGTAAAAGTCGGATAACCATTCTGCCGGAGCTTGCCGAAGATTTGAATGAAATACGGGCGAATAAAGACCAGTTGAAACAGGTATTCCTGAACATGATGCTGAACGCCAAAGAAGCGATGCCCAACGGCGGTTCGCTCACAATTAAATCTCAAAATCTGGAAAAAAAAGTACAGATCGAATTCATCGATACCGGCGTTGGAATCTCCGGGGAAAATATTCGAAAAATCTTTGACGCGTTTTTCACAACCAAATCACAGGTCAGCGGCGTGGGGCTTGGACTATCAGTGAGTTATGAAATTATTCGCCAGCATAACGGCGAAATTTCGGTGGAAAGCGAATTGAATAAGGGCACACGGTTTATCATTCAATTGCCATTTGAATAGTTAAAGTAGAATTTTTAGCCGCAGTACAATATTTGTGTTGATTCAACGGTAACTTTTTTTTATATTTAGAAAGAAGCGAGGGATGCTGTATTTTTTAAATAAAAAATTATTGTGTGTATGAGATGTATCAAATAAAATTCAAAAAGAAAACCGTAAAAGAGTTACAGAAGTTGCCTAAGCACGATGCCGAACGAATTGTCGAAAAAATATCTGGCCTGTCTTCGAGTTTAAGTGGAGATGTGAAAAAATTAACTGACTTTACACCTGAATACAGGCTTCGTGTCGGGGAGTATCGAATTCTTTTTGAGATTGAAAATGACACCATTATTATCTATCATGTAAAACAAAGAGGAGAAGCATATAAATGATAAAAATACATCCTGAATTTTTGAAAAAGAACAATAAAGAAGAATTTGCAATTCTGGATTACGAAGAATATCAAAAGATGATACAGTATATTGAAAATCTTGAGGATTTGTTAGATTTGCGAAAGGCAAAACAAGAGACAGAAGATGAACCAACAATTTCACTCGATAGCGTTAAAGCTACTCTCGGGATCGAATAAACGAAACGCGCACAATAATTGTGCTTCGAAAGCTTGAAAATAAATAATAGCCATCTTCCAACCAAAAAAAGGAGTTGCATTAATTCGATTCTTTATTAAAACAGTATTGAAAAACCGGATACAATAGAAAAAATGATGCAAAATAAAATAAACCTGTTAATCATCGACGACGACCAGGCCTTCCGAACTATCACTCAGAATTTGCTGGAAGAAGAAGGGTATTTTGTAACGACGGCGGAAAATGCATCTGCCGGATTGCAGCTTATCCACGAAACCGCGTTCGATCTTGTCCTCAGCGATTTGATGATGGAGGGGATGAACGGCATCCAGTTTTTGCAGGAGGTGAAAAATCTCTATCCCAAACTCATGGTAATTATGATCACCGGCTACGCTTCGGTGAATTCGGCCGTTGAAGCCATGAAACTGGGCGCCGAGGATTATTTGACCAAACCGTGCAGCAACGAAGAACTCATTATCAAGGTCAAAAAAGCGCTGGAGCGGAAACAGGCGTTCGCAGAATTGGAGCAGCTCAAGTCCAGCATGATCGAGCAGCATCAGTTTCACCACATCATCGGCAAGAGCAGGCAGATGCAGAAAGTGTATTCTCTCATCGAGCAGGTGGCCAAAACTGATGCGACCGTCCTCATTCAGGGGGAAACCGGCACCGGCAAAGAGCTTGTGGCAAAAGCCATCCATTTCAACAGCCAGTGAAAAAATAAACCGTTCATTGCGGTTAATTGTGCGGCGCTGTCCGAGACATTGCTGGAGAGCGAATTATTCGGGCACGAAAAAGGCGCATTTTCCGGTGCGTTACAGCAGCGCCAGGGCAGGTTCGAATTAGCGCACGGGGGCACGCTTTTCCTGGATGAGATCGGAGACATTCCGCTGGCCACACAGGTGAAGCTGCTGCGCGTGCTGCAGGAACGAACGTTCGAGCGGGTCGGCGGAGCCAAAATCATCGAGACTGACATTCGATTGATTTCAGCGACCAATAAACATTTGAAGGATGAAATCGGCAAAAAAACGTTTCGCGAGGATCTCTATTTCAGGCTGAATGTGATGCTCATTGCGCTTCCTTCGCTGCGGGAACGATCCGAAGATATTCCGCTTCTGGCGTATCATTTTCTCAAATTATTTGTCGCGAGATTTCAAAAACCGGTGGAATCCATTTCTGAATCCGCGATGAAGTTTTTGCTGAATTACCAGTGGTCCGGCAATGTACGCGAATTGGAGAACGTGATCGAGCGGGCTGTTATTCTCTGCAATACCGAAAATATTGAAGTGGAGTTTCTTGCCTTTCACGAGCAGGGTAAGGAGATCGATCTGCTGCACGAATCGGTGCAGAAGAAATTATCCGAGCAGGAACTCACTGCTATTTACGCCCGAATGATTTTGGAGGAACATGAAGGCAATAAAAAGGAAGCATGCCAGACACTGGGAATCAATTTCAAAACACTTCAGAAGCGACTCGGTGAGTTATAACGAATTTTCTTTCCTGTTTTATTTCAGCAGGAAATTATTCTGACTGCAAACCAAATTATCAGCGATTCATTCGATATTCTCACTTCCTTTGAGCAGCTTTATTTAATTCTCTATTGAACCCGACCAATCTTCTCTTCTGACTATTATTCTATCTCCTTTTCGAATCGATATCTCTTTGTGAGTGTAAAATTTCCAATCCAAAATTCCATCACGATTGTAAAAAATACAATCCTCAAATTATGTGGCTGTTGTGCTGATATTTTTAACTCGCATAAAATTAGATGGTTGACCTCCTCTAAAAAAGGAAATAATTTTTGGCACGCCGATTGAATGAATCCCTGTCAAATTAGACTAATTTATTCAATTAAAAATCAATTGGAGGTTGACATGTTAAAACGTAATTTACTTTTTACCCTTGCTTTAATTCTGGTCGCAACTGTGACAAACGCTTTTTCTCAATCCTGGACAGCGCAGTCAAGCGGCACCGTGAACGTGCTGGAAGCCGTGAGTTTTATCGACGCTCAAAACGGCTGGGCTGTGGGTAATTCGGGCACCACTCTTTATACAACAAACGGCGGAGCCACCTGGAATTCCATAAGCCTGACTGGCGAAGACTTAAAAGATGTGGCTTTTTTAGATTTTTCCATCGGATTGATTGTCGGCGATGATGGCAGAATTTTCAGAACGACCAATGCCGGCGCGAACTGGACACAGGTCAGCAGCGGCACGAGCAGCAACATCGCAGCGGTCGCTTTTGGTGAAGGCGGAATGGTGTATGCAGCCGGTCGGGATGGTCTTATTCTTCGCTCCACGGACAACGGCGCTTCCTGGATTGTGGTTGAAACCGGCACGGTTCGCTACCGTGGCATTGCAGCGAAAGGAACGCAGCACGCATGGGTGGTTGGCGAGGAAGGAAATATGAAAGTCACCACCGATGGCGGCCAAACCTGGACTTCGAAATCCTCCGGAACTTCGAGCGATCTGCACGATGTGTTTTTCCTGACGGAAACCGAAGGCTGGATTGCCGGCCAAAATGATGTAATTCATTACACGTACGATGGCGGCGCTAACTGGATCCTGCGAAACAGCGGCGTCAACTTCGGGCTGGAGTCCATCGTTTTTCTGAACTCAAACGATGGCTGGACTGTTGGCAACAACGGCGCCATTTATAAAACAATGAACGGTGGCGTGAACTGAATTCCTGAAACCAGTGGTGTTTCGCACGAGCTAAACGATGTCTTATTTCTCAATTCATCTTTGGGCATGGTGGTTGGTGACAATGGCGCCATTCTTCAACGAAAAGACAGCTCCACGCCGATGATTGTTCTTCATTTCAGCAGCATGAATCCGCATGTCGGACAAAAACTCGAAGCGCGGCTGGTGGACAAAGCCACAGGAGTGGAAGTAAGCCGAAAAACTGTGGCTGCAATTCCTTCGCCTGATTTTAGCGTCACCTTCGATAATATTACATCAGGGCAGAGTTACTGGATCGATTTTTACGCGGATCACAACGGGAACGGCAGCTACGACGCCCCGCCGGCAGATCATGCCTGGAGGCTTGAAGCGAATAACGTGAACGGCGAGCATGTTGTGACTTTTGTTCACAGCACCAATTTTACAGATATTCAATGGCCGGGTTCGAGCACAAATGTGGCTGACGATGATGATTCACAACTCGGGTTGCCCCGTGAATTTGAATTGTCCCCGAACTATCCCAATCCGTTTAATCCTGAAACCAATATTCGGTTCGCTCTGCCAAATACGGCTGAGGTAAAACTGGAAATCTACAACTTGCTGGGGCAGCGGGTGCGTTTGTTGGTCAGTGGTTTGTACAACTCAGGCGTGCACACTGCGAGATGGGATGGCAAAGATGACGCGGGCCGTTCGCTCGGTTCAGGTGTATATTTCTATCGAATTGAAGCCGGTCAATTTAACAAAACACAGCGTATGGTAATGATGAAGTAAAATAAAAAGTTTGGTGTGGCTGGATTGGCGTAATTGAAAATCCACCGATCACCACTCAACAATAACAAGTTAACAGGAGAAAAAAATCATGAAATGTAATGTCGGAACAACGGATAGAGCCATTCGCGTAATTCTGGGCCTGGTAATCATCGGTTTGGGAATTGTTTACAATAGCTGGCTGGGTGCAATTGGCGTGGTGCCAATTTTCACAGCCGCCATCGGATGGTGTCCACTTTATTTGCCAATTGGCATGAGCACATGTAAAACAAAAAAGTAGATCAACAAAAAATCGGGTGGGAAATCATCTTTCCACCCGGTTTTAACTGAAAAAAGGGAATTACAATGCATACCAAATTAATTACGATACTATTGCTGTTTGGCCTGCTCACCGGGACTTCAATTGGTTCAGAAATAAACAGTGAGAAGCCAGCAAACGTGACGAACCAGGCCGCTCAGGAAGACTCCGGGCAGCCAAAGCCAAGACAATTCAGCACATTCGCTTTTTGGAGCACAGAAGTTGTGAATTTACCCACGACCAAGAACATTGGCAGCAATGATGTGCTGTTTCGGATTTCGCATCGATTCTACCCAAAAGTGTCCAGTGGTTACGATACATTTTACGGCCTGAATGGCGGCGCCCAGGTCTATTTCAGTTTCGGTTATGGCATCACGAAGAATTTGAGCGTTACTTTGGGACACGGCAATTTATTCCACGAATGGGATTTGTCCGCCAAATGGCTCATCGCCGACCAATGGAAGAAATACAACCTGCCGGTTTCGGTGGCATTTAACGGGGGCGCGGGATTGATTACCCAGGCGCTCGAAGGCGAAGATCGTATCGAATCGAAGCGCGTGAAGCTTCATTTGCAGCTCGTTGTCGCGCGGCAATTCAGCGATGCCCTTTCCGTGATGTTAGTTCCGAGTTATGCCAGCAACACCAACCGATTCCCGTTTAACTGGGATCGCGCGGCCGAAGCAACCTTTACGCTTGGCTCCGGCGGCCGTTTTGCCTTTTCCGAAAAATTTGCTCTTGTTGGCGAATGGCTTCCTGTATTGTCCGGTTACAAGTCCAGTTATGATGGCTGGGGTGCCGGCCTGGAATATAAAGTTGGCGGGCATGTTTTTCATCTGTTCATCACGAATTCGCTGGGGTTGATCGCGGACCAATACCTGACCGGCGGCGATCTTCAATTGTCCAGAAATGAATTCCGCTTTGGGTTTAATCTCTACCGAACATTTTGGTTTTGATGTGATCATCGAACAGAAATTGAGCATTCAGAAAAGGTTTGATAGAAATAAAATATGGAGAAAATACAATGAGTGAACAAAAAATAAATCGTCGACAATTCATCGGAAAATCAGGGAATTTTTTAATGACCACCGCCGGGGTGACGCTTTTCGCATCGCTGCTGGCAAGCTGCGGAAAAGATGACAATCCCGTGAGTCCGAACGATTCCGGTAATCCATCCGAAGATTTTGTGACTGTAAAATTACGCGAAAATACGTCGTTGCAGCAGGTGGGTGGATTCGTGACACTGCAGGTGAGTTCCGTGCCGGTCATTTTGTTTCGCGTCAGCGAGTCATCATTCAAAGCACTCTCGCTGGTGTGCACGCACCAGGGCTGCACCGTTAGCTGGCAGTCCTCCAGTAATAAATTCGATTGTCCGTGCCATGGTTCGCAGTTCGATAATGATGGCAAAGTGCTGCAAGGCCCGGCAACGACCAGCCTGCCAACCTACGAAACCGAATTTGACAGCGATAACGGACAGGTGAAAATATTTTATTAGTGAGCCTGGTAAAAATTGTGTATCGAAAAAATATAAAGCAAACCCTTTCAAAGGTCCTGTACAAACAGGGGGAATCATCGAACGACGTCTCTTCTGCCTTTGAAAGGGTTTATTTTTATCCGGCTATATTGCCGCTTATTTCCGGCTCCGAATCATCTTTCTTCTCCTGGCAAAACTTTTCTTTGAAGTGGTTCTTCCAGTGGTCATCGTGATTGTGCTTGCTGTGATGGGGGAATGATTTGAATAAAATATGCGACAGCACAACCAGTCCCCACGCCTGCCAGAAGGTAATGGTGGTCAGTCCGAAAATCGCCGGCATGAGCCAGTTCCAGAGCCACATCACCGCAAATCCGAAAATGAACGCCATAGCCGCTGCAATGATAACTCCACCAATCGCCATCCCGATAATGGCGAATACCCGTTTCGTTCTGCTTAAATGTTCTAATTTTTTCATGTTGCACCTCTACGTTTTTTCGTTTTTTTTCTGCAATACGAAATTTGAATTTTGGTTTTTTCATTACTTGAAATTTGAAATGAAAATGACGTTCGATTCAATTTTCAGAAAAACAATGATGGGGAATTTTACATCACCAATTTCTTGATCTCCACGAGCCTGGTCCGAAGGAATTCCACGGCATACCGCTTCCGCGCGATGAGCGTGTTCATGGACTCGCCGGTTTGCGCTGACAATTCGCGGAAGGTTTTTCCTTCAATCACCTGCTGGATGAACACATATTTCTGTTTGTCCGGCAGCTCATCGATGGCGTCCATAATGGACTGCAACACAAATTGCCGCGTCTCTTCATCCAATTGATCCGGGATTTCTTCGGCCAGCATGTCTTTGAATTGAATGCCATTTTCATCCGATTCGTCGATGGAAACGGTGGGCAGCCTCTTTTTCCTGTACCAGTCAACGATTTTATTTTTGGCCACTGCATACAGCCAGCCGGTCAGGTTGTCCACAGCGTCTAATACGTTGAGACTGCCCAGCGCCTGGACGTACACTTCCTGCAGCACATCTTCCGCTTCTTCCAGCGATCGAATTTTGGATCGGATAAAGGCAAACAATCCGCCGTGTTCCGCTTCGAAGCTTTTCTCGATCCTATGTTCCTGTTCATTTTTCATTTCATTAATAACGACGTAGAGGGAGGAAAATTATTGTATTTTTTTTGCTAAATCATCAGAAAAAAAATGCCTCAAAGCCTCTAACCTGGATTATTCATTGTAATTCATTAAGGAATCCAGATAGCCTGAATGGTGCTTAATTCAGAATTCGTTATATCAAACTCTGTTAAATTTCACACATCTCGTTAATCTCATTAATAACAACTAATTATATATGTTTAAGTAGAAATCTGTGAATAATTCAGGCTAAGGCACTAAGAAACATTAAATTAAAATGTAGTTAAATATTTATTGTACACAACTTGAATATAATTCTTTTTTGTGTTTTTTATACTTTGTGTCTGGTTTTGGTGGCGAAAGAATTATTCAGGTTAGAATCAGTAACGTCCGGTTAGCTTTTTGCAGCGCGTTTGGCTCTTGATTTTTTTTTAG
>CAZSBG010000092.1:0-23797 GCA_964605145.1 uncultured Cytophagia bacterium | reverse complement strand
CAGTGACCTCTTGCATGTCAAGCAAGCACTCTAACCAACTGAGCTAATCGCCCTTTCTTTGTATAATAATAAAAAAGCGTGCCATAAATAAAATGACTCCGCTTTTAACTTCATTATTTACAGCATTTTTATTTTGGTCGGCAAGTGCCGAGGGCCGGAGTCGAACCGGCACGGATATAAATATCCGAGGGATTTTAAGTCCCTTGCGTCTCCCAATTCCGCCACCCCGGCTATTTTCTAACTGAGGCGGCGATCGGAGTCGAACCGATGAATAGAGGTTTTGCAGACCTCCGCCTTAGCCACTTGGCTACGCCGCCTAAAAATGAGCGGGAGACGAGGCTCGAACTCGCGACATCCACCTTGGCAAGGTGGTGTTCTACCACTGAACTACTCCCGCTAAAATAATGCATGCAAATATACAAATAAATTAAAAATAATGCAAGAGTTTTTTTAAGATATTTCTATTTTTTCAGGCAGAAATCAACTTATTCTCGACTACGCATCCTCTCTAGAATACGCTTGCGCCGTTCTCGTATTTTTTTAAGATTATTTTTATTTATCCTGTAAAAAATCAATACGATAAGTACTAATAATGTAATAATTAATAGTTTCATGGCTTGTTATTCTTTATATATCAGTGTCTTATTATGATATAGTAAAATAATCAATTGATTGTATTACAATTATCCAAACATGTCCGATGTGAAACACTTTTGCATTTTGACGGCTATATATTGATTGATATATTTATGTGCACACAATATATAGTAGTCTCATTGCGGTATAGATATTGCTCTAATTGAAATAATTTGATATTCTAAAATCGCCATACGAGGAGAAATCTAAATGAAAAGTGTCATTGTAACAGAGCTCATTATTACTTGTGAATCTTGTGGCAATGTTGAAAAATTTCGAATTACGTCACAAGATAATAGCGATGAGATATTTAGAAACTTTAAATGCAAAAATAATTGTGGCAGAGATTTGTATAGTTTTATCACAGTCGGCACGGTTGAAAGGCAGCATGTCCCTTTTCAAGTTAATCTTGCAGCAGCGGCAAAATAATTCCTTTTTCGAAAAAATTGAAAAAGCATTTAACTATTGGTTATCTGATTCAGCTAATTAATAGTTAAATGCTTTTTTTACAATCATGTTCCATGTAACTTGTTATTATTAGTTATTTATTATTGCCCTGAGCCGTTTTTTGGCAGGTTCGAAGTTCTGATCCTTTTTCAAAGCTTTCACATACATTTGTTTCGCCTTATCAAATTTTTCATTTTCCTCAAGCTCCAGTCCCCGCGAAAAATAAGCGATTACGTCAAGCGACACGTCGTTTTCGTCTAAAAGTTTCCGTTCCTGTTTCGATAATTTTACATCCAGGTCTTTAATTATTTTATCATTTAACTTTTTAATAATATCAAATATTTTGCTCAGTTTGTCGGTAACTTCTTCAGCTTTAATGGTAAGGCCTGTTTCCACTTCAACAATACGAACATCAATTCTAACTTTGTCTTTGGTATTCACCATATAACTGCCAAAGACAAGATATTGTGCGCCCAATAACTTACCAACCTGTACGCTGCTTTCTTCAGACATTAATCCGCTTTGAGAAAGCTGCATTTCTTCAATAAGTGAATTTAGCTTTTTTCGTTCAACCAGCTTAAATGCCTGGACTTTGCTAAGCTCTGTAATCATTATCTCGGCCAGGCCCGATGACAATGAAGAATACTTATCCTTGTCAAATAATGAATTGTTAGAAAAATCGAGTAATGCGATCGTCTTCACAGATGCATGCGCGTTTGAATAAGAGATGATTAGAAGTGAGAATAAGGTAATTAAATTAAACAATTTTTTCATAAGCTTTCCGTATTAAATTATCGATTAAAAGAACCATTGTGTACCAAGCTGAAATTCATTACCTGCAATTGTTGGATTTGCGCCAAAAAACTCTCCATCACCAAAAAATAGTTTAATTCCCATTGAGATGGCAAAGTTCCGTGAAACCATTAAATCATACCCAATTCCTCCGCCAAAAATATCAATCCAACCTTGTTCGTATTCATTTTCCACGTATGATCTAACTTCTGTCATGAGTCTCACATACAAAATATCGGTCAATCTGATGCGCGTACCCAAGTCGAGCTCTCTTAGCGTTATGTTAGAGTTTTTTGACTCAGGTGCAAGCGCCTGACCATCCCAAGTTTCATTCTTCGCTTTAAGCCTGTAATAGCCACTCAACCAGACATCCCCAAAATTAGCTTTGTATTGTGTGAGTAATTTCATAGTCAGATTTGGGCCAGACGCAAAAATTTCAGTATCGTCGAGCTTATCTGAAAAATAATAGCTATACACAAAATCGAAGCTGGCAGTGAGTTCCGGGGTCAATAAATAATCGAAGCCCATATTACCACCGATTTGATCGCCTGGATCGTATTCAAATGGAGATAGCTTGCTGAATTTATATTTTCCTTTGAATACATAGCTTGCTCCAGCGCCAAATGTAAAATTATCATTCACCGGAAGCGCATACATGATCCCACCTGAGAGTGTTAGACCCTGACCAAAAACCGGGAGTCGAAATTTTAATGAATTTTGACTGATTAATTGTGTGATGATGACCTCAGAAGAATCCAGTTCAGTTTTCCCCGTGGGAATTCCTGCCCCGATACTGAATGCCAATTGATCGTTCAACAGAGTATACGATGTCCGAATCCATGTATCGGACAATCCTGCCATATTTGATTCTCCAAAACGTGACAGAGCCGGGAAATGGCTTACCTGAACATGAAAATTTTCCATCAGAGGATAAATGAGTTCCATAGGAAATGTCCCCTCGGAAATCGGATCGTTGAGGTCATCGATGGTCCATTTCTGAAAGACAAAACCGGTTGAAAACTTACCGCCTTCCGGGTTTGCTGCTACTACTCCCGGTATCATGATCAGCACAATAATGAATAAAATATAATTACGCATGGGTTTTCTCCGAATTAACAGTGCTTTTATAAATTCATTTGAGAAACAAATTTCAACATCATTTAATTAATAAGAGTTTTTTTACAGCGACATCTTTTGTCGTTTCCAGGCGAATCAGGTATAGTCCTGTAGAAACAAGATTGCCCTGCTCGTTCAATCCATTCCAATGAAGTTTGTGATGGCCCCCACGCATTTCAGCATCATCGACGACTGTTTTAACAAGCTGTCCCAAAATATTGTAAATTTTGACTGTGGCTTTCATTCTTTTGGGCAGATTGAAACTAATGGTCGTGGCTGCATTGAATGGATTGGGGTAGTTTTGAAATAGTTCGAATTTAAGCGGGACCAATGGAATACCATCGGAATTATTTTCAATGAATTCTTTGGTTCCGACAACAAATTTGTATTTTTTCTGAGCATGTTTTTTCGCAACCGGCTTCACCGAAATTGCATTTGCCTTTTCCATGTTCACGGCAACATCTTCTGATAGATCGAACAGGTACATTATCCATTCATCTGGTAATTTCGTTATCTTTTTCATTTTAAACTGAAGATCAGCAGGTGGTTCTTCCAGATAATAAGCCAGTGTTACCGGCCAGGATTGTCCGAATTCATCCTGTTTCCTTATATCAACAGTGTAGCTTCCCCCCTGTTCAGACCAGGATTTATTGTCCATGTAAAGCGAAACATAGTTACCGATTGGCGGTGCTTCTTTCAAATCAAATTTGTCATATTCGTTATCCGCTTTTTCAGAAATTCCAAACAGGTTGTCTATATCGATATATTTACCGCACCGCGCTTCAGCAGAGATTAATACAGAGATGTTTTCATATTTCAACCTGTATTTATCTGCAAGCGTGCTGGATTTCTTTAATGGAATGCCATGAGACTCCATTGGAGGCACGAGAATACTTCGGTTGCTGGAATCACCATTCCATAGAAAATATCCTTCCCAGGGCTCTAGGTTTTCCACGGTGTAAATCCAGCGAAGTGTATCCTCTGCCGACCAATACACCGGATCGGCAATGGCGTCGGCTGTTTTTTCAATGGACGCCCATTCCACCGGATACGGAAATGGATTGGCGATCATGTTCCAGCCGGGAGTGAGTTCTATTCGATAATTTTCCTCGGATGGCGACCGGCCCGCGCCCACATCAAAATCAGCTTCATTATATGAAATAAGCCAATACGCTTTTCCGCGTTCAAAACCAGCATTGCTTGACCAGAGAGAATCGCCATATTCCGTGTATAGTGTATCACCACGCACCCATTCAAACAGACGCCAATAATATGGATTATAGCTATTCAAATCATCCACCAGAATTGATTCTACAGATTGACTATCCGCATCAAAAGGTACAGATACCATTTTATAGGTTTTTGCAGGCAAAGTGAAATCGGAATTTTCACCTTCAGTTTTCACTTCAATCCATGAAGTGCCGAATTCAGTCTGCCCAAATGTAGGATAGTAAACAGAACCATAATCGGTCGTCAGGTTAATTCGATACTTCAATCCCCTGATGGTGACTGAATCAGCCGGGATACGAACAGTGAACGGAGAAACCATGGAATCAGATTCAGCTAAAGCAATTGAATGGAAGTTCTGACTTCCGCCCTTTGCGTATTCCAATGTGCCGGAGAGCAACCTGAACGGGCTGGGATTGATCTCAAACGACAATAGGAGTTCATTCTGTTTGATGACAGTGTCCGGTTCTGAAATTGATATGGTCGCAACTGCCGGCATTGGAGTGGGTGCATTTGCCGTATTCTTGATGACGAGCTCGTCAATTGCACCGTAGAATGATGTGGTGTCCGCAGAGAGCGGGTTACCGCCCAAATAGCAATACGGGCTGCCGACCGGATCTCCTGGCTCAATGATTTCATAATCGCCCACGAGGGTATTATTTACGTAGACATTGATTCGGTCATTGGTATACTGCGTGGACACGAAAACCCAGGTGCTCAAATCAATCACGTAGTCCGTAATATAAACACCACCGTAATAATATACACCTAATCGACCGTTTTCAGTAATGAACATCCCATGACCATACTGACCATCTCCAATGTTGGTGATAATATTCTGATTGCCAGCGCGCAAACTGAAACAGTTAAACCATAATTCTATTGTCTGTGGAACAGAGTTCAGACTGGTCTGTAATTCCGCATACGAATCATAACTGCCGCTAAATCCCATCGCATACCCGGAAATACCCTGCAGCCAGTTAATATTACTTAAAACAGCGATTTGTCCATAGGGTGTGTTGTCATAAAGTGTATCGCCCATATTGGGTTCGAACGTCCAGTTTGCTGTGACCGTATCTATTCCCGACAGACCGTACTCACCGTAAAACCACAACCTGTTCTGCTGCGTATCTCCTGGCGTTGGGTAGAGTTCTCCGTT
This sequence comes from uncultured Cytophagia bacterium, assembly GCA_964605145.1. Classification (GTDB taxonomy): domain Bacteria; phylum Zhuqueibacterota; class Zhuqueibacteria; order Thermofontimicrobiales; family Thermofontimicrobiaceae; genus CAZSBG01. The sequence goes on along the minus strand of CAZSBG010000092.1, from coordinate 18,420 downwards.
TTGTCCGAAATACCACCACGTTGCATCCGGATCAGTCCAGTTTTGGTCACCACGCTTAATTTTGGTTTCACCATCAACAACACATTCTAAATCAAAACCTCCGAGATTATATTCATTCCAGACCATTATTGCAATTCGGTTTCTTCCCAATTTTAAATAGGGCTTTGCATTAAAATTTGTAATATTCCAATGCTCAGGAGCGGCTGATGTATCATACAGTGCATAGGATCCGTTTATGTAAAGATGTAGTCTGTCATCAAAACATATATTCATAATGGCCGTGTCCGGCTGCTCGTACAGGAAAATATCTTTAATGAACCAGGCGCGTTCTCTTCCTGAAGGATTACTCAACACATCGGGTGTGTTTGGAGTTGGATCAAAAATTTCACCAAACGGTGCATACCCGTTTCCAATCCATCCAATATCGGCCATATAATTGGAGCCAGTTTGTTCCTGTATGCCGTAGCCGTAAAGCCAGAAATGATACTCCTGCTGATATTCATCATTCGAATAAAGTGATAATGTCGTGGAATGATACCCATCAAAAACCGGCTTGTAAGTTACCTGAATGGAGCTGCTGTCCATGGGTAAGATTTCCATTTCCCGCCATGGAACGGAAAAATTCTCGCTATTTGTACTGAAATCGAATATCCTGAGCGTATCATTTTCTGATAGATTTTTCACCCAGAAACTCATCTTTTTCGTGGCGCCGATCAGGGTATTGCCAAAATTAAGCGTGCTGATGGTTGTTGTAATTCTGGGGCCCTGATAAAACACACCTTTTCCATTTAGTTGTATCACTTTTTCCGGTTCCTCCGGATCATTATTTCTCAGTGTAAGCGTTGCTTCAACGGTATCTTCCCTTGTGGGAGCAAAGGTAATCAGCAAATACTGCGATTGCCCGGGGGCAACTACAAACCAATCCTCATTTGCAGTGAACTGGGAATCACTCAGGACAATTTCGCTTATTTCGAGATTTTTTTCTCCGGAATTATGTACCCAAAGCGATTTGGAGTTCGTTCGATCCGTTGGAACCACTCCAAAATTTAGCACGGTATCCGATACAGCAATGTTTTGAGGATTTTGCTCTCTCCCGCTCCCGGACAATGTCACTAAAAGCGTGTCATTTTTTGGGTCATTACTTATAATTTCCAATGTATCAAGATAGGATGTGACCGATGTCGGTATAAATGTCACGTACAGCTTGGATTGAGATTTTGCATTTACCGAAAAACTGGTCGTGTTTGGAGTGAAGGCGCTGCCGGTGGTTGTAATATTGCTGATTTGCAATGTTTTCTCGCCGGCGTTGTAAATGTTGAGTGAAAGAGTTTCAGAATTGTTTACTGCGACACGACCAAAATCCAGACTGTCGGGATCAATTGCAATGCTTGCATTCAGAGAATCGCGGCCATTGCCTGAAAGGTAAACATATAAGCTATCTTTGACCGGATCATCGCTGAGTAAAGTCAAATATGCCGGATATGATTTCACTGAATCCGGGCTGAAGTATACTGTAAGCGTCTGACTTTCATTCGGATTCAGTGAGAAATCACTTAAATTGGTTGTGTACACTTCATCTGTTGATAGAATGTTGTATATATTTAAAATGTTTTCACCAAAGTTACTCACAAGGACTGACTTGCTCGATGTTGAATTCACTCTCACATCACCAAAAACCAAACCAATTGGTGAGACAGCAATCATCTGTTCCTCCGTTTTTCCGGAGCCCTGAATGGGAATGGTGATTGCGTAATTATTCGGGTCATTGCTATTCAGCATCAAGTTTGCCTGAACCAGATGTGTATCACTTGGCGCGAACGTCACAGGAATTGCATAACTCTGGTCGCGTTCAATTGTAATGGAATCGTCAGGCACAGTAAAATGAGTATCGCTGGTTGCAACGTTGTACAAGACCAACGGTAAATCACCATTATTAGCAAAAGAAACGCTGCGCGTCAGGTTTTCTCCCAACATCACCTGGCCGAAATCAATTGATTTGGCATTCGTTGCATATCGCGGTTCTGATAACATCCGACCGATACCGGCAACGGGTACAGCAAATTCACTGCTATCCTCATCATTGCTGATAAACGAAAGCTTCGAATCAAATGTGTCGATCGCCGCCGGTTTGAACGTGATTTTTACCAGTTGGGATGAATTTGGAGTAATGGTAATTTCCACGGGAGCTGGAACAAATTGAGCATCGTCTGAAATGATATTCGTCACAACCAAATCTTGTTCACCTTCGTTGCCAACGGTCAAATATGCGGAACTTTCCAATCCAACAGCCACGTCCTCGAAATTCAATTGCGATGGAGTGACGGTTAAATCCGGGCCTAATAACATTCTACCATCGCCAGTCAAAGGAACAACAAAATTCGATGAATCCGGATCATTACTCAATACGTTAATCTGTGCCTGAAATGTGTCAACTGAAGTCGGCGAAAAAGTCACAGTTAACCACTGGGATGCCCCGGGGACTAACGTAAACGGGGGTTGCCCACTAATGGAGAAAACATCATTGCTCACGTGAAGGCTGTCGATGACAAGGTTTTTTTCTCCTGCGTTTTGAATCTGAAGATTAAAGTTTTGCTGTAAGCCAACGCCTATACTGCCAAAATAAAGACTATCCGGCGCAATTGTGATGTGCTGATCCATTAATTCCCGCCCGGAACCGGTGACTTTGACAAGCTTTGCTGGTGTGTCAGGATCATCGCTTGTGATTATTAATGTATCGCTGTAAGTAAGTGTCGTTTCCGGTTCGAACGTAATATAAACCGTTCGGTTCGAATTGGGTGAAACACCAAATTCGCGCGCATCCAGGGAATATTCAGTAAGGGTATTGCTAATATTGCTCACACTTAAATTCTGTTCGCCGGTATTGTACACAACCAAACCAAAGGTCGAACGCTGTCCCACAGGAATCGCTCCAAAATCCAGACTATCGGTCGACACCTGAATATTTTGATTAAAGAGATTCCTTCCTGTGCCATAAAGAAATACTTGTGTGTATTCATTTTCCGGATCGTTGCTTTGAATTTTTAGTGTATCCTGGTATTCGCCAACGTATTGAGGGGAAAATGAAACCAGGACGTATTGACTCTGGCCTGGATTCAGAATAAAATTATCAATATTGACAGAAAAACTGGTGTCTGAGTGGAAAATATTTTCAATAGTCAACTCTTGTTCACCGGTATTGCTGAACCAAAGATACGCGCTGGATGTCTTGGAAATCGCAGTTTCATCAAACGAAATTTGAGTCCTGTCCACGTATATTTGGGGATCCGTCAAAGTTCGGCCGCTGCCCACAAGCGACACCGTCCTGACTGGCGGATCGTTGCTTTCGATATTCAGCGTTGCATTCAAAGCACCCAGTTGATTTGGGGTGAAAGTGACATAAATGGTTCGATATTGATGAGACGAAAGAGTGAAAGAACTCGGGGAAACACTATAAGGATTATTCCCTTGATCGATTCCTGAGACAGAAATGTCCGAAATAGTCAATTGCTGCTCGCCACGATTGTAAACTGTGAAATGCAGGGTCGAAGAATTTGAAATGCCCACAGAGCCAAAATTTAATCCTTCTGTATTGACTACCAGTTCAGGTTCCGTTAAATTCCTGCCCTGGCCGGTCAGTTTTACGTAGCTTGTGTCATTTTCAGGATCATTGCTGACAATTGTCAATGTCCCACTGAATGTTTCAGGTTCATCCGGTGCAAAGGTTATAGCCACCACCTGTGGTGAACCCGGCGTAACAGAAAACGAATTTTTATTTAAAGTGAACCTGCTGTCATTTGATGTAATATCTTGAATGGTAAGAGTTTGTTCGCCTGTGTTGCTTATCCACAAATATTTTGCACTCTGACTCCCAACAGGAATACTGCTGAAATATAAAGAATCGCTTGAAAGAGATATTTCAGGCGGATTTTCTTCTCGTCCAATTGCAGTCAGTTTAACTACGTATTCGGGCAAAGCCTGGTCATCACTGTTAATTGTCAGTGTAGCAACGACTTCTCCCAAACGATACGCATGATAAGTAAGCAGGATATAACGTTTCGAATAGGCTGAAATGGAAAATTCCCGCTGATTTGCAGTGAACTGTGAATCACTGGATGTTATTTTGCTGACGTTGAGTGTTGACTGGCCATTATTTTCAATTCCAAGATAAAGTGATTTCTGATACCCGAGTGCTACTTCACCAAAATGTAGTGAATCCGAATCCACTGAAATCTGTGGTACGGCCGGCTGCAGACCTGTTCCGGATAAAGGCACCGCCAAATTTGGATGTTCCGGATCATTATTATTGATAGTGAGGGTATCGGATTGAATCCCGTCCGATTTTGGTCTGAAAGTTACGCTAATATAATCACCACTTTGGGGGCCGAGTGAAAATCCCTCTGTCGTATGAACAAACTGTGAATCCTCAGATGCAAATGAATTAATGACAAGCCGTTCATACCTGTCCTGATTATAGATATAGAGATACTTTATCTGTGAGTTCCCCAGTAAAATAGAATCAAACTCCAGTGAAGTTGGATTTACAGTGATGTCTGGTGTGCCCGGATTATAGCCCTTTCCGGATAACGTTAATTCAAATTCACTATTAACAGTTGAATTGCTGATGATTTTCAATGTATCTGTTATTTCATTTGTATCTGTCGGTGCAAACTGAGCCGTCACATAAAAGGTTCTTCCCGGTGACACCTGGAATGAAGTATCGCTTAATGAAAATTGTGATGAATCGTGGTTGATATCGTACACTGTCAACAACGCGTTTCCTATATTGGTAATCTTTATATCGCGCTGCTTGAAGTAACCGGCTTTAATTTTTGTCGTATCGAAATTAATTGATGTGGGACTGACAGTAATCTCAGCCATGCCTGCTGAAACCTGTTGAAATTTGATCTTCGTTAAATTTTCTTCTTCATGAACTCCATAAATTTTTAAATTTTCATAAGTTGTGTTATATGAAAAACCATTTCTCACAAAACTGAAAGTACTGTCGAATTTTGTACTCCAGTCGGAATGCAATGCACCGGTGAGTGCATTAAAAGATCCTGTTTCGTAAGTTTTATTTAGCAGGTTATCATCGTTGAAGCGGATCACTTCTAACAGATTGGTTTCGTTGCGGTGAAAAATACTTTCCCCGACATTGGCGATACTACCAGCTTCTGAACCATCAAGTGAAAAGACACGCAGTTTTTGATTATCGGTTGTGTCGTTTTTGGCAAGAACCCAGACACGTTTATTAATATTGTCTGAAAATATCTGACGCTGGGTATTCATCGGGATGGGATTCGTGCTGATCGTATCACTATCCACAATTGTTGTGAAATCGTCTTTGAACAGGCTGTATTGCGTTGTGTAGGAATCGTTAATCTTGACCTCAAAAACAACCCAGATATGATTGCTGTCATCCACCGCAATATCGGTGTTCATCACATAATTTTGGGAACCGACATTTCTTGGAATTATATCAACAGTTCCATCATTAAAATACGCTGCGACCTGAGCGTTGCTCTCAATCGGTACAGTGTGATATGTATGCCACGAGAACCACATTCGTCCATCCTTGCCCTGAGTCACTTTTGGCTGGTGACAGTTTGTTGCAAGCTGCGTCGAATCCTGCGCCACTGAGCCTGTAGAATCGTATCTGACAAAATAGCCATTGCCATCTCCCTGCACAGCGACCCATACATCCCCGGTTTCCCGGCAAAGCGCAGCTCGTACAGAATTATATTCACTGCCCTCGTATGGCGAAGCATACCCCACAATTGTTTCATTCTTATAGACATAGCCCTGTGAATTGAAAATTTTCATATACACGGGCTGGTTTGTCCCCATGCTTCTCAGGTAGAAACTCCATACCTTGCCATGATCATCGATCACGAAATCTTCGTTGTACGTATTTCCCTCATTCGTTAAGATTTGCCAGCCGTCCACCGGATCGGGATTTGTGATTCGGGTATCGAGAGTAAAAATATTACTTTTTTTCGATGTGATGTCAGCTTGAGCAAAAGACAGCCAAATTAGATTTATGGCAATGATAAATGTGAAAAAACGTTGCCATCTGAATGCTTTCATGTTATCCTCGTGAAGTTTTGTTCAATTGATTGAATGCGATCATTATCGTGCAACGCGAAATCCGATATCATACCTTTGTCTATCCGGAGTCTTCGTATCTCGGGCGGCACAATGAAGATAGATATCCGCAGTATTCCAGGCACCTCCCCTTATCACTTTTTCAGTGCCTGTATCCGGACCAAGGGGATCATTGGATGGTGAAACATAATAGTAATCATCAGAATACCAATCATTGCACCATTCCCACACATTACCAGCCATTTGATAGAGACCAAATGCATTGGTCGTCAACGTATCAGAAGGAATTGTGCCTCTGCCAAGCCCGTCGAGGTCTGCCATGAGCGTAACAAGATCTCCTCCATAATCTTTGTAATTTGCCCGCGTGCCGGGAGGATGATCATTACCCCATGGATAGGTCATTTTTTCAAGGTTTCCACGGGCCGATTTTTCCCATTGAGCTTCTGTCGGCAGATGAAATCCATTTTTCGTTTCATCAAAGCTCCAGTCATTGGTATCATAGCACGGTTCCAGCCCAAGAAGTGTGCTCAGCCAGTTGCAATAGGAAACCGCATCGTACCAACTGACTGAAATGACAGGATGTTTGTCATTGTTTAAAAAATAACCTTCAGGCGCTTGGAACAATCCGCCTTCCGGGGGAAAGCTGCGTTCTGTCATTTCGCAAAAAATTCGATATTCCTCATTGGTCACCGTGTATAGGCTTACGCCATATTCATTTAGTTCGACTTCGTGTCTGGGATCATCGAATCCGGCGCTATCCCCCATGGCAAAGCTACCGGTGGGAATGGCAGCAGTGTGATTCAAATCAGCATCGCTTGCCGTGAGCTTAACCTGAAATGCTTCACCAAATTGTTCGGGATAATCAGTGCCGGCATCCCAAATGATATGCCTGTCCAACCCGGGGTAAATTCTGTAGCCAAAATCGCCGGTTAACGCATTCGCCGGTACTGTATATGTTTTTCCGCTGTCTTCGGAAATATGGATGTAGACAATTAATGAATCATCATCACCATCTGAGACGTCGTAATAAATATCCACCAAAAAACTTTCAGCCTGTTGCTCCACTTTCACTGTGTCTATAACAGGAGGGTTGTTTTGGCTAAACGCAAAGTTTGTTAGAATTAATATTGCAGAGCAAATTAAAACACATATTTTCCTATTCATGGGAGTGGCTCCAATTTGTATCCATACAAAACATTTGAAATGTGTGAACTTGTTATTTCGCTGGCGGGGGTTCAGGCGGAGGAGGCAAAATGTCTGAAGGTCTGTCCCATACGCCTCCTTCCCAGAACTCTTCCTGAACGATAATTTCTGATGCGCCATTTCGCGAATCGTTCCCCGGCATATAAACAAGGTGCATATTTTGTGATAGCTGGCGCATACGATGTTCCTTCAGGCTCTTCTGGGTATAACTTCCGGAGCCGTCTATGCCAGCAAATCTCGGCCCTTTTGATTGAAAGTGAAATTGAACAAATGCTCGTCTTTCAATGACATTCATAGCGCTCGTAATATTGAACATTTCTCTGGCAAGGCCAAAATCAGGATCAAGACTGACCGCCTGCTGAAAATAAGAATTAGCGGTTTCATAATTGCCAAAATCGTATTCATCAAGGCCATTGCAGTAGGCTTTGAAAGCCTCGAAATTTTTTGTGGCATATTTTCCGATTTTTTTCCGTTCACTCGAAGTGAGATTGATATTCAACTCGTCCAGAATTCCAAACACAATCTGTTTTTCAATTTTGAAAATTTCGTCAAGATTGCCGCTGTACTCCCCTGTTTGATAATACTGACTCGCTGTAACATCAATGGGTTCAGAATTTATGGTTAAATTCTGACCATCGTTGATCGTAAATGCACCATTTACGACTGTTTTGGCTTTTAACAACTTACCCATCCGCGGCGATGTTTCTTCCCGCGTCATACCGGACATCCCAAGCTGCATTTCTTCGATGAGCTTTTGGAGCTGAATCCTTTCAATTATTTTCAGGCTTTTCACCTGTGAGAGGTCGGTTATCATCATCTCAGCCAGGCCTTTGCCGATTGAACTCCATTCGGGATTTTCCATCACATTGATAAAATACAACACTGCAAGCGTATTTTCGCGAATCTGATCCATGCTGATGCTGTTTTCCATTTGAATGGCAAGCTTTGCCCGCTTCTCCATTTCCTTCTGCACAAGGTCTTTGAATTTGGCCTCGATCATATTTTTGTAAGGATCATAATCTGATAACACGAGATAATAACGGAAAATCTTTTTTGCCAGTGTAAGTTTATTCAACTTTTCCAGAGTCATTCCCGCATAAAATATAGCGCTACTGTTGTATTTGTCGATGGTAAGAATGCGTTTACTCAGAGAAAATGATTTGTTGTATTCTCCAAGATTATAATACGCAATCACCGCTCCGGTTAATGCGCGCACATTGGTTGACATGACCAACGAACCATTTGATTCAGCAATGGCAAGATATTCTTTTAGAGCATTGGAATAATCATTCTGCTCCATCAGTTGGTCGGCGATTTTGAACTGAGTATTGGATGCACATCCAGCCAGTAAAAAGCCCAAAACGATCAAAATATGATAATTTCTCACCGATGCTCCTTTCAAAATAGAAATATTGTTTTCTGGATTGGTTTAATGGTTAAGAATGAAGCTATTTGCTTTTTCGTCTCAAATTGAGACATTGTTCTTCCTCATTCCCCCATTTGTCAAGGAAGGATACGAAAACACACAAGAAGGCTAATTATTCATTTTTAGTAACTTATATTAATGGATTTTGCCAAGTCTGTTTAGCGTCTAAACAATAATGCACATTGTTGGTGCAATAACTATTCCATGTAACCGGTTATTTCAATTTTACAATATTGCGTTTTTTTTCTTGACACAGATATTAATTTTCAGTATGTTCATTGATTAAGAATTATGATTATACATTACCTTACCTAAATTTTTCAACAAAAAACTCTTTTCCTTTTCTCGTATATCAACCCGGAGAAAATTATGATTATTGGATTATCTGGCACCAATGCCTCGGGTAAATCCACTATTGTGGCCTTTCTGGAATCAAAAGGTTTTGCATCTTTTTCATTGTCTGATATTATTCGAAATGAACTCACAGCTCAAAAACTTCCTCACAGCCGTGAAAATCTGATTGTTAAAGGAAATGATTTAAGAAATACGTATGGCCCTTCAGTTTTAGCAGATCGAATCAAACACAAATTGACATCGAAGGATTGCGTTATAGACAGTATCAGGAATCCTTCTGAAGTGAAATCGTTGCGCGAACTGGACAATTTTTTCCTGATCGCACTGGATGCACCCAAAGAAATGCGATTTGAAAGAGCTCAGAAACGCGGCCGACTCGAAAGTGTTAAAACGCTTGAATCTTTCATTGAAATCGAGAATAAAGAAAAAAGCAGCAATTTGAATCATCAGAATATTCAAAAATGTATGGATATGGCTGAATTCAAGATTGAAAACAATGATTCGCTGCGTGAGCTTCAGAAAAAGGTGGAAGACATTTTAGCCCAATTAAGGAAGCGCAACAGGATGTCGTGGGACCAATATTTTCTTAAAATGGCTTTTCTTGTGGCGGAACGCTCCACGTGTCTTCGGCATCATGTGGGAGCTATCATCGTAAAGAATCGGCATGTGGTGACTACCGGTTATAATGGCGCTGCCAGAAAAACGAACGATTGCCTGAAGCTGGGCTGTCTTCGAAATAAACTCAGAATCCCTTCGGGTGAGCGACATGAAATTTGCCGGGCGATACACGCAGAACAAAACGCTATCATTCAGGCAGGCGTGCACGGCGTAACTATCGATGGCGGCACCCTGTATTGCACGCACAGTCCATGCATTATTTGTGCAAAAATGATTGTGAATTCCGGTATAAAAGAAGTGGTAACCTGCGGGGACTATCCGGATGATTTCAATCTGGTGATAGAATTATTTGAACAGGCCGGCGTAAATCTGAAAAAAATCAAACGCCCTGATTCCAAAATTGACGTACTGTTCTAAAAATTATCGAAAAAAAAGGTGCAGCCATTCAAGACAAAATGGTGCACCTTTCTTCTAAAATCTGACAACATAACTTCTGTTTATTTTTGGCAGAAAATCACAAAGGACAAAATTCAAATACAAAATTTCAATTTACAAACTTTAATCGAAAATGTACCATCAAACAGTCCTGTCCGAGTTTGATTTTTTCGAATTTGATATTGTGATTTGCTTGTTATTTGGTTATTGAGTTTTGTAATTTCAGGTTTATCCGGCTTAGGATTCTCAGTAAATTTTATTTTTCACCCATGTGAGGATATGGAAAATCAAGTGGTGGCACAAAATTTTCCTTAATGGTTCTCGGTGTTACCCAACGCTGCAAGTTGATCATGCTTCCTGCCTTGTCATTGGTACCTGAGGCCCGACTGCCTCCAAACGGTTGTTGACCGACTACAGCCCCTGTGGGTTTATCATTGATGTAAAAATTTCCGGCTGCATGTGTCAACGCAGAAACGGCTTTGTTTGTCGCATACCTGTCCTCGCTGAACACACATCCGGTCAGTGCATACAGCGATGTCTCATCACATAATTTCAATGTTTTTTCATATTCATCATCCGGATATACATAAATGGTGATGACCGGTCCGAATATTTCTTCTTCCATCAACTTGAAATGAGGATTGCTCGTTAAGATGATGGTCGGGTCGATAAAATATCCTTTGGAGTCATCATAATTTCCGCCAGTGATGAATTCTGCTTCAGACGAATCCTTGGCATAATCGATGTACTCTGTAATCGTACTAAAAGCGGCTTTATCGATCACAGCGCACATGAAATTGGTAAAATCTTCAGGGCTGCCAACGTCGATTTTTTTTACCGCTGCGACGAGTTTATCTTTTAATGCCGGCCATAGACTTTCGGGAATGTAGGCCCTGGATGCAGCCGAACATTTCTGCCCCTGGTATTCAAAGGCGCCGCGAATAATGCCTGTGGTCAATGCATCCAAATTGGCTGATTTATGGGCGAATACAAAATCTTTACCCCCGGTTTCCCCAACAATTCTCGGGTATGTTTTATAATTCTGAATATTATTTCCGATTGTTTTCCACATATTTTGGAATACCGGGGTGGATCCTGTAAAATGGATTCCTGCCAGGTGTGGGCTTGCCATAACCGGATTTCCCACGGAACCGCCCGGGCCAGGAACCATGTTAATGACGCCGTCGGGAAGTCCTGCTTCTTTCAATAATTGCATGATAAAATAGGCTGTGTAGACAGTGGATGATGCAGGCTTCCAGAGCACCACATTGCCCATCATGGCCGGCGATGTTGGTAAATTTCCGGCAATGGAGGTAAAGTTGAACGGAGTAACTGCAAAAACAAATCCCTCCAGAGGTCGTTGTTCAACATAATTCCAGCAGCCCCGTGAAGATTCTGGTTGTTGTTGATAAATTTGCTGCATGTAATATGGATTGAAACGATAAAAATCGATCAATTCGCATGCTGAATCAATTTCAGCTTGAAATACAGTTTTTGATTGACAAAGCATGGTCGCGGCGTTGAGGATGTCGCGGTGAGGTCCAGCCAGTAAGTCAGCAGCTTTCAAAAAAATGGAAGCACGCGCTTCCCAGCTCATTTCAGCCCAGGCAGGTCTGGCTTTGAGGGCTGCTTTAATTGCATCATCTACTTCCTTCTCCCCTGCCTTGTGATAGGTGCCCAATAAATGTTTGTGGTCATGCGGCATTCGGCATTCTGCCAAGTTCCCTGTTTTCACTTCCTTGCCGCCAATAATGATGGGGATTTCGATTTCCTGTCCCTTCAATTCTGCTAATTTCGCTTTTAAGCTTTTTTTCTCAGCGCTCCCCGGACCATAAGTCCAAATCGGTTCATTTTTGGGGATTGGTACATTGAACATTCCATTCGTCATAAAACTTTCCTCCATTTAATGAAGTCAATGATAAAAGAATACACCTATGTATCACGCCTTTATTATAATATTATTTCCCTGGAACAGATTTAGGCGTAATAATATTTTACTTTAGTTTGAATCAAGTTAATATTTTTAGGCGCAAAAGTCAAGAGAAAATTGAGTAAAAAGTGAAATCATTGTTTTGGATTTATGGATTCGACGTTATCGGGCCGGAATGGAGTATCTATTGTAGTGAACATGATTTGCTGTAAGCCAGACGAGAGGCACATGAATATCATCAATTTTCATTAATTGAGTTAATGCCAGATGTTTGGTTTCATTGAATCGTAATCTGTTTTCAGGAAGAATAGGATCGCCTGATGTATTTTTTATCTTCAGCGGATCAATAGGACGGCCATTATCATAAAATGCATAATGTAGATGCGGTCCGGTCGCCAGGCCGGTTTTACCGACATACCCAATCACATCTTTTTGCTTCACGCGAACTCCCTCATAAATGCCTTTTTGAAATCTGCTTAGATGGCCATACAACGTTACAAACCTTGCATTTTTATGGCGAATCTTAATGAAATTGCCAATGCTTCGGTTGTAGCCCCTGTCAATGACAATACCATCCGCAGCAGCGGAAACAGGGGTTCCACTTGGCGCTGCATAATCGACGCCATAATGAGGGCGTCTTATTTTTAATATGGGATGTCTTCGTGAATAAGAGAAATAAGAACTGATGCGCCGATAATTCAAGGGTGATTTCAAAAATGTTTTTTGAAATGATTTTCCGTTCAAATCATAGTATCCGGGTTTGGCTGGTGTATTATCAAAATACAACGCGGTCAATGTATCTTTTTTATTCAGAACATATTGAGCACTTAAGATGTTGCCATATTTCACAAATTGTCCGGTATGTGGTAGATAATATTTTTCATAGACAATTTTGAATTGATCCCCCAATCTTGGATCAATAAAAAAGTCGATGTCCCATTGGAAAATATCGGTGAACAGGAAAAGCAGTTCCGGTGTCTCGCCGTTTTTCAGGATGGCATCGTACAGGCTGGATTGAATAGAGCCGCTGAATGAATTTTCCTTTTTAATCAACTTAATTTTTTCGACCTTGCTTTCGAACTGTCCCGCTTCATTTTCATAAATCTTGTACTTTTCCTGTAAATTTGGTAAATATGTGAATGATGAAAAAACATTCGCGCTGTCTCTCCCGATTCTATACTCATCGCCTACCTTCATTCGGCGTACCGGGTAAATATCCTTGAATGACTGAATGATATCAAATATTTTACTTTGCTCAATTTGATGCTTGAGCAGAATGGAAGATAAAGTTTCACCGCGCTTTATTGTATCAGACTCGATTTTTTCATATACCTCAAAAATATTTTTTTCGGATTGAACTTCTTCCGTGTTTTCATTTGAGATATTATGACCACCATCAGACAAAAGAAAACATGCAGCCAAAACAATTAAAATAATAGAAAATTTCAAAAACCGCTTACTCATTTATGTCCCTATTTCAATAAACATACGTTTTAAAATAAGCAAATTATTACAAATTGTCAACAATCAATATCATTTTTTTTAAATGAAAAAGGCTTCTCGTTTTCACTCAAAAATGAGAAGCCATTGTAAATGAAGCAAGTATAGTACAGACTCTTCAAATAAATCAAAGAAAATCATGTTTTTGTTTCGTGAACTAATCTGCTTTTACAGCAATGCACGATATTTCGACATTGACGTACTTGGGCAAATTCGCAACCTCCACCGCAACTCTTGCTGGTGGATTATCTGTGAAATATTGTCCGTACACTTCGTTTATTCTTTTGTAATTCTCCATATCCGACATAAAAACCGTGGCGCGCACCACATCGGAATAATCCATGCCAGCTTCACGTAACACCGCACCTAAATTTTCGAGAACCTGTTTTGTTTCCGCTTCGATGGATTCGTTTACCAGTTCATCTGTTTCGGGATTGATCGCTATTTGTCCGGAACAGTAAAGCGTATTCCCAACTTTTATGGCCTGGCTGTAAGGACCAATTGCGGCAGGCGCATCAGGACTGCTTATAACTTCTTTTCCAATGTGAGATTCAGTTTGAGTATTGCAGGCAACAAAAATAATTAATAAACTGATTAAAAATAATTTTTTCATCATTGTAATTTCTCCTCTTCTTAGAGTTAATATTTGATATGAACGACTCTTTTTAGTTGAGATAATTGGCGAAACCAATATATTCTATTTCTGATTTTCCTGCTCCGTTTCAATTGAAAATCCGGATGTGGTAACGTATACATTGTATTTTCTATTTTCAGTGGCATACTTGAACGATGCGTTTCCATAGACATCATTAATCATTGGCAATTTGTAGCCAAATTTATGAAGCCATTCCCAATACCCGGTTTCCTCTGATGGAATCAGGGAATAGTTCGATGGATTTAAATTAGACTGATCTTCCGGGTTCGTAAAAGATCCGCCAATTCGTGTTAGGCGATAGGCTGTACGCATTCCCAAAAAGTTCGCCCAATCTTCCCATTTTATCACATCGCCCTGAATAAACCATTGCTCTCCTTTAACCAGGTATGGTTTAAACGTGTTTGCTTCTCGGCCCTGTTTTTTGACCACGACTAAATTCATGGTACGCTCTTGCTTATCAATTTGTTTGCAGTATACTTCGGCTACAAGAGTTTTTTGCGTAAATGTGGTCACAGATTGAATGAACATTCCAAAAAGAAATACTGCAAAACCTATCGCAATCAACAAAAGAACAGACAATAATTTTATGATAGAAGTGAAAGCTGATGTGCGTTTTCTTTTATTGTATTTTTCTCTATTAAAATTTCTGATTATTGCTTTGATAAGGAAATAAAACAGAAAAAAAATACCGAAGAGAATGATGGTCAGGCCAATGTAAATGAAAGTTGATTCCATATACGGAAAATTAAAACTTAACATTCCTTCCTCCCTTTAGAAGTTCTTGTCATTCCAAAATTATAAGAATGTAAAAAGAAACAACTGATCTATGGTTAGTTTTGTACGATAAAATCTCTCATTATTCTGGATAGTTCATTCGTTTTAATCAGATTTATTTTTTGCTCCAAACTGAAATTGAGCACTTTGGCGAAATTTCTCATTTTATCAAATGTTGTGTATGTAAAATCCTGACGGTTAAGCGGATAGATTGTGTTATTCGTCAACAAAGGATCCAGGCCTTCTGATAAGCCATATAAATCAACTGATTTTTTCCAATCCCTGGTTCCCGGGATGGGGGAAAATGATGAAAGAAATATTTTAGCGCCGATGCTGTGAACGAAAAGCATGCTCTGCAAAACCTCCTCCACAGACTGGCCTGGAAGTCCCATGATGACATAGACACCCAAATCGCTTCGGTTGTATCCGGCCTTTTCAAGAAAGTCCACCGAATCGGATAAAGCATCATCCGTCACCTTAAATCCCATTTCCTTTTGCCGAGTAATGTTTGAAGTTTCGTAGCTTAACCGAATTGTTTCAAACTTTGCTTTAAACATTTTTTGGGCTAAGTCAAGAGTGAGTTCCCGTGGATGGATACCATTGGGGGTATGAAAATTAGCCCGCACATCATTTTTTAGTACACCTGTTAGAATAACAGAGAGATGTTTTTTTTGATTTATAAGCAGCGCGTCATCGTAGAATGCGAAATTTCGAACCTTTCTTTTCGAATAAAAGTATCTTATTTCATCGATGACTTGTTCAGTATCGCGTTGAATGAAAGAATTGAATAACAGATTCGAAGCGCAAAATGAACAATGAAAGGGGCAACCCAGGGAGGTTATAATCGGAACTGATGCTAATGTTGAGTAATAATCGTATGTGGGAGCTGGGGTATCACTAAACGTACTATATTTAAGTGGCTTATGCCCGCTCAATAAACAAACCAGCTTGAGCGCTGTTTCTTCGCCCTGCCCACTAATGACATAATCCGCCCCTGAAAAATTATCTGCGTGATCGTAGCAAAGTGTCGCGTAGATGCCACCAAGTATGATTGTCGTTTTTGGAAATTTTCTTCGAACGAGCCGAATTGCAAAAAATACACCATCATACCAATAGGTCATACCGGATGTAATTAGCACAACATCAGGTGCCGGAATTGAATTCAGTTTCCTCATAAAAGACTTGACTGGCAAGCCATATCGACAATATTTCCTCGGAACATGGTTCAAAATTTCCGGTTTATCAACAGGCGTTCTTAAAAATTTTCCAGTTCCGAATTTTTTGTCGCGTCGAAACTTAGTCGGCAGTTGATATCGGTCCATACAGTCGATGAGGTAAGTATGGAATCCAGCTTTGTTCAATGTATTTCCTATTGATAATAATCCGACTGGTTTATTCCAGAAATCATAGGCTGCGAAATCATAAATCCAGGGATTTATCAATAACACATTTTTATGTTTCATAAATGTAAGATAATAAAATTCAAACAGGATGTCAAGATATAAAATTAACCAAAAATCTATCGAATTAAAAAAATATTCGATTGGAAATAAAAAAGGCCCTGCTAAAAACAAGGCCTTGATGATTTGTCGGGGCGAGAGGATTTGAACCTCCGACCTCCTACTCCCGAAGCAGGCGCGCTGACCGAACTGCGCTACGCCCCGATGTCTAATTTGAGTGATTTATGTTTCCCAATAAATACGAAACAAGGAAACAAATGGTTGTAATCGCAAAAGCGATACTCATAGAAATTGCATTATCAGGCAATCCCGGATAAATGGAAAACAAGGATGCGACAACCAATCCCAAAATAAAATAAAATGTTTCTTTGGGAAATTTTTTCAAAAGAACATTTATTGCTTTCGCAAATATAATTATTCCAACTATAATTCCTAATCCAACAATTCCAAGAGGAACAACATTACGCTGTGCAATGCTGCTTGTTACCACATAATATTGCCCCATTAAAAGCATGATAAAAGAACCACTGATGCCCGGCACAATCATCGATCCGCCAGCAAAGAAACCGGCGATCGCTAAAAGCAGTCCTGAGCTAAACGTCAAATTAAAAATTACAGCAATGCCTTCTTTTTTCTCCACCTGGGGAAAAGCGAATTCAAACATCAAAATAATGCCGGCGCCAACTAAAAATGTGATCACCGACGTCAGATTCAATTTCATATCGTGATGGCTTTTGTAAATTGATGGAATTGAACCTGCAATTAAACCCATAAATGCCAGGTATGTATAGATTTGATAGTTTTCTAACAAGAAAGTAATCAACTGGGCAGATATGAAAACAACGATTAACGCACCAAGTGTTACCCGAATCAGGAATGCTAAATATTCCTTTCTTTTTTCTTTATTTGTTAGAAAATTACTAATTGATTCTATGAGATGCTCATAAATCCCCAAGACTACGGCAATCGTCCCGCCGGATACACCAGGAATTATATTGGCAACGCCAATTGCACCACCCTTCAAAATTAACAACAAATCAAACTTCATTTTTTCACCATTGAAATTTCTTTGGAAGATAATAAAGGTTGATTATAAAATATATTATTAATTTACTCAACCCATCCCTTTTTACCTATTAGCGGAACAAAAATACATCCGCAAATTGTTTTCGAAATATATGAATCACTTCTTTTTTCAATAAGAAGTAAATCCTGTTGATATGAACTCCCAACAGGAATAACCATGCGCCCATTATCTTTCAATTGGTTCACAAGATGTTCAGGCACTTCCGGAGCGCCCGCCGTAACAATAATTGCATCGAATAAAGCTTCGCTTGGCCACCCAAATGTGCCATCGCCGTTTTTGATGTGAACATTGTTGTAGCCCAGCTTCTTCAGCAGTTTAAACGATATATCAGCCAACTCCTGATGGCGTTCTATTGAATAGACCTGATGACATGTTTCAGCAAGAATACTTGTCTGATACCCTGAACCAGTACCGATTTCCAGCACCCTTTTCGTTTCATCCGGTTCAATCAATTCGGTCATCAAAGCAACCATGTATGGTTGAGAAATTGTTTGAGAACAAGAAATTTGCAAAGGCATATCATCGTATGCCTTTGGCCAGTATTTTTTTTCTACGAAAAGATGTCTTTCAACTTTTTTCATCGCTTTCAGAACCGCTGGATTTTTCATTCCTCTTTTCACCAGTTGCTCTGAAACCATTTTGTTTCTGGCTTCAAAAAGCGGATTCATCTTTTTGGATGTAGAAATATTTCTATCTGTGGCAAACCTCACGATTATTTTTGCCTTCATATTAGTGAAATATCGGACTCTAATTTAAGAATTAATTTATTATAATGCAAGATTTTTTTGATGATTTTTGAATTGATTTTTGTTCTCGTTTAATACTACTTAGTCAGATTGAAAAACGTATCGAGAAACAAGGCAATATTCCCATTCA
>CAZSBG010000091.1:0-23948 GCA_964605145.1 uncultured Cytophagia bacterium | reverse complement strand
TTTGAATTTCACGGGACAACAAAATATACATCACACTTGAAATAAATGAAATGGTAAATCCTGCATAGGCAAGTATCATGGCGAAAACATGCCATTCGTAAAAACTCAAATGGGCTAATATTTCGTCGGGGCTCCTGGTGATATCGATAAAAATGTTGGAAGTGATCTGGGTAATCCAGGCAATCAGAATGATGATGACGCCCAAAGATTTATCCTGAATTCTGAGCTCGGTGATAAAATAGATAAGAACAAAGATAAAAACGTAAGACGTCATCATTTCAAATACATTGCTAAATGGGAGACGACTTGTGTTTCGGGTTAAAAAAACTAAATAATGTAAATGAAGCAATATTGTTATCAGTAATATATACGACAAAATGCGATTTAGTTTTTGTGACCCAATAATGAAATAGCGGGCATAGAGAGAAAGTGAAATTGTGTAAAAAATGACCACGCTCCATTTATACAAAAATATCGATTCCATTAAGAATCCTTTAACTTAAATAAAAATTAGACTAATTATGGCGTTGAATTTTGAACAAATATAATTAACCGAGTACGAAATTTAACATTAACAAATAATAAAATCAAGGGAAAAATTCTCAGGGCAGACGTGGTAAGATAAAAATGGGGATCACTCACCAGGTTGAATAGTTATTGGCACACCAAAAAATTGTTCAATGGAAACTTAAAATCACTCTAATCAAAGGGAGCGAAATGGTACAGTCTCTACTACGTCACTTCAAACCCTTCTATTCTGTTATGGACATTTTTTTTACCTGATGACTCATGTTAACGACAAACACTAAATAATAGTTTCCCAATTATTCGTTAAATAACTTGAAATTCCCATTCCTGGTCGGTATGTTTTATAAACCTTTAAAAAATTACTTTTGGCATTTTCAAACGAATCATTCCCAATTACACTTAAATATTTCAACATAAAAAGCAAAGCCAATGATGGCGCTCTGGACTCCCCCCTGTTGCAATGGATAAAAATACTTTTTCCATCCTCATAATGCTTCTTCGCAAATTCAAAAAACGCTGCAAATGATTCTTTTTTAAAATACGGTTTATCAGGATCAATCATATTCAAGAACAAGTTATTGTCATCTTCTTTTACAAGATAGTTCGGGTGATCTTTTGGTAATTTGTTATAATACCCAACAGCTCTTACATGACATGGAAACTTGCACGCATGCACCGTTACCCATCCTTCTTTTTCGGTAAAACACTCGAAATCATTTCCAACGAAAATTCTTTTTTGCACTTCAACCATGATTCATAAACCTCACTTCCTTTTTAAATTGGGTGTCCAAAAGGTGACCAAAGGGTGTCCATAAACATACTAAATAATGCTAAATAATACAACATTGTAATTTTATGACAAGACAAAAAAATAGCCGTAATACTCATTAAATTCAAAGCATTACGGCTTTTAAAACTTGTCGGGGCGAGAAGATTTGAACTTCCGACCCCTTGACCCCCAGTCAAGTGCGCTAACCGGACTGCGCTACGCCCCGATCATTTTTATTTTCCAGAATATCCAGGATATCCTGCATTTCTTTTTTTAATTCTTTGAGTAATTCCTTTTTTGTATCGTTCATTGCTTCTGTGTTCAGTCGAGCTGATTTCATGGGATAAAGCATGGACAATTTCTGTCGCGCCCCTTCAATTGTATACTTGTCTTCATACAATAGTTTTTTAATTAAAAAAATCAGCTTTATATCGCTTTTTTTATAAATCCTGTTTCCTGCCCTGTTTTTGGAGGGTTTCAGATCAGGAAACTCGGTCTCCCAGAAGCGTAGAACGTACTGCTTTAATCCGGTAATTTCTCCAACTTCGCTAATGGAATAATACAATTTTGTGATGGATTTACTTTTCATACTGCTGGCATTCAGCAATTTTCATTAATATTATTATATAATGAATTTTCTCAAAAAAAGCAATATTTTTTTTCAATTTCTTATCGTCCTTTATTCACAATGACTTTTAAAAGAATATAACAAGCTCTATAGTATATGCATTAAATTTCCACATTAGTCCTGTTTGCTATCAGTACTGAACCTCAGTTTATTTGATTGTACCATATAGTTCCACGCGAACAGAAGCTTATTACACCTTGTTTAACATGTTCAAAACGCGAATTGTTCAACTTTTGCTTTATATTTCGTTTGCCATCAATTGAGTAGACGCCATATCTTTTTAGATTAAAATTGCCTGACAAGCCAATCATTTTTTTACTAACAAACAGCGCGCAGCCTCCTGAGTAACCAGATCGTTTCACCTGATTCAAGACTTTGACATTGAATCTATTGAACGGATAAGAAATGAAACAAACAGATTTTGAGATTTTTTCAGAAATAACTTCTTTCGACGTTGCGACTTCACGATGCAATTCTGAAGAAGACAATCTTGTTAGATCACGGTGAGATGCTGTATGCGAACCAATTTCCCACCCATTATTCGCCAGTTCTCTTAGTTGATTCCAGTTCATGTGCCATGATTTTTTGTTCAAGAATTTGTAATCCCAGGAATTTGTCTTTCCAACGTAATCAGAAATTACAAAAAGACTTGCGCTGAAACCAGATGACTCCAGTATTGGAAATGCATGGTGGTAGACTGATTCATCAGCATCGTCGAAAGTAATGATGACGGGATGCCGCTTGTGGTTTTGTTCATAATTTCCTGTCACATAATCGTAAAGTGAAATCGAATAATAATTGTTCATCTGAAGATAGTGTATATGGCTTTTAAAAGCGCTCACAGGAACACTGTTAATTCCCAGCTCAATTCGATTATCCACTTTATGATACGCTAAAATAGGTACATGCAAATCAGCGACACCCCATCACAAAGTCACATTATTTTACCACGTCTACCAGTGGCGTATATTCCAGATCAAACGCTTCAGCCACGTGGTCGTAAACAACTTTGCCATCGATCACGTTGACGCCTAAAGCGATTTCTTTATTTGTTTTAATTGCTTCCAGGTATCCTTTGTTGGCAATTTCAACGGCGTACGGAAGTGTTACGTTTGTCAAAGCCATAGTCGATGTTTTTGGCACTGCGCCAGGCATATTGGCAACGCCATAATGGATCACGCCCTCAACTACGTATGTCGGTTCCGCATGTGTGGTAGCATGAATGGTCTCAACGCAGCCGCCCTGGTCAACAGCGACATCAGCGATTACAGAGCCTTTTTTCATCAACTTCAGCATATCGCGTGTAATGAGATGCGGAGCTTTGGCGCCGGGAATCAATACAGCACCGACCACCAGATCGGCATCTTTAATTTCTTCACGAATATTGGCAGGTGTGGACATCATTGTCATTACGTTAGCGGGTAAAACATGATTCAAATATCTTAAGCGATCAATATCGATATCCAGGATAGTTACATTGGCGCCAAGTCCGGCTGCCATTTGAGCAGCGTTCGTGCCAACAATTCCGCCACCGATAATAACAACTTTGGCAGGCGAGACACCGGTAACGCCACCTAATAAAACACCATATCCACCAAATGTTTTTTCAAGACAGCGGGCGCCAGCCTGGATAGATAATCTTCCTGCTACTTCACTCATGGGATTCAAAAGGGGCAAACTTCCGTCTTCTGTTTCAATCGTTTCGTAGGCAATGGCAATACATTTGGATTTAATTATTCCATCGGTCAGTTCTTTGGATGCAGCAAAATGAAAATATGTGAAAACAATTTGTTCTTCCTTGATCATTTCAATTTCCTGAGGCTGCGGTTCTTTCACCTTCATAATCATATCAGCTTTTTCAAAAACGTCTTTGGCAGTCGAGAGAATTTCAGCGCCGGCATCAATATATGCCTGGTTTTCGAAACCACTTCCCTGGCCTGCATTGTTCTCGATTACAACTGAATGACCGTTCTGCTTCAGAATTTCAACACCTGAGGGTTGTAGAGCGACTCGATTTTCGTTTGCTTTAATTTCTTTCGGAACACCAATTATCATTTAAGATCCCTCCTAAATTAAGGTTTATTGTAATTTAAAAAGGTGAATCATGAATTAATAGAGTTAAACAGGATTTAGATATGTACGATAATATCTTTTTTCTTTGAATAATGCTTCCGCTGTCTCTTGAATTTGCTCTGATGTAATCGCTTTAATATTGTTGATCACTGTTTCAAATGAATTTATATAATTTAAATACATTTCCATCTTTGCCAAACGACTCATTCGGGTCGCTGTATTTTCCAGACTGAGAACGAAACTTCCAATGAGTTGTTGCTTTATTTTTCTAAGTTCATCATTGGAAATTTTATCCCTGACCAGCGCTGAAAATTCATGCTCTATTAATTCGACGGATTGATTGATTTTCTCTTTATCTGTTTCAACATAGACGCCAAACAGACCTGAATCGAAAAACAGATCATTGAAGCTGAATACAGAATATGCCAACCCATATTCTTCTCGTATTTTTTGAAACAAGCGGGAACTCATTCCGCCGCCCAACAAGGTATGGATAACGAGTAATGGATAGCGCTGCGGATTATGATATGGAATTCCCTGAGTCCCGATACAGATATGCGCCTGAGAACAACTGAAATCTGTTTTACAATTTTTAAATTTACCGAATTTTACTGGCTGAAAATATCTTCCTCCACTATGACGATTCCTGACAAATGTGCCCTGTACAAGATCGACCAGTTCATGATGATTTACATTGCCGGAAGCTGTAATAATAATGCGATCACTCGTATAATTTTGCTCAACGAACTCGATGATATCATCACGTCTGAAATTTCTGACATTTTCAAGTGTACCGTATATGTGGTATCCAAGTGGATGTTTTTCAAATATATCGCTGTAAAAGTAATCGAAGACCATCTCCTCAGGGGTGTCCTGATAATGATAAATCTCCTGCTGAATTACATCTTTTTCTTTTTCGATTTCCTTTTCATCGAATATCGAATTCTGAAGTAAATCTGACAACACATCAACAGCAAGTGGCAGATGTTCATCTAAAAAATGAGCAGAATAACAGGTCACCTCTTTTGTTGTGAAAGCATCCAGACTGCCACCCACATATTCCAGACTTTCAGCTATTTCTTTCGTCGATCTGTTTTCAGTCCCTTTGAAAAGCATGTGTTCAACAAAATGAGAGAGACCGTTATTTGTATCGTTTTCGTCTCGGCCTCCAATTTGCACCCACACACCCAACGCAATCGAACTGACTCCCGGCATTTTTTCGGATATAATTTTTAAACCATTTGGCAGTTGCGTTTTCTGATAATTAAAATCAATCATAAATTAATAGAACACAAATTTATTTTTCATATTCAGGACATTAGATAGAAGAAACGAGTTACTTCGATTTATTAGCAAGTAAAACCTTTCGGCTTAAATCCAGCTTGCCCTGATCATCAATTTTAAGCAGTTTAACTTCTACTTCATCTCCTACTTTAAGCACATCTTCCACGCGGTTTATACGGCTCAACTCTATCTGCGAGATGTGAAGCAGTCCTTCTTTTCCTGGAAGAATTTCAACAAATGCGCCGAAGTTCATTATTTTCTTTACTTTTCCTTTATATACCTTTCCGACTTCAGGTTGTTCAATAATGGCTTCTACCATACTGCGGGCGCGTTCCCCGTTTTCCGGATCCACGGAAGCGATGGTCACAATACCTTCATCATTGATATCAATTGCAGCTTCCGTTTTTTCAATAATATCCCGAATCGTTTTACCGCCAGGACCTATAATCATACCGATGAATTCTGGTGCCACTTTCATACTAATAATTCGGGGCGCAAAAGAGGAAAGTTCAGTTCGCGGCGTGTTAAGCGTTTGATTCATTATTCCGAGGATATGTAACCTACCGGTTTTTGCCTGAGCTAGTGCTTCGCGGATAATTTCCAGGGACAACCCATCGATTTTAATATCCATTTGAAATGCTGAAATGCCATTTTCAGTGCCGGCGACTTTGAAATCCATATCCCCAAGATGATCTTCATCACCGAGAATATCACTTAAAACGACGTATTTGTCTCCTTCTTTGATTAATCCCATAGCAATGCCGGACACGGCATCTTTGGTGGGGACGCCGGCATCCATGAGAGAAAGTGAGCTTGCACAGACAGTAGCCATGGATGATGAACCATTTGATTCCAGAACATCAGATACCACACGAATGGTGTAAGGAAAAACCGTATCGATTGGAATGGTATTTTTGATAGCCCTTTCAGCAAGATTACCGTGGCCAATTTCTCTCCGGCTTGTTCCGCGAATCGGTCTGACCTCGCCCACACAGAACGGCGGGAAGTTATAATGAAGCATGTAACTTTTAAAGAACTCTCCTTCAAGCTCATCCATTCGTTGCTCGTCCATTTTTGTTCCGAGCGTAGTTACAGCGAGCGCCTGAGTTTGTCCCCGCGTAAACAGAGCCGAGCCATGCGTACGCGGCAACAGACCGACTTCGCAGGTTATGGGCCTTATTTCTTCCGGCGTCCTGCCATCGAGGCGTTTGTTTTCATTCAGAATCATCGCGCGAACATATTTCTTCTCTAATTCTTGAATTTCTGATTTAATGATTGGCCCTGAATCCGGATAGTTTTCTTCCGTTTGAGCCATTAGTTCATCAAAAAGAGCGGCCAGTGCATCTCCTCGTTCTGCTTTTTCCTGAATCTGGATAATTTCCTGTACCTTTTTATCAATAATGGGACGAATCTCGTTTAGCAATTCTTCATCGATTTCCTCTTCAGCGACTTCTTTTTTTGTCTTGCCACATTCAGCCACCAGCTCTTTTTCCATTTCAACAATTTGTTTGATAGAATTATGACCAAATTCCAGGGCTTCCACCATAGTGTCTTCGGAGATTTCCCGAGCTTCGCCTTCAACCATTAAAATGGATTCCTCATTCCCGGCGATGACCAACTCAATATCGCTTTCATCGATTTCGGAAAATGTAGGATTTACAATGAATTCGCCATCAACTAAGCCCACTCGAACCGCAGCAATTGGTCCCAAAAATGGGATGTCGGACATTGTCAATGCTGCCGAGGCTCCAATAACGCCGAGCACATCCGAATCGTTTTCTTTGTCTGATGAGAGTACTGAAACGATAATTTGCACTTCGTTTTTGTATCCATCTGGGAATAACGGACGAATCGTACGGTCGATAATCCTTGCACTCAGGATTTCATTATCACTCGGGCGACCTTCTCTTTTAATATAACCGCCGGGGATTTTGCCGGCTGCGTAGGCTTTTTCTCGATATTCCACGGTCAGCGGGAAAAAATCGATCCCTGTTCTCGGTTCTCTTGAGGTAACAGCGGTCGCCAATATAACAGTATCTCCATATTGAACAACTGCTGCACCGCTTGCTTGTTTTGCGACTTTCCCGGTTTCAATTGAAAGTGGCTTTCCGTTTAACATCATTTCTTTTTTATAGATCATGTATTCGTTTCCTTAAATTAGATTATTGCATGAATTATTTTGCTTAGTTTTTTAATCTCATAGATTATTCAATTTCAGTATACTATAAATTTTGGTTTCAAAAGGTCAGAGGAAATTCAAAATATTATTTTCATCATCATCTGGAATGCCTGGCACAGAGTCGGGTAACGACTGAACGATTGTTTTATCCTTGAGATCCAGAAGAGACACATCCAATTCATTTACAAATATCGAATCAACAGTAAAAACCGACCCCTTGCTTCCTCTCTTTGCAAGATAATGTTTCTTTTCTTTATCCCCGATATGCAGGTGTGAAACGCCATTTTTCTCAAAAACAGAAACGCTTAACCACGGTGAATCCAACGTGACCTTCTTTGAATTTTCATGTTGTAGATCGACACATTGAACAATTTTTGATTTACTTAATTTTTCGATAATGGAATTCACTTTTTTCTGATCGCACCTAATTCTTACCGGGGAATCGATCCACCAGGTATCAGCGCTATCTTTGATGCATGAAAAAGATTTGCTGCCCCGATTGATTAAAATTCTATGGATGTTTTTTTCATCTAAGACCAAAATTGACTTGTCCTGTAAATCAAAAAGTGAACTTTGTGCAAGGTGTATGAAAGAGATGTCTACCAGGTAGATATTGTTGGACATGCTCGTTCGGCAAAATACTTCGGTACCGTCAAAATTGTCATCCCCGAAAAAGATGGAATTTTGCATTCCATCTTCCCAATAAAAGACGATACCAGTTCCAAAACTATTCAGTCCAAATTTTTCAAAATCGGCAGGATTGTCAGATATGATCCTTTCTTGATAAATTGCTTCGAATGAATTCAGCGATGACAACAACACAGTTAAATCTGCCCTGGTTTCGACAGGCTCGATTAATTTCCAGAATCCGTCTTTTTTTTCTATTTTTATATTTGAATGTGAGAATACAATTCCGACAAGTTTGTCTTTATTAATTTTCAATAATTTGTTTTCTGCTTTACCCTGGATTATTCATTGTAATGCATTAAGGAATCCAGATAGCCTGAATGGTGCTTAATTCCGAATTCAGTATATCTAACTTTGTTAATTTTCATATATCTGATTAATTTTATTGATAACAATAAGTTAAATATCTATTGTTTGAAATTTGTGAATAATTCAGGTTACGTACATCCTTTTTTTTTCTTTTCCGCGGCAACTTCAAAAAAATACACGTAAGCTAACAAACTTAGAAAAACTCCGACCAGAATAATTGTATTTCTCGTTTTCATGGCTGATCTCTAATAATTACCGATGAATACAATTTTAAATGGCATTGGATTCAGGTTCTGCAAAGATAAATTACATCAAAAATTTATATTTTTCTGAGGCAGTCAATTTTAGAATTTAAATCGCAAATGTAACCGGCTGCCTTTCAATTATCTGAATGAAACAAAAAATACGAATTGAATTCTGCTTCCGTTATTTCACATCACACTTCTCAATAATAAATTATCAGGGTCTGCGATTATAACTTTATATTTAATTTTGGCTTAACGGCGAATGCCTAACTTTTCGATCAATTTACGATACTCAGTCACGTCCTTGTTTTGAAGGTATCTCAAAAGCCTTCTTCTTTGACCAACCAGTTGTAATAATCCACGTCGCGAATGATGATCTTTTGGATTGCTTTTACAGTGGTCAGATAATTCTGTAATGCGTTTTGTCAATAAAGCGACCTGGCTTTTTGTATTTCCGCTATCTTTTTCATTTTCACCAAATTCTTTGAAGATTTCAACTTTGTCTTCTTTTGTTAGTGGCATTTCCTTCTCCTAAATAACTATTAATTATTAAGTAATTCTAATGTCTTTTTTTTGTCAATTTCAATTTGTTGAATTAATTTCTCAACACGATCGAACTTCACATCATCCCGAATTCTGTTTTTTAATTCAAGGAAGATCGATTTGTCGTACAAGTCTTCATCGAAATCAAAAATGTGCAGTTCAATCGATATTTTTTTTTGGGCGAATGTTGGTTTTGTCCCGATGTACAAAACGCCCCGAAGCTTTCGTTCTCCGAGATGCGCCCAAACTGCGTAAATGCCCTTTTTTGGAATTAGCTTTTGATTTGAAAATGGCTGGATATTGGCAGTGGGGATTTTCAGAGTTTTTCCTCTGCCCTCTCCATGAATCACTTTGCCGGCAATTCGATAATTACGCCCCATATATTTGGCTGCAGTGGCCACATCACCATTTGAAATTATTTTCCGAATTTTAGTGCTGCTAATAACGATATTTTCATACAAAAAAGGCGGGACAACTGATATTTCGTATTTGTATTTATCGCTCAAACATTTGAGTAATTCCTGATTTCCGTCCCTGTTTTTTCCGAAGGCGTGGTCGTATCCAATAATTATGTGTTTGAAACCTATTTTTGCCAATAAAATATTTTCAATAAATTCCTGAGATGATAATTGAGAAAATTCCTGCGTAAATGGAATAATGATCAGTCGATCAATATTTAGTTTATCAAGAATTTCAATTTTTTCATCTATGAGTGTTAATAATTTTATTCCATTCTTTTTTTTGGGTTGTATCACAAATTGAGGATGGGGTTCAAATGTGACAATCGTCGTACAGCATGTTTTTTCCCGTGCTTTTTCCTTAAGCATATCTATAATTGATTGATGGCCCAGGTGAACGCCATCAAAAGTGCCAATCGTCAGGACACAGTTTTTATTAACATGAAGCGAATCTAAATCTCTAAATATTTCCATCTTTATTTAAAAAACCACACGTATCATTTTTTAATTTTATTCAGTAATTGATTAAATTCATCGAGATTCATTGAATCTTCTAATTTATATTCTCCAACTTTTGTTCTGACCAGCTTGGCAAGATGCGCGCCGCAACCCAGGTTTTGCCCAATATCCCTTGCCAGTGCTCTGATATACGTGCCTTTTGAACAGTTCACCCGAATTCCAATATTCTGGCCGTCGAAATCGAGCAGGCTGATGCTATGGATATTAACCATTTTGGGTTGCCGTTCGACAACTTTTCCCTGACGTGCCAGGTGATATAAGCGCTCCCCGCCAATTTTTTGAGCGGAAAACATGGGAGGTATCTGTAAGATTTCTCCCTCAAATTCTTCGAGTGTTTTTCTAATTCGCTGCTCTGTCAATTTTGGCACATTTTTTTCAGCCATCACACGGCCAGTTGGATCATCGGTTTCAGTCTGAATTCCAAGGGAAATGACTCCCTCGTATTCCTTTGGCAACGCAACTATTTCCGAGACTTTTTTTGTAGCTCTCCCTGTGCACAGGATCAAAACGCCTTCAGCAAATGGATCTAACGTACCGGCATGTCCAACTTTTGTATTTATCAAATAACGAACTTTCTTTACAATCCAGAAGGAGCTTTTACCCACAGGTTTACTAAAATTCAGAAATGCACCCGAAGCAAAATCATTTTCCTCATTTAGCCAATTCATTCAGCAGAGCTTTTTTTTATTTTTGCCAAAAGGGAATCAATATGTTCCGCATGGTCCAGGCCGATATCATAATAGAAAATTAATTCCGGTACATATCTCAAATCCAATTGCTCGCCAACTTCTGACCTTAAATACTTTTTACCTTTTTCCAGGCCAATTTTTGCCTGCTCTTTGTCCTTTTCATCGCCAATGACGCGATAATAAATTTTCGCGACCTTTAAATCATCGGTTACTTTGACAGCGGTAATGGAAATATTTTTAATACGTGGATCCCGCATCTTAAGCGATATTGTTTCGCTTAGATATCTTTTCAACAGTTCAGACACACGCAATGATCGTTTTACTTTCATCAGATAACTAAACTATAATATTTCAATTGAATAATCTACCAATTCCACACGGAAATCATTTTCAACAAAATTAATGATTTTATTTAAGGTACTATCTACCATTTTCCTGTCATTGGAAACGGTCGCAATTCCCAGTGTCGATCGCTGCCATTTATCATTACTTCCAACTTCCGCAATAGAAACATTGAATTTGTTCTGAATTTTTGTCTTTATGCTTTTCAGCACGAACCTTTTCGATTTGAGCGATCCACTTTCTGGAATGAATAATTCGATTTGACTGATACCAACAAACATGACGAATCAAATTCTATTTAATTATCTATTTGCTCAATTTACGTTTTATTTCGATGATCTCGTAAGTTTCCATCACATCTCCGACTTTGATATCATCGAAATTTTCAAGACCAATTCCGCACTCGAAGCCAGCGACGACTTCTTTGGCATCATCTTTAAATCGCTTCAGGGAATTGAGCTTTCCTTCGTAGATCAATTTATCTTCGCGGAACAGTCGAATCATATCATTACGCGTGATTTTTCCGGTCAGCACGTAACACCCGGCAACAGTACCAATTTTAGGAACCTTGAATGTTTCCCGAACTTCGACCGCGCCCAGGTTTTTCTCTTCAAGCGTTGGTTCAAGAAGTCCTTCGAGGGCATCCTTGACGTCTGAAATCACGTCGTAAATTACGCGGTACATACGAATATCGATATTTTCTTTATTGGCGATTTCCCTCGCTTTAATCGTAGGTCTGACCTGGAATCCAATGATAATGGCTCGTGATGTCGATGCCAACAGCACATCCGATTCGGAAATTGCCCCGACGCCTTTTCTGATAATTTTTAACGTGACTTCATCAGATGATAATTTCAGAAGAGCATCGCTCAATGCTTCGACCGAACCGTCTACATCACCTTTAATGACAAGTGAAAGATCCTTCACCTGACCGGATTTAATTTGCTGTGAAATTTCGTCCAGCGTTAAGTGACGTATATACCGATACTCCTGCTCTCTTTTCACCTGCTGTCGCTCAATGCTGATTTCCCGAGTATCGCGCTCGGATTCGAGCACTGTCAATGAATCTCCAGCCTGGGGAAGTCCGTTAAATCCGATGACCTGAACGGGTACAGATGGTCCGGCATCCTTACGTTTCTTGCCCTTCTCGTCGAACAGGCCTCTCACTTTACCTGAATATTGTCCCACAATAAATGGATCGCCAGTCTTTAAGGTTCCTTTTTGAACCAAAATTGTGGCAACCACTCCCTTGCCGCGGTCCAATTTTGATTCGATCACGACGCCCTTTGCAAGTCTGGAGGGATTTGCTTTTAATTCAAGCATTTCAGATTCAATGAGAATGCTTTCCATCAATTTGTCGATACCAGCGCCTGTTATCGCGGAGATTTCAACACATTGATATTTCCCACCCCATTCTTCAATGAGCACGCCGCGTTCAGAAAGCTGCTTTTTAATCATATCAGGATTTGCATTTGCTTTATCAATTTTATTAATCGCAACGATAATTTGAACGCCGGCAGCTTTGGCATGATCAATCGCTTCGATGGTCTGGGGCATCACATTGTCGTCGGCTGCTACGACAAGAATAACAATATCTGTGGCCTGAGCACCGCGAGCGCGCATGGCAGTAAAAGCCTCGTGACCGGGTGTATCCAGAAATGTGATCATTTTGTTGTCAACCCGAACCTGATACGCACCTATATGCTGGGTGATTCCCCCAGCTTCGCCCATGATAATGTTACTTTCACGAATAAAATCCAGCAGGGATGTTTTACCATGGTCAACATGTCCCATAATAGTGACCACCGGAGAACGCGGCTCCAAATCTTTCTCGTCATCTTCTTCTTCCAGCTCCTCGATGATATCGCTGCCGTATTCAGGGATAATTTCTACTTGATATCCAAATTCATCTGCGAGAATTTCAATTGCTTCCGTATCAAGTCGTTGATTAATCGTAACCAGCATGCCAAGTTCCAGGCACTTTTTAATGACCTCACTCGGCTCTACGTCCATTTCGTTTGCCATATCAGCTACGGTGATGAACTCATTTACGCGCAGCACGTTTTCCTCTTCTGCTTCGAGCTCATCCGCTTCTTTGGATTTCTTTTTCTTTCGCCTCGAACGACTTGCCTCTTCCATCGCTGCAAATGTCTGCTTGATCGAAGCTTCGACTTCTTCATCACTAATTACAAATTTCTTTTTCTTCTTTGAACGTTTCTTTGGTTTATCACCGGTTCCCAGGTCTGCCAGACGCTCAACCTTTTTCTTCTTTTTCTTTTTCTTGGGTTTGGCCACGCCTTTTTCTTCAGGCTTAGCCTCTTCTTTTATCTTGGCAAGTCGATCCTTCTTTTTGAGAATTTTCTTTTTCTTCTTCCGTTTTTCACCTTCATCTTCCTTCTCAACCTCAGCGCCTTTTTTCTTGGCATCTATCTTCTTAAATACATCCAGGTCCTTTTTCGGTGCTTCAACCTCTTCGTCTTCCGCTTCTGCAATTGGTTTCTTTTCACCGACTTTGGGTATTGCTTCTAATTCAGTTTTTTCCCTGGTCGGTTTTTTGGTTTTTTCTTCACCAGGCCTCGTTTTTTCCGCATCTCTTACTTTTTTATCATCAATTTCTTCTTTTTCAATACCTTTGGATTTATCGATTTCAGGAGCTTCAACATCTTCAGGAGATACAGAAATTTCTTCAACCTGCTCTTTTTCAGGCTTTTTAACGCCTTCATCGGTCTCGAAAGATTCCGGTTTTTCTTCAGGCGGTTTGCCTTCATCGACAGGTGGTTCCTGTTTCGCAATATCTTCTTTCTTTGCGTTTTTCTTACGCCGGCGAGGCATTTCTGTCATCACCATGGATGAAATCTTTAACATTTCCTCATAATCATGTCGCTCCTTTTTCTTCCTTTCTTCCTCGACCATTTTTCTCTGTTTGATCTGCTCTTTTATGTCTACATCTTCCACAACCACCTGAACATCGTTTGAAAACTTATCGCAGACAGCATTGTACATTTCGTCTGTCACCTGACTCATATGATTTCGAACATCAAAATCTGAATCATTCAAAAAAGTAATCAACGCTTCATTTGAGATGTTGAAGTCGCGAGCGACTTGAAATACTCTTCGTTTTTTGCTCAAAATCCGATCACTCCAATATTAATTTTTCGCCAACTCGTATGATGTTTGGCACGTCCTATATATTCCCAATTCAACAAAATAGGATATAGCTTGTTGAATCGTTTTTCTTTCTCTTGATTTCTAACCTGGATTATTCAATGTAATTCATTAAGGAATCCAGATAGCCTGAATGGTGCTTAATTCAGAATTCGTTATATCAAACTCTGTTACATTTCACACATCTCGTTAATCTTTTTAATAACATTTAGTTATATATGTTTAGGTTGAAATCTGTGAATAATTCAGGCTAACTATTTTTTCGCTCATGAGCGCTAAAAAAATGCTTAACAAGTAATTTCAATATTTTATCACGAACTAAATCATGAAATCAAATATATATTCAATTCTTTTGTATTTTTTCCTTATATTATTCCAGGTTTTTCAATGTATCCAAAATTTTATCAACTGTTTTCGGTCCAAAGCCGCTAATTTCCAGTAAATCTTCACGGTTGGCATCCAGTACATCCTCCAATGTCTCATAACCATTTGCAACCAGCTTTTTCACATAGGATGCAGGCAGTTCTTCAATTTCAACAATATCGATATCTTCATCTGTTTCGTCAGCAACCATTTCTGCATAATCAGATTCTTTGATGGTATCAATTTCATAGCCGGTCAGCTTAGAAGCCAGCCGTTTATTCTGACCACCCTTACCTATTGCCAGTGATATCTGACTGTCCGGAATAACAGCCAATGCCTGATTATTTTCTTCGGCAACGATCACCTTCAATGGCTTTGCCGGATTCATGGAGCGGGTAATAAATATCTCAGGATCAGATGCCCAGTTAATTATATCGATCTTTTCATCATTCAGTTCTTTGACGATCGATTGAATTCGTATTCCCTTCATTCCCACACATGCACCGACCGCATCGATTCTTTTATCGTTAGAAAGAACGGCAATTTTTGTGCGATCGCCAGCTTCACGCGCAATTCCTTTGACTTCAATGATCCCGTCATAAATTTCCGGGACTTCCAGTTCAAACATTCGCACCAAAAACTTGGGATCTGCCCGGGACACGATGATTTCAGGTCCACGATTGGTCCGTGTCACTTCCTTGATTAATACGCGAAGATGATCGCCGCGGCGATATTTTTCATTGTAAATTTGTTCCCGCTTTGGCAGCACCACTTCAATTCGATCAACATTTAAAAATATTTCATTTCGATTCAACTGGCGGATATCACCAATGATAATTTCACCGACTCTATTCTTAAATTCTTCAAAGATAACGTCTTTTTCAGCTTCTTTAATTTTTTGATTCAAATTCTGCTTGGCTGAGATAATCAATCGACGCCCAAAACTGGACGGATCGATAATATCGAGAAATTCATCGCCCACTTCCAAATCAGGTTCAACTTTTTGAGCAGTTTCCAGATCGATTTCCAAATTTTCATCGTCTACTCTTTCGACGATCACTTTACTCTGGCAAATTTCAATTTCACCTTTTTCCATACTAACATAAATATCGAAATTATCTGTTGAACCGTACTTTTTCTTTATCATTGAATACATGATGCTTTCAAGAATTGATGACAACAACTCCTTGTCTATGTTTTTCTCCTTTACAATTTGAGTAAAGGCTTCAACGATATCACTTTTCATGGATTGATTTCTCCTGATTCGAAATATGCTACTTTTAACAAACAGGCACTATTTTAGCTAACAATATATTGGCGAATGCAATGTTGATTGTTTCGTTATCAGTTTCAACGTAAACAGATAATTCATTGACCTGGTGAATGCGTCCGGTTATCTTTTTAATATTGTCTTCGCCAGCGGTATAACTGATTTTTACTTTTCTGTCTATTTGCCGAGAAAAATCTTCTTTATTTTTGAGCGGTCGATCCAACCCGGGCGAGGATACCTCCAATCGATAGCGATTGGGAATGACATCTTTTTGATCCAGGACATCAGATATGTCGCGGCTGATGCGTTCACACTGTTCCAGGCGAATGCCGGAATCGGTATCTACAAATACGCGCAGCACCTGACTTCTGGCGCTTCCGCTAAGTTCAATGTCGATTAAATCCACGGCATGCGTATTCGTGATGGGTTGAATGAACTCTCTCAAAATTGATATTTTTCTATTCTCTGACATATTTTTTCTGACTTTATGGCAATAAAAAAGTGGGAAAAACTTCCCACTTTAAATGTTGAATATAATAAATTAAATTCTAATTTGCAAGTAATTTTTAATATAAATTGTATTTTATCCCTTTAATTTTGCTAAATAAAGCTCTGCATCATTCGTAAATCCGGAATCTGTATACTTTTCGATCACCATTTCATAACAGCTTTTTGCATTGGCAAAGTTTTTCGTCAATGTATAGCAACGCCCGGCATTCATGAGAAGCTGCGGCGCCAAAAATGTATCTTTGAATTTCTTTGCTCCTTTTTCATAGGTCTGTCCGGCTTCGATGAGCTGGCCTAATTGTTCGAGACATGCGCCTTTGCCTGAATATGCAGCAGGCGTTAACACGGGATCATTGGCATGTTTATCCAAATATCTGTCGAAATATTCAATTGCCTGATTATATTCCTGGTTCTGATAATGATACTGTCCCAGCATATACACACCGCGGGAAGCGCTTTTCGTACCGCTGAAATTATCAATCAAATTTAGCAGGATATCTTTTGCCTGCAGCGTATTACCTGCTGCCATTTCAGCATTTGCCTTGGCAAGCTGTTCCGAGGCATCCAATTCAGCCAAACGTCTGCTTCGTGACATCATCACCACGATAAAAATAATTGCCAAAACAACCACTGCGCCGATCATAATATTTTTCGAATTGTGATTGAAGTAATCAACAGTTTTGAAATAAGTTGTGACTAACTTATCTTCCTTAATTTGTTTACGGGTTATTTTTTTTCTTGCTTTTAACATTCGGTTAATCCTTCGTTGTAATTATGATGAATTCAGTTAATTTTGATTCCCCTTCAGGGCTGAAACCTCTGGGCCATGTTTATTTAGCTTTCAGATATACTCTCAAAATTGTTATATTTTGATATCAACCAAAAATCAGTTTTCTTCCTGATGGTACTAACATTATTTTTGCATACCTAACGGTAATTTTTAAGTTTGACAATATAAGAAGTCGCAACAAAAATATCAACCTTTTTATTCAAAAAAGTTATTTTTTTACTCCGCCCCTTCATTAATCACTCATGATTCTGGTTCATAACTTTTCAGTTTATGCGATTCACGTATATATTTATCTTCCATTTCATCGACTACGTTTTTTTCCCAAAGGGGTACTTTGAGCAAATAAGCGACTCTTCCAATCATATGTGCGGATATTGGGGCAGTCAGGAAAATGAAAATGATGATGATCAGTGCCTGAGCAATTGTCCAGCTATCGCTAAAATAGATTACGCAGGCGGAGAGCATCAGTCCCACGCCAAACGACGACGCTTTGGTCGCGGCGTGCATTCGTGTGAAAATATCCGGGAAACGAAGCGTACCCAGGGCCGATAAAAGCATAAAAACTGAACCGGCGACTAATAATATAGCAGCAATCCATTCTTTTATGATCATACTCTTTTCTCCAAAAATCGTGCGTAAGCAACTGTTCCCAAAAATGCAATGAGCGCCAATATCACCGCCGCATAGAGGAAAACCACCTGGCCGGTGAGGAAAATATAACTCACAATCATGCCAATTGTGAGCACGGTGAAAAGATCCAGCGCAACGATTCTATCCGGCGCTGTGGGGCCTTTGGCCAATCGTGCGAACGTTAAAAAAAAGGCGACCATCAGCAAAGCGAGAGAAATATATGCAGCACCTTCGATCGGTGAAAAATTCATCGGCTCATCTCCAGTATTCTTTTCTCAATTCCTGATTTAATTTCACTACGAATTTTCTCAGTATCGTCGATGTACATGGCATGCACGTAAATCACCTTTTTATCTGTTGAAACGTCGAGACTCAACGTGCCCGGTGTCATTGTGATGAGATTATTGAGCGCTAATATTTCATTGTCCGACTTAACGTCCAGCGGAATTGCCAGCACGCCGGGTTTCATGTGGTGACGGGGCGTTATGATGTCCCAGGCAATCTTCATATTGGCGATAATAACTTCCACAATGTAAAATAGTAAAAATCTAATAATGTGATATGTTTTCAAAGCAATTTTTTTAATCATGGCTTCACTCCCAATACAGCATGAATATATCCTTCGGGATTCATTAACTGCTCGGCTGCCTGCTGGGCAAGATCGAAGAACGGTTCAGTGTACAAACCGATGACAACCGTAATAATCGCCAAAATTCCAATTGGCAAAATTAATGAAAATTTGGCCCGAGCGGATAATTCGAACTGATTCTCTGTCTCATATTCTTTTTCCGCTTCCGGCTCTTTCTTCCAGAATACCTCATTCCATATTTTTGTCATTGAATAAAGCGTGAGAATGCTGACGACCAGCGCCGTCGCGACAATCAGATATTGACTGGCTTGCAAGCCCGCTTTAATGAGAATGAACTTTGCCCAGAAGCCGGAGAGAGGCGGAATTCCCGCCAGCGAAAAAGCAGGGATTACGAATAGCAGCGACAAAAGTGGATAGGCTTTGTAAATGCCGCCTAATTTTTTCAAATCATAGCTTCCCTTGATTTTATCGACGACTCCACTGACCAGGAACAAATTGGTTTTCACGACGATGTGGTGGATGAGATAAAACACCGAACCGGCCAGAGCGAGCTTTGTGAACAATCCCAATCCCATAATCATATAACCAATTTGGCTGATGATATGAAATGAAAGAATCCTTCGAAATTCAAATTGGGATGCTGCACCAAGCACGCCAGTCAGCATGGTCAGTCCTGCCAGTATGAGAATGAGCGAATGATTGAACTGGCCCTCCTGAACAAAGAACAGGGTAAAACTTCGAATGAGCGCATAGACACCGACTTTGGTCAGCAGTCCTGCAAAAATCGCTGAGGTTGCTGCCGGCGGTGTATGATAAGACGCCGGCAGCCAGAAAAACAACGGAAAAATAGCGGCCTTGATTCCAAATGCAACGAAAAACAACATGGCCGTAATATTGATCAGGTTTGAATTGGGAGCCAGGCTTAATTTATAGGCCAAATCTGCCATATTCAGTGTCCCGACTTCACCATACAGAATTCCCAATCCTGATAAAAATATTGCCGAAGACAACAGGTTCAACGTCACATACTTAACGCCCCCTTCCATTTGCGCCCGTTCGCCGCCTAATACCATCAGCACAAATGAGGACATGAGCATTACTTCGAACCAGACGTAAAGATTAAAGACATCGCCTGTTAAGAATGCGCCGCACACACCCATGATCAAAATATTGATCAATGGGAAATAGCCGAATGATTGACGTCTGGTATCGATGCCGACCAGCGAATAAATAACGACGGCCAATCCCATGAGCGCTGCCAACACGACCATGATAGCGCCGAGCAAATCAACCGTAAATGAGATGCCGAAGGGAGCTTCCCAGTTGCCAACCTGGAGGTCCTGAATGCCATTCTTCCTGACAAAATTAAGCAGCGTCAATGCGATGATCATCTGAATTACGGCGCTAATCACGCTTAATACTCGCTGAAATATTTGCCATCGCAAAGCAAGCAACAACGCGATTGCTGTTCCGAACGGGACGAGCACCGGTAGAATAATCAGCATTTTCATGAGTCCGTCCCTTTCATTTCATCCAGATCGTCTGTTCCGATGGATTTATGTGCCCGATGCATCAGCACCAAAACAAAAGCAAGTACCCCAAAGCTTATCACAATAGCAGTGAGAATCAACGCCTGCGGAATTGGATCTGCATAAGGTCCTTCCGGAGCAGAAATTCCCTCCACAACCAGCGGCGGATTACCTCGGGTTAATCCTGCTGCGTCAAATATGAGCAAATTGGTTGCCTGGCTGATGAGGATCAGCCCAATCACCAATTTCACCAAACTGCGACGCAGCATCGAATAGATGCCGGCAGCGTATAATATTCCAATTAATATCGCTAAAAGTGTTTCCAATTATTCTTCCTCGATAAGTGTAAAGACAATTGTCAAAAGAACTCCGATAACAACAAAAAAAACTCCAATATCAAAGAGCAGCGGCGTGCTTATTCCAATTTTACCCAAAACCGGTAATTTCAGAGTAGCATATTCAACCGTTGTAAAAGGCATATCTTTGAAAAATGATGGAACCCCGCTGAGCAATGCACAGAGCAATCCGATACCAATGAAAGTTCTGGGATCGAGCCGCACTTTTTGCCTGGCTTGCTCAACACCAAAAGCCAGTGCATAAAGAATATAACTTGCAGCCGCCAGCAATCCGCCGATAAAACCACCACCCGGTGCATTGTGACCGCGCAGTAAAATAATGATCGAATAGATCAACAATAACGGCAGTAATTTTCTGGTAGCGATCTTTAGGATTAATGAATGCATTTTT
This sequence comes from uncultured Cytophagia bacterium, assembly GCA_964605145.1. Taxonomy (GTDB): domain Bacteria; phylum Zhuqueibacterota; class Zhuqueibacteria; order Thermofontimicrobiales; family Thermofontimicrobiaceae; genus CAZSBG01. The sequence continues at coordinate 3,105 of CAZSBG010000091.1, read as the reverse complement.
TTGTACCTTTTTATTTTGGAGTGCGTTGACTGCGTCAACGCATGAATTCACGCAGTGAATTCACTCCATATTATTTCTTTGAATCTATTCTCAATTTCAACATTGCATAGACGCCAATGGCAGCCACGGAAAGCACGGTAATTTCACCGAGTGTATCGATGGCGCGAAAATCAACCAAAATCACATTCACGATATTTCGACCATGAGCGAGGGGATAACTATTTTCAGAGAAATAGGACGATATCGTCGGCTGCAATTGAATTTTTTGGGCGATCAAAACAAGTGCTGTCATAATCGCACCGGTTGACGCAGCAATAATCACATCGCGAAAGCGATTGGTGGGTCGCGACATTTTGTTGAAATGAGGCATGTGATAAACCACTAACACAAAAAGGACGACCGTCAATGTTTCTACGACAAACTGGGTTAATGCCAGGTCAGGCGCGCCGTACAAAATATAAATTAATGCAACCCCATATCCAACAACGCCCAAAGCTGCAATGGCTGCAATGCGGGATTCAGCCGTTATTGCCATTAGTGTAGCCAAAACCATCAGCATTACCAGCCCGATTTCATAAAATTGAATATCTGTAAAATCGAATAATGGTCCCAAACTGCCGATTCTGAAAAATTGTATTAACACCAATCCCAGCGTCATCACGAGAACTGTAATCAGGTAGTAGCGCTGGTATCCGCTTTGAAAGAACCTGGTCTGCAATTTGGCAAAAAGCAATAATTTATCCAGACCTTTTCTGAAGAGCACGGTGGGCGTCAATGGTCTGGCGAAATCCAATTTCACGGCATAATTTTGAATGAAACGGTGCAGCAGAAAAAAGCCCACACCAACCATAACTGTAAAAAGGCTGAGCATAAATACAAAATTAATTCCATGCCAGCTCTTCAATTCAAAAATCGTCTGTTTTGCCTGAATAGCGGTGACTGCTGAACTAACGATTGGCCGGGAGATCATTTCAGGAAAGAGTCCAAGGATCAATCCCGCAACGGACATGGCTAATGGTCCGATCCACATGGAAAGCGGAGCCTCGTGCGCTTTTTTAGGGGTATCTAATTTATTTCCCAGAAAAGGGCGAACCCCCACAATAATCGCGACAGCGACATTTACGGCGTTGGCAATAATTCCGGTTAAGGTGATAATCAATGCAGCGCTCGGTGCCTGGAGCTTTGCCTCGTACAGCAACTCCTTTCCGATGAAGCCGAGCAATGGCGGAAAGCCTGACATGGAAAAAGCCGCTAAAATGGCAGCAATGGCAGTGAAAGGCATCAGCTTCATTAAACCGCTCAATACGCGAATATCCCTCGTGCCTGTTTCGTGATCGATGGTTCCGGCAACCATGAACAGGGCGCCCTTATAAAGCGAATGCACGAGCAGAAATACAATGGCGGCTTTGGAAGCCAACTGTGTCCCCAGCCCGATTAGCATGACAAGAATACCGAGCGCGCTGACTGTGGTGTATGCCAGCAATTTCTTCAAATCCGTTTGTGGTAAGGCAAGCAGCGCTCCAATTAACATGGTGGATGCACCAGCCAATGTGACGAGATAGTGCCATTCAGCCGTTCCTCCCAAAATGGGATTCAGTCGTGCCAGCAGATAGATGCCAGCCTTGACCATTGTGGCGGAATGCAGATACGTGCTCACCGGCGCAGGCGCTTCCATGGCTCCGGGCAGCCAAAAATGAAAAGGCACCTGAGCCGATTTCGAAAATGCTGCCAAAAGAATGAGCAATAACATGGGGAGATACAGGGAATGGGAGCCGAGATTGATATGATTATTCAATAATTCTGACAATTCAAAACTGTTGCCTGCATTGCCGATCAATAAAACGCCGGCCAACAACGCCAGGCCACCAAGGCTGGTCACCAACAAGGCTTGTAACGCTGCCCATCTGGATTTCTCCTTTTCATGGTAATAACCGATCAGCATGTAGGAGGAAAAACTGGTGAGTTCCCAGAACACGAACATGGTAATCAGATTGCTGGCGAGAACCACTCCCAACATTGAACTCATAAATAGCAAAATGTAGATATAGAATTTTCCGACACCTTCATGCCCTTTCAAGTAACCGCCAGCGTAAATCATTACCAGCGCGCCGATTCCACTGACTAACAGGGCAAACAGCAGACTTAATCCATCAATATAAAACGACAACTTAATACCCAGGCTGGGAATCCAATCGAATGCATAACTAAAAGTTTGACAGTCGCCACCACAGATACGAGGTAGAAAAGAAAAAAAGTAAACGAAAGAGGTGAACGGAAAAATCGCGATAATCCAGCCAACTTTAGATTTGGTATATTTGTAAATAAGCGGAACAAACGGAGCGACAATAAATCCTGATAAAACAGAAAGCAGAACTGCCATTTGAACTTAGTTTCCTTATTTGATTCGTTTGATTTAGCCTGAATTATTCACAAATTTCAACCTAAACATATTTAACTTAATGTTATTAATGAAAATAATCAAATATATGAATTTTAACAGAGTTTGATATAACGAATTCTGAAGTAAGCACCATTCAGGCTATCTGGATTCCTTAATGAATTACAATGAATAATCCAGATTAGAGAATCCCTTGCCAGTCGTAATAAATTATGGTTTCATTTGCATTAAAGCCTGCTATAATATGCGTTCGTACGTACACGGACAAGGATTTTTTTTCACAGGATATCAATAATGATTTCATGTCCAGTAATAATTTGAGATACAATTTACACAAATGAATCACTAAAAACAAGTAAAAATGGACAAAATTGTTGAATTGTTATATCTTCACAGATGCAAATTATATTCAAAAAATAATACGCAGCCCTTAACCTGGATTATTCATTGTAATGCATTAAGGAATCCAGATAGCCTGAATGGTGCTTAATTCCGAATTCATTATATCTAACTTTGTTAAATTTCATATATCTGTTTAATTACATTAATAACATCAAGTTAAACATCTTTTATTTGAATTTTGTGAATAATTCAGGTTAAAAGAGTTGTTAAAAAAGACATAGGATTGCCCAATCCTTTGTTATCTTGTATGCTAAATTATCAGTTAAGCCATAAAAAATCATTTGAAAAGTCATTCTAATTCATTA
>CAZSBG010000090.1:0-24098 GCA_964605145.1 uncultured Cytophagia bacterium | reverse complement strand
AATCTGGGTTTTAAAAATTTCCATTCGTAAGTTGCTGCGCTATCGGGGGGGGGGGGTAACTAATTTCAGCAAATATCAAACCATCCGTGGCTCTGCTCATAAACAATGTCTCCATTATTTATAATAAAATTAGCTATTAAAATAATCTTAACAATTCAAATCCTGATTCTTCGTTTTTTGCTAACTTATTTTCTTTTCCGTGTATTTACTTTAGTTGGCTAATATTATTATAACAAATTACTATTAATTTGTCAAGAACTTTTTTACTTTTTTTATTATATATTGCTACAAACGACGCAATTTAGATGAAACGTAAAACAATTTCCTGAAAAACAGATTGTTGTCTTATTCGTAGAGGAACTACAGAAAATTAGCATTTTAACTGTCTGAAAACCCCGGTTGTCCGAACGAACTTGAAAATCCGACTTATTTTTGGTGGAGGACGTCATCGGTGTTTAAAGCTGTCCGTTATTATTGGAGTTAACACACCCGGTGTCTTTTGGACAACCGGGGTGCAGTACTTTTCGGACAGACATTATTTAGAACAGGATTGAATTTACTTAAGGATGGACATTCAGAATTAAGTACGCAGGAGAAAACAGTTTTTAATTTTAAAATTTACGAGTTCCGGCACGCGAGAGGCATACCTTTGGCATTCACAAAAAAGACTCAAATCCAAAAATACAACCTGAAAACCAGTCACCTCTCACAAATAACCTCTCACCAAGCCTTACGTCGCCGGCTGCAATTCGAATTGTTTAAACGTATACCGCAACCAGAAAAACGTAATCAATCCTGCAATCAAATCTGCGGCAGGAATCGTTAAAAATATGCCGGTCAGTCCAAACAGTGCCTGAAAAAGAATGACGAGCGGCAGAAAAACCAGCACCTGTCGTGCGATGGAAAGAATAAAGCCGGCCAGGCCGTCGCCCATTGCCTGGTACAATGTCGCGCCTATAATTTGGAATCCTACCAACGGCAGCATGAGATTGATGATCTTCAGCGATTCTCTACCCTGTGCCACCACCTCGGCGTCACTGCTGAATATTTTGATGAACATGTCGGGGAAAAGCTGAATCAAAATCCAGCCGAAAGTACAAATTCCGGTGACCAGCAGTGTCGCTTTCCAGAATGCTTCCTTGACACGACCGATATTTTTCGCGCCAAAATTATAGCCGGCAATAGGCATAAATCCCATGCCGGTGCCAATCATCGGCATGAAAAAAATCATGATCAGCCGGTTATTGATACCCATAATTGCCAACGCAAATGCGCCGTAGCTGGCTAACAAGCTGTTGGTCAATCCAGCGACAAAACTGGCGGCGATGTGCCGTGTGAACGAAGGAAGCCCGGCCTTACCCAATTCAACAAGAATCAGCTTTGTTGGTTTGATGAGATTGAATTTAAATTTCAGATGACATTTCGGACTGAGGAAATAGGACACAATGATTAAAAACGAAACCACATTTGCAATATTTGTCGCCATTGCCGCGCCCTTAATTCCCATATTCAAACCGAAAATAAAAATCGGATCCAGTATTATATTGACTCCTGTTCCGACAAGCATTGCTATCATCGAGATATTTGGATTGCCCTCAGCGCGGGCGCTTTGATTGAGTGTAATGGTTAAAATTATGAGCGGGACGGTGAAGATCAATGTGTATCCATATTCGAAGGCCTGCGGGATTGCGTTGCTGTTCCTGCCGATAAAATCCAGGATGTCTTTCAAAAAGAAAAAGCCAAGCGCCATAATTGACGCTCCCACGACGACTCCGATAAAAATGACACTGGAAAAAATATGATGGGCCTGTTCGTACTCCTTCGCGCCCAGCGAGCGGGAGACATAGGAGCTTGTTCCAATACCGATTAGCAGTCCGAATGCCAGGAGGAACATATTCAGGGGCATCATCAGCGTTAAGCCGGCGATGGCTTCGGTGCCCAGCCGTCCCACAAAAATTGTATCGACGATATTGTACATGGCCATGGCAGACATGGAAATGATCGATGGCAGGGAGAATGACAGAATGAGCGGCATCATTTTTTCGGTGCTCATTCGCTCGAATCGTTTTTTGTTCATTTTACAGTTCTCAGTTCCGCATGGAATCTATTCGATTGAATAAAAAATCCCACTTTTGAATCAAATAATAAGTGGGAAATTTTAAAGTAAAGAATTCTTATCTGGGATTGTCCAGTCTTCCGGGATTTTTTCTAAAAATGGAAATTGATAGTATGAATTGCTTCAAAAAAATATATCATATTCAGATTATCCTTCACCTGTCATTCCTGCTCGTTTTTTGCAGGAATCTCATTCTATATCGCGGGGGGATTCCCGCAAAAAACATGCGGGAATGACATCAGAGAAAGAATCGAGTTTCTTGATAGTGCTAACCGCTCTTTTTTGAAATCTCTGATTTCAAACGCTCTATTTCCTTTTTAAGTGCGCCCTGTTTTTTCACAAGATTGATGACATAGCCAAACAGGACAATCCATAAAATAGAATAGGCAAGTACAAAATAGGTTAATTTGCTCATCGATTATTCCCGGTAAAATTTCAAATGGTTCTTTTCAAGTCATTAATTTGTTTTTCAAGTTTTTCAATCCCGGTCCGTACAAAAAGCAGTGTAAAAAACAGGAATGAAAACGCCAGAATGCTCAACATTAATACCCGTGCCATGCGCGGATCCAGTCCGGTAACGTGGGACGGATGCTGGGTTCGCCACAAACTGATGGACATAAATACGATGGGCACGTCCACAAATCCGATAATTCCATATACTGCCGAAATTCGCGCGGCTTTTTCCGGGGAAGAAATCATGTTTCGCAGCAGCAAGTAGCCGATATAAATGAGCCACAAAATCAGTGTGGTGGTGAGCCGCGGATCCCACGTCCAGTACGTGTTCCAGATCGGCTTTGCCCACAGCGGCCCGGTGACCAGCACCAGCGACGTGAAAATCACGCCGATTTCACCGGCGCAATAGGCCCAGTAATCGAATACAATGTTTTTCTTCCACAGAAATAAAATGCTGAGGACAAAGACCACGGCAAACGCGAAAAAGCCAATCCATGCGGTTGCCACGTGGAAATAGAATATTTTTTGAACCAGCCCCATGGTTTGTTCGATTGGAGCATAATAAACCAACGCTACAAACGCTGCGACAACCAACACGAGGCTGGCTATCGGTAAAAGGAATCGCGAAAAAGATTTCATATCCATTTCTTTATTTTATTCCATAATTTCAGTTGACGTAAATTCGCCGATCTCGCGTTGATAGGCCTGAACGAGTTTATCAAAATCATTCATGCCGAACATGTAAGCATCGCCGGCGTTCGTTTTTACGTAAATTGCTTTTCTGCCTTCCAAGAGCAAAAACGCTTTTTCGTCATTTTGAAGTTTGAACCAGCCGTTGCGGAAATTTTTGACGGCCCCGCCGGATTTTTTAAGAACCGGGTAATACGGAGATCTTCTTTGAAGCTCCACGACCATCGCTTGTTTGACTTGCGAAGACTCAATGATTTTTTGTTTGAACAACGGCACTTTTAATACAACCTGATTATCGTGTATATTCATAGTGCCGCCCCTGCTGATGGAAACAATGAACAATCCGACGACGACACAAACAACACAACCAAGAATATAATTGAGCGGCCCCTTTTTACCCCAAATCAATCCCAGCAGAAGAAAAAATCCCAACACAATCGACCCAACGCCGGCATACAGCACAATCGCCATTCTGGGAAAAATGTATTCCATTGTTATTTTACTCCAACTTGTTATAATCAGGGTAGTTAGTTTGCGCGTATTTTCAATGCTTTGCTTCTTCTTTTCTTAATCGTAATCGTAATCTTAATCATAATCCCTTTATGATGAAAAAGATTATGAGTATGATTAAGATTATGAATATTATGGAATTAAGACTTGAATTTAATATCCGTATCCTCCACCACGCGGCTTCCGGTTGCCTTGCGCTGGCCCTGGTATTTTCCGCGATAGGGATTGGCAGCCCGCTTGTCCAGTTGCGCAAAGACCAATTGGCAAATCCGCACCCCGGAGATCAACTTGATGGGAAGAATATTCGCGTTGTACAGCTCGATGGTGATCTCCCCCTCAAAGCCGGGATCGACCCAGCCGGAGTTTTGAATGAACAAACCAAGCCGGCCGATGGAGCTTCGGCCTTCCACAAAGGCAGTGAGGTCGTCCGGCAATTTCACGTATTCCCGCGTTGTCGCCAGCAGAAATGAATGCGGCGGGATGACCACTTCGTCCTGGATGATCTCGTCGTATTCCGGTTTATTGACCAAATCCAGAATTGCGGACCGATGTTCAGCAATTTTTAAGTAGTGATTTCCCAACCGCAAATCAATCGAACCGGGCTGAACCTGAATTTCATCCAGCGGCTCCACCACTAATTTACCTGTTTTTAAATATTCCTTGAGTGTAATATCAGAAAGAATCATTCGAATTTCCTTACCCGTAATAATATTTGACAGTATTAAGAATTTTTAAAATACAAAACTATTCATACAAATGCAAGCCAAAATTTCTTTGGAATCAATTCGCGTTTCGCAAATACAGTTTCTTTTCAATGGCCTCCTGGAACGCTTTCTGAAGCGGTCGGGCGAATTCGGCCAATTTTTGTGACAGGAGCAAATCCCCGGAAAATATCAGTTTTCTTGTCATAATGAAATAGAGCGGCGAGCGTTTTTCCATGAACGCTTCATAAAACACTTTTCCATCGGCAAACGTGAAGGCAAAGTCATTTTTCTTTTCGTTTCCCTCTTCCCACCGCACGTCCCCGTTCTCGCAGGTCACCTGCCAGTTTATGTCGAAATTTTCAATTCTCAAACCGAAAGTCACATCCATATTTCCGATATTGTTTTTGAAGTCTTCGTTATCCATCAATTTCTGATAGGCATATTGCGCTGCGCGAATCATCGCATCCCGGTCTTCGTAAAATTTCATTCAGTCTTTCGCCCTCAAATTTACTGCGTTCATTTTCGTTCGATGATGTTTGATATTCGGCACTCGATTTTGATGGTGGGTATTCGATGCCCGTTTGTATATTATCGCCAGAATTTTCTACATCGATTACCTATTTCCAAATCGAATATATTTCAAAACTAAATTAATAAAAAATAGTTTCAGTTTTGAAGCATTTTTCTCGCAGGCTGATATAAAAAAAGGGAGAAGATAATTTTCACCTTCTCCCTATTACACTGAATCGATTTCAAAATAAGTACTATTTGGTTTTATGACCCGGGCATTTATGGGGACATTTGCCTGCAGCTTTCAGTTCCTCACATTCTTTGGAACCTTTTTCGTGTTCGACCGCATGGTCAGCGCATTTTTCTGTTTCAGGGCAGTCAACCGCTTCAACGCTATGGCCCGTACATTCACCTTCCACTTTTTCGGGGCAGCCAGCGCAGTTGTCACCGCACTTATCGCTTGTTTGCTCATCTGCGTTTTGAACAGCCACAGCATCTGTTTGGGACACAGCCTGTTTCGGTCCGCCGCTGTTCAGTGCGAAACCCAATACGACCAATCCCAGAACAATAACACCAATCACAAGAAATTTTCTCATTCGATTGTCACCTCCTCTCATTCAGTTTCATTTATAGGGCATTTTTCAGTAGTATCACATTCATCAACACAGTTATCCATCATATTCAAACCCTGGTTGCCATGATGAATCGCTGTGCAATTCAATCGTTCATGTATCATTGAAAAGAATTTTTTCTGTTGTTCCGGGGAGAAAACCGCCTTCTCCTCGAGTAGATATTTTATCACCTGACGATGCAATTCCGACTGCAACGAATCGATAGCTGAAGCGGTCGCATCGATTTGGTTCAAGTCCGGTTTTTCCCGGGCCAGCAGGGTTACCAGTTCCGCGCGTTTTTTCTGTAACGGTTCGATAATGGCCGAGGCTTGCGCCGAGAAATCCCGGCGAATTGATTTCACTTTTTCAACCTGGTCTTGGTTCAGCGAAAGCTCCTGGCAGAGATAAAGGCCGGCGTTGTCGCCTTCCGTTGCCATGGGACATTTTTTGTACGAAAGCCGATTGTAGGCCATGGTCACAAATGCAGAAAGATTGATGACGAGTAACAGAGTAATTGTTATAATCGCTATTTTTTTCTTCATGTTTCACCTCATCATTTCACTTCTGCTGAAATTGAAAAATAGGCGCTTCCCAGCGAACCAGGCGGCACATCCCCGAAGCTGTCAATGTGAATCATCTGGACAAACTCCTGTTCGGCCAACATATTCGCGCTATTAGCTTCGGAAGCAAGCCGGGGATCGGTTCCAAGATAAATCCCGAAAAACACGCCCAGCACAAACAGGCCAATGATTCCGCCAGCCATAGCAATCCGCGCAAATTGATTCCAAAACCCAAACTGGGGAAGAGCTTCATTTTTCCGGGCGGATATCTTCACATACAATTTCTGCCAGGCAAATGGATCGGCTTCGATTTTCGGAAAAACAGGTTCCTGTTTCCACAGCCCTGAAATTTTCTGCAATTGTGCTGCGCACGATTCGCACTCCTGCACATGGCGCTCAATTTTCTGTTTCTCTCTTGCAGAAAGCTCATCATCCAAAAAGCGAAGCAATTTTTTATGTACGACGCTGCATTTCATTTTTCAATTTATCTCCTCTTATTTCTTTAGACACAACTTTCCCAAAAAACATTCGGTCGTTTTCGATATTTGTTTTTCGATAGTCGATACTCGATGTTGGATGTTCGATATTGGATTTTCGATGCTCGCTTCCCGATTCCCGAACCCCGAACTATATTTTATCGAGGTACGGCAATAATTTTTTGGACAGATTTTCTTTGGCCCGGAATATTTTCGATTGAACCGAGGACACCGAACTTTCAAGCACCAGGGCGATATCTTCGCACGACAGGCCTTCGTAGCGCTGCAAAATCAAAACCATCCGCTGACTCTCCGGCAGCGCGTTCACAGCATCCCAAACGATTTTCTCTTTTTCTTTCTGCTCCAGGGAGAAATCCGGTTGTTCGCCGGCCGGGTTCATCAGCAGTTCGAAAATACCTGAGAAATTCTCGGTCTCTTTATCATCCAGCCGCAGGAACCGCATTTGCTTTTTCTTTCGATTGAAATTCAGGCACAAATTTACGGCAATGCGGTAAATCCACGTGGAAATTTTCGCTTTGTGTTCGAATGAATCAATGGACTGGTAGACTTTGAGGAACACTTCCTGGCACACATCTTCGGCTTCGGTTCGATTGCCGACCAATTTCAGGCACAGGTTCAGTACTTCGGATTGATGATTTTCGAATAGTTGTTTGAAGGCCTGAATATCGCCTGCCTTGATTTTTTTTACCAGCTCGCGTTCCTGCAAAAAGTCCTCTGCAAAATTAATCAGTTCGGTGTTTCGCGTGTGTCTCGTATATTTATTAGACACAAGACAAGAAAAATTTGTGTGATCGTTGAGGTATTTTCTTGTGGGATTTTATTTGGTTTTAAAATTGTTCTTTCAGGAATTGATCGATAGCGGCATACATTTCTCTCTCATTATCATACCTGGCGGTGATAAGATGGGGAGATGTGTTTCCGATAATCATTCGGCTGACAAAAATGCCTGATTGAAACAGGCACAGTGCCGGAATGGTGTGCTCCACGGCATAGCACAGCTCGTAGCCCACGCCCAGCGACGGATTGGAGACTTCGGCAATTACCGCGTCGCATTCATCCAAAAACTCGATATCGCGCTCGTATATTTCTTCCGGGGATAACCGGTTTTCATGGTCTAACACATTGTCCAGAATGATGTGTTCCGATAAAACCTGGTGGCCTTTTTTCTTCAAATGCTTGACGATATTTTTGTAGCTTTCAAGAAAACTGCGACCACCGGCGATGGAGCCTGAAAAATATATTTTCATAATTGTCCCTTTGTTTTACTTCGGCTTCCAAAGAATTTGAATTCGGGTTGTTCTGACTTTTTGGGATAGTGATTTTCGATTTTCGATACTCGATTTTTCTGTAGCGCCCTGAACCTGGTTGACTAAAAAAAATTCAGTCACCCTGAGCGAACAGATTGTGCGAAAACATAAGAATTGCTTGTCATTTCGAATGGAGCGAAGCGGAATGAGAAATCTGGATATCAGGATAGCCTGTCACTTGAACAGAATCCCCTCCGCAAGCTTCGGGATCGGAATAACATTAATCGACAAATTTGTGGTTTTCACACTGCCTCACCGCTTGTGCTACTTTTCGGACCAACATGAATTTAACGGTCTCCCAATCAATTACTCCGCCAACCAGCACCGGGCGAAATGGCAGGGCGCCACCTGCCGTAATTCAGGCTCGGATTCGCGGCACACATCCACAGCCTTGCTGCAACGCGGCGAAAAATTGCAGCCTTTTGGCAAATCGTAAAGGCTGGGCACAATGCCGGGAATGGTGTTCAGTTTTTCCTTGTGATGATCGAATTCATCTATTTTGGGCAGCGAGTTCAAAAGTCCCAGTGTGTACGGATGTTTCGGGCTTTCGAATATCGCTTCAACCGAAGCCTGCTCAACGACTTTGCCGGCATACATCACCACCACGTTTTGCACGGTCTCTGCGATCACGCCGAGATCGTGCGTGATGAGTACAATGGCAGTGCCAAATTCCTCTTTCATTTTGAGCATGAGGTCAAGTATCTGCGCCTGAATGGTCACGTCCAGCGCCGTGGTCGGTTCATCGGCAATGAGCACTTTGGGATTGCACGAGAGGGCCATGGCGATTATGGCGCGTTGTTTCATACCCCCGCTCAATTCATGGGGATATTCGTGCACACGTCGGTCCGGCGATGAAATGCCCACCATGTCCAGCATTTCCACAGCTTTTTCCAGGGCCTCTTTTTTCTTCAATCCCTGGTGAAGCTGAATGGCTTCAATAATTTGCGCACCAATGGTAAACACCGGGTTCAGCGACGTCATTGGCTCCTGAAAAATCATGGAGATATCATTGCCGCGAATTTTGCGCATCTCCTCCAGTGGAATGGCGCACAAATTTTGTCCCCGAAATAAAATTTCGCCGGATTCAATTTTCCCGGGCGGTTCAGCAATGAGTCTCAAAATCGAAAGCGCGGTGACGCTTTTTCCGCAGCCGGATTCGCCGACCAGGCCAATGGTTTCCCCGGCATCCACGCTCCAGCTCACATCATCCACCGCGCGCGCCACACCATCGGACGTGTAAAAAAAGGTCTTCAAGTTTTTCACTTCTAACAATTTTTGGCACATAATTGTTCCGAAAAAATCTATCCTGTTCAATTACTTCAAAATGACCATCTTTTTAATTTCGCACTGGTCCCCGGCGTCGAAGCGGTACAGGTAAACGCCGGCAGCCAGTTTATTTGCTTCGAACCGAACCTGGTAATCCCCGGCCGCGCGCCAGTCATCGACAAGCGCCGCGACTCGCTGGCCCAACACATTGAAAACCGAAAGTGCCACGCGGCCGTCCTTTTCAACGGAATAAAAAATTGTGGTCGATGGATTGAATGGATTGGGGTAATTCTGCGCTAACCGGAATTTCTGTCTTTCTGAGTTTTCCGAAGCAATCCCGGAAGCGGACTCCATGCTCACGCGGAGATTGTCCAAAAAAATCTGCCCGCTGTACGCGCTGTCATTCACCGCTCCATCGTGCACAATGTAAGCGAGAATTTTGGTGAGATAAATGGGAAATTCAATCTTGCCTATAAATTTTCGGGCCAGGATTTTCACCGGCCGCCATTCACTCAACCAGGTCGCCGGCTGATCGAACGCGGATTCTTTGATTTCTTCTCCATTGATATTTTCAAAATAAAATTCGAACCGAACCGGCTGGCCGTTTCCGAAAACGTCCACTGCCAGCGAATCCGGCGAGCCGGGAATGGGAATACAGTTGCGCAAATGAACCTGGTACAGGCTTTTGTGAATGCTGGATTTGTACACGAAGCCATAGTCCAGTTTCAGGCTCGTCTCTCCTTCCGAAGCAATGGAATCGGATACCTGAATCGCGGTCGCGGCGCTGTCCAGATTCAGCACATCTATTTTCCAATCATTACCCGAGGAGAAATGTTCCACAACATAATTTCCGGGATTCACTATTTCAATGTGAGTCGTGTCGCTGTGCCCCAGATATTCACCAATAATTTTTCCGGAACCGACTTCGTCCGCCACAAAAATTTCGTTTTCAAGCCTCCCCCCTGTTCCTTCGAAGCAAAGTGCCATGACCGCTTCCCCGAATTGAACCGGCGTTACATCTTCCGCAATTCCGCTCAAAGCAAGCTGCATGGTTTGCCCGGGGAAAAGAATTGCTCTCTCCGGGACGAGATCGAGTTTTTTCAGCACTGGTTCTTCGGCCAACGAAAAAAAATACTGCGGTTGTTCGGACAACGAGACAGAAACATTTCTGTCCTCAACGATAAAGTATTTGAGCAGCGAACCGTTCCGATCGGCGAGTCCGCAATAAGCCGCCGGGATGGAAATGGTTTCAGCAGATTCGCCGGTGGTTCGCCAAAACGCTGTCGTCCAGGCCGAATCGTTCGCGAAATGATATCGATTCACGTTATTCGCGAAGAATTGGGATTCGGCCGGCAGGTCGCCAATTCTCTCCGCGACGCTTTTCAGCGCGCCGTAAACCGGCTTCGGGGTTAAATCGAAATTCAGGGCGCCGAAATTATGCTCCGGCTCTGCCGTATTTTCACCATCATTTTTTAAATCGTAGAATGAAATGCACTGCATCTGTTCAACAGATTTTCCCAAAATGAACAACCGCGACGCATAATTGGCCTGCCTCTCCTGCGTGATGTTGGGCCAGCCGCTGTTTGCAGGATAGCCGAATTCCGTGAGCCAGATGGGCTTTTCCACCCCGATGATCGCCTGCAATTTTTGAACATCATTCAGAAATTTGTTTTCCGGCGCGGTATCCACGCTGTAGTAATGAAAAGACACCGCGTCCATAAAATCGCCGCCGTCGTGCTGGAAGACGCCTGTGATAAACGTGAGCCAGTCGATGAACGGCGCAGGATTGCCCTCGGCCGGCGATGTGGCGCAGCCCAAAACCTTTACTGTGGAATCAACCGCTTTGATGGCCGGGTAGGCAGCCTTTAGCAATTCGGCATAATCTTCGGCAGAGGGACTCAAATCCCAAAATTGTGGAATATTCGGCTCGTTCCAGATTTCATAATTTTTCACGCCAAGAGGCGCGTAGCGTTTCACCGTTTCCCGGCAATAGCGGGCATAGGCAACCCGATTGGAATCGTCTGTCACAGCCGAGCCGGCGTGGGCCGCGTAAAGCGGATTGTTGTAATTGAGGATGAGCAACACACGGATGCCGCGTCGCTGCGCTGCGAGAATGTAATCATCGATTTGTTTGGGGAACGAATACACGCCCTTTACTTTTTCAACATCGGACCAGTAGCACTCATCCCGAATGGTCGTGAATCCGGCGGCTTTGACCAAATCGAGCATTCGCTCCATACTTGCAGAGTCCATATCCGCCCGATAAAATTGGCCGAAATGGGTCTGGAAAGAATAGAATGAATGTGCCGGCTGGCTTTGGGAATGGGCTGGTTTAAAAAAAATGAAAGTGAGAAAAATCAGTACGAATAGTTTTTTACATGTCATGCGTTGAGCCTGTGTTTTGTAGATAGTTTATTTCGAAGTGCGTTTGTAGTAACGGCTTCAGCCGTCATTTTTATAGTAGCAACTTCCGTCACTTCTTCAATTCCTTTAGCGCTTCCTCGGCCTGTTTCAATTTCAAATTCAGTTGCAGCGCCTGCTCGAATTCCGCCCTGGCTTCATCGATTCGCCCCCCTTTTTGATAAATCTGGCCCAACACAAAATGGCCGTAACCCAATCTCATTTTGTTCTCGGCCGGTTCGGTTTCAAAATATTTTTTCATCATTGATTCAGCCGATTCCAGGCCCTCCCCTGTCTCTGCGGAAATTTGTCCAATCTGAAAATAGGCGGTCGATTCGCCCGGTTTCTGTGCGATTATCTTCTCAAATACATCTGTTGCTTTGTCGTATTTTTTCGTTCGTTTGAAGAAAAATCCGAGGCGGTATTGTAAATTCAAACTGTCCGGTTTTGCAGCGACCATGGACTGATACTCCTTTTCCGCCAGATCGAGTTTTTCATCCATCTCATAAATCAATCCCATGGCCTGGTGTCCCATGAGTGAATCCCGTTTTTGAATTTCTTCTGCCTGGGCACGGCCCTCATCTTTGTCTCCGCCCATGATTCCCGGGGCCATCATGTGAAATTGCAGCAAGCCAAATCGCGCCTGGAGATTTTCAGGGTCGAGCGCCACGGCTTTTTCGTATTGCTTCTTCACATTTTTCGCGGCTCCCGGCTTTTTAAAAATACTCGCCCGCTGCGCTTTGATACCGTAAGCGTGCCCAAGCCAGAGATGATAATCGGATTGATCCGGATTCATTTCCACCGCTTTCTTGAGCCAGTCGATGGCTGCTTCGTAATCGTCCTGCATCAGCGAAATGCGCCCCACATAAAATGCTGCTGTGTCGTTTTTTTCATTTGATTTCAAAATTGATTCGAACATCTGCCTGGCTTCCGGAAATTTACGTGCATTGAATAACTTGATACCCTTTTCCAGTGAATCATCAGGCAGCACTGCGGTTGAACCGGACATTGTCAAAAGGATTAACAGGCTTAAAATCACCAATCCATTGATTCGTTGCATTTAGTACTCCTCATGTTTGAAGTTCCCGGGTGCAAAAATTCAGGCTCCAGGTCTCGAAGACTCAAAATTTGTTGTCAGAAAAAATGTCCTGAGATGCTTCATTCATTTTTTTTATTTCGATTATCCGCTCTTGAATAACAGCTTTTCCGTTTTCAGATTGATGTTTTTTAGGATTGCTTTATTCTTTATTTTAGCACCTTAGTAGTAGAAGCACATTAAACATGATAAACCTTATTACCTAATTGAGAATGAATAATGTAATACGGTCAAGCTCATCAGGAGTTCACTTGCCACTAAGGTGAAGAAGACGAAAATAAGGTTTAAAAGTATATACCCTACTTAATTTAAGCGGCGGTAGATTGTCTATATTTCACGAACCTCGAAGTTATATTTTCTGTATTTTTTGGTTATTCTCTTAAAAGTTTTTCTTTGAGTCTTCGAGCCTTGGCGGCAAATCTTTATTGATAAATTTTCGATAAAATCTCTTTCACAAAATCGGTTTTGGCTTGAGTGTACGCTTCCCGGTCATACCCCAATTCCGCGGCTAATTTTTTCTTCAACGAAGCGTAGCGCCTGGCTTCTTCGGGATGCCTTCGAAGGAAATCCCGGAACGCGACACCTTCCCAGATTTTGTGGCCGGCCGGCGCCATGTGCAGATGCAGCACCCGCTGTCCCATGGGCGCATTTCGTTTGAGAAAAAAGATATGATCCGAGAACCACCAGTATTCCCACAATTCATTATTGAAAAGGGGAACAGCACGCTGTTTGGCCTCGGCGAACGAAGGAATTTCCACTAAAACGTCAATCACCGGTTTGGCCGACATGCCGGGGATGGCGGTGCTGCCATAATGCTCAATTCGCAATGCGATATCTGAACCCAGCCTTTCCCGCAACCAGGTGGCGAATTCCTGAAATTTTCCAGGCCAGGCCGAATCATAATCCACCAGATAAATGGAATCCTCAAATGAGTCGATCGTTGATTTATCAAAATACGCATGAGCGACCAGGGTGAATTCAAGTTCATTTTGGAATTCAACCCCGAAAAACTCGGGTAAATGATGCGCTGAAAATTCACCCGCGCGGATTTCGTTTGAAGCGGAATCGCGATGTAACCACTGCCATTCTATATTTTGCTGCCCGACAAACTCATCCTCTCCACTCTGAGAATCCCGAATTTTCCAATCAGAATCACTTAACTGCCACGCCGACATTCCGGGAGGAATGCTTCCCACCCGGAACACTTCAGCGCCTAAAAAATACAGAATGCGATCCATTCCCAGAGTTGCCCTGAATCCCACATATCGAATCACATTTCCTGTAAATTCGACCTCGCAGGGCAATCGATTGAATAGATCGCAATAAAAATTTTCTACGTTTTCCTGTTCATTTTGAGAGGCAATAATTTTGTGACATCCCACCAGCAGCAAATTTCCGTCGCCATTAGGTGCGGCTGCTGCGCCGGCGTTCACACTTTTAGCCATGTTTCTCTACTGGTTGGAAAACGGGATTTGTTTCTTCATTCATCAGCACCCAAATCGTGTAAACACCAAGCGCCGTACCGATTGGAATACCCGGCAAATTTAAAATTCCAAGAATAAGAACCAGCACTTTGGCCCAGTACTTTCTTTTCAACAAACCAATTCCGCCGATCACACCCGGCACAGAAAGCAGCGCAACGAATCCACCGACCGCTGTTCCGACAATCATGGTAATGGATATTGCCTCGCTATCGCCGGAAAGCAGTCCGCCGCCAACCACAGCGACAAAAACGATGATTGCGGCCAATAAGCCCAATGCGCTAAATACGATATAGAGCACACCCAATAACTGAACATGTTTTTCCATTTTTCCCTCTCTTTATTTTTGTCTCGAAATTAACTCTGTAAATTTCTCAAGGATTATTTACTCGTTTTTAAAATCCAGTCACCAATTAGTTGCAGTGCAGCCGGCGCAATGGTTTCCTCGATTTTGCTATATTCTGTCGGCGAGCCGGTGGCGCTTGTCTGGAACAGATGATTTAATTCCGGCAATTCTCTGATAGTGACATTTTTATTGCCGCCGGCCTTCAACGCTTGTTCAATGGCCTCCAGATTTTCTTTGGGCGGCACCTGCAAATCCTTGCTGCCATTGATGGCCAGAACCGGGCACGCCACTTTTTTGAGCGCTGGTTTCGGATCATAAGCAATGAAGAATCGGAACCACGGCGATAATAATTGTTGTGCCTTGCCATCAGCAAGGCTTTCGATATCGCCGGCTTGCTTTCTTTCCTCATCGCTCAATTTTTCGAATGATTTTTTAATGACATCTTTGATTTTTTCTGCAGCGAGAGAATCATCCTTTTCCTTTTTTAAAATGGAAAAAAGCTGCTCCTGTTGCGCACGATTGTCTGCGATGGCTTCATCGTTGGCGCCATTTGCCTTGAAAATCAACGCGTCCTGTTTGTACAAAATTTCTTCGCCAGTCAGCCCGGTTCCGGCCATCAGAACAATGAATGCCACATCTTTGGATTTCGACGCCACCATGGGCGCAATGATGCCGCCTTCGCTGTGGCCGATGAGCCCGATTTTCTTCTTATCAATTTTGGGCTGCTTCTTCAAAAATTCGACGCCCCTCAATACATCCCCTGCAAATTCTTCGCTGGTGGATTGACTGACGCTACCGCCGGAACCGCCGACGCCGCGGTCATCCACGCGCAGCACAGCAATGCCCTGGCGCGTGAGATAATCCGAAAGCACGAGGAATGGTTTGTGATTGAAAATGGTTTCATCCCGATCCTGGGCCCCGGAGCCTGAAATCAGCAGAACCGCGGGAAATGGGCCGTCGGCTTTGGGTCTGGTCAGCGTGCCGGCCAAATCGATGCCTGCCTTTTCATTTTTGTACAAAACCTCTTCCTCATCGTAGGGATACGGTTTTTCAGGCATTTGAGGACGCTTTATTTCCGGCAGTTTTTCAATCTTTGTCAATTTCAGCGGAAGCGAAAATCCGCTCTGGCTCCAGTTGCCGTCGAATTGCAGGCTGTCCGCCAAAAACTTTCCTTCATAAAAACCGCGGACAACAGCGACCTCCAGCCGCAGACTGTCGCCATTGAACTTCACAGCGCTGACCGCAATGCCGGTGGCGCCCTGGTCCGGGCTGTCCATTGTAGCGGTGAGCGCGCCGGTGGAATCCGCTGAAATATGAATCACAATTCTCAGCTCCATTCCCTGAATGCTCAACGCGCCCTGCCATATTCCGGTAATGTCCGTTTCTTCTGTGTGACCCAAAACTGTTGAAAATGTGCTTACTGTAGAGCAAAGAATCAGCAGCAAGAAAAATGAAATATTCTTCTTCATGGGCTTCATTTACTTATTCCTTTCTTACAATGTGAATAAAATTTCGTTCCAGCGCAGAGCATCGGAACGAGTAATGGTGATCCATCGGCCTTCGGCCCCGCTCTCCTCAGAATACGTTTGACATTTCACGTTTCACATCTCACATTTTTCGTTTAACGTTACACATCTCACTTCTCGCGTCTCACGTTTCACATTTCACACCTGCCGTTTCATGTCATTTCAGCCTTTCAATTTCCTTTTCCAACATACCTACCAGTTCATCGAACTGGGCGATCACCGCCTGAACCGGCTCAGGTTTGGAGAGATCGACGCCGGCCTTCTTCAACTGTTCCATGGGATAATCATTTCCCCCGGATTTCAGCAGTGTCAGATAACGTTCAAGAGCGGCCTCGCGTTCTTTTTTCGGGCCTTTCATGACATCGTCATAAATCTGGGCGGATGACGCAAAACAGGTGGCATATTGATAGACATAATATGGGGCATTGTAAAAATGGCTGATCCGCGCCCAGACCACATTCAGCAGATCGTCATCCATCACTGAATCCGCATAATAGGCGTCAAACAGACCTTCCATAATTTTGTTGAGCGTTTGAGCCGTGATGGGCTGACCCTGTTCGACCAATTCGTGAACCTGCAGTTCAAAATCGGCTAACAACGTTTGAAAATAAAATGTGCCGCTTATGCCGCGAATTGCCTGTTGCAGCAACGCAATTCGTTCTTTGGGATCTTTGGTTTTTTCCAACAGGTAATCAAGAAGAAGACGCTCATTGAACGTGGAGGCAACCTCTGCGACAAAAATTGTGTATGAATGCGTCGCAAATGGCTGATTTTCACTGGAAAGCAGGGAATGCATGGTATGTCCCATTTCATGTCCCAGCGTGAACACATAATCCAGGGTTTCGTTGTAGTTCAGCAGCATGTAAGGATGCACACCATACACATCCGCCGAATACGCCCCGGGCCGCTTGCCGGTATTTTCGAAAACGTCGATCCAGCCGCCATCAAGCGTTTTTTTAAATTTTTCATTGTATTCCTTGCCCAGCGGTTTCACCGAAGTCAACACCCATTTCATTGCCTGTTCGTAGGGATACGTTTTGTTAAAATCTGTGAGGTTGATGGAACCATCGTACGTGTGATATTCCTCCAGGCCCAACACTTTTTTCCGCAATTTTGCATAGCGCTGAAGCGGTTCCGAATTTGCCTTGACTGTGCTGACGAGATTTGTGTACACTTCGAGCGGAATATTGTCGCCATCCAGAGCGGCTTCCAGCGTTGATTTATAATTTCTGGCCTGAGCCGCTGCCCAATCACGCTGACAAATGGCATTATAGATTGCCGCGTAGGTATTTTTATTTTCATCGTATACTTCATAGTGCGTTTCGAACGCCAGTTTACGATCGTCCTGATTGGGATTGGTCGCCAATGTCAGGCTATAATTTCCGCTGGTCATCTGCAATTCTTCCCCGGTGGAAAGCTTCACCTTTGGAAATTGAATATCCGATGTGGACAATTCCGAATAAATCGAACGCGGAGTTCCATTGAACCGGGAATAAAAAGAAAGCAGTTTCTCCTTGTCTTCTTCCAGGACATGGGATTGCTGTCGATATAAATCCTCCAATCCAAAACGATAAGGATCCAACTCTTTTGTTTCATCCAGCCACTTTTGCATCTTTTCCCAGGGGATTTCTAAAATTTCAGGATTGATCCATGATGTGGCGGTTCCAAATTTAGCAAATAATATCTGAACCTGCTGCAACTTTGCAGAAATCACCTGGTTTCGCGCATCGGTATCCCGCGTGAATTGCGGATAGCGATAAACGCGATACGCAAGCATGCTCATATCGTCCTGCAATTTCAGAGCGTCTGCTAAATTTTCAGGACTTTGGCCCAATGTCCCTTTTAAAGCAACAATTTTGTCCATTTTCTTTTGAAGATCGGCAAGGCCTGTCTCCCATTCCTGCCAATTCGCGTAAATGTCGTTCAAATCCCATTTGTATTTGCCAGCGATTTCATCCCGATTTAGTGATCTTTTTTGTGCCATCATAACTCCGGAAATAAATGAAGTGAAAAGTATTGTAACCAGTAACGCGAAACTGAGTTTTTTTAGCATGTTGCCTGCCTCCGTAAAATGTTGGTGAATGAGTGATTCTCTATTTTCAATCATAATCTTAATCCTACTCGTAATCATAATCATAATCTTAATCTGTTTTGTCGTGAAACGTCAAATGGCAAACGTGAAACGGGGAAAGTTTTTTTTTCGCTTGCCCTGTGTCTCATAATCCTACTCATAATCATACTCATACTCATAATCATAATCATGATTGATTAAGAGTAAGATTGAGATTAAGAAAATACTATGCTTGACTTTCGACTATCGTAACCGCGGATCCAACGCATCCCGCAGTCCCTCGCCAACGAGATTGTAGCCGAGCACGGTCACAAAAATTGCCAGACCGGGGAACAGCGTCATCCACCAGGCAAATTGCATCACGGTTCTGCCCTGGGCCAGGATATTGCCCCAGCTCGGCGTTGGCGGCTGAACGCCCAGCCCCAAAAATGACAGCCCGGATTCCACGAGAATTGCCGCTGCCACGCCCAGCGTAATCGCGACAAACACCGGCGCCATGACATTGGGAATGATGTGACGCCAAATGATCCGCCAGCGGCCAATGCCGAGCGCCATGGCTGCCTGGACAAAATCGCGCTCCCGAATGGACAGTACCTCGGCCCGCACCATTCGGGCCAGCCCCGGCCAGCTTGTGATGGCGATAACGATCATCACGTTGTAAATATTCGGCTCCAGCATGGCAATGACCATCAACAGCAAAAAGAACGATGGAATGCACAGCACCAGATCCACGAAACGCATGAGCAGGTTATCGATTTTTCCACCGAAGAAGCCGGCAAGCGCGCCGATAATCACGCCGATAATCCCGGCCAGACCGGATGAAATAAAGCCCACGCTCATGGAAATGCGCGCGCCGTACATCACGCGGGCGAACACATCCCGGCCGTTCATATCGGTTCCAAACGGATGATCCAATGACGGCGCCTTGTAGATTTCCGCAAGATTGATTGCATTGGGATCGTATCGTGTAATCAGCGGACTCAGAATTGCTGCCAGAGAAAGCAGAATAATGACAATCGCGCCTGCCACAGCAAGTTTATTCTTACAGTACTGCCGAAAAATGATTTTCATCATGGAAGTGGATTGGCTTCCTGGTTTTAACTTTGAGTTTGCCTTACTCATATTTAATCCTCGGATCAACAATTCCGTACATGATATCTGCCAACAGGTTCCCGAACAGCAGCAGGAACACGGAAAACACAGATGTTCCCATAATCAGCGGATAATCGCGGGCCAACACCGCCTGATAGGCCAATCGCCCCATGCCGGGCCATGCAAAGATCGTCTCCACAATGACGCTTCCTCCAATCAATCCCGGCAGGCTCAAGCCAAAAATGGTGACAATGGGCAACAGGGCATTCCGCAGCGCGTGTTTGTAAATCACCTTGCCCTCACTCAATCCTTTTGCGCGCGCCGTTATGATGTAATCCTGCCGAATGATTTCCAGCATGCTGGAGCGCGTGTATCGCGAAAGCCAGGCCAGGCCGGCAAATGCCAGCACAAACACAGGCAGAATGGCGTGACTTGCCAGATCCCACACTTTATCCCAGAATGGTGCAGTTTGATAATTCATGATGAGAGAATGCATGCCGGAAATGGGCAGCCAACCCAGTTTTACCGAGAATACCATAATCAACAACAACGCCAGCCAAAAACTGGGAATCGCCATACCAATGAACACGAAAACCGTGGATGCCTTGTCAAAAATGGAGTACTGTTTCACGGCCGAGAGAATGCCGATGGGCACGGCAAAAAGGTAGATGAGAAAAAGTGCGGCAATATTGAGGATAATCGTGTTGGGCAGCGTCGCCATAATTTTATCCAACACCGGTTGACTGTCCTTGAACGAATGTCCGAAATCCAGCATCACCATTTTTTTCAGCCAGTTCCAATACTGGATGTGAAGCGGCTTGTCCAGTCCGTAAATTTTTTCCAGACGCTCGGCAGCAATGGCCATGCCCGGACGCATCTGCGCCTCCAGGTCCGACGGTTTGCCGGGAGCAAGATGAATAATCAGAAATGTGATGATGGTGATGCCAAAATAAAGAGGAATGAGCGTTAATATCCTGCGGATAATATAATTGCGCATTGAATACGGCCCGAATATTTACACACAAACGAAAATTAGGTTTTGAAATTTTAGAACTAACATGGTTTGAAAAAGAAAAAGTTCATACAGTCTCTTTATCTAAAAATTACACCAAGGGCTATATCAAAAGTCCTGTTTCATTACATTTTTTTTCTTGTTCAAAAGTGTCATTCCTGCGCATGTCGAAGATGCGACCTGGCGTGCAGGAATCTTTTCCCTCTGCCAGTTGAGATTCCTGAATGCGCCTTAGGCGTATCAGGAATGACATCCTTCGCTTATGCTTTAATTTATTACTTATGCGACAACCCCGGTGTGAAATGTAATAGGCGAATATTATTCGATGAGCACCATCTTACGGACGGAGTTTTCATTCCCGGTCTTAAGCTGATAAAAATAAACACCGGATGGCACCACGTTCCCGGCTTCATCCGTTCCATCCCAACTGAACCGGTAGGTTCCGGCCGATTGATTTTCCCGGCTGATAAGTGTTTTAACCGAGTGCCCCAAAACATCGTAGACCACCAATTGAACCCGATGTTCCCCGGCCGGCAATTCATAGCTGATTGTTGTCGATGAATTGAACGGATTCGGATAATTTTGATTCAGAGTAAATTTTTTGGGGACTTCAAGCCTGACCTCGACCTCAGGCGATAAACTCACCTGTCCGTCGAAATCCTGCTGCTGCAAACGATATGTCCATACACCGGCATCAACCGAATGGTCGATATATGAATACGAATGCGGCACACTTGTGGTGCCGCTGCCTTCGACAAATCCAATTCGCTCCCATTGATCCGTATTTTCATTTTTTCTTTGAACATGGAAACCGAAATTATTGGTTTCGGTAGCGGTGTGCCACTCGAGGATTACACTGTTACCTTCGACATTCGCGGTGAATGCTGACAGTTCCACAGGAACGACGCCCTGAACGGTGATCGTACCATCCTCGGTGGTCGGCTCAATTGCTCCTCCATTCATCTGCATGCTGGCAAATGAAATGTCCGTGCTGGTGCCATCATCACCGATGACATCAAATTCCATATAAATGAGCGGCCCCTGCCCATCCAAAGGCGTACTGCCGCTGGCGATAACGGTGAAACCACCGTCAAACGTTGGCACACTCGGTTCTCCCCAGCCCTCAGTCAGGCTGCCGGCTACATCGACACCTTTGAAATCCAATACGGCTTCATCGAATCTCATGGACATGACATAGCTTGTCACGCCATACCCGGTCACAGGGGAAACATTTGCAGGAATATGAAGCGAACTCAGCGAAGGTTTTGTGCTGTCCGGAACGGAAACATGGACAACAGGAGCAGCCGGTTCGATCACTGTAATGCTGCCGTCATGCGTCTCTGTCAGCGGATAACCATAATTGAACTTCGCCAGTTCAAATATGATATCCGAACGCTGGTCGACCTCACCGATGACATCAAAATAAATGCCAATCAGCTTGCTCTCCCCGCTGAGCGGCTCGTCACCGGCCATCGTAATTTTCAGCCAACCATTTTTCACCTGAAATGTAAACTCAGTCCAGCCCTCGGTCAGCATATTTTCATTTGTATACGATGTGGGATTCACGATGTTTTCATCGAAAAGCATCTCAATGGTGCACGATGTGATCCCCAAACCAGTGAGATTGTCCACAAATACAGGATACAGTACCGTCGAATTTTTATCAGCCGTCGTATCAGATACAGAAACCGATACCACGTCCGAAGCTGTGGCCATGAAATGCCCGTCGCTTGTAACGGCAAGCGGATATCCATCATTGAATTGCATGTGGATGAATTGCAAATCGGTTTCATCGTTCTCATTGCCAATAATTGAAAAGCTCAAGTATACAAGAATCCCTGCATCAGCCAGCGCACTGGCGCCGGACATGGTGACCGTTATTGAATTATCATCCGTGATCAGCACCGGTGCATCCCAATTTTCCACCAGTGTATTTTCGGTTTGAACACCGATTGCAGATAACACCTGGCCATCGAATTGAACCGTTAATTCAGTGGATGTGATGTCCTGGCCTTGCAGGTCATCTATTCGTACAGGAATGTGAATTCGTGATTTTGCCGGTGCCGATATATCCGGCAGGGAAGCCAATATTTCCACCGGCGGCGCAAATCCATGACTGGAATACCGAACCGTCATCGGATTTTGATACTGACCGGCAATTTGTTCACCGACCTCGCGCGGCTGATTTTGAGGCAAAAAATAGGTCGTATACGGAAGACTGAATCCGCCCTCGAGCTTGCTCCCGGTGAATAAAATTCCGGCATCTCCATATGCCTTCCGATCGCCGGTATCCGATGTGTTGTCTGCTGTGTTGCCGTTGGCATCCTCATTATCGTAATAATAGAGTGAATAGTCCGCGCCGCTTGGCGGGGTAAATTCATTGATCATCACGAAAGTGCCGGGATCCCCTGAACACATATACCAGTTTATCTCCGGGGACGGATAGATTAACTTGCTGCCAACACCCCCATCGCCATCGACTACAATGTCCACATTTTCAGGGTTATTGAACAGCATACCTACCGCATTGGCATTCAGGTCGAACGATTGCCGGACAAGGCTGATGCCGTAATCCGTGCTCAAAGTTTTATTCGTGCCAAGCCCGACAACTTTGTATGGATAGAAGCGATATTTGAACGTGCCCACAGTCACCGGCAAGCTCTGAAATTCAGCCTCATATAAAACTTCCCGAATGGTTCGAACCGGTCCGGTTTTATATTTGATGCCCTTGTCAATCAGATCCGGTTCAGCCATCTTAAAAGAATAAATCGTATAATATTTACCATTGACGCGCGCCTTTTGCCTGTCCAGAATATCCAGTCCGTTTCCGCCAGCAACGACCGGTATTTTCCAGGTATTGGGAATTCCGCCCCCCTTGCCGCTTCCATCTCGAGGCGTGTGGCCTTCGGTGTACCCTACCGCGTGAACGGTATCTGTCGCCGACCCGGATGCCGGCACATAATTCATATACACCGGCAAATCAGGCGATGCAGTCAATGTCGCGGAACGATAGACGTATACATATTTTTGTGTCAGCGAATCATCAGGATTGGTCACCTGGAGCTGGTAGCGCGGGTATTGACGCGAATCCTGATCATCGATCCATTGGTATGCCCTGACTGTGTCCCCTGCATCGCCGGCCATAAAGACGATTTCATCCACGCCGTCGATGATATCATTGTACGTCGCGGCAAAATAATCCTCATCCCCATCGCGCTGATCGATTTGAAACGTGATTTGCCGCCATTCGTTTGTAACGCTGTTAAACGCGTACAAAAATAGTTCATGGACCGAAACCCCTGCATCTCTGAAAGCTGGAATGTAATTTCCATTGATAACAATGGCTTCCTTATTCCTAAATTCATTCCAGTCCTGACTTCGAATTGCGAGAGGAATACTCAGTGCCGTAACGAGTATACAAACAATCGAAATGTATTTTTTCATAACCACGATCCTTTTTCTTGTAATGAAAGCGCGTGCTGAAAAAATTTATTAAAGCAATTTAAAGGAAAAATTGTTCATCCGATAATTACCAAAAATTCATTTAACCTCGATTATTCACATATTTCAGCTTAAAAATATTTAATTTAATGCTATTAATGAAAATAACCAGATATATGATATTTAACAGAGCTTGATATAGCGAATTATGAATTAACCACCATTCAGGCCATCTGGATTACTTAATGAATTACAATGAATAATCCAGGTTAGAGATTAGTATAATTTTATGTCGAAAACTGAGTTATAAATTAGTTGATAATTCAATTTGATAATAATCAAATAATTGAATCCATTTTATGATAATTACATGAATAATTCAGGTTAACCTCGATTATTCACATTATAT
>CAZSBG010000089.1:0-24535 GCA_964605145.1 uncultured Cytophagia bacterium | reverse complement strand
GTCTCAATACCACCGCTAAGTTAGGTCTAATTGCTACTCTTTCTTTCCGTGCAGATGTTTTCTTGTACTGGTAGTGGTCTCAATACCACCGCTAAGTTAGGTCTAATTGCTACTTTGAATTATGGACAAAGATTACAATCAGGAAGAAAGGGTCTCAATACCACCGCTAAGTTAGGTCTAATTGCTACAGCCCCCTTTTTTTGGCCCTGTGGCCGTTGAATCACCTCCTTCGATTACCGTTATCCCCCTATCTTACTCTATTTTTGGGATCAAATTAAATAAAAACAAGAAAAACAAATAATGTTAATTATATATATATCAATATGCTACAAAAATTACCGTTAAGCCTCCACAAAAACGCTGGTTTTTCCCGGCATGTAAATTGCTATATGGAGTAATTATCAAGCAATATAATAGGGCTTATCATCTGTCACTTCTCCGCTGCCCCATATTTTTATTCTACTTTTACATGTACTGCACAACTGGTATAGCCGAATACTTTCTTTCTCCTCTAATGGTATCTCTTTCAATAGCTTCCGCATTCGTTTCAACTCTTCGGCTGTAATTTCAGCTTCGAATACGGAATATTGTACCCGGGGGCCAAAATCTTTTAACTTGTTGGCCAATCGCGTTCTTTTTTTATCATCCTGAATATCGTAAGATATTATCACAAGCATAATGTAATAGAATTTTGGTGTTAGGTCAAGTAGTTTTTTTATTTATTCACCGGTATATAATTTTTATTCTCTTGAATTGCATGGGCAAGAGCTGCAATTTGTTTTTGGAATATCGCTCGGAATCCCGGTTTTGTCTGCGCCGTGGAGGTGGAACCGGGCATCTTTCCCAACATGGTTTCATAGTGTTTGAAAAATTTTTGTTTCCCTGTCGTGTTGAGATATACACCTCCTTCTTTTGGAGAATAAAAATCATCCTGCTTCAAAATTCCTTTATTAAACAACGAAAGCGCCAGACGATCGACAAGACAATGCCTGTATTCTTCCAAAAGGTCCAAAGCCAGGCCGGGTCGACCATAACGAATCTGGTGATAAAATCCAAGAAATGGATCGAACCCCACACCATCGAGCAGTGATTGAATTTCAGAGCCCACAACCACATAACCAAAAGAAAGCACTGCATTGACCGGATCTTTGGGCGGTCGCCTGTTTCTTCCATCGAATTTCCAGGGCGATTTTAGCATGCGTCCCATTAGTTTAAAATAGGCCGCTGTGCTGGAGCCTTCAAATCCCCTCAAAGAATCCAGATTATCGGCCTGTTCTGCCTGCTGCAAATAGTTGTTTAACGAACCGATTTCTTCCGTGGTGAACAAGCCGGGATGGTTTGCCAAGTGGTTTTGAAGCATGGATACAGCGCTGCGAATTTTGGACTGAACTATTTTCCTGGCGAATTCCAATCCAAAATCCTTTTGCTGAAATTTTTCAAACTGAGCAATCCTCAAATTTATATTTTTCGTTTTGGGCGGTGTTAACTGGCCCAACAGTTTTCCAGAATACGAGAAAAGCGCCAGCTCGATGCCATGCTGCAACAGTTCCTGGAGCGCCTGCGTCGTCACCTGAACATTCCCGAATAACATGACCTGATCGATATCCGAACAGGGTAATTCCAGCAAAATTTCGCCTTCTGTTACGTGAGTCGAAGTTTTGCTTCGAGCCCGCTTTTTGCACAACCGCAACCGATCGCTGGTTTTTCGGAGGATAGTGTTTTGTTCAATGAGATAAAGAGTGGGCATGACTACTCCTGGCTGCTGGCGTCTGGCTATTGGCTTCTGGCTGATAGCTTTTAGCCAAGCGCCAATAGCCAAGTGCCAAACGCCAATCGCTATCTTTCATTCAGTTTTTGCATCAGTTTGTTCAGCATTTTCCCGATGCTGGTGTATTGTTTAGCAAGAAAATCGTATTGTTCAATAGTCAAAAATTTCAGATCACGACATAGCTCTAATTGGTATTCCATTTCCGCACAGGAGCCTACGGCGATATCAACGAATCTTCTGAATTCCGCTTCTGTCCTTTTTGCCCCACCCTCAATTAAATTCATAGGAATAGAATACGCCGATCGCTTAATTTGAGAAGTTAAGCTGTAACGCTCATCCTGAGGAAATTTTTTCGTAACACTGTATATTTCAAGTACCATTTTATGAGATAACCGGAATACTTCATATTCGCGAATGTTACGGGGCATGGGGTTGCTCCTTGTTTTTAAGTGATTGTCGTTAAGGCTATTGGCTGCTGGCTGTTGGCTTCTGGCTATTGGCTGCTGGCTTTTAGCTAGGAACCAAGTGCCAATCGCCAATCGCCAAATGCCAAGTGCCAAGTGCCAAGTGCCAATCGCCAAGTGCCAATCGCCAAATGCCAAGTGCCAATCGCCAAGTGCCAAGCACCGATTACTGGTTTTTTAGTTCGAGATAGCGTTTCAGCGTCAACGGCGGCGGCAGCTTTGGCGGTTGTGATTTTTCCCGCTTCTTTTTCAGTGGAAGATAAACACCATCGCTCATAAATATGGCGCCCAAAAATTTAAATCCGCGATCGAAAGAAACCACTTTGGTTTTGAGAGGATTGAGATCCAATTGCATATCCTCTAACAGCATATCCGTCAACTCGATATTTTCTTCAGCTTCCGCTTCGGTTTTACTGAGAATGAGAAAATCATCCGCATATCGAACCAGTTTTTTTCCGAAACTCATGAGTGTTTCATCCAATTCATCCAAAAACAAATTCGCCATCATCGGTGATACAACCGAGCCTTGTGGAATGCCTTTCTCTAATGTCCAAATACGAGTGCCATCATAGATTTCTGCTTTTATCCATTTGAGGAATAATCGTATCACTTCAGGTTCGGGAAGAATTTTCTCCAGTTTTTGAACTAACAGGTCGTGCGGCACTGTATCAAAATAATCGTCAATATCAGCGTCTACAGCAAAGCGATAGCCCTCATCGCGCCATTTGCTGATTTCTTCCACAGCCGTTTTCACCCCACGCCCTTCGCGATAAGCATGGGATATTTCTTCGAATTCGGCTTCGAATAAATCCCTGGTCACCAAAAAAGCCGCTGCCTGAGCCACTCGATCCCGAACAGTGGGAACAGAAAGAAATCTCTCGCCCTTCCCCGACCTTTTGGGAATAGCAAAACGCATCAGAGGGAAGGGATGGTAACTTTGAGAAATTAAATCATCGCTCAATTGTTGTAGCAATGCTTCTTTATCATTGGCGAATTGTGCAACAGTAACGCCATCGCTTCCTCGGCAGCCGTGGTTTTCGTGGACGCGGAGGAAGGCTAAATTGAGAGTGTTGAAGTTAGCAATATTGTCTATCATTTTATTACAAGTCCTGCAAATTTATCCATTTGATATAATAATTCCAATCAGATCATAATCAATACTATAATTTGTTTATAACTTAAAATAGAAAATTAGAATTTAAAATTAAAAAGGTTCCGAAATTGGTTTATCATCCCAAATTATTTGTACAAAAATGCCTATCATTAATGATAAAGGCGCAGTTAGTAAAATAAAATTTGGATAAACTCTGCCAAAGATTCCAGGCAAACCTCCTAAACCTGTTCCTATACCGATACTAAACAAATCACAAAGAGCTAAACCGATGATACTTGCCTCAATAAGCCCAATTAATAAAACAGTAACGCTACGTATGAGTATTTTGTAATTATTCTGCAAAGTGTTTCGAATTTCGTTTAACAGAAATAGATAGGAAAAAACAACAGCAAAAAAACATAAGACAATCATTGCAGGCTCATCTGCCAATTTTTCTGCAGCCAACCAAACATCTTCTGTGAAAATTAATGCAACATACCCAGCAAATATTCCCGCAAGTAATCGCGGAAGCAATACTCTAAATAATAATCTAAACTGTGGAAGCAGCAATAGTACAAAAAGAGCAATCCCGCTAATATATACTAATGCCAGCCATGTAGCAGTTAAACTGTATTTCTGCAAGTCAGGACCTGGCCAGGCATCTATGAGATTATTGATTTGTATAATAGAAACAGGAGAATCTAATGCAAGATAGCTGATTGCAAGTATAGAAATCAAAGCTACTAAAATTACAAATGGAAGATAACCATCCTTAGCTTCTCTTTGCCTTGGCTCCCGAACTCGATGAAATGATCTACATATAAGTGTGAGTGCAGCAGGCAGGTTATACATCCGCAAAAAGAAACGAATATAGCCAGGGATGTAAAAGCGACCTGTTTCTTTTAAAAAATAATTTCCCAATTTACTTTTTTTCTCGTGGTAAAGGATATTTTTCACGTCTGTTTCTCTATCTCGTCCGCTTAAACGGAAATATTTTTCAATTTCGGGATTCTTCAAGTCTCTGCAAGTAGCAAGCCAATTGAGAGCCTTAATATAGACCTCTTCAGTTCGGCTTTCTTCCATTGATTGTAGTTCATTAAGCATTTCGCAGCGTTCAATTTCAATTTTAATAATCGATTGCCATTGAGGATAATCATTATTGAATCCCTTTTCAATTCGAACTTCAATAATATTTTGAATTTCTTCGTAAAAGGATCCGCTTTGCAGTTTTCCCTTTTCCCATTCAAGGATGAGATTAAAATACCCTGTTATGTTACCACGTTTCAAATAGTCTTTAATGTTTTTTCTGTTATTTTCATTTGTTAATGGATGGCTCATTTTATCTATCTCCCAGAGGAGGCATACTTTTTTTTAAAATCCGCATCTCATCTTTTTCAGGATGCAATGATTTATTTTTATCCTTGAATCTTCCATAAAAATAATCATCATTTAATATTACTGGCCTAGATGCTTCCTGGTAAAAATAAATCAAAGCATCCACATACCTTAGACATAGAAATGGTGAGAACAGAATCAAGCCTTTGAATCCCCCTGTAACATCAAGATAGCTGTAATAGTTGTTTTTATGTATGTTTTCAAATTCCATTTTCTTTTGTCTAATTACTTCCTCGAATTTATCTACGCCTGTTGAAAGAAACACATTATGCGCCTCAGTTCCCTTCCCAGGCCAGGCGGCAAAAACAACCCCTTCAAGTGGATCAGTGCAAACGAATTTCGCGTTTTTGAAACGATCCTGCAACACCATTCTATTAGCCTCCGCACAGACAATTCCGATTGGTGTTCCTGAAGGTATCAGACATATTTCATCATCCTGATCAAATTCACCAATATCATTCTCTTTGCTCATCACTAACAAGCTTGCCACTTCCGCGCTAACGCTGGTAGCAAATGTCGCCATATTTCGTTTGTGTATATTCTTTTCAAACATTGGCAAATTGGCTCTAAGATTGTATACGATGCTACTTTTTTCAGGATCACCTTTCGGCGACCAATCTAAAAGCAATTTATGTTCTTCTGCAGGATTTTTTTCAAGTTCGGCTGCAACCGACTCCGTGAGTGTAGACTTTGTTTTTTTATGAACAGGATACTTTTTTAGACAGTTTTCAACAGCCGATGTACCGACAGTCGCGAATATCAGTTTTGGCATAAAAGAAATCTCCTTATTTATCTTCTTTAAAAAGGATGTACTGATCTTTCTCATTTTTCCATACAAGTATTTCAGAGCCCTCCTGTATTTTTTTATCAAAGCTGATGATGCTTTCAGTTTTATTATTTATTTTGAAATATGCTTCGGATCTTGTTCTTTTAATTACTTTAACACTTGTCGATCGCTGCTTATACTCATCGGCTCTATCGGGTACAAATTCCTGCCAGGGGTCAGGCAATTCTCCATTCGTCGGTAAGGGGTATTTCATATCAGCATTTTTATCAATATTGAACCATTCAGGTGGATCACTGGGACGAGATTTTTTGGGATAGCGAACACTGCCCAAAATTTCTGTACGAGGAAATTTCCATACATCATAGCGGCCGCCGCTATTTTCAAAAGGATTAGGCAGGATATCAATGAAGTCATTTATCTTTTGTTCGAGTTCAGCATCCATATATACTCCAAATCCAGAGGATAAATCGTTATAGGCATCAGCGCCATTATGTAAAGTTAAAGATTCAATTGATAAATGCACGCTGCCAAATCCCAGTGGTTTGGCCATGCCAATTTTGTGTGCCATAAAATTTTCATCTTCAGCTGATTTGCGATTTAACAGAATAGAGTATATCATCAGTGTCATTTCTTCGGGTTCCAGGTTTTCAAAATATATATTGAACCTGAAAAATGCATCAGGCAAAATTGACTGATGAATTATAGAACTTCGATGTGAACTTTTTTCTCTTGCTAGTTCCTGCTCATTTTCAATGTTCGGATAGAAATGATAATAAAATTTACGCCCTCTTATTTTTGATGGATTTTCATTTTGATAATCTTCAAAATAGAAGGGAGCGTGGTGTGGTTTTGGTGATGAAAGTTCGAACAGATAGAGGCTGGTGTTGTCAATTTTATCACTATTTTCCAGAATCGCATCAGTAATGCAGAGCCTGCTTTTTAGGTTTTTATCATGTTCATCATCTTCGCCTTCTGCTGTACGACCAAAAAGCCGGCAAC
The DNA here is from genome assembly GCA_964605145.1 of uncultured Cytophagia bacterium. Lineage (GTDB taxonomy): Bacteria > Zhuqueibacterota > Zhuqueibacteria > Thermofontimicrobiales > Thermofontimicrobiaceae > CAZSBG01. Next base: position 18,029 of record CAZSBG010000089.1, on the reverse strand, counting down.
AAGGACACAAGCGGAGATCGGTACGATTTTCGGCTTCATTGAAATATGTGCTGCACAAATCTTTTGAATGTTCACCAAGATAGATTTCTGCCGCTGTCTCCAGTGAAAAACAGCTGTTACTAAGTGCTTCGGCGACAGATCGCAACATACCTTTCAGGGAAGATCCTGGAATAATTTTATCATTATTAGCATTTTGAAGGAACCTCATAAACTCCTTGGGAGTCCCCGGTCGACCTTTTTGTAGAGGAATAACCTGGTTGGGATCTGTATCAGGGATGAACAGCCTCGTCAGTGTTTTTAGTATTATAGTCATTTTACCTGTATAACCAGTATATTTATCCAGCGTTGCAGAAACCGGTTTTCGATCAACAGCTTCTTTCAATGGTACAAAATTATATGGATTAATAAATGTGTCACTACTCATGTCCACCTCCATATTCAATTACTTTGCCATAACGATAAATACTGGAGTCCACCGCGAGATTTATTTTCTCGCCGAAACACCAGAGGTCGCGTGTTTCATAAGTTGTATATTTTATTATTTCTAGGCGGACACGAGGTGATTTCTGCTTGGTTGGCTCCAGTAAAGAAGCATAGTCTATTTGTTTTGGAACTTTGACCTCCAGCCACTTATTAATGCTGTCGTCATATTCTCCCCAAAGAAATGCTTTTTCTTCAAATCCAAGAGGTCCTGTCAATTTTTTGCGGTTTTCCTGCTGAAAAAAGTCAGGAATATCGCTTTCATTTTCCGCGATTAGCACAAAATGCCAAATACCGTTTTTTGTTTTCCATTGTAGATCAAGAGTTTCTCCCCAAATTCTACCTTCAGGAAAGTCCGATAAAACAGCTAAATTAGAAAAAGAGGTAAAATGTATTTCAGATGGATTTCGGAGTATTGCGTAGCGAAAAAGATATTGTTCCCCTGGATCATACTGCCAGGTATGGAATAATTCTTTGTCAATCTTTACTTTAGCATAAGCAATTAAAGCCATTACAATTTCTCCTCTGTTTGTTCTATCGATTCTTCATTCTCAATATTTTCCTCATCAACAGAATAAACAAGATCGTGCAATTCATCGATTGTGAGAAATTTCCTCGGACTTGCATTAATAGCGGCAATCCATTGCTTAGCGCAGGCCTTCCAAAAATCCGAATTCGATGCTTTGCCGTCTTCAGGCATTGAGACTTTAAAAGAGTGAATCATCCCAAAAGCGTCTGGTTCGGCAACTCCAAGATCAGGCCGTTCTTCTTCTCCCGCGATAAATGACACGGCGCCATATTGGTCTACGAATCCAGGAAGCATATCTGCCACACCTGCGAGTTTATTACCTTCAGGTTTCCGCCAATATGTAAAAATAACATCCTGAATAATACTCGTCATTGCTCCAAAACCTTTTGATTTGCCAAAACCAAGCTTTAATTCTCCATTTTCGAGATCGCGCAAAACAAAAGCCAATAAGCCTAATTGCCAAATTTCAAAATTACGTAGGCTTATCTTAAATTTAAAAAAACCTTTTTCTAAAACCTCATTTTGAAACTTGGCGCCCTGGACTGATCCACCCGTAAACCTGTCGATTCCAACGCCATCAATTACCCGTTTATTAAAATCAGATAGTTCTCCATCAGAAAAACTGATGCGGCTGCCATGGCCACCGGCACCAAACAGCTTGCACGCCATGCAAGTATATTTATATACCGGCCTCATATTTTTTTTCAATTCTGGCAGTCTCTTTGTGCACCCTCGGGCTTCATTGTTTTCTTGATCTATATCAAAAGGATCACAGCAATACAGACCATTAACCGGAGATTTTGTGCGAATAATCTTTTCAGCATGGCTGCGAAACAAACCTCGAATTGAACTTCCGGGAACATAATACAAATGGCTATTTCCATGACCTGGAGAGCTCCTTTTTATAAATACTGCATCTGGTTGATTAGAGTTCTTTCTTTTTACATATTGTCCATCTTTTATTAAAAAAGGGCCATCAAAATTACATTCTAAAGTTAAATCCAGTTGGTTTAATTTATATTTAAGCATAATTATTCCTCCTTTCCATCTGCATTGGGTTGCTGATTTTCATCTACTTGCGATTTAGGGATGAAAACATCAAGAAAATCTTTTAGCTTATTTTCCAGAAACTTTTGATAGCTGTTTTTATTCTTTTTGGGCGAGTATAACCGTGTGCTTAAAAAAGTTTTTAATTCTTCAGAGTTTTCAAATCCTTCGATTTTAATATCTTTAATACAGCAGTTACCCATACCCACAGCGCTTTTAGCACCAAGCGTAATATTACCTTGCTGAAACTCGATCAATCCAAGTGATAATAATCCCCAATCAAACGGCTCTCCCAGATCAAGATTTTCAGCAATGATCTCAAAAGAAAATTCAGGTTTTGTGTCAAGTACTTCTACTTCAAAGAGCGCGCCCTCTCGCACGCTTTCTGTATCACGGTCAATGCCAATCCCGGTGCGTACAGGGGCCTTTTCAGGTAAAGTAGATACAGGAAAACTATCCATTACTTTGACTTTTGATGCAAGGTATGGAGAACCGAACAAACGACAGAGGCGACATAGATTATTATCGTTTATCTTTTCAAAGATTTCTTTGCCTGATAAGCCGTTCTGACGCCATTGTTCCATTAAGTTTGGAACATTTCTATTTACAGAAAAACATCCTGTACCACTTCCACTGTCTAGAAAACAAGAAATTTTGCCATCTTCGACTGATCCAAGAGCTAAACTTGCAGCCATCCGTTCTATTGCAGTTCTTAAAGCTCCACGAATGGAAGAACCCGGCAAATAAAATTCACCATTTGAACGCGCGAACACCTGGTCCGCCCTTTCATCACCAGAGCCATCTCCAATATGAACAGCCGAATTAAAAGCTAACTTTCCGGAAATAATAAATCGATTATTTAATCTGTTAAAGGCTGACATAGCTCCTCCTTTTTATCTTTAAAGTTACTTTTTTTCTCTGATTTTTTTTCTCTATGGACATCAAGTAAAGTATAAAATAATTTTTTTGAGAGTGTTGGGAAAAGTTTGTTTTGCCGCCAATCTCTTATTTCACCTTCAACTTCGGGTGAGCAATCAAAATACGTGTAACACATCAACGTATCTTCATAAGAAAATTGATTTAGAAAATGTACTACTTTATCTCTTAGATCTTCGAGGAAATCTTCATCGAACTCAAATAAAAACTGACATAAAGGTCCATTGATATTTTCGTCAGCAAAACCCAATATCAGCCATTTTGGTGACCGTTCGCCTTTTTCTTCTTTTTTGCATTGATGGGCAATAAATTCCGCGAGATTATCCCGAGGCGATTTATTATTAATAGTTGGCTTGGTAAAGTTCGCTTCCAATGCTTTGATTTGGTTGCCCCGCAATGATAAAAATGCGTTTCCAATTTTCTTTTGTTGAAGAAACTTACAAACTTGTTTAAGATAAAAATCTCCCGGTTTTTCGATAATTTCTTCAATAATTTTCTCTTCAGTATAGTTATTCATTACCAGTCCTCCTGCATGTGAAAACTATCACAAATTATTACTTGCCCAAAGCCTTCGTTTCGTCTTTCACCTATTCCATAAGTATCGAGTAATGTCAACGCCTGGCTAAATAATTCGCTTTCTGATTTACCACAATCTTCAAGAGGCTCCTCGCTGAATCTTTCTAACGACTTACAGTAAAATAGAAAAACAGAGCCGGCTGCAATGGCCTGTTGTTCATATTTAGGCAAACCCCATGCGGCGTTCCAACCAGTTGTTTTGTTTTTAGATGTCCAGCCTCTTACCAACTCGAAGCATTTCAATAGATTTATTGTTTGGACTATCTCATTTTCTGGAACACCTGTTTCGATACATGCATCATGAATGAAATTTATTATATCCGTCATATCAATCCATGATTTGAAACGGAAATAATCATCCTCTATTATCAAATCGCTTAAAGCAGTTAGTGACCAGAAAAAGCCATCAATATCATCAAAAGCTTCCTGAAACTCAGTTAATCTTTCGCTCATCGTTTCAACTTCATCATGCCATTGCGGTAAATATGGATTGATTTTAATTTCAGCTCTACCAACGCTACGGCTTTTTGAGGCGCCAAGAAAAATTATATGTTCACTCTCAGATAATAAATCTTCCAGTATTTTTCTTTGCGCACCATTGTTTAGTCGAATTTTGCCCCGGAACATTTGCCCCTCACACAAAGCGATCCGGGTATAAAGAGAACCATCTTGTGCTCTTTCCAAATACTCACTTACTCGCGTTCGCGCCAGAAAACGACGAGCGATTTTACTTTTCCTAAATACTCCCGATGTAGGCTGGAAATAAAATCCGTCAAAATGATCAAGAGTGCCCAATTGACCACATTCAGAGTTTGGACAATATATCAAGTCTGTTGTCGATACCGTAAAACAATCCCGAGTTTCCTGATGAAGAATATTTCGCACACCATGGGCGTTGTCATCATTGTAAAAGCCCTTTTGATGTTTGCAAGTTAATGCGGTTTTAGGAATCACCCGGCTTGCATCCTTTGTACAGTTTCCATACATAACGGTATCCAAGAGAAAAAGATTTTCAAATTCAGTCTTTTTGGTGCTTTCAATTCGGTATTTTCCATCGCTATTTCGCTTGCTATGCTTTTGCAACCATAAGTCAGCTAATGCGCCTCTTAATGCGCTTCCCGGGATATATTGAAGAGTTGGGATGACATTGCCCACTCCATGTTGAGTTGCAATACAAACAGGTTCTTTAAGCATGATTTCTACAAGATATTCCTGCATTTTATTCTCCCATTTTAACATTTGCATTTAAATTTTCGTTGCTTATTTCTGCCCATGGCTTTAGTTCAGCATAAATAACCTTACCCAGTCCTTTAGCACTGCCGCCGCCTAAAAAAGTCAATGCCTTTAAACCAAAATCTAAAAGCTTTATAGCTTCATCGTTAAACTGAGGAGCACTAATAACGCCAATATATTTCTTATCTTTTGCCAAAACCTGTTCATGAACAAATAGCGCGTTATCCGCTGCACGATTTAAGTACCTATCTTTCCTGATGCGAGTTACCCACTCGGCGTCTACCTTTTTTCCACTCTGCCGCAATTTGTTTATTGTAGCGAAAACATCATAGGAATCATCATCTGGCAATAAATTTGAAAATCGAAATTCAGATGGAAAAAGCGGTGAGCCAAATACTTTGCATATAACACAGCAAGTACTAAAGTCTTTACACAGAGCCTTTGTTTTATCCTCAGAGCCTTCTAATTGGCAAAGTGCCTGCCTTATAACATTACCATTCACATCTTTTTTTTCTCCGAATTCATCTCCAAGCTCAAGTGCTATTTTTTTACATACACTTCGCAATTTCCCTTTAATTGTTGAACCAGGAATATACGCGACTTGGTTATAATCTCGAATAGTACAACTATCTACAAAACTGGCGAAACCAAATCCACTGCCAATAGTAAATCCTGCCTTAAATTGAATTTCTAACTTATATTTTTCCATGTTATATATCTCCTTTAATAACAGTTTTTAACTAACAAAATCAAATAGTTCGATCCAATCCACCACAGGTGTTTCGTACTCGCCATTTGAATTTCTTTGCCAGGGGAATATATTGGAAGCCGAAAAATTTTCAAATAATTCGGTTTTCACATCATTTGGCAAACGTGAAATAATGCGCAAACTATCTAATGTGCCCTGAGCCCATCCTTGATGAAGCGCATTATAAAGCTGTGATAGTTTTGTACGAGGTGTTTTTACATTTTTCAAACCACGTACAGAGGCCATTGCATTTCTCAGTTCTTCATGGGTATACGGTCGTTTACTCAACTTTATTGTAATAGGTGCGTTATTAACAATATCTTTAAATTGCAACTCTGTTTCTTCAATTTCATTAAAGTCTTTGACCGAAGAACCTTTATTAATAACATAGTTGAAGCAACTGAGATCTTTAGCGCCTTCGCTTTCAACATTAATTTTCTGGCTTTTATTTTTGCTTGAACTAGCAAGGCTTTTGGTCAATTCATACAATTCCTGTAATGGGTGATTTGCATGCGCGATTGCTATGCCTACTCCCAAAGAAACGTGAGTCTCAACGCCGCTTCTACTATTAGTGTATTTAGTCAAATTTTCAAATTTTTCAGTGAATTCTAAAGCGAACTCAAAAGTATATTGCGCAGGTACAATAAGTAAAATATCGTCACCGCCAACAAAAAGGATTTCAAATGGGAAATAATCCGTTTCGTTTATCACTAAGGATTTCAGACTATCAAAGAGCGCTTTCAATGTTGCTTTTTTAACTTCTTCACTGAATTGGGTAATCTCTTCGTGTGAGTTGAAATGTTGTTGCATGCGAAACCCCATACGATTCCCATCGGCATATATTAATCCTATATATCCATTTGGTTTTGACTTCTTGCCAATCTGTGTTATATCAGCAGGAATAAACTTTTCCTTTCCTTTTCCTTCCGATCCAAGATATTCATGGACAAATTTTGGAGTATTCGCATCATGGCGAATCGAATTTGCAAATTGTGTAAAATAGAGGCTGCGGTTTGAAACATTTTGTTTTGCTTCAACTTGCGGCGAGATAAACGCATTGTCATAGGCTGATATTCTTGAGGAAATTTCTGTCCCCGAACTACTACAAAACTTTGTAAATGGATTTGTAGCTATTTGAGATAAACTGCCGCTATTCTGTTTTATCAATTTTAGTTTTATTTCTGCTTTCTGTGTCAATTTCAATATTTCACCACTATCTTTCTGACTGACAATCACATGTTGAATTGTCGTTCCTAAGGCAGTTTCTTCTTTATATTTTTTTTCAATTTCTTTCAGAAAATCATTTGCTTTGGTTTCAGCTTTATCTTGATAAAGGATACGGGTCGAACCGCCTCCAAATGAGAGAACCCAACAATCCAAATTTTCAAATTCACAAAATTGTATTGTATCATCTATTAAATAATTAAGTTCATAGTCTTTACATAAGTTAGTTTTCTTGAAATATTTTTCAATGAGTTGCGGGGTCATTTTTAAATTAAGACTATTCAATAAAGCGCTTGCGCCTCGAATTTCCTTCAGTTTATTCGTCTTAAAGATGTAATTTTGTATACTGCTAGTATCGAGTAACAGCAAAAAAATATTTTCTTCCATGTTTTTCTCCTTAAATAGGATCATTTGATAAAATTGAGCTGATTTTCAAAAATATTCTTAATTTTCTTTGTAATTTCTCTTAATACCTTTAAATCGAATAAGTCTAAATTCAAGTGTATTTGTTTTCAGTTTCAATTTTTATTTTCCCCAACCCAAAAGTCGCCCCCTTTCCCACGTGTAGCAACTCACAGTACTTCAACAAATCAACAAATGGCGATAAATCTCCTTCCAGCGTCAAATCTCCAATGAAACCTCCCATCTGCATTTTCATCTTGTGGCGATTGCTGTAACGCTGCTGATCCTGCCAGTGAAGATTATTATGAGTGATGTGTATGGCGCTTGCTTTCACAAGAAGATCGTGAAATTCCCATTCAATTTTCTCTCCTGGCATATAAAAATGGGTTAATTCCAGCACTCGGCGCAGCATTTTAAAAACAAGCATTCGAAATGTAAAATCGATAGTGAGTTTATTTTTGAATGAAAGTCGAGTTTGTGTTTGAAAATTTAATTGTAAGTGGTGATTCAAATCAGGGGTGGTATTATTATTTTCCAGCGTGCTGGCTTTTGGAGAGTAGACGAGATGCTGGGTTTCGCCTTCGTATAATAATTTCCATTCTCCATTTTCTGATCCATTTTCATCGAATTGCAAACAATAGGCAGCCGTTAAATCAAATGGATGTCGCCTCGCGCCTAAACCCGTATGTCCCATCTGCATAATTGCAAAAACGAGATAGGGGACAAAATTTGTTGCATCACCAAGCAAAATTGCATCAAACCAGAGTGTGTCCCCTTCCTTATAGTCCCGTGCATAATCGAGTGGCTCGAAAATAAAAGGCCGCGGTGAACTGAGCTGACCATTTAAAAAACGCGGCGGTGGTTCAGTGACAAACGTCTCGAACATGCGGGTGTAAGCGCATTGGCTACGGAGCATACAATCTTTGCATTCCTGGCCTTTGTGCATAGTACAAACAGTTCGCCGCAATGCATGGCCAAAAGCGCCTCGCAACAATGATCCTTTCCAGGAAGGCAAAGTACAGTCTTTCTGTGCAGTGAGATGAAAGCGTAGTTTCAGAAAATGAAGATGGGGCAAAACATATAATTGCATAATTTGCTCCCAGTGTTTAGAAAAAAAGAAATATTGTGTGGAGATCAATTTGTGGTTAAAGCAAGTAAGACATAGAACATGGATGATAAATCATTAAAATAAGGTAATAATATAATTCAATTATTGCAAAATGTCAACAACAAAATAGGTGTATCTTGAAATATTTTGCTTTATTATTAGAAGGAATTGCTTGTAACTACGAAAATGAAATGCGACAGCCAAGTTGATTGTATGCAAAAATCCAAAATTGAGGATTATCTCTGTCTATCAAATCAATTTCCAAAATACTTATTTTTATTTGAATTAGTAATAATTCCCAACCTAAAAAAAGAGAGCAACCGCTCTCTTTCATCACGCCAAACCGAATCGCTCGGCATGGAGAATGTCAAACCAGAGCACATACTTTTTGCCAACGGTGGTCAATGTCTGTCGAATAACTGTAGGATTCAATTTAAGAGTCTTTGCCAACTCGCCTTTTTTGTACCCTTCCAATCTTTTCAGAAAGATGGTCCGCTCCCGATTTGATAACGTCATCAGAAAATTCTCCAAGTCGACACGAAAGATGCAGGAATCCTCGGTGTTCCTCATTGCTGTCAGCAAAGTAAGACTGCCTTTTCCATTCTCAGGACATTCCTCGTTGTCGCCATTGTCTTCATAATGAAAAGAATGAAGTTCAACCTCACCATCGTAGTACAATCGTTTGTTGAAGACGTCATTAGCCTTATGACCTCTGGCTCCAAAGTTATTTCGGATGCCTGATCGGAATTCACCTGCCCGATGTTTCATGAAATTGACCTGCTCCCCGATTGATAAAACTTTTCCTCTGGATTTGGCGTTGGCATAATTCACGCAATTATGAGCAAGAATATTCTGCTCCAGATCAGGATTTCCATGGGCGATTCGACGTGCCTGGGATAATAATGCTGGGCTCATTTGAACCTCCAGTTTGTTCAGTATTCTTATCCCAAATAATTCTTGAAATCGATCAGTTGGTTGGTCAAAAATGTCGTTTTGGGTGGTCGAAAAACAGGTCAAAAAAGTGCCTTTTTAAGGTCAATTTTCTTGCTCAAAAATGGCCTCAGTTTTTATCAATTTTTGCAATTTGTTCATCGCTGAAAATAGGCTCGTAAGTCATATTTAAAATAATAGCTTTAACCAAGTGCCCATTACAATATTTTTCCTGAAAAGCAGTCAAAAATGCCTTCAAAAACTGTCCATTTTAAGGCTTAAAAAGTGCTCATTTTGGGGCCTTATAGGGCATAAAAAAAAATACCCAAAAAAAATTTGGAATCCAATTTACACCAGAAAAGGTACCCCCTTTTTATACAGACTGAGAGGTGGCCCTGGTTACCCAGGGGGTGGGTTATGGAACCTAATTTCTAAAGATAAAAAAAGAGACGAATTCACGCCTCTTCTTTGTGTTGCTGCAGATATGCATCGATAATCTCATTCACCAGTTTTGTCATGGGAATGCCTTTTTTCCTAGCCATCCGATACAGCCTGGGAATGAGTTTTTCGCTGATCTTGGGACTGTACATCGTTATTTCCGTTTCCTGTGAATGTTTTGATGACAGAATAGATCTGTCGCTGTTTTTCAGGGATAGTGATATTGTCAATCAACCGCATGATCTCTTCATGAAATTTGGTATAGGGCCGCGGACTCGTCATGCCTTTCTGCGTGGACGCGATGAAGATGGATGTGACCACTTCGCGCAAACTGGATTTATCCAAACGGTCTTTTCCCATTTTTTCATTGAGAGCTATCACCCGCCGATATATCTGAAACCACAGCCCTGGAAAATCATAATGGTGCATTTTGAAAAATCTCCTTTTTAGGTAGTTTGATCAATTTGCTTGTTTCTGTGAATACAGCATCCGACACCTGCCCAAGCTGTGAGTTCAGTTGTTTTATCTGTTCTTTGATGTTCAGATAGGCTTTGACCAATGGAGCAGATATATTCTCTGCGGCCAGATGTTCGGTGAACTCGTCATCGGATACAATATTCGGATCCAGATATTCAGTAAACTCATCCGCCATCTGGGCTTTGATGATACGGTAATCCTGCTGCAATCGTGATAACTCAGATTTCAGTTTACTCACATCCACAGCCACTTCTTCCATGAACGGCGTTGCCGAGATACTTTCCATGGACTGGAAATCTTCTCCAAGTCCATCCACATTGATGTCGATGTCGGATAAGAATACGGCCGTGTCTTCATCCATGAAAAGATTCATCTTGTCCGAATGAATATCTGTCAGGGGTGAATAATCATCGATTGCTGGCTTATGGGCTAAGATGGTATCTTTGTATTTCCGTTCCAGTGTTTCATCGGCCACCGCTGTGAAATTGTTCGGTGTGAATGCTTTGATGATATGCCGTTTACTGAATGGATCGTGCGGTCGTTTGAAGTTGCGGTTCAGTTCCTGGGAATAGAACAGAATGGGTTTTTCACTGCCTGGATCGCGGCATAGTTTCACTCGACTCACCGTGAAGTTTTTATCATCATCCACGGCATCGATTTTAAAATCCTCGATGTCATCGTCGATGCGGGATGGCCGATCAATGATCAGGTTTGTTTTCATGGGATTCCTCGTCTGTTTGATTATCTGAAAGTCGAATGGGCATCATGAGATTGATTACGTCTTCTTTTTCATTATCTGGCTCCACCACTAATACGGCTGAATGCGGATCCGTGTAGCGCCAGATGATGTCGTCGGCATCCATGGTCTTGAGCATCTTTTCCAATAAAGCCAGATTGAATCCAATGGTCATGTCAGGACCTGATTTATCCCTGATGTCCATGTCTGTTTGCCAGTGAATGTCTTTTTCGGCGTCACTGACCTCAATCGACAGTTTATCATTCTCGATTTTGAAAACGCCCAGGTGATTGAATCGCCGGGCATATCCTTTGGCTTCTGGAATGAGTTTCATCAGGTCTTTTCGATGAATGGTCAGCTCTCCTTTGTGATCATGGGGGATGACGTTTTTGAATCGCGGGAAATTGCCATCAATGAGATTGACCACGAAGTGCAGTCCTTTTTCAAGTTCAAACAAAATGACATCGTCTTTTTTGAATACACTGATATTGTCCTTCACACATCTGGATAATATGCTGATGGCCTTTTTGGGGATGATGGCGGTGTAGTTGAAAGCACCTTTTTTTCTGTTTCTTCCTTTCGTCTTTTTCGTTTTAGTATTAATGCGAGTATTCTTCTTTTCCTCACCCTGTTCGACACACGGCAGCCACCGCAGCATATGGCCTGATGTGGCGCAGCATTCCAGTCTGCCGTTCTGTTCAATATACACGCCATTGAGCTGGGCTCGCAGTTCATCATCACTGCAAAATGGAACCAAATCTGAAAGCTTTCGAATAAAATCTCTTGACCAGGTACCGATGTGCTTTTTGCTCTTTCCCTTTGGCACATCGATCAGCGGATATTCGTCCATGGATTCGCCCTGGCAGATCACAGTTTTGTTATCGTAGTCGATTCTGACTTTCAGATCGTCTTCTGTTTTGATGGATATGGTCTGCGGTTTTGTCTTGAGGATCTTTTTGAGGATGTCAGCGGGCAGGGTGATTTGGATATCAGTTTCACTGTCTATATTCATGAACAGCGACATGTCGAGATTGGTGGCTTTGACCATTCCGTACGAACGGGCTTGCTCTTGTAGGTGCAGTAATGGTGTAATTTATTCTGGTGGAGTAGATGCTGCGTGTATTTTTCAAAGAACGTTTTCAAATCAACGGAATAGCCCAGTTGATTATTGTAATGAATGTATGCCTGGGCCAGTTTGTCCAGCACCTCATTCCAGATCTCCCTGGATTCGATGGTTCGGATCCAGTCGGGCAGGTCTGGACTGTTTTTCATGGAGATTTTTATTCTGTCCAGTTCAGTCTCGTCTTTCATGGGAGAGATGTTCAGGCCGTTGGTTTTATTTGTTGTTGTGTGAGTTTTATTTTCTTCAGATGATTTAAATATGATGGATTGATTTGTGTCTGCTTTTCCAAACAAATTCAATAAAGGCGAGCTCGTCCTGGGAATGGTGATCCGGGTGTTTTGCAGAAAACTGTTCAGGCCCAGGACAATATCATTCAGGAGATCAATGGAATCATTCAGGGGTGGGATTGATGGCTGATTTGATGTTTCTTGTTCTTCCTGAATGTACGGCTCATTTTTAAGAATAAGTTCCATCTGATCGATGTCCAGTTCCAGGGTGTCGGGCAGGACAAACTGAATCTCGGCCACCAGGTGTTTGCCATGTTTGGCGCTGGTGACCACGGGCAGAATATTAAATCCAGACTGAAATCCTTTTGGAAAAAGGATGTTCCACTGCTTTGTGATGAGCAGGTCTTGATGTTTATTCTTGAGGTCATCGATCCAGTCATTGACCGCGTTTTTGATCTTTTCAGCGATCTGCTTTTTATAGCCATTGGTCATAACGCCTCCAGGGCTTTTCGCTGCCGTTTTTCTTCATCCAGGGTCTCGTAGGGATTGAAATCGATGTCCACATCAGCGTTGCATTCCTGGCATATTAATGTGGGAAACGTATTCTGATTGGCCAGTTTCTCTTCCAGGGATTCTAATTGTTTGACATGAAGGATGCTGATGGTCCCATCTTCATTGAACTTGAAGGTACATCGCACCCACAGGGGAATTAAAAACTTACGATTATTGCCACAGCACGGGCAGGTAATGGTCACGGTCTCGCTCCTTTCTGAGATGATGGTATTCGTTTCTGTTTTTTATGATTTCTTCGGAGATACTGATGGGGTCATGCGGCGGATGCCAGTCCATATACGGCACGGTCACTTTTCGCGAGTTGCATCGGGCACAGGTGATGTAGGTGTTTTCGGTATTACTGTTGATGGTTTCATTGGGTTGCTTCAAAACATAGTTGACCATATCATCTAAATTGCCGCGCAACGTTTCATCGGAGTAGTTCCAGTCATCGATGATGGCGTCATCCACAATCAGGCCGTTATCGTTCACTTCAATGGCGCGCAGGGCTTCCACCTCGATGTCAAAATAGGTGAAACCGCCGCAGTTCAAACAAATGAGTTGTATCATGTCGTATCCTCCTCTTGAAAGCATTTGGCACATGTGATGTTATCTGGTTTCAGTCCTTTGCCAATGACATCAGAATTGATTTTAGGCTGATGAATATTGAAGAAACCAAGTGGTGAAAACTCGATCTCATGATCGGTCTGGATGTCCAGCAGGAAGTTGGTTTTGTTATTGCAGATTGTACATTGGGGTATTCGTATGCCTGTGGGCCGTTCGATTTCGATGATGGAATCAAACATCGTCAGGTGTTTCGGTCGAAAGGCCAGCCAGGGCACATAAATGAAAGAATTGACCAGTGCTATTTTATGGATGAGGGGATGGATGTCCACGCCATACAGATTGAGCGAATAATTGGATGCATAGAGCAGCATCACGCCTGTGCCGCAGCAGGGATCCATCACAGATAAATGTTTGTGTTCGTGTTGCGGTTCATCGCCAAAGTTCATGCGCACCATCAATTCCACGACATGGCCTGGTGTGGGGAAATAGCCGCTGCCTCTTCCCACATTGGATTCCGCTGCAATCTCGGCAAAGTGATCGCCTGGTTCTTCGTAGAATAATCCCAGGTTGAAGGTGCGGTACCAGTAATCATCAATGGTTTCATTGATAGCTGGAAACGATTCTATTCGGTTGAATCCCCACAAAATCCAGTCGATGAATTTTTCCAGGGAATTGCTGCATCGATGGTCAGCATAGGACAGACACCTGGTGATATTTTTAATGACCTGTCGTTGCTGATAGACTAGGGAAGGTTTGAATGAAATATAGGGGATGGATTCATCTGGTATTTTATCTTGAAGAACAGCTCTTGTCCAGTAATCCCAGCGTTGATAAAAATTGTAATCCAGGGCTAACAGGTATGGTATCAACCAACCTTTTCGATAATCGGTTTGTTTGATTTCGTGCATGGTGTGTTTTCCTCTAAAATATTTGAATTTTAAATCAATGTGAAGCAACAAGGGCCGAACAAAACATGTCCAGCCCTTATTCGCTACAGGTATCCCAGTTGTTGTTTTAAATCATCCAGGCTAATGCCGTAATGCGCCCTGACCTCGCCCAATCCATTGTCAAAATGCTCGCACAACACCTGGCAGTCATCTTCACTGATCTGGCCATCATGTTTGATGAGACATGCTTCACACAGCTCGATCAATTCATCCTTATCGATCCAGTCCCCGCAATGAAAACAGCCAGGACATCCATTATACCAGCAACTTTCCACGTAGAACATCTGGTAGTCGATGTGCTCATTGCCGCAATTGGCGCAAATAAAACGTCCCTCGTCCAGATTACGGCGAATATCAGAACCGATGGCGTGTTTGATCTTATCGCTTCGTTTGGGATCGATGGCGATGATTAAATGGCCATTGTCGTTTTCTATAACATGCCGCAACCGCACATCAAACTGCCACTGGTTGGTGCTGCCGCAGTAGGGACAATACAGGTTGTCTTCAATCCATTGCCGCTCGTCAGGTTCAAATATTTTACGATCTCTCATGGGTTCCAACCGAATTGATCACCACCCTGGCCACACCTGCCAGGGCAGACGCCACTTCAGCCGTGACCTGGAGTGTGTTGGCAATGGACTCGGCCTTGCGGTCGTGAAGCTGTTTTTTGACATTGGTGCCCAAAAGGTAGGCATTGGTGGCCAACACCAGGGAGTTACTCACCAGGGCGGTGAGTTTGATCAGGGCATTGGCGTTGACGTTGAGGCGGAGTTTTTTGTTCTTCATTGATCACTCCGATATCGCGGCAGGAAGATAATGCGGATAACATACAATCCCAGGATACCCAGTCCCAAATTGCTCAGGACTTTTTTGGATTTTTGGATGGTGCTTTCGGGAATGAAGATCCCGTTGTCTCGTCGTTCCATGGAATAAAATTACCTCCGTTGTTTAGAAAGGTGATGAGATTTTTGACGGCATCGAACAAAGCTTTCTGCCGCCGATATTTGACATAGTCTTTGATGAATGTCACGGACGCGCCCACCGTGATGGAGCCCAGTACCAGGGAGCCGAAGGTGAAGATTACATGTTTTAAGGATACTTCAATAATCTGGTCGTTGGACTCGCCTGGAAGTTGTTCTTTGTCGGTTGCCATCAGGCTGCCCTCGGGGTATCATCTTCTTTGATGACAAGGAGAATTTCCAGCGTAGTTAACAGAGCCCCCATGACTAACGAGCCGATTCTGGCTGCTTTGTGAAATTTGGTGAATGGTGCGATTGGTTGTTTTTCGGTTTTGGACATGGTGTTTCCTTTCATTTTTTAGTGAATGGTTTGTTGTTCAGGATTCTTATACCAGTTTTAAATGTTTTTTAATAAAAATGGGAGATTTTTGTATTCTTTAATCTTTTCATCAAAAACAAAGTTTAATTTCCCTGTATTTGACTTTAACGCGCATTTCTCATACAAAAAAACGGGCTGCTATACACAAGTTTAAATATGGTGTTGTGAAAATGCAACACAAATGTCGCATTAAAGCAACATTCCAATGAATGTTGTGTATATTGACGAATTTGATAAGCTATAATAAACAAGTAATTAATTTGGAATTTTGCTGAAACTTAATACTGGTACAATATTTGTTTATATCCCAGCGCGGCAAAGCCGCAAATAATAATACGTGATGACCGATGCATAGAAATTATTTTGCACAAATTTGCAAAAGTTGCTGGGTAATCACATAGTATTTGCACTATAATGCGTTCCCTCCTTAATAATCAATTATCCCAAAAGTTGTGCACTCCTATGAAAAAAATACTCATAATCGACAACGATCAGAAATTTATTGGCGAGATGCAAATAAAACTGGCGGGAGTATACGATGTGCTGGCGACAGAAGATATTGAATTGGTTGATAAATTAATTAAAACTGTCATGATAAATACGCTTCTGGCAAGACTTCCAATTGAAAGCGACCTGGAAAAAAGTAGTGCATTTAACAAGATGCTAAAAAAATTGAATAGAAAGAAATATCGAAGAATCTCCAAAATTGTGATTGCTCCGGATGGTTGTAAAAGACAGATTAATGAATACACAAAATTGGGTGTTTCCGCAGTACTGATGGATGTGAGCGAAATAGAGCGTTGGGTGAAGTGAAAGAGTTTTCTTTTTTGCATTCTCAAGAGTTATAGATATTATGTTGTTTCTTGTTCTCTCCATGAATTTGGGATAGATAGGCAATTAATTTCAAAAAATGAAAATATTAGTATCTTTCAAAATTATTCGCAGTATTAAAGAAAAATTCAATTATGAAAAACAATCTATATTGGAGGCTGTTATCATGAATAAAAAATTATCTATGAGCATAATTTTTATTTGCATTTTAGGCTTCAGCAATCTATCTGCTAAAATATGGATTGTTGATAATAATCCGAATTCAGCTGGTGATTTTACCACACTTGCTGATGCCCAATCGCCTGCCAGTGCAGGAGATACGATTTATGTTTATCCTTCATCAAATGCTTATGCTGGCATAACAGTAACAAAACAGCTTTTTTTTTTTGGCGTGGGTTACAATCTGGACATTTACGAAGGACAAGCCTCTAATGCAACAAGCAGAGTAGGAAATATGACCTTCAATGCTGGCTCAGAAGGCTCACTATTGGAAGGTTTTGCGGGCAATTTCTATGTTGATATTAATACGGATAATATTACAATAAAGAAGAATGATATTGCCAGGATCGATGTAGGAGGTTCATCCTGTATAATAGCACAAAATGATATTGTTGGTAATCAGAATGCAGCTTCATGTGTTCAAATAGATAAAGCAAATATCGGTGATATATTAATTGCAAATAACAAAATTTATAATACTCGGTATGATTATGCCGCAATCAGTAGCAACATAGAGAGTGATATTTCTATAATCAACAATGTACTAAAAATCACTACAGCTCAAAACGGGATCATAAATTATGTGAGTGTAAATACTTTGGTTCAAAATAACATAATATTAAACGGTGTATGCAGCACCAATCCTGTATACCAACACAATATATGCAACAGCGACCAATTACCGGAAACAAATGGTAATATTATTAATGTTGATATGAATACAGTTTTTGAGGACCCGAGTGATTTTGTCACCGGGTTGCATTTATTACCGGGATCTCCGGCAATTGGAGCAGGGTTCAATGGAACGGATATGGGGATTTATGGAGGAAATCATCCGTATATCGATGGCGGATTTCCTAATTTGCCTTCTATATTCCATCTGGAATCTGATGCAACGACGTCACTGCAGCATGGATTGGATGTGGTAATTAAAGCAAAATCAAACAAAGAATAAGGAGTAAAAAACATGAAAATGCGAATCATTTTAGTCGTTCTGTTAAGTGTCTCGGTTCTCAATGCAGCGATTATTACCGTGGATAACAAATATCCTTATGCAGGAGATTACAGAACTCTGCAGGAAGCACATGATGCTGCATCCGATGGAGATATAATTTATGTGAGTCCCTCTTTGGTTCCCTATAATGCAATCACAGTGACCAAACTGCTTACTGTCTATGGTGTTGGTTTTGAAATTACTGAGAATATAGGAGAGCCATTCACTCCAACTTCAATTTTAAACGGGGAAATTAATTTCAATGAAGGTTCATCTGGTTCTCAAATAGAAGGTTTTGATGGTTCCTTTACTATATATTTTGCATTCCGCACCCATCATACTCAAAAAGCACAATTATGTCAATCAA
>CAZSBG010000088.1:0-24807 GCA_964605145.1 uncultured Cytophagia bacterium | reverse complement strand
CATTCAGGCTATCTGGATTCCTTAATGCATTACAATGAATAATCCAGGTTAGAAATGATAACTCGCGAAATCAAAAATATTTATTTCATTGCAATTTGTGGTACAGCCATGGGATCGCTCGCTGCCATGCTGAAATCTCAGGGATATCACGTAAGCGGTTCCGATGCCCATGTTTACCCGCCAATGAGCACTTTTCTGGAATCCCGGGGAATTGAAATCTTCCAGGGATTTGATCCCGACCATCTGTCCCCCGGTCCGGACCTTGTCATCATCGGGAACGCCATGTCACGCGGCAATCCTGAGGTGGAAGCCGTGCTCAACGAAAAAATTCCCTACACATCCATGGCAAATGCGCTCAAGGAATTTTTCCTTCAGGGAAAAAACTCCATCGTGGTTGCCGGCACGCACGGAAAAACCACCACCAGTTCCCTGCTCGCCTGGCTGCTGGAATTCGGCGGCATGGATCCAGGATTCCTCATCGGCGGCATTCCCAGAAATTTCAACCAGGGATACAAAGTGGGTTCGTCCAGTTTATTCGTTGTCGAAGGCGATGAATACGACACTGCTTTTTTCGACAAGGCAGCCAAATTTTTTCACTACCTGCCGGACGTGGTCATCATCAACAACATTGAATTCGATCATGCCGACATCTACGAAAATTTTGAACTCTACAAGCTTGCATTCCGCAGATTGATCAACCTGGTGCCGGGCAATGGCCTCCTGCTGGCCAGCGCAGCCGATCCTGTGCTCACCAAATTAACTAAATTTTCATTTGCGCCGGTGCAAACATTCGGAATTGAAAATAACGCATTCTGGCGCGCGGAAAAAATCAATTTCTCCCCGGATCGCACCACATTTGATATCATCAAAAATGATGCATTTTTTGCATCGGTGGCCGTGCAGCTCACCGGGTATCACAATATTAACAACACCCTGGCTGCAGTTGGCGCGGCTGATTTTTACGGATTGCCCCGGGAAAAAATTGTCCAGGGATTGCCGCTGTTCGAAAACATTCTCAAACGTCTCGAAGTAAAAGCAGTGGTGGACGGCATTTCTATTTATGACGACTTTGCCCATCATCCGACCAAAGTAAAATCAACCATCAATGGTCTACGCTGCCGTTATCCGAATGATAAAATATGGGCCGTTTATGAACCGCGCACAGCCACGGCCAAGAGCAAAATCATGGAAGACCAGTATGCAACAGCGTTCGACGACGCCGATGTGACGATTATCGCGCCGCTTCATTTGCCGGAAAAAGTACAGGAAAGCAAACGGCTTTCCATTCAATCTTTACTTGCCAAAATACAAAATCGAAATAAGGAGGCTCATTATTTGCCATCTGTTCCGGACATTGTTGAATTTTTAGCAGAACAAACAAAACCAGGCGACCATATCCTCATTATGAGCAACGGAGCATTTGACAATATACATGAGCGTTTAATTCATAAATTAAAAAAGAAATCGGGTGTATCGCATTGAATAGCATGAAAAACAATCGGAATTATTCCCCGCGAAGGGAAAAGAGAGAACCATCCAGAGAAAGTATGGGTAAAATCGATCGCGTTTTGATTGATATTCAGAAACAACTCAGGGATTCACTGGAGCCATTTTGCATTGACAATCTGAATGGATTTGAACGGAAAAGAGTTCACAGTTTTTTTGATTCCAAGAAAGATTATGTGACAAAAACCTACCGACATGGGGAGCAATTTGTATTAAAAGTCTTCCCGGTCGGTAATCTCAGAAAGCTGGCAAAGGAGACTGCCGAAAAAGTACTGAGCACCGGCGAAACTTTAACCCTGCCATATCTGGATAATTATGAAAGATTTGTGGTTCATGATTATCTGAAAGATTTCGACGGAATTGAAACCAAGAGCATCGGCGAGGGTCACGATCGTCGGTTGGAAATACGCCAGGCTAAATTCGGGCGATCACTGAAGCGGATCATCAAAAAAATCAAACTTCTCTGATTGCTTAGAACGGAAAACATCTAATTTAGCCCTGTTCTCCCAAAATTTATGTGACAGAAATAACTTGATCACAGGTAGAAATAAATTTGTTTTCCGAAAGAAAGTGGGAGAATTTCAGCGAAGCTTCAGACGCTCTCGCGCAATTGGATTTTTCCATTGCTTGAATACGGGTTAATGAATAAAAATCCTATTATTGAACGAACGACAAATTTTTTCAAAAAACAGAAATCTTTATTACGATGAAAGCTGCTGTATTTCACAATCAATATAACATAAAAATTGAGGATATTCAGCTTCGGTCACTTGAACCGGGCGAAGTCCTGGTAAAGGTGCAGGCCTGCGGAGTCTGCGGAACAGATGTGCATATTTATGAAGGCGCGGAAGGCTCTGCAACGGTCGCGCCGCCGGTCATTCTTGGTCATGAATTTTCCGGTGAAATTCACGAAGTCGCCGGTGGTGTTCAGGATTTAAAACCGGGCGACCGCGTCTGCATCGATCCCAACATTTTTTGCGGCAAATGCCATTACTGTCGAAACGGGCATGTACACTTGTGCCAGCGCCTGCAAGCCATCGGTGTAACGCGGCACGGCGGATTCGCAGAGTATTGCATTGTCCCTGAAACACAGGCGTACAAATTACCGGACAACGTAAGTTTTGAAGAGGGAGCCATGGGCGAGCCCATCGCCTGTTGTCTGCACGGTCTTGATTTATGCGACATTCACACCGGCGACACAGTGCTCATTATTGGCGGGGGCACCATCGGGCTCATCATGCTGCAATTGGTGAAAGCTGCCGGCGCATCCCGGATATTTGTCAGTGAACCGGTCGAAGAAAAAAGAAATCTGGCGCTATCGCTCGGTGCAGACATGGTGGTCAATCCCCAAACCGAAGACTTTTCCAATTTCATTTCCGAGAACACCATCGACGGCGTGGATGTTGCCATTGAATGCGTTGGTTTACAACAGACAGTGGAAAATGCCATTGCAGCAGCGTGTCGCGGCGGACATGTGATGCTATTCGGCTTAACGCATCCTGACTGCCAGGTGCCGCTCAAACCTTTGGATGTGTTCAAACGTGAACTGACCATCCGATCATCGTTCATCAACCCGTTCACACAGGCAAGAGCCGTGGAATTGCTGGGATCGGGCCGCGTGTCTGTCAGCGAATTGATCTCAAAGACGCTCCCAATCGATAAAATTGAAGAAGCGTTTTCAAGCGAAAACAGAGAGGGAAGCGGGAAAATCATCATCGCGCCGCATGAATAATTGGTGATTGCTGAATTGGCGATTTGTGACAGGTTCGTTGCCTGTGATTCGAATTTTTAATTCAGTATCTCATCGCCTGGACAAGCCAGAGCCAAAAAAGAAATAGAACACAGATTAACACTGTTTTTCACAGATTCTTAATTAGTTTAAATAAGCGTCATCAGTGTCCTGTAAAATTCTCTGCCAAAAAATGTAAGAATTTTAAGTGCCTAACTCGACTCATGACTCCATTACAGTGCAACATTTTTCTCATTATTTAGTGAATGGTTTTGCATACATGTTTTTCCGGTTTGAATTACACAATTTTTTGTCATTAATTTATAGTTACTTAGCGCGCCTTATATTCAATTCGAATTCAGGCATGGTATTTGTATGAACTCCGCACTCGCAAATTGATTTTTGTTGTATTCACTGTGTCCTGAAAATCCGTATTTTTTTCATCATCCCTGTTTTAGTGCTTTAAGATTATAATTCTGAAGATTTTTGGCAGAAAATCACAAAATTCAAAAACCAACTAAATTCAAAATACAAAATATCAACGTTCAAACTTTTTTCGAAAATGTACAACCAAACAATCTTGTGCGAGTTTGATTTTTTGGAACTTGGGTTTATAACTTGCTTGTTATTTGGTCATCGAGTTTTACTGTTTCCTGTTTATCAGACTTAAGATAACAGGCAAATATTTCAACAAATTTAACATTAAAAATTAAATTGAAAAAACTTTACTTTTTTGTTGCAATTTTAAAAAAATTTATTTAGATTAAATAACCATTTAATTTATCACTTACCCACTTTTTTTTTTCCTTACCCTATGAAAGGAGGTGAAAGGGAAGAAAATTCGTTTCACCCAAATTTACATCTTTTAGAAAGACAGTTTTTTAAAAGAGAATCCTTAATTTAGCTGGAGGATGGAATTTATGAAAAGGTACACATTGCTATTAGTTTTAGTTCTTATTGTAGCATTTGCTACAAGCGTTTTCGCTCAGAAATACGCCATTTTGAAACCTACCCGTCCAGGCGTACCAAGCGAAGCCATTCCAATTAGTAAAAAACAATTAGACCAAATGCTCAAGGGTGATACGAGCGATATGCCTGTATTCAATGCAACTCACATGGGCATTGTTGACACCATCTCACACTCCAACACCATCGATGTGAACTGGGGTGTTGCTGTTGGTGACACCAACTCCTCGTATTATGAACCACCAGCCGCATGTTTCATCAAAGCGGTGGGTGTTATTGGACAAACCTGGGGTACAGACCCGTTAGCCAGTGGTTTCAATTTGATGATTCACAAAGCTGCTTACGGATGGGATTTTGCCGACGATAAATGGACCGGTTCCGGCGGATGTCCTACGATAGATTCATTAGGTTTACCAACACTTTTAGGTGAAAAAATGTGGGGAGATTTCCCGGCATCTGTCGTTGACGGCGAAAGAGTCTGGACTGAGACGATCTTTTTGGGCTATGAACCGGACAACGAAGGTGAAGGATTTGTCGTTTCTGTAGTTCCGTTTGGCGATGGTTACATGGGAACTGACGGCCAAAATTACACAGGCGCAGATGATGTTCAGCGCGTTGCCAAATTTTATGGCGCAGGCTGGGTCTCTGGTCATCAGCCCCAATTTGTAGTACGTAACTTCAGAATGACCTGGCAGCTTGTTGTAGAGTTCTATGAAAATACTCCGCCGACAATCGTTCAGGAAACCTACAGCACCGTGCTGTCCGCTGATGCAAAAACATTTTCCGCTCATATTACGGACATTGACGCCAATGATCCCAATATGGCGGGTGTCGATGCTGCGACATTCCACTACCAGATCAATGATGGTGCAGCCATGTCCATGGATGCTTCCATGGCAAGCGGTTCTGATGCCGATGGTATGTGGGAAGCCAGTATCCCGGCCGATTACATGATGGCCGGCGATGTGCTGACATTCTGGTGGGAAGCCACAGATAAAGCCGGCTTGATGAGCCAGTCCGCTCAAAGTTCATTTAGTTTCTTTGCGAAACAAAATGACCTGCTGGTTATGTACAATGGCGATGGCTCCAATCCGCTTCCGCCACTGAGCATTTTGACCCCGTACTATGACAATCTCTGGCGCGATGCATCCGGCGTAAAAATTCCTTACGATGTATGGATTGCCCTGAACGATGGTCCTTTAAGTACACCATTGATTGAACAATACGACAACCTGGTCATGCTGGATGTTTACAGCCCCTGGACCTTGAACGACGATGTTTTGGGCGCCTGGTTTGCTTCCGGTGTCAAAAACATGTTCTGGTCATCCCAGGAATGGGCTGGCGCGTTCTTAGGCGGCTGGGGTGCTGAAGATGACACCACATTTGCCGCCGACGATTGGCACAACTTGTACATGGGTATTGAATACGCAGGTGGCGCTGGTCATGATATCGCTGTAGATCCATTCCCGATCGTTCCGGCTGCCGGCGATGGTATTACCGGTGATTTGGCAACATTCCTCGGAGACAGCTTGACACTTTATATCAACTCAGGCTATGAATTAGGATGGACCAACTGGGGTGATGCTGTAACCGCTGCTTCTCACGCTGTTGTATGTGTCACAGACTCTGCAGAAGGCAGAACCATGGGTCTCCACACCGAACAGAGTGGATCAAAAACTGTATTCCTGACTTTTGATCCGTTGACCCTGGATGCCGGTGTTGGCCCAACGGCTGCTTACTGGCCAGAACCCAATGTTTCAAGTCTCGTTGGAAATTCCTTGAACTGGTTCGGTCTGACCAGTGATGTTGAAGAAAACACTCCTGGAATCGTCACCGAATACAGCTTGAATCAAAACTATCCGAATCCGTTTAACCCTGAAACAAAAATTACGTACAGCATCTCTCAGCCAGGTCTCGTGAAATTGAGCGTGTTCAACGTTCTTGGCCAGAAAGTTGCTGATTTGGTGAACGAACAGAAAGCCCCGGCAACTTACCATGTCACATGGAATGCCCAGGATATGGCAAGCGGCGTTTACTTCTATCGCATTGAAGCTGGTGATTACACCAAAACGATGAAGATGATGCTGCTCCGCTAATCTTTAGTCTCGTTTTATAGGGTAAGTGATTTACAAGCCGTTGAGGAGGTCGGATTCTCCTCAACGGCTTTTTTGTGATAAGCCAATTAAAAGATGCCGGGAGTCGAATATGGGAACGTTAAATCACGCCATAAAATATTTTGTCCCATACGGGACAAATAACAAGTCCGAATGGTTTTTACTACCCATATTCAAATCCTAACGGATTTGGAGCGAGTGGTCTGAGGTGCTCGCTTCAGCGATGAAAACAAACGAACGCCAGGCAACAAGTCAATTCTGGAAAAAAGGCGCGGCGCCGTCAGGCGCCAAATATGGGTAGCGCAGAAAATTGAACAAGACTGCCGTCCCGTCAGGGACGGAACAATTTTTCCGTCACCGTAATTAGACCAATAATACAACCAATGAATCCTAACATCGAACAGGCTCTGACAAAACTTCCCACCCCACCTCTACTGTTCATTTGGAGACCCAAAATGAAAACCATGATGTATATTTTAAGCTTTTTCGTTCTACTTTTACACCCTGTCACAACTTTTTCCCAGCAACTGGGGATTTTATCTCCCCGCTCCAATGATGTTCTTCCAATAAAAAATCTGAACGACTTCAGGGAATCGAAGTTGAATAAGGAGCATCTGTTTCAGCCAGTCACCAATGGCATCGATACATTGGGACACTACCAGGGCAATTACGATTACCTGGTCGGCGGCTGGAGTCAGGATATTTTTTTCGAATGGTTCGACCCGAAAGTCTCATGCGCCATCAAAGAAGTGTGGATTCACTTTTACCGAAGCGGCAACCATAATTCAGGAACGCTCCAATTGTACACAACCGACTTTCCGGACAATGTCCCGGACAATACCGTAGACGAAAACGGATGGGTTGGTTACTATGGCACAGGCTGGGAATCCTGCGGCCCAACCAGCGCGGACGGCTCGTGGAAGGGAAGCGACCGGGGCTATGATCCATTGAAAGAAGCCATCTGGGGCGGGGAAACCGGCGTATCTGTAAACGTTCCCGGTGATTATTACTGGGTGAATATTATCATGGCCGATTATGAAGAGGAACCTGTTCTCGAAGCCGGGGAGCGTTTTGCAGTCGTTTATACGGTGGGCGGACAGAATTGGTCTTCCTTGGGCAGACAGGATATTGTCGCCACTTCGGAATACGGACCGCCCTTTCCCGGACTGAAATTTTACGATAACACCGATGCCAATCCCGGCGGAGGGCCATCCGGAGAATGGGGCTGGCACGTGCGAAGTTACACCTGGGACATGTGCGTGATCGTCGAATATCTCGAAAATTCTCCGCCATCGATTACTCCGATTTTGCCAGTCCACACCGTGCTCAATTCTGAATCGAAGGTGCTTTCCTGTCATATAAAAGACGTTGATGCGGCGGATTCGTCGAGAACCGGTGTGGCCGGCGCGTCACTTCATTATAAAGTGAATAACGGCTCTTATCAATCCCTGCCCATGGAACTGGCCAGCGGCACTGAAGCGGACGGTTACTGGGAAGCATCGCTGCCGGCCGGCTACATGAGCCCCGGCGATGTGCTTACTTTTTCTTTCCAGGCGGAAGACAAGGCAGGCCTTGTTTCTTCTTCACGGGAAATCGCATTCAAATATTTTCAAAAAAAGAGTAAGCTTCTGGCGTTTTATAATGACAACACCCACTTACCGGAATTCATTCTCCCATTCTATTTTGCCCGGGTCGAACATAATTATGATGTGTGGAGCGGGGCCAGTGACGGTCCGCTCACAGATGAACTTGTCTCCCAATATAATAACATTGTTCAATTGGATGGCTATTCACCGGTCACAATGAATGACGACGTCATCGGAACCTGGCTGGCCGGGGGAAGCCGCAATCTTTTCTGGTCTTCGCAGGAATGGGGCTTTCACATCAGCGATGGCCGGGATTCCACTTTCGCGGATGACGACTGGCATTACCAGTACCTGGGAATTCGAAAAATTGGACCGCAGGACATCAACTTCATCGAAGCCGGTTCATCAAAAGAACCATTTCACATTCTGCCGGATTCAGGCGATGTCATCAGCGGACCGATTTTTGAATTTCTGGGCGACTCGTTATGGCTGTTTTACAATCCGTATTATGAACTGGATTTTTTCAATTATATCGACGCGTTGTCCATTGGGACGGATTCTTTGGCGAATATCTCTTTTTACGAAGCAATCGATAAAAATATCGTGGGTATTCACAAAGAATACAACGGCTGCAAAACCGTGTTCCTCACCTTTGATCAGCTTGCACTGGATACGGCCTACCCGGATATGCTGCCAAATTATGATGAACCATCCGGCACGCATTGGCTGGAGCCTGATGTGTATAGCGTATTGAACGCAGCGCTGGATTGGTTTGGCACGCCGGTCTCCGTCGGGAATGAGAGCTCAACAGAAATGATTGAGCAGTTCAGCCTGGAACAGAACTATCCCAATCCGTTTAATCCTTCGACAAATATACCGTACCAGGTCATCACTCCCGGGGAAGTAAATCTGACCATTTACAATCTCCAGGGCCAGAGAGTGAAATCGCTGGTGAGCGAGCACCGAAGAAGCGGCACCTATCGAATTTCATGGGACGGCACCGATGATTTTCAAAAAAGCGTCAGCTCCGGCGTGTATGTCTACAGGTTGGAAATCGGGGATAAAATTCAATCCCGAAAAATGATTTTGGTTCGGTAGTATTTAGCCTGAATTATTCACAGATTTCTACTTAAACATATATAATTAGTTGTTATTAATGAGATTAACGAGATGTGTGAAATTTAACAGAGTTTGATATAACGAATTCTGAATTAAGCACCATTCAGGCTATCTGGATTCCTTAATGAATTACAATGAATAATCCAGGTTAGGAGATATTTACAGGGGCTTGAATCAAAAGGTCATTATATTTGTTTTTGTGTGTATATGTAGTGGACGAATATATTCGTCCACTACATGCTGTGAGGCAAAAATTATTTCATATACTTTTGATACAGCGCCCTGCATGAAAGGAAGCATCACCATGAAAAAATATTTCAACACTTTCATTCTATTCGTCTTCTGCTGCCTTGGCTCAAATCTCTTTGCTCAAAAATACGGGCTGCTCAAACCCACGACTCCGGGGATTCCGAGCGACATCATCCCCATTTCAGAAGAACAGTCGAGAACGCTCCAAACAAAGAACAGGGAGTTTCGTTCGCTCACTCAAAATGATGTTCAGCTCACTGAGTTGGATACAATCTGGCATTGTAACACGTTCGGATACAGTCTTGGCATCGCGAGCGGGGATACGGTTTCTTCATATTATGAACCGCGTGGTTCGTGCTACATTCGCGCCATCGGCATCATTGCCGATAGCTGGGGAAATGAAGTTATCGCCAACGGTTATTATTTAATGATTCATAAACCGGCGCATCCGTGGTTCTTTCCGCCGGAATTATGGAATATTGACAAGGGCTGCTATCTCAAAGAAGCGCTCAATTTCAACACAATGCTGGGCGAAAAAATGTGGGGCGACCTGCCTGTCCCGATTGAAGAAGGCGAATATTTCTGGTCGGATATGAGCTCCCTCGGAGAATTCCCCAACAGCGAAGGCGATGGGTTTGTTGTATCTGTAGCTCCCTTTGGCAATGGCTATATGGGAACATACATTGATATTTATGAGGGAACTAAAGTTGGCGCCCAATTTGTCAAGTATTACCATGAGGGACGCAATGACCATGCCCCCCAATGGGTGGCTCGCGGTTATTCCTGCACATGGAAAATTATTGTTGAATATTATCCCACGCCGGAATTAATTCCGGTAAACTACGGCAGCGTGCTCAATTCCAATGAAAAAACGATTCAATGCCATATCACTGCGTACGATCCGCAACTGCCGGAAACCTATGGAATCGAATCCGTTACATTTTATTACCAAATAAATGAAGGAACCACCAGGGCCATAACCATGCAACTCGTTGACGGAACAACCGAAGACGGGCTGTGGGAAATTGTACTGCCGGCCGGCTATATGAATCCCGGTGATAAATTGACTTACTGGTTCAAAGCCACTGACAAAGAGAGCCGTGTTGGAAAGTCCAGGAAAAATTCTTTTCGATATTTTACGAAAAAAAATGATGTGCTCGTTTTTTATAACGGCGATGAAAATTCGTATGGGTCCTGGGCTGTTACATCCATCTATGACAATCTCTGGTTTCGCGATGGAAATCCCTTACGCTATGATCTATGGGTTGGATTAAGGGATGGCCCCCTCATGCCTGAGCTGATATACCCCTATAATTATCTGATTCAACTGGATGCTTACTCGCCTGCAAGCATGAACGACGATGTGATCGGCGGTTGGCTGGAGTCCGGTCACCGGTGTTTGTTCTGGTCGTCCCAGGAATGGGCAAACAGATTGTGCGGTGGCAATGAAATTGAAAATGACACTACCTTCACCCCGGATGACTGGCACAATAAATATCTTGGAATCCAATATATTGGCGGCGCAGGGCACGATATAGCCATTGATCCCTTTCAAATCATTCCAGACTCCAAAAGCATTATCAGCAAAAATCTTGTTGCGTTTCTTGGGGATTCCCTTCAACTTTATTTGAATTCTTCCAACCTGGGCTGGGAGGATTTGGCCGATGCATTTGTCAAAAGTCAAGGAGCTTTCACTTGTTTTACAGATGCAGAAATGAGAAGGACAATGGGAATTCACAAACAATACGCAAATAACAAAACAGTGTTTTTAGCTTTCGATCCGGCCTGCCTCACCACACAGTTAGGTGATTACTGGACTGAACCACTGAAAGTCAGTGTAGTCAACAACGCACTGGACTGGTTTTTTTCAAACACATCATTGGAGCAAAAAACCGTATTGAAAAATAAGGAATACAATCTTGTCCAAAACTTTCCCAATCCCTTCAACGCGGAAACGATAATTCGCTACACCATCTCGGAACCGGCTGATGTGCAGGTGGGAATTTACAATATAACCGGGCAAAAAGTTGCCGAACTCGTGAATGAAAAGCAACCTGCCAATTCCTACGCTATAAATTGGGACGCGGACGAGTTTCCCAGCGGCGTCTATTTCTGCCGCATCAACGCCGGGGATTTTTCGAAGAGCATCAAAATGATGTTGATTCGGTAGGATCGTATCGTATAAAATGTTATAATTTGGTGATTGTCAAATCCCATGTAGTGAACGAATATATTCGTTCACTACGATTAGACCAAATCATTTTATTTCAGACTTTTAATACGGCCCATATCTATCCAGTAAGCCCTGAACCTTTGAAATACAAATACGTTTAATTTAATTACTAAAATCAATAATTCTCTAATCACAAAAAATACATCTCTCAATGAAAAGAATTTTTGCATTCGCCCTGGCATTCTTTTTCATTTATATATTTAATGAAATCGGAATAACACGGGAAATACAACACAACCGACGGGCCAAAACCGTTCCCGGCGTCGTGGTTGCGAAAGTTAAGCAGGGCATCAGCATTTCAGCGCTGAATGGTTTATCAGCAGCTTCATCCCTGCGTTTGGCCATCTCAGCTATTGAAAAATTTTACCCGGAAAAAACCAAATCGGACCTCAGCCGAATTTACAAAATCAAGTTTCAGGAATCCATTTCGCCGGAAGAATTCGCTGCCACCATTTTCGATCCTGATATTTTTGAATACGTCGAGCCCAAATACATTTCATACATCGAAAAGACGACTCCTGACGACCCATTGGCTTCGAACCAGTTCCATCTTGCGCAGATCAACCTGCTCAATGGCTGGGATGTTCAGAAGGGCTCCAGAGAGATCGTCATCGCCATTTTGGATAATGGCACCGACTTCCGTCACCCGGACCTGGCGCCAAATATCCGCATCAACATGGCTGAAGCGACCGGTATCGCCGGCGTTGACGATGACGGCAATAGTTACGTGGATGATTTTTACGGCTGGGACTTTGGCGAAAATGACAATAAT
The DNA here is from genome assembly GCA_964605145.1 of uncultured Cytophagia bacterium. GTDB lineage: Bacteria > Zhuqueibacterota > Zhuqueibacteria > Thermofontimicrobiales > Thermofontimicrobiaceae > CAZSBG01. Next base: position 12,533 of record CAZSBG010000088.1, on the reverse strand, counting down.
CCGAGCCACGGTACAGACGAGTCCAAAATTGCCGTGCATGGCACGCACACAGCAGGGATCGCTTCGGCAGTCACCAATAACAGCGAAGGCGTGGCCGGCGTGAGCTGGAACTGCGCCATCCTGCCCGTCAAAGTGTCCACTGATGACGAGACCTACCAAATTCCATACGGATATGAAGGTATTGTGTACGCTGCAGATAACGGCGCCCACATCATCAACAATAGCTGGGGCAGGTCCGGCGCATATTCTCAATACGAACAGGATATTATCGATTACGCTGTCGAAAATGGCAGCATTGTAATAGCGGCCGGCGGAAACACCAACCGGCAAACCAACTTTTACCCGGCAGGTTACGTGCACGTGGTGGCCGTTGCCGCGGTGAATGAAGACGATGAAAAAACCAGTTATTCTACTTTTGGAGAATTCATCGACGTGACAGCCCCCGGCGGGGATAATGGCGATTCCCGCCCCGGCATTCTGAGCACCTACCCGGTCGAATGGGGTAGTTATGGTCAGCTTTCCGGTTCATCCATGGCCAGTCCCATTGTGGCCGGCCTGATGGGACTTTTAATGAACCGCTTTCCGGAGTTCGATCCTCTGCAACTGAAACGCCAGCTAATTTTAACCACCGACGATATCGATGCTCTCAATCCGGATTTTACGGGATTATTGGGATCAGGACGAGTCAATGCGTATCGCGCATTAACGGAAGACGTGCAGGAAGATATGCCGGCAAAAATCGATTTTTTCAAAGCCGCCGCGTACGACTCCCTCACGGGGAATGGGAATTTCCTGTTCGAGCGAGGGGAAGAGATCGGGCTTGATGTGTGGTACCGGAATTATGCCATCAGCCCGGCGAGAAATTTCGAAGTGACACTCACCAGCGACTACGACGCAATCATCATCACCGACGGATTAGCCAGTGTCAGTCAAATTCCACCTGACATGCTTTATCCCATTCAGAAAGAACTACGTTTCAAAATTAAATCCACGGCCGAACCTCACCTTGCCGAGCTTGCCTTTCACTACAATTTCAGCAATGGTACTGGCGGGAGTGACACCATTTCAGTCATCATTGGGAAACGCGCCGTTTTGTTCGTGGATGACGACGATGGTTTTCGCAATGTGGAAGAATTTTATTTCACTGCATTGAATTCACTTCACATCCCCTACCTGGTCTGGGATCATTCCCGGCTTGGAACGCCGCCGGCCAGGGCGCTGACACATTTCCCGATGATCATCTGGGCGTGCGAATGGGCGTTTCCCAGCCTCAATCCGATGGATCGGATCGCGATTCAATATTATCTCAACGCCGGCGGAAATTTGTTCATTTCCGGCCAGGACATTGGCTGGGACCTGGCTGACCCGGATGGCGCCGGCAACAATCAATTTTCCGAATCGAGCCGGGATTTTTACCAAAATTACCTGCACAGCCTGTATCAGGGTGATAACAGTCAGTCATCCTTCGTACGCGGCATGCAGGGAACCATTGGCCAGGGAATGGAATTCGACATTTATCAACCGGGCATTCCGGTGCATTTTCAGTTCCCGGAGTGGATCGAACCCATGCCGGATGCAGTCTCCTGTTTCCGTTACGACCCGGACAAAGGCGCTGGTGTATTTTTCTCGGAAGACCACAGCGTGCTGAATCTGGGTTTCGGCTTCGAAGCCGTGGATGCCACGCGGGACGCTGATCCGCTGATGCCCTCTCGCACGCGCACAGAACTGATGAGACGGGTCGTAAATGCCCTGGGCCCGATGAACCACCAGCCACTTAGCGACAGCGAGTTATCGCCGGACTCTCTTCGTTTTGCCGTGAAATTATCGCCGCTGGTCTCGGACTGGACGTCGCTTTCTCTTTTCTGGAAAACAGACACGATGGCTGACTTTGAAGAAATCCCAATGGCGCACACCGGCGATTTCAATTTCAGCAAAACCCTGAAAACACCTTCCTATTCAGGGGAAATCAGTTATTATTTCAAACTGATGTCCCCCTATTTTCAACAGACTTTGCCATTGAATGGCGCTTCAGAACCGTTTTCATTTTTTATTGGAACCGACCGGTCCGGGCCCACTTTCTACCACACGTCGTTCCGTGATGTGTTCCTGCAGAATACACCCCGACCCGTTCGCGTTTTCGTAGAAGACAACATCGGGGTGGATACCAATTCGGTGTGGCTGCATTATCATACTTCGATTGAAACAGACAGCGTTCAATTGAAAAGGAGTGAAGAAAATTGGTTCAGCGGCGTCATGCCCCCTGTGATTCCCATTGGTGATTCGGTTCGCTATTATTTCTCGGCAAGTGATGCAGCAAAAACTCCGAATCGAACTGAATCTACGGTTTATTCCTATCACGTCGGAATTGAGGACTTTGAACACGGGCTGGAATTTTGGACAGCGGATTCCAACTCCTGGGGACTGGATAATAACGAATCGTTTTCAGGCAGCTATTGCATCTCCACCTTTCCCGGCCGGAGTTACGGAAATAATACGAATGTTAGTCTCCATGCAAACGGCGCGATTAAACGACGTGAATTAAACGATTTAATTTTACATTTCAGGACAAAATATTCGCTTGAAACCAGCGGAGATTTTGGCTACACCGAGGTCAGCCTGGATAGCGGAAACACCTGGCAGACTTTGGGCAAAGCAGTCACAGGAGAACAGAAGACGTGGGAACAAATTTTCATGGATTTGAATCCCTTTGCCACTGATGACGACGAAATCCTGTTGCTGCGATTCAGGCTGGAAACCGATTCCACTCAGTCCGCGCCCATGTCCGGCTGGTTCATCGACGACATTCGCATTGAAACCAGAGCAGCATCCAAAATAGTCAATGAAAATATTGATTCTGTCGTTCCTTTTCATTATATTGTGCTTTATCCCAACGCGCCCAATCCGTTCAATGCGGTCACATCCATTCGGTTCGAAGCGACCGCGCCCGGCGAGGGGAACCTGGAAATTTTCAATGTGCGGGGACAGGTTGTTTACAGCCGAACGATGAATTTAGCGAGCGCCGGCATGCATCAAATTATTTGGGATGGTCGCGATGCGCGCGGGATGAATTGCGGGAGCGGCATTTACTTTGCCAGGTTACGTGCGAAACAAGCAAACCAGACGCGCACATCCAATACCATTAAAATGATCTATCTGAGATAAATGAGGCTGCTATGGCTCAGCAAAACTGGCACAGGATATGTGTGGGATGCCGGGGGGCAAAACACAAAACCGAATTGCTGCGTATTGTGAAAATCAAACAAGGCCAATTCGAAATCGATGCGAACCAGAATAAACCGGGACGCGGCGCTTATGTGTGCCCGAATATTGACTGCGTCGAATTAGCTGCCAAAAAACGGGGATTGAACGGCTCGTTCCGATCCGAGGTGCCGAAGTCGATTTATGACGAAATTCTCCAATGGGTGAAAAACAGTGAACAGTGAAAAAATATTCGCCCTTTTGCATTTCGCTCAGAAAGCGAGAACACTTGTGATTGGCAAAACCGCGGTGCAATTGCTGCTCAAAAAGAAACGCGTGGCTCTGACCATTGTGGCGCTCGATGCGTCGGAAAAATTGAGGCAGCAGGTAGAAACCAACTGCCGGCGGATGAGCATCCCTCTGTATGTATTCAGCACCAAAGAGCAGTTGGGGAAACTGTGCGGCAGGGAAACCGTGGCCACCATTGCGGTCACCGACAAAAACCTGGCCGCCGGCCTGAAAAAGGAATTCTTGTAACAGCGTTGCCCACGGAACACGCGAAAAGACACGAAATATTTTGCCATTGCCATTGCTCAACATTTTTTCGTGCACTTCCGCGTATTCCGCGGGCTAAAAAATTTTTCCAGCAAAACGTTTTTGCAGCGTTAACAGCAGCGGATAGCCCAATCCGTAGCAGGCAGCCAATTCGCCAAACCCAATCGTAAAAACGAACAGCCAGTAAACAGGCAGGTGCTCCAATTCCAAAAAAGTGATCTCCGGCGGGGCAACCAAAAAATGAAGATACGCGCTGACGCCCAACGCATTGAACAGCACCGGCGGCAACGGCGCCAGAATTGGTTTATTCAATCGTCGCAGATAATAAGTGGATAGCGCGGCCAAAAGCGTAAGCGTACTCCCGCCAAAAATATCGATGGGACCGAGACCACCGTAAATATTCGCAATCATGCATCCAATCCACAAGCCCCAGATGGATTGCGGAAAAAGGAAAGGCAGTACGGTCAACGCTTCAGCAAGGCGAACCTGTACCGGGCCAAAGCTGATGGGCGCTAAAAATATGGTCAGCGCTGCGTAAACAGCGCCAATGATGGCTGCATGCGTGAGTTTTTGAGTCTGTGATTTCATTGGGTAAAGATACAAACTGTTTTTTGAAAAGGCAAGAAAAACATACTATACTTTCGAAAGGATTTTGCTTTTTGAAATTGAACGAAAAAGTCGCTGAAATGGTCGTTGCACTGGAAAGCAGATTCGGGATTCCGGCGCGGGACACGGAAATGGATCCCATGAGCAATCTTATTCTGACAGTTCTTTCACAGAGCACCAACGATAAAAATCGCGACACGGCTTACCGGCGGCTCATAGAAAAATACCCGCAATGGGAGCAGGTGATGAATGCCAATGTCAAAGACGTGGAAGATGCCATTCGTCCCGGCGGTTTGGCCAAACAAAAAAGCGAGCGCATCCGGGAAATTCTGAGATGGATTTACAACGAAAACGGCGGTTTCAACCTGGACAACTTGTGCGAGATGAACGCGGACGACGCCATCGATAAATTTTGCAGGCTCAAAGGGGTAGGCGTCAAAACGATCACCGTTGTGCTCATGTTTTCCTGCGGCGTGGATGTGTTTCCGGTGGATACTCACGTGCACCGAATTTGCCGGCTGGCGGGGCTGGTTCCTGAAAAAGCGTCCGCCGAAAAAACATTCTGGCTCATGCGGCCGCTCGTCCCAACCGGCAAGTCGTTTTCGCTGCACATGAATCTGCTCAAACTGGGACGCACCATCTGCCTGGCCCGCAAGCCTCGATGCGAACATTGCCCGATTCATCATGTATGCCATTATTATCAAAATAAACCGTAGCCGACAAGCGAAATATTTTAGACAATGACAGCGCTTTCGGGCGCTGTTTTTTTTTGTTAATGAATCTATTTCTTGTCAATGTCGTTTCAATAAATAATAAATTCGATTGACTTTCATTTCATTTATATTTTTGCCCGCGGAGCACGCGGAATAAACAAAATAAAGATAGTTTTCTCGTGGCGACCGTTACGCTATTTTTGCGTCCTTGCGATGCATCTTTTTACATAAAAAAAATCCAAAAACATAATCGTACTTCAAAGGCTAAAATTATGCACAAACTAAAAATGGTTATCCCGAAAGGAAGAATTTACAGCAAAGTTATCAACTTATTGAATGATTCCGGTTTCGGTGTGGAAGTCGACGACAGAGTCTATGTGCCGCGAGTTGACGATACTGAAATTACAGCAAAAATTATGAAGCCCCAGAACATTCCCACGCTGGTTGAGTTGGGATCGCATGACATTGGTTTCACCGGGAATGATTGGGTTGTGGAAACAAATGCAGATATCACAGAAATAATGAACCTGACTTTCGATCCGGTGAAAATTGTCTCTGCAGTGCCGGAAACTCTTTTCGACAAAGACATTAAAAAACAAAAAATTGTCGTTGCTTCGGAATACGAAAATATTGCCACACAATATCTCGATCAAAATCGCTATGATTACATTCTGGTACGCACTTTTGGCGCAACCGAGGTGTTTCCGCCGGAAGATGCAGATATGATCATCGACAATGTGTCCACAGGCCGAACGCTGAAAGAACATAATTTGCGAATCGTGGACACGATTATGGAATCGTCCACACGATTCATCGCAAACAAATCTGCTTTGGACGATCCGTGGAAACGGGAAAAAATTTCCGAATTGAAAATGCTGTTCCAGTCCGTGCTGGATGCCCGCGTTCGCGTGATGCTGGAAATGAACGTGTCCGAAGAGACCTTCGAAAAAATCATCGATGTTCTCCCCTGCATGCGCTCGCCGACTGTAGCGCCCTTGCATGGCCAAAAAGGCTATGCGGTGAAAGTCGCGGTAAAACGTAGTGAAGTGGTGAAGCTCATCCCGCTACTGAAAAAATACGGCGCTACCGATATTCTGGAATACGAATTCAGAAAGGTGGTGCTATGATAAAGCCCCGAAAAGCCATGGACAAGGTTTCGCCGTACCAGATTTACAATGAGTCGCGGAAAGAAAAAATTCGCCTGGACTTGAACGAAAATTCGCTTGGCTGCTCGCCCCGGGTGTTGGAGACGCTGAAGAATCTATCTGCGATCGATGTTTCTATTTATCCTGAATATGGACCGCTGCTGAACCAACTGGCGAAATTCTACAACATCGACGCTTCGAACCTGACAATTTCCAACGGCGCGGATGATTCCATTCGCTGCATCTTCGATTGTTTCGTTGAAGAGGGCGACGAGATTATCCTGCCGGTTCCCAATTACGGCATGTTCGATATTTTCAGCAGAATCCGAAACGCGAATGTCACTGAAGTGCTTTATCACGATGATTTTTCTTTTCCAACTCAGGAAGTGATTTCGAAAATCTCGGACAGGACAAAGTTGATCATCATTGTCAACCCGGCCAATCCACTGAGCACAGCGATTCATGAAGAAGACCTGTTAGAAATTTTGCAGCGCGCGGAAAATTCACTCATTGTTTTGGACGAAACTTACCACCATTTCTTGAAATCGTCTTGCATTGATTTAATTCATTCGCACGAAAACCTGGTGATTGTTCAAACGTTTTCCAAGGCGTTCGGACTGACCGGGCTACGATTGGGTCTGCTTCTTTCGAATTCCAAAAACATCGGGCAATTGAACAAAGTGAATTTGCCGTTTGCGGTCAATTCGATTGCCGTCAAAGCGGCTGAAGCAGCGCTGGAAGATGCGGCCTTCATCGAATCGGTGGTGCGGCATGTCGAAACGGAAAAATCTTTTTTAATATCAGAACTGCAAAAACTTGGCCTTGAGGTATTTTCCGGGTACACAAATTACATCATGATAAAAATCGGGCAGAATAATAACCAAATTTACGAAGCGCTGCAACGAAAAAATATTCTGGTGCGGAATCTCGACAAATACCCGCTGCTGAAGGGCTATTTGCGCATGACCATCGGAACGCGGGAAGATAATCAGAAATTTCTCTCTGCGCTTCGCGAACTGCTCCCCATCCAAGCGGTACTTTTCGACATGGATGGCGTGCTCGTGGACGTGTCTCAATCCTATCGTTTCGCCATTCAAAAAACCGTGGCTTCTTTTGCAGGTCAGGAGATCGATTCATCAGAAATTGAACATTTGAAAAACAAAGGTGGTTATAATAACGACTGGATTTTAACAAAAACGCTGCTCCAGGCCAGGGGAATCGACGTTCCGCTGGAAAGAATTATCAATAAATTTCAGGAATTTTACCTCGGCAATAATTTCGATGGCTTCATTCAAAATGAAACATGGTTGCTGAACAAAGACACTGTTGATGAATTGAGTCGCCATTATAAATTGGGGATTGTCACCGGCAGGCCACGGAAGGAAGCGCAATTCGCGCTCAGGCAATCCGGCCTTGAAAAATATTTTGAAGTTCTCATCGCGATGGAAGACACTGAATCGGACAGAGGGAAACCTTTTCCGGATGGATTGCTTCTGGCCAAAGAAAAATTAAGCGTGAATCGCGCCGTCTATCTTGGCGACACCATCGACGACATGAAAGCGGCAACCGCTGCCGGCGTCATTCCAATTGGCGTTTTAAATGAGGACAAAGACAAAAAAACAAGAACCGAACTATTAAAACAATATGGCGCACAACGCGTGTTGCCATCTGTCAATTCAATCCTGGAGGTTCTGAAATGAGGCAGGCGGATATTCACCGCAAAACAAAGGAAACTGATATTTCCATTGAACTGAACATTGACGGCACCGGGAAATGCAGCATCGACACGCCGATCGGATTTTTCAATCACATGCTGGAATCGTTCGGCAAGCACGGACTTTTCGATTTAACCATCCGGGCGAGCGGGGATTTGCACGTGGATCAGCACCACCTGATTGAAGATTGCGGGATTGTGTTGGGGCAAACATTCGGAAAGGCGCTGGGCGATAAAAAGGGCATCAACCGGGCCGGCTATTTTGTTTATCCCATGGACGAAGCGCTTGCCGTTGTCGCTGTGGACATTGGTGGCAGGCCGTATTTGCAGTTCGAAGCCGGATTCAGACGTCGTTTTTGCGGGGAATATGACGCCGACCTCACCGAGGATTTCTTTTTGGGATTCGCGTTCAATCTCGGAGCCAATGTTGTTGTGCGAATGCCGTATGGGCGAAGCGACCATCACAAGCTCGAAGCGAGTTTCAAAGCCTTTGCCAAAGCGATGAAAATGGCGTGCTCCACTGATCCGCGAGCCATCGAAGACATACCAAGCACCAAAGGAGTCATATAAATGATAGCGATCATCGATTACGGGGCCGGCAATTTGCGCTCCGTAAAAAAGGCATTCGATTTTTTGAATGTGAAAAGTCAGGTTGTGTCGTCCCCGAATGAAGCGATCGGGGCGGAGAAAATCGTGCTTCCCGGTGTGGGCGCGTTCGGCGCTGCGGTTGATAAACTGAATGATTCCGGTTTTTCCCCGTGGATAAAAAACTGGCTCGACGCTGACCGCCCGTTTTTGGGCATCTGCCTGGGAATGCAGTTGCTGTTCGAAACCAGTTCGGAATCCGAAGGCTATCGCGGACTGGGCGCTTTTCCCGGACTCAATCTCAAATTTCAGCAAGGAAAAGCGCCGCAGATTGGCTGGAATCAAATCCAAAAATCAAAAAACTCCCGGCTGTTCGAAGGGATTGAAGACAACAGTTTTTTCTATTTTCTGCATGGCTATTATATCGCCCCGGAAAATGAAGCTATCATTTCAGCGACGACTGAATATTTCATTTCCTATCCATCAGTCATCGAACACGGCAATGTGTTCGCTGTTCAATTTCACCCGGAAAAAAGCGGAGAGGCAGGATTGAAATTACTAAAAAATTGGGTTGAATTATGTTAGCAAAACGAATCATCCCCTGTCTCGACGTGGAAAATGGCCGCGTGGTGAAAGGGATAAAATTTAAGGACATCAAAGACGCCGGCGATCCGGTGGACCTGGCGAAATTTTACAATGACCAGGGCGCGGACGAACTGACATTTCTGGACATCGGCGCATCGTACAAAAGCCGTGAAATTATGATCGATGTGGTGGAGCAGGTTTCGAAACAGGTGTTCATTCCGCTCACAGTTGGCGGAGGAATTCGCGAAGTGGCGGATATGCGGCGCATTCTCAACGCCGGGGCCGATAAAGTCGCTGTGTGCACAGCCGCTCTGAAAAATCCGAATCTGCTTTCCGAGGGCGCCAAGATTTTTGGGTCCCAGTGCATTGTGCTCTCCATCGACGCCAAACGGGACGGGAATTCATGGTACTGCTTCATCGACGGCGGCCGCGTCAATACCGGCGCCGACGTCATAAAATGGGCAAAACAGGCCGAGCAGTTGGGCGCCGGCGAAATTTTACTGAACTCCATTGACATGGACGGCACAAAGCAGGGCTACGATCTTGAATTGAACCGCATTGTATCGGAAACCGTGAATATCCCGGTCATTGCCTCCGGAGGCGCCGGCACCATGCAGCAGATGGTTGACGCCATCACGCAGGGCAAAGCCGATGCCGTGCTTTTAGCTTCGCTGCTCCATTACGGAGAAATGACAATTTCTGAAATAAAAAAATATATGAGTGACAAAGGAGTGTGTGTTCGATGATTATTCCATCTATTGATTTGATGGCCGGCAAGGCCGTACAACTGAAACAGGGACGCGAAAAAATGTTGGAGCGTGAAGACACAATTTCGCTGGCAAAATATTTTGACAGGTTCGGTCAGATTGCGGTGATCGACCTGGACGCGGCCATGGGAAACGGCGACAACAATCAATTGATTCGACAAATCTGCCAGATCGCGGAATGCCGGGTTGGCGGGGGCATCCGCGATGCAGCCAGGGCAAAGGAACTGATTTCTTTCGGCGCCGCCAAAATAATCATCGGCACAAAAGCGTTTGAAAACGATAGCATCCATCATGATTTTTTATCTTCTCTGGCTGCGGCCATTGGCCGAAACCGCATCATGATTGCCATTGACGCGTTCAACGGCGAGATCGTCACCAAGGGTTGGAAACACAAAACAGGATTGAATCTCTTCGATGTGGTGAATGAACTCGAACAGTATGCAACGGATTTTCTTTTCACCTGCGTGGAAAAAGAGGGCGGGCTCGGTGGAACCGATATGAAGACAATCACCAGACTTTCTTCGATGACCAAAAATAAAATTACGGCCGCCGGCGGAATTACCAGCATGGATGAGATAAAAAAGCTGGCTGGCATGGGAATCGACACGCAATTGGGCATGGCCATTTACACAGGCAAGCTCAAAACCGAAGACGCGTTCATCGAAAGTCTGGACTGGGGCAAGGGATTGATTCCCACCATAACATGCGATACAGCGGGCCAGGTGCTGATGCTGGCGTACAGCAGCAGGGAGTCAATCCAAAAAACATTTGAATCCGGGAACATGTGTTATTTTTCCCGATCGCGAAATTCTTTGTGGACCAAAGGCGAGACATCCGGCAATTTTCAAAAATTCGTCCGATTCCGCTCGGATTGCGACAGCGACGCTCTGTTAGCCACTGTGAAACAAACCGGCAACGCCTGCCACCTCGATACCTATTCCTGTTTTGGCGATAAAAAATTCAGCCTGCACGAGCTTCATGAGGTTCTCAAAGATCGCTTCGAAAATCCCTTGCCCGGCTCATACACAGCCAAACTGACGGATGAATTGCTCAGAGAAAAAATCATGGAAGAAGCGCAGGAGGTGATCGAAGCAAGAACGCGGGATGAAATCATCTGGGAAGCCGCAGATGTGATTTATTTTATCACCGCACTCTTAGCAAAAAGCAATGTAACAATTGAAGATGTGCTGAACGAATTGAGGAGACGACGACGAAAATGAAACTCTGGAAATACACCGAAGTGCCGGAAGACTTTTTTCTCTACAAGGAGATTGAAGAAATAAAATCGGTCGAAAAAATCATCAGTGATGTGCGAGTCGATGGAGACGAGGCCGTTAAAAAATATACAGCGCAATTTGATGGCGTGGATTTGAATGTAATTCACGTTGAAAAATCCGAATTAAAAGCTGCTTATTCCCGATTAAAAAATGATGAAATCGACGCCATTGAAGCCGCTGCTGAAAATATTAAAAACTTTGCCAGAAAACAAAAAGAACAATTCAGCAATTTTGAGATGGAAATCAACTCCGGCGTGGTCACCGGCCAGAAAATTATTCCCATCCGAAGAGTCGGTGTTTATACGCCGGGCGGAAGCTTTCCCCTGCCATCCACGGTGCTCATGTGTACGATTCCTGCGAAGGTAGCCGGCGTTTCCGAAATTGCCGTTTGTTCGCCGCCCACATTTCAGGGAAAAATTCATCCGGCCATTCTGGTTGCTGCTGATATCTGCGCTGCGGATGAAGTGTATCAAATTGGCGGCGTGCAAGCCATTGCTGCACTCGCCTTCGGAACCGAATCGATTTCTCCTGTCGATAAAATTGTCGGGCCGGGAAATAAATACGTCACGGCCGCCAAAAAGCTGGTTTACGGACAAGTGGGCATCGATTTTATTGCAGGACCAACTGAACTGCTCATCATTGCCGACGACACCGCGAATCCGGCGTTCATTGCCGCGGATCTGTTGGGTCAGGCCGAGCACGACATTCACGCCAGTCCAATTCTCGTCACAAATTCGGAAAAGCTCATTCGCCTTGTCGAAAAGGAATTGGAGCAACAATTGGCTGCATTGGCGACCCGGGCTATCGCAGCGCCGGCCCTTCGTGAAAACGGAGTGGCGATCTTGGTCAATAACTTGGATGAAGCTGTGGACATTGCCAATCGCAAGGCTCCGGAGCACCTGGAATTGATGGTGGAAAATGAAAACGAGTTTGTCGATAAATTGACCAATTACGGATCGCTGTTCATCGGCCATCTTTCCGCCGAAGCGCTGGGCGATTACAGCAGCGGACTCAATCACACACTGCCAACCAATATCACTGCCCGATACACCGGCGGCCTGAGCGTGAAGGATTTTCTGAAAATTCAGACAACACTGCGCGTCACGGAATCCGGGCTGCAGACAATCGGGCCGGTCGCGGAAAAATTCGGTGACATGGAAGGTTTGCAGGGACACGCCCGTTCGGTTTCAATTCGAATGAAAAAGTAAGATTTAACCTTCTTAAAGAGGAGGTCTTTTCATAAATTTCCAGTCTTGATTTTTAAAAAATATTTTTGTACATTGAACTATTACAATAATTTTTCACAGTTCAAAACTTAATTAATTATTAAATATTTTGTAACTATTCAGTCCCATTTTGATCATAAAAAAAGTTAAAAAAGTACTGGC
>CAZSBG010000087.1:0-24895 GCA_964605145.1 uncultured Cytophagia bacterium | reverse complement strand
TGAAGGGTGCGGAATGTAAAATTAAAAGCTTTAGATAAAGAGTTATTATCTAACCTAAATGAATTAGATGAAAGTGAATTAGCAGATGAAATAAAAGAAAATCGAAAAAAAAATATTTTAGATACTTATAATTCCTTAAATAAAAATATTAACAAAGAATTTTTTGAACTTAATGAAAAAGAATTTTCTACTTTTTTTGATCAAATAAATAAAAAAGAATCAGATAGTTTACAACAAACAGATAACTAAAATATATTTTAAGGAGTATAAAAATGAATGATAAAAAGAAAGATATCTCTAACTTTAGTATTAAAGATGAAGATATAAGAAATATTGGGAAAAAAATTGAATCGGAAAAAGAAGATAAAGGAGACTCAAAATCCAGTCTTCCAGTTCAAGCTGATAAAATGGAATTAGCAAGTATTATAGGAGATTTTGATTTTTCTAATTTGGATGAAGGTAGTAATATTTTTAAAAAATTAGATGATTGGAGAAATCGACGAATAATTAGGAAACACAAAACTGAAACTAAAAAAATTGTTGCTGATGCAAAAGAACAAGCACTTCAGACTGAAATTGCGTCATGGTTATCATCTTATGCTGCATTACACAAATCTAACTTTGAAAAAGTTGTAGCTGCTGTAAAATCTTTAGGTACAACATTATTGCACGACCTTGAAGTTAAAATTCAAAAGTCTATTCAACACCACACGGCAATGTTAGATGAAAATTTAGAAAAAGAAATGCAACATATTGAAAGCACTAATCTTCCGTCTGTTATTAAGGAAAAGCGCCATCAAAAAGCTGTAGAAAATTATTTTAAAAGTATTGATAAAATTTGTAATGAAGTATATGAAGTAAATGAAGATGAATTATTTCAAGAATATAAAGCCAAAGCTGCAAAGAAAAAAAAGTAATACAAAATGCGTCAAAGCGGCTAATCGAGTAGGTGGCTCCAGCGGTTACCCACTGGAGTGCACCTCTCACACCATCCCGACGCTTCGGGACGGTTCATTAAATGAGTCAGTTTAAGGTAGTACGATAGCAGTGATACATAGCCGCTGCGTTCCAGTCTGTCGTTTGTAATTGTCGTGCTAAGGATTGGACTGCAGGCAACTGCCCATCGCCCCATTCGGGTTCGGCTCCATCTGGATATAGTGTACATTCAATTAAATAAATCATACACACGCCATGCCTGGCACACACATTTTTTTGCACGCGACGGTTGGCTTTTTTTTCAGATTTCGTTCATCAAGTCGATTAGCCGTTCACGCCGCACGTGAACAAAGAGTTAGCTGCTAAGATAAATTACGAATCAATTGTATGTAAATTTATCTTCCATTGATGATGAAGGTTATAAAGTTAGCAAAAAAAATAAAGCGCTTACCAATGCTTTTTATGGAATAAAAACGACGCAATCAGAGGAACAGAGTAAAATGGATGTTGAATATGGAACAAGCAAAACATAATGAAATTGCTGTTTATGAAACCGAAGACGGTAAAATTAAAATTAGTGTTCTTTTTCAGGACGAAAATCTTTGGCTCACGCAAAAGCTCATGGCAGAGCTTTTTGAGTGCAGCACAGACAATATTTCACTACACTTGAAAAACATTTTTGCTGATAAGGAATTGGACAAAAAATCAGTTGTCGAGTATTACTCGGTAACTGCCAGTGATGGAAAAAATTATAAATCAAAGCATTATTCTTTAGCCTGGATTATTCATTGTAATGCATTAAGGAATCCAGGTAGCCTGAATGGTGCTTAATTCTGAATTCATTATCTCTAACTTTGTTAAATTTCATATATCTGATTAATTTTATTCATAACAATAAGTTAAACATCTTTTGTTTGAAATTTGTGAATAATTCAGGTTAGAAGCTATCATTGCCGTTGGATATAGAGTAAATACTTCCCGTGGTATTCAATCTAGAATCTGGGCAACCGATAAACTTAAAAATTATATTTTAAAAGGATTTGCGATTGATAAAGAAAGGTTTATCCACGGTACACGCTTTGACGCTCGTTATTTTGACGAACTGTTGGAAGAAATACGTGAAATTCGGGCAAGTGAAAGAATGGTATATCAAAAAATTGCTGATATCTATGCCACTTCAGTTGATTATTCGGTAAATTCTGTTGAAACAGAACGCTTCTTTGCCACTGTTCAAAACAAACTGCATTTTGCTATTACAGGCAAAACAGCGGCAAAGTCTCAAAAGAAGTCGCCCATCAACTTGCTATAGATAAATACGATAAATACAGGATAGAACAAGACAAAAACTATATTTCGGATTTCGACAGAGTTGTAAAACAATTAAAAGGAAAGAAATAAAATGATGAAAATTCGTTACTATTCAGCCTTATGAAAAATGCCACCGAGACACAGAGACTTTGTGGCTGAACAGTTACAGATTAAAAATGAAAAATTGAGAGATCGTGTTTTCTGGAAGGTTTTGATTTCGGTACTAAATTATTTCTTGCTGCTCGGTCATTTTTCATTTTTCATTTTGCATTTTACATTCCGCAGGCCGTCTCACATTTCACATTATTCACTTTCTCCATTCAAAAAAATCTTGACTATCGTTGTTAAAATGATTAGATTAATTCTATTTCATTTGCCTCTGTTTTTTGGAGAAAGGACGCCCCGTTGGAAACGAATTACCGCAGCTTATTTGCCTTCGATCCTTCAATTACTTATTTTAATCACGCTTCCACAGGCATGCTCCCTGCTCGCTCTGCCGAGACAATGACGCATTTCATCCAGCAACTCAAAAACTCCGGAGAACCACCGTTCGATGAATTGCTGCAGAGTTACGATAATTTCAGGCATCAGGCGGCGAGGCTGCTGAATGTGGCCGACGATGAAATCGCTTTCATCAAAAATACCACAGATGGACTCGAAATTGCCCTGCATTCCATCGACTGGCAGCCGGGAGATAACATGGTCGTGCAGGAAGATGCCTTCCCTGCCAGCCTGTACCTGGCAGCGTATTGCTTTCCCCAGGTTGAAAAGCGTTACGTGCCGCTGCAAAACAGCGATGATTTCTACGCCAGGCTGGAACGCAAGATCAATGGTTACACACGCGCCCTGGTTGTGGATTATGTCCATTTTTTGAGCGGTTATCGAATGGATTTGCACCGCCTTGGAGAAATCGCGCGAAAAAGTAATGCCTGGCTAATTGTCGATGGCATCCAGGCGCTGGGCGCGGTGAAGGTGGATTTAAAACAGACACCCGTCGATTTTTTCACAGCCGGGGGGATGAAATGGCTTCAGGGACCGGCCGGTACCGGCATGCTTTACATCCGACCTGAAATTATGGATAAACTGGTGCCATTTAAAATTGGCTGGTTCAGCGCAGAGTACGAAGATTTGTCCAGCCTGTACCCGGTTCGCCCCCTTAAAAAACACGCCGGCAGATTTCAGCCTGCCAATGAAAATTACATTGGTTTATTCGGTTTAACGGAATCTTTGACTATTCTCAATGAGATTGGGCCACAAATTATCGAATCCAAAATTCTGGACCTGACAGCATGGACAATGCAACAATTACGGAAAAGAGGATGCGAAATATTAACACCCCGGGAAAGCAGTCTTCGCGCCGGCATTGTTTCATTTAAATCACCGCGTGTGAGCAGCGAAAAATTGTATCAATTGCTTGAGAGTGAAAAAATTGTCTGTTCATTGCGCGAAGGATGGGTGCGCATTGCAATTCATTTTTACAACAAAAAGTACGAGATCGAAAAAGTGTTGCAGATAATTGATTCCAATCATTAAAATCGAGGAAAAATAAAATGCCTGAATTACCTGAAATTGTCGTCATCAGTAAGCAGATGAATGAGACTATTGCAGAAAAAAAGATTGAAGAAGTCGCTATTTATCAATCAAAATGTCTCAATCGTCCGGAAGAAGACTATGCCCGGCATCTCGTTGGACAAAAAATAAAAAAAGTTATGCCTTTGGGTAAATGGGTCGATATTCATCTTGAGCGTGGTGACCACCTGCTTCTCAGTCTGGGGATGGGAGGTGAATTGCTCTATTTCATAAGCCCTGCTGAAATCCCAAGCAATGTAAAATTTAATGTGCGTTTTACAGACCAGTCAGGTTTTTATATTACGCTTTCATGGTTCGGGTATTTTCATCTTGTGTTGAAGGGGGAAGCGAATCCCATGACAGACAAATTGGGGCCGGATGCTCTGGAATTATCTTTCGATGAGTTTAAAAATCTATTAAAGGATCGAAAACGCTCTATAAAATCTTTATTAATGAATCAGAAATACATTCGGGGAATCGGTAATTTTTATATTCAGGAAATTTTATTTCAGGCCAGAATTCATCCATTGAAAAAAATTAGCTGCCTTACCGAGGAAGACATTGAGATGCTATACGAGGCCATAGAGTCCGTGCTGGAAGAAGCCGTGGATAAAGGCTCCAGTTTTTACGAAGTGGATTTCTTCGGACAAAAAGGCGATTACACGCTGGAATTGCTTTCATTTGCCTATATGGAAGGCGCTCAATGCCCGGTGTGCGGAACAGAAACGGAGAAGATCAAAACAGGTTCCACGGCGCATTATGTGTGCCCCAGTTGTCAGCCGCTTGATTAGGGGCTGGAATTCGACGATCCTTTCGAAGGAATATTTGATAATATGTTGTCACATTAAAAATTTGGGCGAACCATTTGGATTTGTTTTTTAGAGAAGGAGCAAAGATGAAATTTTTAAAGTTGTTTATAATTTTGGCTGTTACCTTAACGCTGGGACTGAATTGTGTGCGAATTGATGAAGTGAAAGACGCGCAGCAGATGGTGCAGCAGACATTAAGCAAATTCTATGCGGCTCAGGAGGCACGAGATGCAGACGCAATAATGGCGCTCTACAAGCAGGACTCCACTGCCGTGGCGCTCGGTCCGAAAAGCGAGGAACAATCCGTGGGTTGGGAACAGATTCGCGATAACTGGCAGGGTTATCTCGCCTCTCTGCAAAAAGTAAGAATATGGCGGCGTGATGAAAAAATTCACATGAATTTTGAAGGGAATTTTGCCTGGGTGTCTTCCGTGAATCAGGTTGAACATACGCGGGCCAGCCGCACGGAAATGCACCGATTTCTTTTCTCAGCGGTACTGCAAAAAGTAAGCGGACGCTGGATGTTTGTTCAAACACATATTTCAAAATCAGGAGAAACCGGTTTGGCCGCCATGAAAATGGGCCGGCAAATGAAAGAAAATGCGAAGTCAGAAAAAAAGACAGATGTAATATCAAATAAAAAGGAAAGGAGCGAGAATGCCAATCTGAATTTGAAAGAAACAACGCCGGCGTCGAACAGCTCCGAGCTGAAAAAAATTGTTGAAGAGCCTGATGGCCGTGTTGAAAAAACAGCATCAAAAATAGATTCTGTATCAGTGGCGAAATCTGATACGAGTGAGAAAAAATAACACGGAGGTTTTGGGATGAATAAGGTGAGTTTGGGGATTTTGGTGAGTCTGTTGTTTGTGGGAAGTGTGCTCTCACAGCAACAAAATGTTATATTTTCGGATGATTTTGAGTCGTACCTGAATGGGGCCAATGGATCGCCGGTCTGGCATGTGACAAAAGGATTCTGGCAGGTAGAGGATGGCGTCTATTTTCAGAAATCAAAGGAATACGATTGCGGCGCATTGCTCGACATGTATCTTGATACTTCTTTTGAAATGCAAGTCGATTTCAAGGTGATCGAGGGCGAGCCGGGCGCCGGGTTCTTTTTCCATTCAATGGATGATGCTTCCACAGCATTTTCCCACATGAGCCGATTTGAATCGGATCAAACAATGCTGGTTGGCTATTTCATGCAGGGTGGTTATGAAGCAACCCGCAGCGTGCGGTTCGAAAAAGAAAAATTTTTGAACAAGTGGCACCGTCTCAAAATGCGAATTGATTTGGATATGGGGCATTACGCCATTTTTCTGGACGACGAACCCATTGCTTCTGAACCGCTTGTTTTCCGCGCCGGCTTTTGCGGGTTGCAGTCCTCCGGCGGGAAAATCAAATTTGATAATTTCACACTGACGAAATATCGTACCACCGGCAGAAAAGTCGCTTTGAATTGGCTGCATCATATTGCTGTCAATAAAAAAAATGAAATCGTCGCGCCCAATCCGGCCAGGGGTGCTGTTCAACTACTCAACTGGCAAGGAAATCCCATCGGCCAATTTGGTGCGCCATTGAATGAAAAAGGCCAACTGGACGAACCTGTGTCCGTCACACAATTAAAGAATGGGGATTACGCGGTCTGTGATCGCGGTCTTCACAGAATTCACATATTTGAAGAAAACGGCGAATGGAAAAATTCGATCGGCTACAAGGGAAAGGGTGCAGGCCAATTCGATACGCCGCTGGATGTGTGCGTGGATCAACAGGACAATATTTATGTGGCAGACTCGAAAAATAACCGCGTTCAGATATTCGATAAAAAACTTCATCACAGGAAAATTTTCGGTGAAGACAGGCTGAGCAATCCATCCGGCATTGCGCTTCGAAAAGATAAAATTTATGTTCTGAATAATGGGCTGAATCGAGTTGAAATATACGCCGTAAAGAACGGGAACTACATCTGGCATTCCGGTTTTAATTATGACGCCGGCCAGGGGCGGGACATTCTTGCTTGTGACGACAAAATTTATGTTGCTGTGGGAAATGTGATTCGATTATTCGATAGCGCCGGGAATGAAAAAAAGGAATTCGAAGCTGCCTCGATTCATGGGTTTTTGCCCCATGGTTTGGCCCTGGACAAATCAGGTCATGTTCTCATATCGGACTTCAAGAACAGTCGTCTCGTTATCGTGGATTCAGACCTGTCCGATCCCAGCCCAATCGTGTCATTTCCGAATAACAGATCGGCGACCATCAGGCTGTTCACCGCTGAAAAGGAAAAAGCAACCATCCGCGTGAAAAAAGAACGACTTGTGGTGCATGAAGAAACGTCGCCACTGGAATTCAAGCATCAATTTTCTCTGAAAAATCTTCTTCCTTCAACAACCTATCATTTTCAATTTTCTCCGACGGTTCGAACCATTCCGAAAGGGGATGGATTTTCAAAAAAATATGCGTTCATAACGCCTCCGGAGCAAGGGAAAAAGCATTTTTGGCGGCTTCCGATTGCAACCATCATTTTTACCAATGTCATTGACACTGCAACCGTTGAGACGCACTGGCCGGAAATGCCAGATTTACCCAATGTGGAATTGATACGAATTAAATCACAAATCCTGGATGGCATTCGGTTTTACTGGGTGAATTCCGGCATGAACCTGTTCCTGGATAATGAGTTCATTATTGTGGAAGAAAAATTATATCGGCATGAGATATTTGGTACGGAATGGTGGTATCCGCCTCTGGAAAAACGGGTTGAAAAGTCGATCAAACATGCGGGAAAGCAAATCGAGGATTATGTGGGAGTTTTGTACCTGGCCTGCGTTCGGGATTACAATGAAAAAATTGGGGAGTTCGAATTGCGCGGCCGCGGCGGTGGATTCACTGCCGGTTATGGCGCCAACAATCAATACGGCATCTCCTATTGGGAGGCCACGAGAGCCAATCACAATTCAGGAAATAACTGGCTGATGGTGCATGAATTCCATCATCAACTCGACGAGCTGTTCATGCACAGCGGTTATCCGGAATACTGGTTTTGTCATTTTTCACCCACAATTAATACCGCGGATGATTTCGGCGAACATTTTGACGGAAATGCCTGGATACTCCGTAACTGGCCGGTCGCGAACTGGTATGATTTGAATTTCGGCGATTTACAGGTCGCACAGGACTCGGATATGGATGGCATCCCCGATGATATGCCCCAGCTACCACTAAATGAAAAACGTTTGCAGAGCAGCCCGAGATTTGCGGATTCGGACGGGGATGGCGCTTCTGATCTGGAAGAAGTGATTTCCACGAATTGGATCGTGGAAGGATGTGGAGAAAATTACGGCGGAAGTGCGCTGTTTCCCAATCTGCTCAACCCGGACACGGATGGCGATGGGATTCTCGATAATGACGATCCATATCCCCTCTATCCTTTTGAACCGAAAATTCATTTTAGCCATTTCGATCTCATTGATGACAGCACCGGCGAATTGAGAAGTGAACTCAGTTTCGCACGTCTCATGGATAATCGAATCCATTCCAATGTATTTGCCCGGTGGGATTCTACCAATTTATATTTTGCATTTGAAATAGATCGGATTGCCCCCATTAAACTGATGATCGATGCCGACGCGAATGGCTGGTTCATCGGTCGCGACAATTATCTTATCACGCTGGAGCCGAAAAAAGATTTGACACTGAAATCAACGGTTCAAATTAACAATTGTTCTGATCCACAAAAATGGCCGTTTCACGATGAACAACTTGCCAGTACCGTCGAACTGAAAACGACTCTTGAAAAACAAAGTGAAAATTACCTGATTCGACTCACGATTCCCAAAAATAATAATTTGGGACTGAATCTGCAGCTCGCGGAAAAAATTGGAATTAATATTGCATATTCTGTACTTATGGATTCCTATGGCCATAATAAATACATCACGATTTTTGAACCGAACCGATTTTTTGTTGTTGATTTGGTGAAGCGCCAGGAATTTGAAACGGATTAATCATGGAGACACATTGCATGCGAAAAGCGATTTATTTGATAATTTTTATTTGTATTTTAACCTCGTTATCTCTGTTCGCCGGTGAAGAATGCACGGTTGCCGTCATCTCCGGCAAGGCCACAGTCGATGGCCGCCCCCTGCTCTGGAAAAATCGCGACACCAGCCATCTGAATAATGAGGTCGCATTTTTCGATGATGGAAGATTTCCCTATATTGGGGTGATCAATGCCGGGGATCGATCCCAGGTGTGGATGGGCGTGAATGCAGCAGGATTTGCCATCATGAATTCCGAATCCCAGGACCTGGAGGGCGACACCCTTGACGCCGAGGGCACGTTCATGAAACTGGCGCTGATGGAATGCGCCACTGTAGCTGAATTTGAAAAGCTTCTTATCCGAACCAACGAAACCGACCGCGACACAAAAGCCAATTTCGGCGTGATCGATTCCACCGGCGCGGCAGTGATTTTCGAGACCGGCAACACCACGTTCACCAAATTCGACGCCAATGACCCAAACATAGCGCCCCCTGGATTCGTGGCCAGGGCTAACTTCGCCAAAACCGGAACCGGCAAGGGCTACGGACATATTCGATACAATCGGGCCAATGAATTGCTTGAGAAATTCATCCGTGAGCAAAATCTGAGTCACGAAACCATGCTCAAATTCATCGCCCGCGATTTGAAAAACGACCAAACCGATCCCTACCCTTTACCATTCACAGGCAGCGAAGACGGAAATCATGTTGGGTATATCAAAACGCACGACTCTATCAATCGTTTCCGAACAGCGTCGTGCGCGGTTTTTCACGGGGTGCTTCCCGGCGAGTCGGCTAAACTGACAACCATGTGGATTATTTTGGGCGAACCAGTCTGCGGCGTGGCGGTTCCTCTCTGGGCCGCTGCCGGCAATGTCCCGCCGGAACTGGATGGGGATAAAACGTCGCTCTTGAATGATCTCATTCATCAAATCGAAGGGAACGTTTACCCGGATTCATCGCTGAAAAAATATTTGAACACAACCGAACTGGTGAATACCGAGTGGCCGAATTCAATGCCTTCATTGCTTAAAATCGAAAAGATAGTTGTAGATGAGACCCATTCCAAATTGAATACCTGGCGGAACTCATATCCTGATCCTGAACCCATTTTTAAATTTGAAAATAAAATTGTAAATGAAATCGTAAAGAAATTGAGTCGTGGAAATCAGGAATAACGTCCGGTTGATTTTAATTTGACACGTAGCAATATTGTTTTGTAACGACTCAGCGCAGGTAATCCGAAAGCCGCTGTCTGCTTTTTGTTTCACTTATCGCATTACAATAAATCGTGGTGTTGGTACAATATTGAATCAGCACCATGCTTCAGATTCAGCATGGTGATAATAGATTCACACATACGTAGTTAGCCGCTTCAGCGGCTTCCAAGGCTAATACCTGAGTAGTTACATTTTTTTTATATCAAACAAAAAACCCTGATCCGTAACAGATCAGGGTTTTTTAGTTGATTTATCGGGAATGAAATAGCCAATTATTCAGCAAGTTCATATTGATTCCAACTCGGGATAACGATGCGATAAATTCTCTCTACCGCAGATCGATAAGTAGCCTCTATTAATTTCTGAAACGATTCTGCCTGTCTTTGGATTTGGAATTTTTTACCTGACGGCAGAGCATCATCATCGCTGCCAGGGGTTACTTCCAGATCGATATCTTCACTTTCATGAACAAATGATTTTCCAGCAGGAATTGCATCAGAATTATCGCCCACGCTAATTCTTTTGACTTCCGCATAAGAATCGTTATGGGAAACAAAAAGTAAAAGCAATAAAATTGCCAGTCCGCTAAAAAGTAAGTTTCTCGTTTTCATGGTTGATCTCCTCTCAAAAATTGTTAATCTTGTTATTTTGAACCTCTATTGATTACATATACAAACAGCATGCCACAGAAAAATGTTTCGATTAGTATGGTTTAATAATAAGATAATAATGAAGTTACTGCGAAACAAATTTTGACTTTCTTTGTTATGTCTCACGAAAAAATTGAATTGAGACGCCTTGTAAGAAGCTTATTGAATCTAATAATCAAAAATGGGCGATATTGTAACTGATAAATAAACAAACAGAAATGAGGGGAGTTGAATGTGAGTGAGGCGGATTTAGGTGTCTCATTTAAAGCGAATTAATTTTTGTGAAACAACGTTTCGAGCGTAAAAAGAGATGAAACATAAACGCTAATCTGATGATCTATTTGTCAACTTATGAATGGTAGCTTGAAAGGTGCGCCTCGACGGTGTACAATGTCTGTATCGTTAATCGTTTATTATGTCGATGGCACAGTTGCCTGGCGATGTTCAACCGACGCTGGGATTTTTTCCCGCTAAAAGTAATTTCCCGAATAGCATCGTCCACGCGCTTCACTGATTCTTCACATGTGTGCAAGAATCGTCGGCAATTTGCTCCGGCAATTGAATCAAAATGCGCGGTAAAAATATGATCAACGTTCATTTTCCTGATTTTTTCGATGCTTGCACAATACTTTTCGACACAATCATATTGCGGGATAGTATCGGCAACGCCATCACCCATCAACGAATCTCCGGTGATGATGGAATTTGTGTTTGCATCAAAAACACTGATCGAGTCGGCGCTGTGGCCCGGTGTGTGAATCAATTTCAACATTCTGTTTTCCACATGTATTTGGATATCGGATTCGAATGTACGATCTACTCCACAGGCCCTGCCCAGATTATCAAAGAAAAAATTTTTCATTTCATCATTCGGCTCTAATTCGTCTGGAAACCTGCACAAAAATTCTCGAAACTGCAATTCATGATTTTCAATCCAGGGCACTGCCAGTCGATGCGCAATAACCTGGTTACTGAAATATTCTTTTAATTCACAATTAGCGCCAATGTGGTCATGATGGCTGTGGGTATTGACGATCCATTTTACGCGGTCATTTGAAATGTTGAGCTGTTTCAGTGTTTCTACAATTTTGTGGTGCGTTTTTTTCAAACCGGTGTCAATTATAACCGCTGAATCATTCTGATGAATAATAAATGAACGAACAAATACGTCACTCATCTGTGTATTCACAGCATAGATGCCATCTTCAATTTCGATAAAAGGGGCCATTTTTCATTTTCTCACTGCATTGAGATGATACCCGCCATCGATATAAATTGTGGTACCGGTAACGTATGAGGCGTCATCGGACACGAGGTAAACCGTAGCTTCAACCACTTCATCAACCCGTCCGATTCTTTGCCACGGAATATTTTCCCTTGAAAATTCCGGTTCCATTTCATCCAACTGTTTTCTGTTCATGTCCGTATAAATTGCGCCGGGAGAGATGGCGTTCACATGAATATGGTGTTCTGCCAATTCCAGAGCAGCCGCTTTGGTGAGCATGAGCATGCCGGCTTTGGCGACGCAGTAGGGGAGAAAGCCCTTTCGGGAAACAGTGTCGTGAATGGAAGATATGTTGATGATTTTCCCGTACTTTTGCTCCAGCATCATTTGGGTGGCGTATTTGGCGCACAGAAAAGCGCCGCGTAAATTAACGTTCAGAATGCTATCCCATTCTTCCACGGTAAATTCCCAGAACGGTTTGCCAAATTCAAAGCCGGCATTGTTCACCAAAATGTCAAGGCGAGATGTCGCTTCGCGGATGAAGTCGAATATCCGGGCGACCTCGTCCGGCTTGGCAATGTCTCCTTTGATCAACCATGCCCGGCGCCCCATGTTTTTTATCTGTTCGGCAACATTTTCAGCCAGTTCAGGTTGCGAATGGTAGTGCACAAAAATATCCGCGCCCTGTTTGGCAAATCCAATGGCAAGCGCTTCACCAATCCCGCGGCTGGCGCCGGTAATCAATGCAATACGGTTTTTCAGTTTCATTCAATTTTACCTTCGTAATTTTCGATAAATTCTACCAACTATTTCTAATTTGTCAGATTAAAGTAAAGCAGGGGGTAGGTCAGTGGCCTCAGCCACAGACTTTATAATTCCCCAGTTTTTTATTCGTTGTTGCAGGTATTTTCATACAGACCAATATTAAATGGATTTCTCACCAATGGCAGAGGCCACTGGTTTACCCAATTTTTAAATGTGACAAAGTAAAACTATTGTGGAAAAATAGGTATTCTTTGAATCGATCACCAACTCGGGATAACCGGATACCACGCCGGACGTTTTGGGTCCGGAGGATAGCCATAATCATTTTGAGCCATGGCATTAAATTCCGATTCATACCGTGCCATTTTCTCTTCATCCAGTTCCACGCCCAACCCGGGAGCATCCGGCGGCGCCATGCTGCCATTTTTGTATTCAAACATTTTCCCTTTGATGATGTCATCTGTCAAGTGATGGTAGTGAGAATCAATGGCATGGACAAGATTCGGCATGGTGCTGGCAACATGGAGCATCACTGAAAGCCCGACACCAAGTTCTACACCGCTGTGCATTCCCACACTAATTCCAAAATGTTTGGCCGTCATATCCAGGATTTTCGTGTAATACATGCCGCCCCAGTACCAGGGATCACTCAAAATGCAATCGATGGCTTTCATCTCGACTGCCGGTCCGAGATTCTCGAATTCTATGACACTCATATTGGTCGATATTGGAATCGGCAGTTTTTCATTAACGCGCGCCAGCCCTTTTATTCCCCATGTCGGATCTTCGTAATATTCAAGGTCGTAGGGGATTAACTTCGCCCCGATTCGCATGGCAGTTGCCGGGGACCAGATCGCATTCGGATCGATTCTTAACCGGTATTCCGCGCCAAAATTTTCCCGCAGCGCCACAATCGTTTGAAATTCAAGTTCCGGATCGAATACGCCGGCTTTGAGCTTCAGTGTTTTAAATCCATGCTTCTTGACCAGATGTTTGCAGTGTTCAACCATCTGTTCAGGGTTTGAAATTTCCCCTGTTCCATCCTGATTGTTGTAGCGATAAAACAGGTACGCGGACAGCGGCACGCTATCACGTACTTTGCCGCCGAGCAATTGATACACCGGCAACCCCGTGAATTTTCCCTGCAGATCGTAACAGGCAAACTCGATGGGAGCCAGAATAAGCGGCTGTCTTGTGAAATACCCTCGCTGGGAAATTTGAATTCGAATTTTTTCGAGGTTGAATGGATCCTCGCCAATGATGCATTTTTTTATTGAGTCAAAAGAAGACTTGCTCACGTTGCTGTAGGTCTCTCCCAAACCGGTCAGGCCTTCATCAGTGTCCAGTTCAACAATATTCCTGATATAATGCGTGGGCGATGCATACGAGTGCCTGGTCGGGGCATCAATGGGAACGGCCACGGTGCGGACGCGAATATCTGTGATTTTCATGAATGCTCCTGTTATAAAATGCCGTGCTTTTTGATAAATGGGATTACGTTTTCCTTTTCCTGGGATCTGATGCCATGAACGATATACTTTTCAGCGTCGTAACGTTCGA
Source organism: uncultured Cytophagia bacterium (assembly GCA_964605145.1). Lineage (GTDB taxonomy): Bacteria > Zhuqueibacterota > Zhuqueibacteria > Thermofontimicrobiales > Thermofontimicrobiaceae > CAZSBG01. The sequence goes on along the minus strand of CAZSBG010000087.1, from coordinate 10,813 downwards.
TAGATAATTCAATGACTTCTCCTGCGATTTCATGGGGAATTACAATGATGCCATCTTTATCTGCGATCACCAAATCCCCTGGATGAATGGTGACCTCATTTTTTTCATCATTTCTTAAATTCAGCCCTTTCATGGTAATGGGTTGAAGATACGAGTTGATTTGCAAATGTCCCCGGGCATCCAGCGCGCAATTGCCTTTGCCGAAGACGAGATAGTTAAAATCTTCACCAATGGATTCAAGCTGGTATTGATCCCTGACAAAGCCATCGGTGATAACGCCGTTGCAGCCAAGCTGACAGGTGGAATTGGACATAATTCCACCCCATGTGGCCGCGTAATACGCCGGATGATCATCTGGTGAGCTGTTCTTCACAACAAGCAAACACCCATCCGCTTGTTTGATCGCTTCAAATTCCCTGAAAATATCATCGAGCTGGTCCTGGCCGGTTCTTTCAGAATTTACCATGGGCCCTAATTCCACGGTAAGCGCAGAATCGATCAATATTCCATTGGCACGATTCAGCAATGTAATTTCATTGGACAGAAATAATTGCCTCGCCTGACGAATATTTTTTGAGAAGAGAAAATTCCGAATTTTTTCGTGGCGTTCATCATATTTTTCATTGTTCGGTTTTTGAATTGCGATATCCACCGGATCGTAAAATAGGGCAGTGTAAGGTGGATCCTCTGGATTCTGCTCAATCAGTCGGAGGACCGGTTCAAAATCATAGGAGACGTGCATTTTTATTCCTTAATCTTGTGGGAAGAATTATGTTGATTACTTTTCAAAAATCGAAATAGTGCTTCACCGCGTGTGAAAATCCATGTTCCAGATTACTTTTCGTTATGTTAAATTGGCTTTTTAATTCAGCAGGCGCATTTTCGACAACGTAACTGTTTTCCGACCAATGGAGCAAATCCAGATCATTGTAATCGTTGCCAATGGCAAGCACGTGTTGCCTGCGAATTCCATATTTCTTACAGAGCCACCGGGCGCCTTGAGCTTTGGATACTTCCGGCGGGAAGATTTCCACCCACATGGTTTTGCCATCCAGAGGTGAGGTGGCGCGGATGACTTTAAAATCAGCGAGCTCATCCTTCAGTTGGTCAAACAACGAAATATCATTGGGAATGATGGTAATAAATTGACAGGCATCTCCAAATTCAGCCATGTTGCTGTCCAGCGGCGCTGCATAGTCTTCATACAGCTTTATTCGATTCGCGAAATCAGGATTATGACTGCCCGAATGATGATAGATGAAATGGTGGTTTTCCGGGATTGGTTTGTGAATCATAAAGTCGATTTTTCTTTGGATGAGCGCATCGCTGATTTTTTGGATGTGCGTTGCTTCCAAATCGCAGGCATAGAGCAATGCTTTTGTCGACCAGTCAATGAGGCCGGCCCCTGATGAAAAAATAAGGTAGTCGATGGGGAAATCCGGATCGAGAACCTTGTTCGCTGAAAAAAGATTTCGGCCTGTTGCCACAACGCGTAGAACACCTATAGTCCCGAGCCGTTCGAGTGTTTGTTTATCCTTTTCACTTGCATAGTGATCGTCATTGAACAGCGTGCCATCCAGGTCAGTGACGACCATGTCCAGTTTTTTTGTATTCATAAACGAAGAAATTAACACTCCATAAAATCTTTTGTCCGAGGACCAAAACACAAAGGTTCCATTGATTCTCTGAGAGGTATCCCCGGGCAAAATTGTATGTGAAATTAAATTAAAAAATCAAACTAACAAATCGATAGCCACGAGGCATGTAAGCTGAGCAAAGTCAATCAGTTGTTGAATTTCCACGGATTCATTGGCCACGTGAAACGCGTCGTCATCGCCGGGACCCCAGCCAACAGCCAGCACGCCGTTCACATTCAGGGTTTTGGCGTAAGTGCCGCCTCCCATGCCATACGGTTCCGGCCGAAGATTTAACACGTCTTCGGTATTGGATTGTATGGTTTTCACGAGCTCATTATCCGGTTCGATGCCGTGGGGTTCATTCCAGGACATGACCTCATATTTGAAATTCCCGCCTTTAATCCTTTCGCCGCAGGTTTTCAACTGATCCAGAACACCCTGTTTGGTCATGCCCGGCACAGTTCGTATATCCAGATAGATGAAGCAGGTGCCCGGCACAATGTTGGGCGCAGCGCCGCCGTGAATCTCGCCGAGATTCAGTGAAGGATGGTGAAGCACCGGGTGAACCTGGTAATCGAATTTCATTTTTTCAATTTCTGTCACCAGCCGCGCCACCATGTACACCGCGTTGATGCCCTTTTCCGGGGTGGACCCGTGCGCCTGTTTGCCCAGCGCGGTTATTTTGAAAACCGTCCGCCCCTTTTCCGCAATGTCGATGCCGGTCATATTTTCGCCAATGTCAGGAATAATGGCGTGCGTGGGCTGTATCAGTTTTTCCTGCATGAGATAGCCAATGCCGTAATCGATGCCATCCGGATCTTCGGCTTCTTCGTCGGACAAAGCAGCGATGAGCAGTTCGCCGTTCAATTTTTCGTCGAAACAGAGTTTTTTGAACACATCCGCAGCGACGATGATCGATGCCAGCGGGCCTTTGTTGTCCAGGGTGCCACGGCCAATGAGTTGCCCGTCTTTTTCGACGACCTCGAACGGATCAGTATCCCAGCCCTCGCCGGCCGGCACCACATCCATGTGCGCCGGCAAAAGCAGCCGTTTGCCTGACGTATTCTTTCCCATTTTCCCGATGACATTGGGTCGGCCTTCCATGCGGGCGAATTCTTCGAAAGGAATCCCCATCCGGTCAAATTCACGCTTCACGATTTTGGCCACGCGGTATTCTTCGCCGCGAATTTTTAAATACGGATGGTCCGACAGTTTTTCGGAGACTACATTGACGGTTTTCTCTCTGACCATTTCAGTCACCAGTTCGATGATTTTCTTCTTTAGTTCACCCTGATGCTCTGAGAAATATTTCCTGACTTCAGATTTTAATTCCATGGATGCTCCTTGTTTTTGTGTCGATTGCCTTCATTTATATCCAATTTTGTAAAACCACAAAGCGCAAAAAGGGGAATGACGCGCCATTGAAACTGGCTGCCATCCCGAAAAATTTTCAGCGCTTCGGCTGCTGAATGTGTCGGCATTTTCCCTCGTGATTATTTTTTAATTTATGTGTAACTCGGAATGATACCGGATCCCGATCCTGGATAGTCGCGATGGGATAATCGATAAGTTCCAGGTTTACCGCTTCCCCTTGAAGCTGGGCAGCCACATGGGAACGTCGGCCATGTATTTTTCATATTCCTCACCGAATTTGGCCACCAGTAATTTTTCTTCATGCAGGGAAATAAAATGATAGAACAGAAAGATAATTAAAAACATAGCAAACGAAACGAGCGATGTAGTCAGGATGAAAAAAGATACGTAAAGCAAAAGCGCGCTGAGATAAATGGGATGGCGAACCACGGAGAACACACCATCGCGAATGACATAGGGCTCTTCCCGAATTTCCCCGAACACAACGGCCAGTCCGGTTCGCGCAATGAAAGCCCCGGCAATGAATGTGATAATGAATACCGGCACGCGGACATAAATCGTTATTCGGTCCGCCAAAAATGTGGAGTAGTGAAGGAAAAACGAATCTCCAATCCAGACAATTAAAAAAAGTATGAACAGGATGAGCTGTCCCATATCACCGATTTTATGTTCGCCGGCCACGTCCGAGCGATCATTGTGGTTTTCATGATTGATTTTATTCATGGTTTACGATCCTTGTTTTTTCTGCTTCATTTTTTTGAATTCTTCGCGTTCGGCGCTGAGTTCTTTCAACAATGCGCTCAATGTCCAGTTCTCTGAAGTTGGCGTGAGGGCCGCCCACAATTGCGAAGGGAGTCCGGTCTCTCTGTAGCCGCGAATGAGAAGGTTCAATTCCAATTCTGTTATGCCTGCCATGATTGTCGCGCGTTCCAGTGTAGAATTTGTTCCCATGCCGGATTTGTCCTGAAGCTCGAACAGTTCTTTGATTATTTCCTCTGCCTGATCGTCTGTAATAAAAACGACGGACAATTCAGGGAATTCCATTTTTTGGAGCATGGCCCAAAATGGCTCATGCTCCGATGCCGCGAAACCGCACACCAAAAGCTTTCGCGGACCGTACAGCCGTTGTTCGGTTTCACCAGCTTTTTTAAATCCTGGTTCGTTCATTTTATCTCCAATTTAAACAATCAACAAAAAAACTAATGCTTACAACAAGTTAGAGTATTTGAATTACTTATTCAAGCGAGGCTCCAATATTGGCCATGGTCACCAAAAAAAATACAAACCCGGCTAACACAAGAAATATCCCGGAAAGCAAAATCGCTGTTTTGCCTTTATGAAATTCCAGCTTCTCAAATGATTTGATCTGTTGAACTGGAATTCTGATATTTTCTTCACCCCGGTACGCGTCTTTGGGATAGTGAATGATTAGCACGTTTTCGGTAAACGAGAAATTCTTGAATTCATATATGCGCGAATCCAGTGTTGTGACGCGATAAATATTTCTTTTTGAAGCGTCCAGATTTTTGTATTCATTTTGTGGGATCGGTATCAATTTGGTGCAGTTCACACCAATGAGCGCCAGCAGCATAATGGCGATGATTTTTTTCCCTGGAACCTTCATAAATTTTTTTTTCGAAAATTCGGTTCAATTTAGCGCTTCGATAGTGTAATATTTTTTGAATGTCTTTTCAAGTTATTTGTCCGCAAAATTCAGGGCAAAACTTTTAACGTTTCATTGTTGATTGGATCAGGCTTCACTGCCGACCGGTTTCACCAGAATCGTCAGCACCATTCCAACCAGGCATAAAAATCCGCAAATGCTGAATGCCAACTGAAAATTCCCCATGTCTCCCAACATGCCGCCGAGGCTGGGCATGAGAATGCCGCCGGCGCCATAGGCTAAAAACACAAAAGGATAGTTTTCCCCCACGTTTTTGGTGCCAAAAATATCCGCGGTGATGGTGGGGAACAGCGAAAAATTCCCGCCAAAATTAAATCCGATGAGGGTGGCGCCCAGGTAGAGCAACATTTCATTTCCAGCCATCATGGTGAATAAAAACACAATCACGCCCTGGGTGCCGGTCATGATAATTATGGACAATTTCCGTCCGAGTCTATCGCTCAGCGTCCCCCAGATAATTCGGCCCAGGCCGTTTGCCAGGCTGAAAAAAACCGCCATGGCCGTGCCTGCGATGCCACTGGCTGCAGCTTCACTGAGACCCGCCTGTTGCAGGGCTTCCATGGGGTACAGCTTCATCAGACCGATGGACATGAGTCCTGCCCCGGCGCTGAACACAAACGTGAAAAATATCAGATAAAATTGAGGCGTTCTCAGCATTGCTTTGCTGGTGAAATCAACATTGGCTGAGGGATTCGATGCCGAATTTTTGGTGAGGTTTTGCTCAAAACCTGCTGGTTTCCAGTTGGCCGGCGGATACACCATCCACACGCCGCCTAACAGTACCAGCGCAGCGAAGGCTATTCCGTAAAAAATGAATGTTGTGGACAGGCCGAATGAGTCGATTAAATGCCCCCATTCGCCGGCAAATTTTACCCAGCCCATGGCGCCAAAGCCAAATCCTGCAACGGCCAGGCCGGTGATCATGCCTTTTTTGTCCGGGAACCAGCGAATGCCAACTGCGATGGGAACCACATAAGCCAGCCCAATGCCTGAGCCGCTAATGACGCCGATGGTGATCAACAATACCCAGAAACTGGTGCCGCCGAACAAGCCGGCCAGCGCGTATCCCAATCCCAGCGTGATACCGCCGGCCATGGCCAGTTTGCGTGGACCAAAGTCGCCCAGCTTTTTTCCTGCCCACACCATCACAATAGCGAAAAAGGCAAGCCCCATGGAAAACACGACCTGGGTTTGCATTTTAGACCAGCCGGCTTCAGTGAGCGCCGGCGTGAATACCGACCATGCATAAATTGCGCCTAAACACAATTGAATTAATATCGCACCTAAAACTACAAACCAGCGGTTCATTGTCGTCTCAGTTTTCATTTTTCCTCCGGATAATTGAATGAAGATTCAGTTTCGAAATAGTATACTACTGACAAATTGGTTTTCGGATTTTTACTATTTATGTCATTCCCGCGAATGCGGGAATCTCCTCTGCAAGAATGAGGATATGCCTGCACGCCAGGGCGCATCTTCGACATTCGCAGGCATGACAGGATAACGCATCTGAAAACCACTCTGCTTTTGGTGTATATCAGATTTGAAGGGGCTGTATCAAAAGTCCAATTTCAGCAATTCATGTAATTAATCATAAATGTCGTTCCTGCGAATGCAGGAACCTCCTTCCTCTGCCAGAAGATATTCCTGAACTCCGCTTCGCTTCGTCAGGCGCCCGAAGGAAGTCCCTTTGGGGGAATGGCAGATTAATTGAAAGTACATTTTTAATACTTTTGATACATCCCCTATTATCAAATGTACCTTTGGTGCACTATCAGAAAAAATAGGATTTTTCGTTAGTCTTTTTTCAGCCGAACAAAAACCACCTCGGTCGCGTCGCCGCCAGTGACGCCCTGGCCCGGGCCACCGTGCGTAAACATGAACGATGGCACGCCGATCGGTTTGGGACTGAACGGCCGCTCGATGCTCGCCAACCAGTTGGGCAGGTCAGGATCCGGTTCGGAAATGGGCTGAACCGAAAAGCTTTTTCCTTTATCAGCAGATGTCAGCAAAATTACTTCCAATCCCGGATCCCCCCACCATTTTTCCGCATCCGGACTCTGAATGGTGGCGACAATGTACAGCATGCCGTCCCGATCGAACGTGAGGGTTCCGTAAAGCACTTCATGATCAGGAAAGTGTTTTTTTATGATGGGCAACAAGTCGGTCTCATGCCATTGTTCGCCATTATGGCGCCACATTTTCACGGTTCGCGGGCTGGATTCCAAATGCACCGCCAGAAACCAGGGATTGCTTTGGGCATCCGTCACCAGCGTTGTCACGCGCATATCCAGCTCCGGGCCTTTCTCCAAAAAACAGGGAGTGTCCGGCGTGGCCGGCAATTCGACCTTCACGCCTTCCGCCATTTCCCATGTAGCGCCATTGTCCCGCGATCGGAGATAGCCCACAAATTTGCCTGCTTTGGGATGAAAGTCGTAAATGTGAAATCCGAGATGCAGCGTGCTGTCCGCAGCAACAGTTAGGGAATTGCCGTATTGCGTGTAGCCGTCTTCCACGCTGGAATCGACCAGTTCCCGCGGCGTGGTCCATTCTCCGTTTTTCGGCTTCTGCTGGTACATAATTTTCCACGGTTCATCGCCGCCGCGGTAGGTGATGTGCAGCATGTCGTCCGGGCCGCAGATCAGGCTGGGATAAGTCGCAGTGTAGCCAAAGTTTGGCAGCCTGTCCCACTTTTCGATTGAATACGGAACGCTGGAGCGCGCGAACTGAAACGGCCCGTGATGGGGACCGAAAACAGCGTAAATATAACCCTCGCTGTCCATCGTAATCGCCGGCCCGCTGTGATTGTCCACGCCGGTGCCCATGAGCACGGTTTCGCTCCACATCTCTGAAGCGATGTCATAGCACTTCACCTGAATATCGGCCAGGTGATCCAACCAGGCCACGAAAATTTTACCATCACCCGAAATAATTTTGTTGCTCATGGAATAGGCAGTCGCACGAGTCGAGCCATTTGTCGATAATACTTTTTTGAATTCCACTTCAACTTTTTCGGCCGGATTCTGATTGTTATTCGTACAGCCCGCGATAAAAATAAGAATAAAAATAAATGAATATTGAATGAATTTTTTCATGACTGTCCTTTCGAAATTATATGCTTATTTCAAAAAATCTGCGTTAATCCGCGTCATCCGTGTTTTCCGCGTTCTATTTTAATCATTTGCCCAACCGACGAACATGGAATATGTAAAAAACGCATAATACTCCGGAATATTCAAAATAAAATCCGGCGAATTGACAACGCATAATTTTTCAAACAACTTCTGGTCCTCTGTAGAAAGCTCGGTTTCCGTATTGTGCCATCGCATATCAAACAAGGCAATGAGTCCGTCGCGAATGTCCTGGCTCAATGGGGCATGAAAAGACCCGGTAAACGTGCGCACATCAATACCACTGAATCCCGCTTGTGAAATCGGCCGAAGCAAACGAAACGGATGCGATTGAGGCGCGTATTCCGGATGAAACGGCGCGATGCCCGAAGCCGTTGCATTCAACCGCGCCTCCAATTGGGGATACCCGGGAAGAAGCTGCTGGGATGACCAGAAAAGGATCGCGATTTGGCCGCCGGGTTTTATCACGCGCTTCATCTCTTTCAACGCCGGGAATGGATTCCCCTGCGCATATCCCACGCAGTCCACGCTAATCGCCCAATCGAAAAAGCTGTCTTCAAACGGCAAATGATTCACATCGCCCAATTGGAAAGAAATTTGATTTTGGAGATTTTTTTCGCGGGCGAGATTCCGCGCATATTCGATGAATTCAGGGGAGATGTCCAGTCCAACAACTGTGCCGGCAGTACCGATGATCCCGGCTAACATTTCCGAATGAAGCCCGACACCGCAGCCGGCATCCAGCCCATGACTGCCTTTCGGTAATTGAAGCGTTTGAAAAGCAGATTTCACCGTGGATTTTCGCAACGCGTGCGTGACGTTGAGTTTTTGAATGTAGTCACAATCAAGTGTTATTTGATTGGGATTTATATTGTGATCGCTAATTTTTGTGCCTCGTATTTTTTTTCAGAAGTTAAATAGTACAAAAATTGAGGATAAGAATCAATGAAAATATTGAAGGAGAGGTCATTTTTTGGAATGAATGGCAGGACAAAAATAGAAAATAATCACTCCCATAGTTTTCGCGGCAGTGTCCTGATGAACTTATTTTGTTTAATACAATCGCTTTGGATGAAACGCCCGGGCACGATTCAAACGTATTTCAGAATCCCGTTTTTGAAAACAACCTGCCCAACGCTGTTCTGCACTTCGAAGATAATCTCATTCTCGTTTGAAGAAGCATAGCCCGTCAGCGTGAGTCTGTCCCCGGGAATTGTCGGTTTGCCAAAACGACCGCTGATGCTCTTCAATCGCGAGATATCATTGTTGAGCTGATTTTTAACGAGAGCCGAGCAGCTCATGGCAGCCACGCACGCGCCGTGCATAATGGTGCGCGGCAGACCGGCTAATTTCGCTAATAGATTGTTGGTGTGAATGAAATTATGATCCCCTGAAGCCTCGGCGAACCGCATTTGCTGTCCGTCTTCGGTTTGAATTTCAATACGGAGAATTTCTTCCAGGGTTTGCTCTTCTTTAAGTTTTTTCTTGGGCGCCCTGGATTTTCCTCGCACAATAAAACAGGTGCTTACTTCTACGACAAGATCATTCCCGCAATATCCCTTTTCGGAAATTTCCAGCAATTCCCCGACCGGGATTTCGGTTATATCGAGGACTTCGATTTGAATATTCAATGCGTCGCCGGCGCGGAGCGGCCGATGCCAATGAATGTGCTGGTTCGCGTAGACCGCGCGCAAAATATTCAAACGAAGGTCTTTATGACGCCACAAATCCTTTATCATCGGGAAAATCAGCCTGGACAGAAAAAACGGCGGGGCAATGGGCTGATCGGAGAAATAGGCAGGATTGTCATCCTTCGTAGCCCGGGCGAACTGAATGATCTCCTCTCTCGAAATCGGTTCGAGATTCGATTCGAACGAATAGCCGATCATGTCCCGGTTCATTTTATAGCAGCCTCGGTTTCGGAGCATGGCTTTGAACAGTTTCCAGTCGAGTGTTTTCATTTTTCAGTTCTCTTTTAGATTCTTGGTTTATGAGAAATGGACTGAAATCAATCCTGCTCTTTTTTGTTCAGTTCTTTCTGTTGCTTTATTTGAACAATAATCCCGACCACAAGGATGAAGCCGATGATAGCCAACGCATACAATACGATATGGATTAGGCCCATAATAAACCTTTCTGATAACCGACAAGCGTAACCTGCTGCCGCAACTTACGCACAAAATTTAAAAAAATGCACAAAACTTGAATAACAAAAAAAATATCGGAAATCGCGCCAGAGCAAGGCAGTCAAGTTGACGCACAGGTGTGTGCCTGGCATGGCGCGTGTGTGTTTAATTTAATTGAATATACACAAATTATCCAGAGGGTGCAAGTCCCTTATGGGCGAGTTGGCGAGTTCGCCGTCCTTTGGCGGAAGCCCATTAGTAAGCCGCAAGGGCGTTCCGGGTGACCGGGAGTCTGAAAGGCCGAAGGTGCGCCTCTGGTGCAAAGCCTGTAGCAAAGCGACGAGCTGACGAACAGAAACGTCATAGAAGGCCGAGTCTGTGGGTAAGATGGCACAAGATATCGAAACCCACGATACTGGATCGTTTGATTCAGCAAACCATACAACAAGTTTTGCAGCCCATGTTTGATCCTGATTTCTCAACATCAAGCGATGGGTTCCGTCCGTTTCGCTCTGCCCACGACGCGGTAAAACAGGTCAGAAAGAATATCGATTCAGGCTATCGCTACGTGGTGGACATTGATTTGAAAAAATTCTTCGACAATGTCAATCACGACGTGCTGATGTCGCGTGTTGCGCGAAAAGTCAAGGAAAAACGAGTATTAAAGCTCATCGGTCGCTACCTTCGGGCTGGCGCAGGTTGACGGCGAATTACAGCCAACAACCAAAGGCGTGCCATTGTCTCCCTTGCTTGTCCGCCTCAGGCGGATTCTGGATGATCTTGACAATGAAAACCCGAACTTGAATAGTTGTCAGAATATATTCGTGGCTGGATGGCGTACTTTGCTCTGTCGCAGTATTA
>CAZSBG010000086.1:0-25636 GCA_964605145.1 uncultured Cytophagia bacterium | reverse complement strand
CACCATTCAGGCTATCTGGATTCCTTAATGCATTACAATGAATAATCCAGATTAGTGAATATGTGAAAGATTTTTCTCTTTTGTAAAAATTTTTCATTGACAATTAAACTATTAATTTGTATATATAAATTGTACCTGTTAGTAAGGGGAACGAATGTTAGCAAAGATATTCAGTGCTGCTGTGGTTGGAATAGACGCCTACCTTGTCGAAGTGGAAGCGCATCTGGAAAGTCAGTTACCCTCTTTTGCGACTGTGGGATTGCCCAATGGCGCTGTTCGGGAATCCAAAGAACGCGTGAACGCTGCCATTAAAAACTCAGGTTATCCGTTTCCGCAGAAGCGAATTACCATTAATCTGGCGCCTGCTGATGTAAAAAAAGAAGGCTCGGCATTTGATCTCCCCATCGCAGCCGGGATACTTGCCGCAGCCGGCGTTATCAATCAGGATCACCTTGAAGACTACATCATTCTGGGGGAATTATCTCTGGATGGCAGTTTACGTCCCATTCGCGGCGCTCTGCCCATTGCGGTTGAAATCAGTAAAAATCATACCAAAGGAATTGTTCTTCCGGCGGAAAATGCCAGCGAAGCGGCCATGGCAAGCGATGTGAACGTTTATCCTGTGACTTCTCTGAACGATGCTGTAGAGTTTTTTAACGGCGAGAAATCCATTGATCCGTTTCGCGTTTCCATGCAGGAAGTCTTCTCTCGAAGCCGGCGCTATTTAATTGACTTTCAGGATGTAAAGGGTCAGGAACATGTGAAACGCGCCCTTGAAGTAGCAGCAGCCGGCGGTCATAACATTATCATGATCGGCCCTCCCGGTTCCGGCAAAACCATGCTGGCCAAACGAATACCGACAATACTCCCGGATCTGACTCTGGAAGAAGCACTGGAAACAACCAAAATTCATTCCGTGGCCGGGCTTCTGCCTTCAAATACGCCCTTGATTGCCACGCGCCCATATCGTTCACCGCACCATACCATTTCCGATGCCGGATTGATCGGCGGCGGTCAGGTGCCTCGGCCGGGAGAAGTGAGTCTGGCCCATCATGGCGTGCTTTTTTTGGATGAATTGCCGGAATTCAAAAAAAATGTTCTGGAGGTGATGCGTCAACCGTTGGAAGACGGGAAAGTGACCATTTCCAGGGCAGCCCTGTCGCTGACCTACCCGGCTCAATTTATGTTAGCGTCTGCAATGAATCCCTGTCCCTGCGGCTATGCCACCGATCCAAACCACGAATGCTCATGCACATCGCAGCAGGTGCAAAAATATTTGTCCCGTATTTCAGGCCCGCTGCTGGACCGTATTGATATTCATATCGAAGTGCCAACCATAAAATACAGCGAACTGACGAGCAGTTCTGTTGGAGAAAATTCTGAGACCATCCGTCAACGCGTGGAAGAAGCTCGCGAACAGCAAATACACAGATTCAAAGAAAAAAAGGATATATTCTGCAACTCCCGAATGGAATCAAAAGAAATTCGCCGCTACTGTGAAATCGATGCCCAGGGCGAAGAATTGCTCAAAATGGCAATTACAAAACTGGGACTCTCCGCGCGGGCATACGACAGAATTTTAAAGGTCGCCCGCACTATTGCTGATTTGGAAAAAAGCGAGCACTTAAAATCACAATTTATTAGTGAAGCAATTCAATACAGAAGCCTGGACAGAATGGCATTTTATTAGAAAGACTGAAAACCATGGGAATCGAAAAAGCTGACATTCTTTTCTATCTGGTCATTTCTTTTTTCAGCGTTTACATTATCCTGCAAATTTATATTGTGCTTCGAATGCGAACGATCATTGAAAAATTGTTCGACATACTTATTCGCGTTAATGCGCTTATGAAGCATATTAATCCGCCTTCAATTAAAGTGGCAAGCAAGCAAATTCGCACCTGTAAAAATTGCAAAAATCGGGTTCCATTCTATTTCAGCGACCCGGAATATGAAAGTTATTTCTATTATCGCTGTCGTCTCACGCGAAAGCAGGTCCCGCCTGAATACAGTTGTAAACATTTTATCCTGGATCCACAGACCTATGATGTCTAATTTTTTGATGGGGTAAAATGTACCGATAAATTCTGTTTCATGTTAAATCAATTCATTGGAGATTAATATTGGAGAACGTTTTATGGACTATAATACAATAGATGTGTATTTCAAAAAAGACAAGGCGATTGTAACAATAAAAGAAAAAAGAATTTATCTTGGCATAACCGATGTATTCCGCGATGATATTATGACATTGTTGGAAAATGATTTTCAGGAACTCACCATGAATTTGAATGAGGTTGCTGTCATGAATAGTGCCGGTTTAGGCGTATTAATTATGGCCAGGGATATGATGAAAAAACGCAATGGCAGGGTGAAAATGGCACATCTGCAACCACTCATGCAGGATATTTTCGCCAGAATGCGGCTGGATACATTGTTTGAAATTTACGATGACATGGAAGAAGCCATGGCGCATTAATGGTATTCAGGGGAAAAAGCCGATGCGTTGACATTGAAGCAATAAAAAACCCCGCAATTTGAGATGGGATTACAAAGAACCGTGTTCGACACGGTGGGCACCGCCTGAACGCTTTTTACTTCCACGATCCGCCGAAGCGGATGAGGCATGTAATACACGCCCGAGAGCTAAGTTCCCTATATGTAAGGTGTTGGCTCTTTATAATTGACCCACCCTTCAATTGCAGGGTATTTTTCCTGGTTTAAATTAACGAAAAAAATTACAAAAAGTCAAGTGAAAAAAGCATTTTTTGATTTTCAGCCCGGTTGAATCAGCCTTCCGCCTTGCATTGTAAGACACTTATAATTTATTAAATTCTATTCACACAAAAATATTTTATTTTGTGAATTTTAGGACAATGCCTTTTCAATTAAAACTTACTAACTCATTTAAAATGCATAAATTTATTATCATTGTTGCCATGTTATTGCCGATAATAACTCTTCACGCTGAGAATAATCAGAATAACCGAGCGCGCGATTATGGCATTACGGTGGGTGTATTACCCATTGGGAAATACAACGCGATCACTGATGTTCCCGGTGTAAAGGTCGGTCACAAAACCCTGGTCATCGGTGAAAATATCCGAACCGGCGTGACCATTGTTATTCCTCACGCCGGGAACATCTTTCAGGAAAAAGTCTCAGCCGCTATCTATGTGGGCAATGGTTTCGGTAAACTGATTGGCATCACTCAGGTCGAGGAACTCGGGACGCTCGAAACGCCAATTGCGCTGACAAATACGCTGAATGTTTTTCTTGTCGCAAACGCGCTGATCGATTACACATTGCAGCAGGAAAAGAACAAAAATCTTCGCTCCATCAATACGATTGTTGGTGAAACGAATGATGGATATTTGAACGACATTCAGCGCAGGGCCGTCACAAAAGAGGATGTTTTCGAAGCCATCGCAAATGCAAAATCAGGGCAGGTACAGGAAGGCTCTGTCGGCGCCGGCACAGGTACGATCTGCTTTGGATTCAAGGGCGGGATTGGCACGTCGTCCCGCGTTTTGCCTCAATCACGAGGCGGCTTCACTGTTGGCGTACTGGTTCAAACCAATTTCGGAGGAATCCTTGAAATCAATGGCGCCCCGGTTGGGAAAGAATTAGGCACATATTATTTGAAGGATGATATAAGTGCGGATGGTTCCTGCATGATCGTCGTGGCGACTGATGCTCCCTTATCCGCCAGAAACCTGAAGCGATTGGCCAGGCGCGCCATTCTGGGTCTGGCAAAAACCGGCGGATTCTGCTCCAATGGCAGCGGCGATTACGTGATCGCATTTTCAACGCATCCGGATTGTCGTGTCCCCTACCGCAGTGAGGGAATTTCGAAAAAATCCCTGGATGTAAACAACGACGACATGTCCCCCCTGTTCCTCGCAACTGTTGAGGCCACACAGGAAGCGATTTACAATTCACTTTTTGCAGCGACCACTGTGAAGGGCTGGAAGGGACATGAAGTTAAATCGATACCCATTAAAAAAGTTTTGGATATTTTAAAAAAGTATAAGGTTACTGAATAGCAAATGGATCCAAATCTCCAACCCATCGGCAAATATTTAATTTTTCTGGGAATTATCATTATCGTCATCGGCGTCATTCTTTATTTTTTCAAAGGCATTCCCTTTCTGGGCAAGCTGCCTGGTGATATTCATATCCAGAAAAAATATTTCAGCTTTCATTTTCCAATAGTTACGTGTATATTACTGAGTGTAATCATTTCACTTCTATTGTATTTGTTTCGAAAATAAATGATGCGTTGGGGTTATTCCCCCACCATCACAATCTTAATCATAATCTTAATCGTAACTATTCAGCCACCGAGTCTCAGAGAACACGGAGAAAAAATCAATAAATTACCATAATTTTTTGTAAATATGATTGCCAAATAGTGAATAATTTCTTTACAAAATTACATACATTAAAAGCTAATTCATATTTATGCAAAGAAAACGTATTGCAATATGTTATTCTGTTTCCAAATAGGTAATGAAAATATCTTTGAGCCCTCGTGTCTCGGTGGCATTTTTCATAAGGCTGGATAGTAACTCTTAATCTTAATCACAATCACAATCTTAATCATAATCAAAACAAATAGTTATCATCATGAAACATAAACTTCTTCTCTCAATTCTGATGCTTTGTATTTTGGTTTGGGGCGCTGTTGACGCCAGTCCAAAATCACAGGTCGAGGTCATCCAAATCAAAGGCGGTACCGTAAATCCTGTTTCTGCGGATTTCATCATCGGCGCGATTGACGCGGCTGAAGAAAACAACTCCGAATGCCTGATCATCGAACTGGATACCCCCGGCGGTTTAATCGCCGCCACTCAGGACATCGTTAAAAAAATGCTGGCGTCCGAAGTTCCGCTTGTGGTTTTCGTGCATCCATCCGGGGCCGGGGCTGTTTCTGCCGGCGTTTCCATCACTATTGCCGCGCACTTTGCAGTGATGTCGCCGGGCACCAATATTGGCGCTGCGCATCCTGTTGGAGCAGGCAGGACCGATACATCGGACGTGGGCGTTCAAAAAGCCACGAACTGGTGGGCCACGTTCAATCGTTCTATCGCAACAAAACGAGGCCGCAACGCGGATTGGGTGGAAAAAGCCGTCCGCGAGAGTGAGTCCATCACCGAGGAAAAAGCGCTGGAATTGAACGTCATTGATTTCATCTGCCCGGATATGGACAGCCTGCTCATTCTTCTGGATGGCAAAACCGCTTCCGTGGACAGCGGTGATGTGACTCTGCACACCAAAGACGCCGAGATCGTTCACCACGAAATGAACCTTCGTTTCAAAATCCTGGATATTATTTCCAATCCATCTATTGCCTACATTTTGCTCATGCTTGGAATTCTGGGCATGTACTTTGAATTTTCAAATCCCGGCGCCATTCTTCCCGGCGTATTGGGTGGCATCTTTCTCATTCTGGCGTTTTTTGCCATGCAGCAACTGCCGGTGAATGTGGCCGGAATTTTACTGATTTTATTCGCCACCGTGCTTTTCATCCTTGAAGTAAAAATAACCAGTTATGGACTCTTAACGATTGGAGGTGTTGTGTCCATGATTTTAGGTTCACTCATGTTATTCAAAACCACGCCATCCATTGCAGTGCATATTCCGATCTCTCTCATCCTCGCGGTGTCCATCACCACAGCTGCGTTTTTCGTTTTTGCAGTGGGAATGGCGGTGCGCACATCTCGCTCAAAAATCACGACAGGAAAAGAAGGCATTACCGGAGAAACAGGCATTGCCTTGACCAAATTCAACCCGGAAGGACGAGTGAAAATTCACGGGGAATACTGGCAGGCCATAAGTGAAGATAAAATTAACAAGAACGATAAAATTATCGTTACCGCAGTTGACAACTTGAAACTCATTGTAAAAAAAGCAAAATAATGTACTATAAATCAGGAGGTTGAACATGCATGCTCTTGCTGCTGTTATCATACTGCTCATTTTTATATTGATGAGTGCAATTCGTATTTTTCGAGAATACGAACGAGGTGTTATTTTCCGGTTGGGACGATTGGTGGGTGCCAAGGGGCCGGGACTTATCATCATCATTCCCATTATCGATAAGGTGGTGCGTGTTAGCTTGCGGACAGTCGCCATGGACGTTCCTCCGCAGGACATCATCACCAAGGATAATGTTTCTGTCAAGGTAAACGCGGTATTATACTTCCGCGTGCTGGATCCATCCAAAGCCATTGTCGAAGTTGAGGACTATCTGTTTGCTACATCCCAATTGGCTCAAACCACCTTGCGAAGTATTCTTGGTCAGGCGGAGCTGGACGACCTGCTTTCCGAGCGCGAAAAAATTAACCAGGAGCTCCAGTCAATCATCGATCATCATACCGACCCCTGGGGCATAAAAGTATCCCTGGTGGAAGTAAAACACCTCGATTTGCCCCAGGAAATGCAGCGCGCCATGGCACGACAGGCCGAAGCCGAAAGAGAGCGCCGCGCCAAAGTCATCCATGCCGAAGGTGAGTTCCAGGCATCGCAGCGCCTTGCCGATGCTGCAAAAGTGATCTCAAAACATCCCATGTCCATGCAGTTGAGATTCCTGCAAACGCTATCGGAAGTGGCTTCGGAAAATAATTCGACAACGGTATTTCCTGTGCCGATCGATTTATTCAAACATTTCTTTGAAAAGAAGGATGATAAATAACGGAGCATTCAGCAGGTTCAGGCATGAAAACAGTACAACTTTACATCGACGATCCCTATTTGACTGAATTTAATGCGAATGTCCTTCGATCATTTGCCCAAGATCATTCGATTGGCGTCGTTCTGGATCGAACCGCTTTTTATCCAACTTCAGGCGGACAAATGCACGACACCGGCACCATCAATGGCATTGAAGTGAGGGACGTCTTTGAACAGGACGATGAAATTGTGCATATTTTGGATTCGCCCATTGCCGGCAATGAAATCCGCGGAACAATCAACTGGCCGCGTCGCTTCGATTTTATGCAGCAGCACACCGGATTTCATATCCTGGCCCAGAGTTTTTTTCAGGTGACAGGCGCAGAAACTCTTTCATCGCACCTTGGCAATGAAATTTCCACCATTGATGTCGATTTGGAATCCATGGAACTTCCCCAGATTGCAGAAATCGAAGACCTGGCGAATCTGATTATTTTTGAAAACCGCCAGGTCAATGCCTATTTTGCAGATCCGGAAAAAATTAATTCGAAGAAAATTCGAAAAGCGCCGTCGGAGATCAGTCAGGTCCGCCTGGTCGATATTGACAATTTCGATCTCGATCCCTGCGGCGGCACGCATGTCCGCGCCACCGGCGAAGTGGGCCTGGTGAAAATCATTCGCTGGGAGAAAATCCGCGGCTACCTTCGTTTTGAATTCTATGCCGGTGGCAGAGCCATTCGGGACTATCAGCAAAAGTGGCAGATTAACACAAGCCTCTGCAATAATCTTTCTGTTTCCGAAAATGATGTGCTTGCTGCTGTTGAAAAAATGCAAAAAGAAATGAAGCAGTTGCACAAGCACAACCGAAAATTGACTCTGGAGAATCTGGCCTATGAAGCCGCAGAGCTTGTGCGAAACGCCGCGCAAACAGGGCAAAACGTTATCACTCATTTATTTGAAGCCAGGGACTTGAGCGATATTCGCGAGTTAGCCAAAAAAATAACACAACTCAGCGAGACCTGGGTTTTGTTTGGTTTGAGGAGTGAGAAAGCCCACATGGTTTTCGCGCATTCGGGGAAACATGCATACAATTTGAACGAATTGGTGAAACAGGTCGCCCACCTCATCAATGGACGCGGCGGCGGTCGTCCCAATTTTGTGGAGATTGGCGGAAGCAACGTTTCTGCGCTGGAAGATGCACTGCAAAGCGCGAAGGTCGTTGTGGAAAATACAGTGTTGACATCATAAAATAACGCTATTCAAAATATTTTAGCCCACGGAGCATGCTGAATGACCCGAAATAAAATTCGTGTACTTTCGCATGTTCCGCGGGCTATTTTTTTGATGAAATTTATCGGCCAATGAGCATGGTCGTGTCGAATTGTGCTTCGAAAAGATCAGGATTATGCCCGAAATTTTTCAGCGCTTCGGCAGATTCAGGGGACGTTAATTCCAGCAAGCTGCCAATCGAGCTAATTTCCTGCTCACTCAAATTGCCTTTTGAAACGACATCGACTGTTACATTCGTTTCCGGGTATCGGTTCAAATAGTCCTGCTTGAAAAGAAGTGCCGCCATTTTGGGATTGGGATCGATAATTGTAATTTCAGGGTAGCCCAGCGAAGCAAATGCATCTTTGAATTGTTGCATGGAATACCCGTAATGCGTGCAATTCAGGCTGGCGAAGATAGGACCATTTTTATTATCTAATTTTTCCACTGCCTGACCTACATATTTATTGATCAGTCCAACGGTTTCTTCACTGTCATGCCCATCTTCGATGCGTCCGGCGAGCCGGCGGCATGCCTGTCCGATAATTTGTTCCGGCGCAATCCCCCGCCTCACGAGCAGGTTTTTGTGCGCTTCCGAGCCAATGGTTGTGCGCGTGGCAAAAATCAACGCCGTTGCTTCCGGGTTTGTATTGAATTCCTGCTCAATCAAATCCGCGCCCAACTCAACAATACCAATGACCGGGTAATCCGCTTTTTTCGAGAATTCGGTTTTATCGTACAACACCGAAAGCGTATTGCAGGCAATGAGCAGCATGTCCGGATCGTATTTCTTTTTCATCGCATCCAGGGCTGAATCAAAAATTCGCACTTTATCCGTTTCATGCTTCAGGTTATTGTAGCCGTAACGGTCGTGGTATTGTGAATTGTAAAAAATAATTCGGGCGTTTTCGAACACACCGCTTTGGGGAAGTTTTGCAGCTAACTCGGCAACCACCGATAAACCGCCCAAACCGGAATCCGTGACCAAAATTGTCACGTCCTTGTTATTTTGAAAAAAATCTGTCACCATTTCGTCCAGGTCCTTTTGTTTTGAGCATTGCGTCGTAAGCAGAAAAATAATTAACAGGCTGAAAAACAGAGTCAAAATTCGCTTCATTTCTCCCTCCAAATTTTAGATTAATTTCAAATAACTTTCTTTATCGCATCATTCAAAAACGTATTGAACGAATATTGTGCTTCGAATATTTCTTTAAGATTTTTTTGTGTTTTATCAGAATTCCAGAAGGAATCCTCCACCGGGTGCGTCACCGCATAATGTTTGTGCTTCAGCAGCTCCATATCTTCAAAATCCTTTGGAAAACCCCGGGGATAAGATTTTAGTTTCTCGCCATAAATTTCATTGAAATACGTTTTAAATTTTTGCTTGTTGATAATTCCTTTGAATTTTTCGGCATTTTCATAAATTGCTGTTCGAATGGCGTTCAAATATTTTGATTCCGGCATATATATGCCCCCGCCGACGAACGACTGACCCGGTTCCACATGAATGTAATATCCGGCATAGGGACTTTTTCGTCCCCCTTTTGAAATGAACGCGCCGAAATTGGTTTTGTACGGTAATTTGTTTTTTGAAAATCGAACATCCCGAAATATCCTGAACGTGCATTCCCTGGCATTCGTCACATCTATTTCCGGATCTACTGATCTGGCAATGGGAATCAACGCATTAATAAATTCTTCAAATTCATATTTCGCTTCATTGTATAACGATTTATTTGCATTGAACCATGTTCTGTCGTTATTATCCTGCAACTGAGCAAGGAAAAGGAGTGATTTTTTCAATTGCATAATACGCCCCTTATTTTATGTGTTTCAATTCGTGAATAAAAGTTTGAGCTGCTTCTTCCTGGGGATAATGACCGACGTTGTCAAGCCTGACGACCTTCTTGCTTGTCAGCAAATTTTCCCATGCGTTCAATTCCTTTTCTCGGAAAGCAATATCTTTCATGCCCCAGATAATGGTTGCCGGGATATCTTTAATTTTGTCCCGCTGCTGCCACAATGAATCGAGCCAATCGCTGGAACCGATCACCTCTTTGGGGAACACCCAGCAGCCTTTCCTGTCTTTCCTCGTCGCCAGCGGCGCATAGAAATGCCGGTGAATGTGTTTGGGTAATTTCTTCGGATCGGCCACGATTTTTTTCACCATGACTTTTCCGAAAAAGTTGAAATTCCGAATGAGGAAGCGGCCAATCGCGCCGCCCATAAACGCGCTATATTTTTGATAGTACGGATCATCCGCCGCCGACCACATCCAGGTATTCAAAATAACGAGATGCTTTATTTTCTCGGGGTGATTTATTGCATACGACAATCCAATGGGTCCGCCCCAGTCATTGACCACAATCGTTATTTTATCCAAATTCAACGAATCGATCAGCTTCCCGAAATTGGCCGCGTGATTTTTGGGCAGGTAATCCCAGTCGTACGGTTTATCCGAAAGCCCGAAGCCGATATGATCCATAGCAATGCAGCGGTTGGTTCGGCTCAATTCCTTAATCGCGTTTCTGTACTCAAACGACCAGCCGGGATTACCGTGCACAAATACGATTGGGCCGCCCTGGCCTTCGTCGATATAATGCATGTTGCCCATTGGCAAATTGAAATATTTACTTTCAAATGGGTATTCTTGTTTGTTTAGCCAGTCCGTCAAATCTTTCTCCTTAAAATAGTATGTTATCTTCAGCGTGGGGGAAAAAATGAAAAAGTTACCAGCGCGCTATTCAACATGTGTATGAAATCCGATTTATTACCCATGAATTTTATCACTAAAAACCAAATAATATAATCTATGAAATTTCTACTTCATCGCGCAACTCTTTCATGTCGAAAAAATCAACTATTTTCGACATGTTTCCGGCACGTGTCGAAATTAAACCAAATTTTCCACACGAGATTTCAATGATTTTTAAATAAGTTTTTTAGTTCGCTGTTACTATTTCTACTACACTCATTACTTTTTTTAATGATCGAGCCAAACGGATGAGATTCCTCAAAAATCCACCCTATTAACGAATAATAACATTCCGTATTTTTCTCGCAGAATATTTTTTCTGCATAAAAAATAATCCCGAAGGGATTGGACATTTGTAGTAATCAGCAAGACATAAAATGACAACTCCGAAGGAGTTGAACATTCCTCAAATGGAAATGGATTTCGATGCTTTTTACGAGTGCATCAATGAATAATCCAGGTTAGCTTTTCCAGATTATTTTGATATATGAACAAACCAATCACCTCACAAACAAACTTTTCAAATTATGCAAAATAGAACCCGACTTGGCCAGTGATAAAAAGTAATAGAAAAGGTTTGTAATGGAATCGATGGATATCATTTTCTATGAAGTGATTATTTTTCAGCGAAACATTTATTCAAGAAAATAAAGATTTCCGTTTAAAGAAATAAATATAGTTCGGGATAAACCAGATTAAAATGCCACCGAGTAACAGACCTATAAACTGAGCCTTACCTTCAAATTTAGAAAACACCCCGAATAGTATTTCTATCGATAAAAAATACCAATTCAATTTCCAGCCCCACAATTTACGCAGATGAAGCCCTATGAACAAGAAAATTCCCATGATTATAAAAATAGTAAATATGATGGATAAAATTCCTGAAATGAAAGGCACTCTAAAATAAACAATTGTGAAGATAAGAAAAACAAAGCTGATTAAAATAAATAACGGGATTCTGAAATATGTGTAAAATTTGAGCCATTTCACTGGAAACGCTTTGGTCTCTTCAGGTACATTCGTCACATCAAAATTGCAATTCGGACATTTTTTCTGTTCAATGTCTTGAAAGGAATTACAGGAAGGGCACTTCTTAAATCCTGATTTGACAGATTCCATTTATACTCCAGTTTTTTATGCACGTTATTCTATCCCAATTCAGCTTCATATGGAAACAAAAGAAAAAATAATAAAAATCAATACCCCACCGCCACGCCATCCCGGCGGGAATCGGCGCCACCCTGTAGCATTTTTGTTTTCAAATCTATTTTAATACCCTGGGCGCCGCCGAAATAATTGTCGTATTCTGCGCGCACTCTCACTTTGTGGCCCAGCATTTTCAACTTTTCCACGACAGATTTGTCGACGCGGCCCTCAACGTACAGCGTTTTGGTGATGCAATGCACGCGCGGCGCTTCGATGGCTTCGTCCATGGTCATGCCGAAATCAATCACATTCATGATGATCTGCGCCAGCGCTGAAATGATTCGCGTTCCTCCGGGCGTACCCAGCGTCATGAATGGTTTGCCGTCTTTAAACACGAGCGTGGGGGCAATGCTGCTCGTCGGGCGTTTGTGCGGCGCAATGGAATTTGGCAGGCCTGGTTCTTTGTCAAAATCGCGGAGATGATCGTTAAGCAGGATACCGGTGCCGGGAACAACGATGCCGGAGCCGAACCAGTGATTGATACTCTGCGTAAGCGCGACGATATTGCCGTCTTTATCCACAATCGACAGGTGTGACGTGCTTTCGGATTCCAGTGGAATGAGCGTAGGCGGCGCGTAATCGTATTTTGCCTTGTTCGGGTCGATTTTGGCGCGAAGTCGTGCCGCGTATCCTTTATTGGTGAACGTATCCACCGGGATGTCGAAAAACTCAGGATCAGCGGCGTTGAGCGATTTGTCCGCGTAAATCATTTTCATGGTTTCGGTGAGCAGATGGATGTACTCGGCTGAATTGTGCCCCAGTTTCTTCGCATCAAATCCTTCCATGATGTTGAGCAGCTCGATGAGGTGCGTGCCGCCCCCGGTGGCCGGAGCAGCCGAAACAATCTCATACCCGCGATACGTGCCTCGCACCGGTGTTCGGAATTTGGCCTTGTAAGCTTTTAAATCTTCCAATTCGAATATGCCATTCTGATTTTTAATTTCCTCAACAATGGCCCAGGCCAGTTCGCCTTGATAAAAAACGGAAGGACCTGCTTCGCCAATTTTTTCGAATGTACGGGCCAGATCTTCATTTTTCAATATAGCGCCGGTTTCCAGCGGCATCATTTCGGAAAGATAGATTTCAGCCGTTGCCGGAAATGTCATAATCTTTTCATAATTATCCGTGATCATGGCATTGAATTTATCACTGACTTTTACGCCGTCGCGGGCAAGACGAATGGACGGCTGCAATATTTCTGACAGCGACATGGTTCCGCACTTTTTCAAAATGACATCAGCGCAGGCAACCAGCCCGGGCACGCCGATTGACGTGGCCCCACTGCGCGTCAAGTCGTCGAAGCTCTCTTCTGTCTTGTAATAGAATTCCGGCGTGGCTTTTTTGGGAGCCATCTCGCGGTAATCGACCATGATGGTTTCGTCTTCATCCGCCATTTTCACCAGCATAAATCCACCGCCGCCAATGCCGGACGCGTTGGGTTCTGCCATGGACAGCGCGAAAGCCACGGCCATGGCTGCATCCACAGCATTCCCACCGTTTTTCAGTATTTCAATACCCACCGAGGAAGCCACCGGGTGCGCCGAAGCCACCATGGCGTTTTCAGCAACAACATCAGTGGCGGCAGTTTTTTTATCAGCGGAATAAAGATTGAAGCTTAACGAAAACAAAAGAATAAAAAATAGGGCGAACTGGAAAGATAATTTTGAAAACTTTTTCAACATTTCCTCCTTTGCGGGTTCGATCCATACATCAGAAAATTTAATAGATTATTTTACTACCTATTAGTTAATTTCGGACACAGATATTCACTGATCTGCACTGATAAGAAGCAAAAGCAGAAGCATTAATCTGATTTATTTTTCATAGATATTCTAATAGAGAAATGATTATTTTCCCTGTTATTAATTCGGAATTTTTCTCTTTGCATGAATGCAATTAATGAATTATTCATAAGAAAAAACACATCAGCAAAATGTTTATTTTCAAAGTCTAATTTTGACTAAAATTTCGAGGCTTTGAGAATTAGTGGCTGCGTAGCTAACCTGGATTATTCATTGTAATGCATTAAGGAATCCAGGTAGCCTGAATGGTGCTTAATTCCGAATTCAGTATATCTAACTTTGTTAAATTTCATATATCTGATTAATTTTATTGATAGCATTAAGTTAAACATCTTTTGATTGAAATTTGTGAATAATTCAGGCTAAAAATTATTTGTTAATATAAAAAATAAGGCTTGAAAAGTCAACGGGAATTTAAGGAAAGCTATATATTTGGTAGTTTTTCTATAGCGATTAGCAATTAGCTTTCAGCCGTCAGATCTAAAAAAGTCAACCAGCAAAGTTGGACACTATATTTAATTTCAGGACTACACCCCGGCTGTCCGCAGGACACCGGGTGGGTTCAACAACAGAGATAGCAGAGCGATTTAAACGTATGGTGACCTTCCCCACCAGAAAGTAGGCGGATTTTCAATTTCGGTTGGACAATCGGGAATCGTAGTCATACACTTTTTAACATACGGATTCTTTTTGCTGAACGCTGATAGCTGCAAGCTGACCGCTTATAAAAAAAACGGCCGCTGCTCAACCAGGCCAGCGACCGTTTTAATCAAAACGAGGTATTCTTTTTAGCGTCCCACGAATTCCGCTCTCACACTGATCACTTCCACACTTTCTGCCCCGGTTATCGGCCCGTCAATCACAAACTGCGGATACTGCGCGGAAATCGTGTAATAATGGTGCAGTTCCAATGTCGTCGTTCCCTGTTTCAGGTAGAATACCCCAACCTCGCGCAGCGCCAGGTGCGGTTCGCCCGGATCATCCGGCACAACCCAATCGCTGCCGGCGTTCCCGGTCTGCGGATACACCGTGCCGCCCGCGTCCCTCATCCGAATGAAAAAGCTTTCATTTTTCTGATATTCGCCGCTGTTGTACCAGACTTCGGCGGTCAATTTGTAATACCCTTCCCGGGCGACATACGCTTCAGATGCATTTTCAATAGAGCTTGGTCCGGTGTGGTGAACTGCACACACCTTCTTCATCACAGGCAAAAACAGCGGTTCCACCTGCGGCCCCACTTCTTCTGCCACCACAATCAGCGTTTCGGCGACGGTTGTCTGTCCTGTTGCATTGTACGCTGTCGCCGAAATGACACGCTGACCTTCGGATTGAAATACCACTTCCGATTTCCCGTTCAACCCGGGATTTTGCACATAATCCACATCCACCCTGTTCGCATTCATACTGTGCCACTCAATTTTGACCGGCACCCCAACTTTCGCACTATCCACCATATAAAGAGAAACAATCGGTTCATCCGGCTGTTCCGGCTCTTTCACAAACACAGAATCCACAGCAATTGTTTTTGTACCAAACTCGCTGTAAGCCGTTGCTGAAAAATACTTCATCCCCGGGTTTGCAAATACAATCTCCTCGTTCCCGAAAGGTCCCCGCACGCCAATGCCCTGGTCGATGATTACCTGATAGCCGTCGCTGCTCCACGAGAGGGTAATTGATTCGCCCCATTCGGCAACCTTCGGCGATGCCGTAAAATCCAGCGAAGGGGCGGTCGCTTCCATTACGACCAAATTAACGTTAGCGCTGCTACTGCCGCCGGGCCCTTCCGCCTGCGCGCCGATCACGTACGTTCCCGGCGAATCGAACGAAACCTGCCACTGGCCACTCAGACCGGCAATGGGCACATAATCCACCGACACTCCGTTAGCGTTTTTCGACTGCCACGAAATCACGGCGTTCTCGCCGACCTGCACTCGCCCGGGTAGAACCGAAACCGTAATGGTTGGCTCCTTTGCCGGTTCTTCAATCGGGTTGAAAATGTACACGCTATCGCCAACACTGGCGAACCCGGCTTTGTTGCGCGCCGTGGCTTCGAAATAGCGCCAGCCTTCGGAATGAAACACGACTTCCCGCTTGCCGGTCAGGCCCGGGTTTTCCACGTAATCGATATCGATCGCGTCCGCATTATTCGTCTCCCAGGAAACGAGAACCGGCTTTCCGACCTGGACTGAATCCGGCACTGCCAGAACAATTTCAGGCAGCGCCGGATCGCTCACCTTTTCAAGCTGAATATTTTTCACCACCACAATATCCACACTTATTTCAATCGCCAAATGCACCAGCTTGAATCCAGGTTTTTCAGTTTTGAGAAAATATCCACCCGGGTCCAATACGTACGCCTTTTCCCGTTCATAAAACAAATCGAGAACTTCGCTTCGCTCGTTGGTCAAATACGTAAGCGCCGAATCTTCATTCACAGTGATGAGGAGCTGGCCTTTGTTCAGTGGAATTTTCTCCAAAAGCGCTTCCAGGAAAACAGGTTTTTCCGGTTCCACAGAAATGCTCTCGCTGAAAAGTCCGAAGCCATCTTTCTGAATTCGAAGCGCATGCTGCCCGACGGGCAAATCTTCCTTAGAAAACGGTGTGTAGCCAACAAAATTGGAATTTAAAAATACGTGCGCGCTGTCGACTTTTTCTCCGTTTAAATCCGCACACGTGACGACAATTTTACCGAATTGCTCGCCGGTGATATTTTCTTCTTCGTCCGGCGTCGTCGGCAGCGGCGCTTTGCTGCATGCCCAATTCATAAAAAGGAAAAAAACCAAAACTACAGTGATTTTAACTCTGGTGCTCAACATCGTAAGCCCCTCCCTGGTCAATTCATCAAAAATTTGAAGTTCGTGTTGATCATAAATCCGTTCACCCATTTTTCAGGTTCGGTCAACGTGCTCATCCGTGCAATGGAATAGCCGAGATAGCCTTCAATGAATTTCCATTTTATTGAAGGTCCTGCGGTAATTCCCAACACTTTCATTGTCCACTCATCTGTTTTGGACAGAAATTCCCAACCGGAAAACAGGCCTGTTTTTATTTCAAAAGTCTCCTGCGGAAACAGCGCAATCGTTCCCAGAACCAATGCATCCCCGCGGTCGCCGTAAACATCCGGCTTGCTCCACGGGGTGAAGCCGCCTTCAAATTCGAATGCCCAATATTCCCGCTTCAATGCAATGCCAATGCTTGGCACAGCCAAATCCCGCGCTCCACCACAGGACCAGGCCAGCATGCCGGTTTTTATCTCCCAATCGTAGCTGTCGGCTGTGACTTTATTGTCAATTTGAATTTTGCCATTCACGCCAAGTGCGCTGAGACTGTCGCGAATGGCTGACAGTTGATCCATTTGACTCTGATTCCAGTCCGTCAAAATGCTTGTCAGCGAATCATTCATGGCCTGAAGCAGTTGCAGGTCTTTTTGTATTTTGAAAATATCGGGCTTCCTCGGACTCCATACAACTTTAACGCCTCGCACAGGTTCATCCGTCACGCCAATTTCACCGCGTCCGTACCGCTCGCGCAGTCGACTGGCCCGCTCCAGCTTTTTCGCCTGATCCAGCGCCATTGAAATTTCAGGGCTTTGCGACAGCGCTTTCCAGCGAAGTGTATCGGCTCCTCCTAAAAACATCACCTCGATGTCGATCCTTCGCATCAGGCTGTCTAATTTCGCAAGTGATTTTTCATCTATGGTTTCATCATAAGGATTGCCGCTTCCAGGCTTAAAGGTTTTCACCCAGAACGATCCGGAATCCTGTCCAAACAATACCCCGGGAATGAAAAAAACAATCGTTATTGCAATAAAAATAATCCTCTTTATATTATTCATCATCACACCCTCACCGTGCTTGTGTCTATTTTTTGTGACAAATTATCACTATTACTTCAATCTGTTTTTTACGAATAAAAAAACTTTTTATTCATCGATGTTTGATGTCGCATCAATCAGCAACTTTGATGCCATATTTCATTTTTTAAATTTAATAATTGATTAATAATCACTTATATCACAAATAATCTGTAACAATTTCGTAGCCCAACTTACAATTTTGTATTTAGATGAAACAGGTGTTATAGTTGAGAACGCACAGTCGTTTCAAATGATCAAAGCATAAACCGTCAATACAGGCTTTCAGAATTGGCTCTCATCCAATTAGAGTGCAATTCACTGAAATTTCTCTCAGACAAACAGCACCGTTGCTAATGAAAATAATTCTTTGTGGTGAAAAGTACCCGGCCTGCATTCAATTTCAATAATCCTGTTCCAAAAAAGGGAACCGCAAATGACCGATTTCGTTGAAATTGTTGACAGTCCGCCCAGAACATCAGACCAGACAGCGCTTTGATTATGGCAAAAAAAGATCGCATTATTCTTTTTATCTCAAAAAATTCTCAGACGATTCTGAGCCAGGGTTCCCCCTGGTCTCGCTACATTCTTCTCACTGACGATGCTGCGGCCGGAAAGGCAGTAAAAGAATCAATGCCCGGTCACCTAAACATTCGAACAATAATCAAGAATCTGGCAGACGAAATAGACGGGATTCCATCACTTTCAGGAATTCCGGCTTATTTCCATAATTACAGTTCCTTTTACTGGCAGCTCCGATTTTTAGCGGATATCGGCCTGAACGTTGATGAGTTGGGAATTCAACCGCTCATGAATCAGATTGTATTGCAGCAAATGGAAGACGGACAATTTTTAATTCGTTACCATGTCAAAAAACAACAGGCCATCAGCCGAATATGCGTGACGGCTCACCTGACCTATTGCCTCGCGCAAATGGGAATGAAGCACACACGAACCGTAAACGCAGCGCTCGATCACATCCTCAGCACCCAACGAAAAGACGGCGGTTGGCACTGCGACCGCTTGCGGCAAAATGGCGAGCGGGATGAAAATTTACCCAGTTGTCCCGGCGCGACAATTCACGCACTAAAAACGCTATCCCGGTTTAAGGAAAATTTAATGCTCGACCTTGCTCCATCCGCTGAATTATGTATTGAATATTTTAAGAATCCCAGCGAAAAACCGTGCCTGTATGAGGGTGAAAAAAAAATTAATTTCAGTAAATTACGATACCCCCCGCATTATTCAGGTCTGGACATTTTAAATCTGTTCGATACCCTGTCGTGCTTCTCCGAAATCGTTCCTCGTTCAGATTTACTCGAACTCGCTGATCAAATTCTGAATCAATGGGATGGCACACATTGGCTGGCTTCTCAAAAAAAGATTAAGGGCTGGTCGTCATTTAATTTCAGCCACAGTCGAAGAAAATCGTCGTGGTTCAGCGCTGTTGCCATCCGCGCGTTGAATCGATGGTTCGGGAAAGATATCTTGCCTTAAGTTCTATTTTTTACTTGACATTTTTATATAATTTCATATATTTATGAATGGAAAATTTGCACTTTTAATGAATAAATTTCCAGGCTGGATGTGGTGGTTGGGAGCGGTTAAACCAATCTAAATTTCCTGCCATTCATTTCAATCGGGTCACAAATAATTGATTCAAAATCGATAACCATTCAGGAGTGGATATCCATGGTTTTGCTTGGTGGTTTATGCATTACTGTAAGTGTTGTAGGGCTGTATATTTTATTATTTTCATCATTCAAAACAAATGAAAAAAATAAAAACAGTGGTAATAGCGCATCGAGAAAAATCAGGGCGCATCGGGAAAACAATGACAATAATAATACCGAGGATGCTAAACCAAATCCCAAGTTTATTTTGCTACTGGAAACAATTTTTATCGCGGAAGGCGCCGGGCTGTTTTTTTTATGGTTGACCCATGATCCCATGAAATTTTCAGTCATCGCCATAAACGGAGTAGCCTTTTTGGTGGCATCATTTCTTTGTTCGATATTGACCTTAATCAACGCGTGGTTCAAAAAGAAGATGCATCTGGTTTTCCGAATCATATTGCAATTGGCCACATTAGTGACCGGCATTTTACTGCTGCGATTTTCCACCAATGGAAAGGCTGAAATGCCAACGGATTATGTGACAGATGCGTATTTCGCCTTTTTCATCACCGTTGTCATCGCATTGCTCACCATGTTATTCAATGTTGTGATCGGGAACAAAGAAGAAGAAGTTGAATTTAATTATAATATTTATTTGCTGGTTGTTATTGCATCCGGTATGATTATCGGGTCCAGTCTTTATCTGGCAAAATTAATGTCAAGTTAATGAAAATTTAATTGAAAGGATTACTTCTATGAAGAAACTACTCAAAAATTCATTTGTATTTCCATTGGCGATTGTATTTGCCTTCGGTGTGTCAAGCAATTTACTCGCCCAGAAAAAATTCGAAGGCTATTGGGAACAGGAATCCATCCGCCCTGAAATGGGATTTGGAGGAAAGAAAACGACCAGTCTTGAAAAAGAAAAAACCTATTACAAACCAGGCAAACTCAAGATTGAAAATTTGACTGATGGCACTGTTATGATTTACAGGTTCGATAAAGAACTGATGTGGAACATTGAAAAAAAAAATAAAACGTATCAGGAAATCACTTTCGCTCAGATGGAAGCTATGAAAAATTCCATGTCTTCTGCCATGCAGGAAGAAATGAAAAAGATGTCTCCCGAACAAAAACAAATGATGGAAAAAATGATGGGAAAAAAGTTTAAATCCATGTTTGGCGGCGACGAAGGTGGTTTACAGATCCGTGCGAAAAAGACAGGGAAAACCAAAACCCTGCTTAGCCAAAAATGCGAGCAGGTAATTCTCAGCCTGAATAACTCCCCCATGATGGAGATGTGGATTTCAGACAAATATACCATGGGCACTGAATTCTATGAAATCTACCAGAAAATGGGCATGATGAAAGGCGAATATTCCGAAGATATTAAAAATATTCGTGGCATACCGCTGGAATCAAAATCATCCATCGATGTGGGCATGGGGATGGGTAAAATCGAGACCAGTAGCAAAGTTACCAAAATTGTTCCCAAATCATTATCGGATAGCGAATTTGATTTGCCCGGGGGTCTGACTAAAGTCGAATCGGATGATATGCCTTTCTGATTGGTTCCCCGAAAAAAATATTTTAACCAAAAGTAAATTATGATGATATACAAAAAGGGCAGCATGCTAAATGTGCTGCTCTTTTTTAATGACAATATGTGAATGAAAAATGAAGTTAGAGCCAAAAGATAAACTGACTGAAAATGAATTAAAATCAGGTCTTCGCTCTGTTGTATACGATGGTCTGGCATCGCAAACCATGATTACCCTGACGGGTGGCGTATTCCTGGTTGATTTCGCGCTTCACCTCGGCGCTTCGAATACCATTATCGGGTTGCTGGCTGCTATTCCGCCAATCATGCAATTGCTGCAATTGCCATCAATCTATCTTGTGGAGAAAGTCCAAAACCGCAGAAAAATCGCTGTATATTCCGCTGCATCGAGCCGTTTTTTTCTGCTGCTCATCGCCTTGATTCCATTTTTCTTCAGCTCTCGCATGGCATTGGCTATATTGCCCGCCACCCTTGTTTTGCACACAGCGTTGAATGCCGTGCTGGTTTGCAGTTGGAATTCATGGATGCGCGACCTGGTGCCCCAGGACATTCTCGGTTCATTTTTCTCAAAGCGGATTGCCTTTTCACTTGTTCCGGCAATTATCCTCAGCCTCGCCGCTGGATATTTCATCGATCATGGGAATCAAATTTTCCATGGCAATGGAATTTACGGCTATTCCGTATTATTCTTCCTGGGCTTCTCCGCCGGCATGATTGGAACGTTCATCATTTCCAGGATTCCGGAACCCAGAATGACAACTGAGAATCAAAAAGTTCAGTTGGCTAAACTCATTTCACTGCCATTCAAAGATAAGAATTTCAAGAACCTTATCATTTTCCTTGGCTCATGGAATTTTGCGGTAAATCTTGCCGGACCATTTTTTACGGTGTATATGATCAAACGATTGCAGCTCAGTATGGCGCTTGTCATTCTTTTTACGGTGATCAGCCAATTGTCGCACATGAGTTTTCTGAGAATCTGGGGAAAATTCTCGGACAGGTTCAGTAATAAACCGCTTCTTGCCATTAATGGCTCATTATTTATGATTTGCATTCTTGGCTGGACTTTTACCACCATGCCTGAAAAGCATCACCTGACACTGCCATTACTTGCAGTGCTGCATATTTTTATGGGCATTGCCATTGCCGGCGTCGGACTCGCCGGCGGGAATATTGGATTGAAATTGGCGCCGAGGGGAAAAGCAACGTCGTATCTGGCCGCAAACAGTTTCATCAATTCTCTGGCAGCCGGGATCGCGCCGATTATCGGTGGTGGATTTGTTGATTTCTTTGCGGATCGGGAATTGTCATGGACGTTGAAATGGACCAGCCCGGATGGGATAATTTCATTGCAAACACTGAACCTGAGAGGATTTGATTTCTTTTTCTTTCTCGCTTTTTTGATTGGCCTTTATTCCCTCCATCGCCTGGCGCTGGTCAGGGAAATTGGTGATGTACGGGAAAAAGTCATTTTTGAAGAACTGCTCTCCGGCGCGACAAGGCGAATCCGAAACCTGTCAACTGCCGGTGGACTACGATACCTGGTTCAATTTCCATCTGCAACAGTAAAAAGTAAAATCAGAAAAAACAAAATCCTGAATAGCGGACGCAAAAAGAAAAAAAACAATTCTAAAAACGATGAAGAATGATCTTCATATCTTCTGCGCCTTCGTATTTTGCTGCTGATATTTTTTTCGCCGGAATCAGTCCGGTTTATCAGAAAAAATAGGAGAACCCCAGTCCGATGATAATACAGCCAATGGTTCCGTTTACAAATTCAACTGCCAGCAATTTGTTGGGATAACTTGTTTGTATATACATGGAATAAAATTTGGAATAAACTCGAACGCCGGCGACGATTTAACCGAAAACAAGACCCTTCATCCAGAAATCGTTAGGAAGCACCTGGACAGTGCAAATATAAACAAACCCGATCAAAACAATTTCGACGAATGACAGAAAGAACATGTTCATAAATAATTTTCCCGGGGCATCCCATCTTTTCATGGCCGGATGTTGATCAAAAAATTTGTAAATTCTTCTGACAACAGGAGTCATGTACATCATTACGAAAAGAATAAAATGGATAATATGTGTTACAACAACAGCGAGAATAAACTTGGCGATGGTTATTTCCATGGTTCCTCCAAACGATTCAATTAAGCACGCATCAAATTCTCAACTTCTTCCTTATTGGGCATGGACGGCTGTGCGCCATTTTTCGTGACCGAAAGCGCTCCGACGGCATTGGCAAATTTCACCGATTGCGCCATTGGCCGACCTTCCGCCAATGCTACAGCAAGTCCGGCATTGAACGCATCCCCTGCTGCCGTGGTATCTACAGCTTTCATTTTCCATGTGGGTATTTCTTGGCTTTCTTCTGAAGTCTGCAAGTAAGCTCCTTTTGAACCGATTGTTATTACAACGTTTTCGACACCTTTCTTTCTGAGCGCCTGAGCCATATCATGAAACCGGGCTCCAGGCAGGCGAGTCAATGCAGCGGCTTCAGTTTCATTGGGTGTAATGACAGAAACATTGGGAAAAAAATCGTCTGGCAAATGATGCGCGGGGGCAGGATTCAGAATAACATTCGCATGTGAACGACGCCCGAATTTCAGAATATACCCCACTGTTTGGAGCGGAATTTCCAACTGCACCATGACCACGTCAGATTTTTCGATGACCCGGTGAAATTTTTGTATATTTTCCTCTGATAACCGGGCGTTCGCCCCGGGCACAACAACGATTCGATTTTGTCCCTGGTTATCCACTTCGATCAGGGCCACACCGGTGGGCGCTTCGTCATCGCGGAGCACATATTCTGTATTCACCCCGTATTTTTCCAAATTCTCCAGGGCGGTGCGACCGAAATCATCATCGCCAATCCTGGTAATAAAATTCACTTTTCCTCCCAACCTGGCAACGCCAACAGCCTGATTCGCCCCTTTTCCTCCAGGATAAATATGAAATTTTTCTCCAATCACTGTTTCTCCGGTTTCAGGCATTTTTTTGGTTGTCGCCACCAGATCGACATTTGTACTGCCGATAACAGTTATTTCTGACACAATGTTTTCTCCTTTTGACTTTTCAATCCACCCAGAAATGAGTTTCGATTCATTTCAAAAAAAAACCTCTTTGAATATTTTTCGAAAGAAGCGAAACTAAGATACCATGAGAGCCAGGGCACATTATTCTTTCTTCAAAAAATAAAGTTAGAGGTTTGGTTTTCAGATAAGATATTGGATAGCAGAAATTTACTCTGTATTCTCAGCAGCCAGCATAATGGCGCCGGCAACTCCAGCATCATTTCCCAGCGTCGCCTTAACGACCTTCAAATCTTTGGCGATCGCTTTGATGGAATACTGTTTCACCACATTTTCAATGCACTGCACAAATTCCGACCCGGCATCAGATACCCCGCCGCCCACTATGACCACGTCCGGATCAACCACATTGACAATGCTCGCGATTCCAGCGCCCAGATAATTGCATGTTTCCTCGATAGTTTGCCGCGCCAGATCCTCAGACAATGCAGCCTTTTGAAAAATAAATTCTGTGGTCAATTCACTCACATTATATGTTAAACCAGTGCGCTTCAGTTTTTTTCGGTACCGTTCAACAATTGCCGGTGCAGCCGTATACGCTTCAAGACATCCACGATTTCCGCAATTGCAGGGACGACCATCAAATTCAACGATGGTGTGTCCGACCTCTGCGGCTGAATGATGCGCTCCGCGGTGGAGCTGATTGTCCAGAATTAATCCGCCGCCAATGCCTGTTCCCAGTGTCAGGCACAGCGCGTTGGCAAATCCCTTTCCAGCGCCCAGCCGACTTTCTGCGAGCGCGACCACGTTCGCGTCATTATCCACCCAGGTTGTAATGTTAAATCGATTTTCAATATTTTTTTTAATCGGCGCATTGGTCCACGATTCAATATTGGGTGTTTTCCCGATGAGCTTGCCTTTTTCAAAATGAATACTTCCGGGACTCCCAATACCAATAGCCAACACCTTTTCTTTCATGCGTTTGGCTTCTTCAAGCAATTCATCAATCGCGTAATAAATATTCTCAAAAATCGTCTTTTGATCCTGGTCTGCCAGCGACGGTTTCATCATTTTTTTTACAATGTCACCTGTCTCTTTGCCCAGCGCGTACTTTAAATTTGTGCCTCCTAAATCTAAACCAATGAATAAACCCATTCATTCCACCTTTATTTTTATTATTTTATATGATTTTATCTAATTCATTTTTTAGGGATTGATCATACTACTTCATCTGCATCGGTTTGCGCGATAAAATCGATACTTTCTGCTTTTTTTTGCGGATGCTAATTTACTTTAAATATATCATTAAGTCAAGTAATTTTTTCAAATTAGTATTAATGTCAACTTAAAAATCATTTTAGGTTTCATTGGCAATACGAACAGACTAACTGGTAATGCGGTTAAATTTCCAGGATAATGGGAAATATTCCGAATATAGCCTCATTTTTAAAAATAGTAATATAATGCTAATTATAGAAGAATATCAACCTATTTTCCTATTGTAATTGCTGATTCATGATTCAATTTTTTCTTTTGGAAGTCTTCATTGGAACTGAAAGGCTTGATGAATTTTCAGGACAGATGAAACCAAATAATTCAACAAAATTTGTAACTTTCAAGAAACTTGAATTTTCCTCCAATGTCATTCCCGCACGTTATACGTTGGTAGATCCGCCTTTTTTATAGTGGACGGGAATCCATTGATTGTAAAGATGTTAAATTGTTAAACAGTATCTATCATGACGAAATTAAGTTTTTCAAAATAAATTAGATTCTATGATCCACAGAATCTCTGACACTATTCAGCCTCCAAGCTTGCTATATTATAGATGCCGTTAATAAAAAAAATGGC
>CAZSBG010000085.1:0-25673 GCA_964605145.1 uncultured Cytophagia bacterium | reverse complement strand
CTTTGCAGGCATGTGACCGAAGGGAATGCCTGTGGTACGGGAATGACAGCTCTACTGAACATAATTTGAAAAGTGTCCGGTAGTGAACAAAATATCAATTGAATCTCGAGGGAAAAATGATTAAATTAGAACGTATCGGCAAATACTACAAAACTGGTTCTAAAAAAACGTTTGTTCTTCGAAACATCAATCTCGAAATAAACGAAGGTGAATTTGCCACCATAATGGGGCCCTCCGGCGCAGGGAAATCCACGCTGCTGCACATCCTCGGCATGTTGGACGATCCTTCAAATGGCGAATACTGGTTTTACGATGAGCCCGTCCATAAATTCAATGAGAAGAAACGTTCCGACATTCACAAAAATCACATTGGATTCGTCTTTCAAAATTACCATCTCATCGATGAACTCACGGTGTACGAAAACCTGGAAACACCACTGCTGTACAAAAAAGTGAAAACTTCGGAGCGAAAGGCGCTGGTGGCAGATGCGCTTGACAGATTCCGCATCGTTGCCAAAAAGGATTTGTTTCCCAATCAATTGTCCGGCGGGCAACAGCAGATTGTGGGAATTGCGCGGGCTATCATCACCAGTCCGAAACTGATTTTAGCGGACGAACCCACCGGGAATTTAAATTCAATCCAGGGTAAAGAAATAATGGACTTATTAAAGGCATTGAATGAAAATGGAACAACCATTATACAGGTGACGCATAACGAAAAATGGGCGGAATATGGCAACAGAATCGTTCACCTTCTGGATGGATGGATTGAAAAAGTGGACGGTTCAAATATTTAACTGATGCCGCATGGAGAAGCTTCATATCGATATAAGATTTAAATATCGATTTTTTCCCTTTCGTTGCGGATGGGTTTCAAATTACAAAAGCAGTCCGCCTGATCAAAAGCTACCATTCCTGCTTAAATTTTCTTGACTTTTCTCTTCATATTCTTTATCTTTTGTAACTTTTCAAGCTTCTCACGTATATAAAATATTCCAAACAATTTATCAATCAAACGAAGAGGTGAACTATGTTCAAAAAACAAAGTTTAGCAGCATTTCTATTCATCATCCTGTTCACATCAATTTCAGTTTCGGTGAATTCTGCTCCGGACGAGGGAATGTGGACATTTGATAATCCGCCCACCAAACAACTGCAGGAGCGTTACGGATTTACACCGACCCAGGAATGGCTCGATCACGTCCGTCTGGCCAGCGTTCGTTTCATGGATGGGGGATCTGGCTCATTTGTCAGTCCCAAAGGACTTGTTCTCACCAATCATCATGTTGCCATGGGACAGCTTCAAAAATTATCCACGGCTGAAAACAATTACGTTGCGACCGGATTCTCTGCCAATTCTCTGGACGAAGAAATCAAATGTCCTGATTTGGAAGTAAACGTCCTCGTCGCCATGAAGGATGTGACAGACCAGGTTCGAAAAGCAATCAAAAAAGATATGGACGAAGCCGAAGCGTTAAAAGCGCGCCGCGCTGCCATTGCTGAAATTGAAAAGAAAAGTCTGGAAAAAACAGGCATGCGCTCCAATGTCGTCAGTTTGTATCACGGCGGCGAGTACTGGCTTTACCAGTATAAAAAATACACGGACGTCCGGCTTGTGATGGCGCCGGAGCGTCAGGCGGCCTATTTTGGCGGCGATTACGACAATTTCACCTATCCCCGCTATGATTTGGACATGGCGTTTTTCAGGGTGTATGAAAATGACAAACCTTTCAATTCAAAACACTACTTTAAATGGAATGAAAAAGGCGCCGAAGAAAATGAACTGGTTTTTGTATCCGGAAATCCCGGTTCCACGGATCGGCTTTACACTTATGCCCAATTGGAAGTTCAGCGCGATTTTCAATATCCTTTCATTCTGAAATACATCGACAAATACCTCGCTGCGTTACGCGAATATGCAGCCAGGGGAGAAGAACAATCCCGCCGTGCACTGGGACGGATTTTTGGTCTTGAGAATGGAAAAAAAGCCCTGACAGGCGAATTACAGGGTTTGCTGGATGAAGAATTAATGGCAAAACGGGCCAGGGATGAAAAAGAATTTCGCAAGCTAATTTCTGAAAATCCTGAATTACAGAAAGAATTTGGAGATGCGTGGGATGTGATTGAAAAAATCATGAACAATAATATCAGCATTGCAAAAGAAAGATTTTATCGTGGCCTCCGCGGATCAGCCATGGCTGGTAACGCATTGACCATCGTTCGCTATGTGGAAGAAATAGAAAAAAAGGATGGGGATCGTCTACCCGGTTTTCATGATTCACAACTCGAACCGCTGAAATTCCGCCTGCTCTCTCCTGCCCCGGTCTATAAAGATATGGAAGAAACCATTTTCACCAAAATGCTGGAGACCGCAGTGGAAGAGCTGGGCACAGACGATGAATTCATCAAATTGGTGCTCGATGGAAAAGAACCTGCTGAAGTTGTCAGTAATCTCATCGCCAATACAAAAATGGACGATCCTGAATTCCGGAAAAAGCTAATTGAAGGCGGCAAAGAAGCTGTGAAAAAATGCAAAGATCCAATGATTAAATTAGCGTTGAAAGTCGATCCCATGTTGCGCGAGAGCGATAAATGGCATCGGGAAAATGTGGAAAGCGTGCTCACCCCGGCGTCGGAAAAAATTGCCAAAGCCCGGTTTGCTGTATACGGCAAAACCACCTATCCGGATGCTACGTTCACGCTACGCCTTTCTTACGGCACGGTGAAGGGCTATCCTTACAACGGCACCATTGCGCCGCATCAAACCACGCTGTACGGCGCCTACGACCGTGCGCTCAGTTTCGGCAACAAAGGCGATTACGAACTGCCGCAACGCTTCTGGGACAGGCAAGCTCAGCTCGATTTGTCCACGCCGGTCAATTTTGTCAGCACCTGTGATATTATCGGCGGGAATTCCGGTTCCCCTGTCATCAATAAAAACGCGGAATTGGTGGGACTGATTTTTGATGGTAATATCGAAAGCCTGCCGGGACGTTTCGTCTACGACGAAACCAAAAATCGTGCAGTTTCTGTTCACAGCGCTTATATGATGGAAGCGCTTCGCAACCTGTATGATGCACAGTATCTTGTGGATGAAATAGAAGCAGCGAAATAGCGATTCAATCAGTATATTTAAAATAAAAAAACACATGGCTGAATAAATCGGTCATGTGTTTTTTTTATCTAACGCCTAAAATCCAACCGCTAACTACTGCTCTAAAAATCCCTGTGCCGCAAGAAGCTCTGCGTTGAGCAGCGCCGCCCCGGCAGCGCCCCGAATGGTATTGTGCCCAAGCACTGAAAATTTCACATCAAAAATGGAACATAAACGAATTCTTCCGACGACCACGGCCATGCCATTTTCCAGGTTTCTGTCCAAACGCGGCTGTGGACGGTTCGCTTCACTTTTGATGATGATGGGCTTGACCGGCGCCGTGGGTAATTTTAGCTGCTGCGGCAACGACGTGAACTTTTCCAATTCAGTTTTAATTTGTTCGATTTCAAGCTTTTGTTTCAGTTTCACTGCCACAGTCATCATGTGGCCATCGATAACACCCACCCGATTGACCTGGGCGCTGATGGCAATGTCTGCTGAGGTTATTTCGTTTGTATTCGAATTCCCCAAAATCTTTCGTGTTTCCGATTCAATTTTTTCTTCTTCTCCCGGGATGAATGGAATGACATTTTCAAAAATATCCATGGCTGCATGGCCGGGGAAGCCGGCGCCGGAAATGGCCTGAAGCGTTGTCACAAATACGCTTTCAACGCCCCATCTTCTGTGAATGGGTGCCAGCGCCATGGAGAGCGGCACAGCCACACAGTTGGGATTGGTAACGATGAATCCGCCATTATTCCCGCGACGCGCTTTCTGCTTTTCAATCACCTGCAAATGCTCGGGATTCACCTCCGGGATGAGCAATGGCACATCCGATTCCATGCGGTGATTCCGCGCGTTACTGACCACGGCATACCCGTTGTCTGCGATTTCGTTTTCAATTTCAAATGCGATTTTGGAACTCAAGCCGGAAAACACAATTCTGCAATCGGTTCCTGATTTTGCTTCGACAACCGGGATTTCCCGAACATGTTCAGGCATGTTCCGATCCAGCCGCCAATGACAGGCATCGCCATACGTTTTGCCAACAGACCGCGCCGAAGCTGCCAGCATTGTCAATCGAAACCAGGGATGATCCGCCAAAAGCTGAACCAATCGCTGTCCCACCATGCCGGTGGCGCCGAGAATTCCGACATTAATTTTTTCCGTTCCCATTTCCATTTCCCAAATAATTGCGTTTCAGATTATTCAGTTCAAATTTTTTATGCAGTTGCAGCACGGCTTCATCCGCCTTGATTTTCGGAATGATGGCTGTAATTTTAATTTCCGAGGTACTTGTCATAAAAACTTCGATTTGATTTTTAGCCAATATTTCGAACACCTCATAAGCGACACCGTAATGATTGGCAATACCGGACCCTACGATAGACACCTGTGCCAGTTGTTTATAAACAAGATAATTTTCAAACTTGTTCTGTCGTTTAAATGCCTCTAAAATTTCCAGAATATTTTCCACATCATCGGGATGAACAATGAGCGATAAATTCGTCGAGGTCTCCCCTGCCTTATTGGAACACATCAGGATAATGTTGATTTTTTCAGATGTTATTCGTCCCAAAATATTCGCTGTGTCCGAGGAATTAATTTTAATCCCCTGAATTTCGATCATTGTCACGTGTTTATTGGCGGCAATGCCGGTGATGACTACGTTTTCCAATTCCTGCTCCGTTGTTATAATTGTTCCGTTTGACAGATTCAGGCTCGAACGAACCCGAATTCTCAAATTTCCTTTTCGCGCGATTTCCACGGCGCGGCCCATCATGACCTGCGCCCCGGAGGCAGCTAATTCCAGCATTTCTTCGTAAGAAATTCCCTGCAAGAGAGACGCGTCGGGCACCAGCCCGGGATCGGCCGTGTACACGCCTTCGACATCGGTAAAAACATCGCAGAACCGCGCGCCCAATGCCGTCGCCAGCGCCACTGCCGAGGCATCGGAACCGCCGCGTCCCAACACGGTAATTTCCTCCTCCATCCGGCCCTGGAAACCGGCCACCACCACAATTTCGCCCTGGCGCAGCAACCGTTTGATGCGCGTTGTGTCGATATCCGTGATCCGTGCATTGGCGAAACTCTCGTCCGTGGAAATTCCGCCCTGGGCCCCGGTGAGCGCCGTCGATTTCACACCCAATTCCTGAATGGCCATGGACAGCAGCGACGTGGAGATGATTTCACCGGTGGAAAGCAGCATGCCCAATTCCCGCTGCCTTGGCTTCGAACTGACCTGCTTCACAAGAGCCACCAAATCATCTGTGGTTTTTCCCATGGCCGAAACTACAACCACCACAGCGAATCCCTTTCGGTGGCTGGCCACGCTTCGCTCCGCGATGGCTTTGATGCGCTCCACCGAATCCACTGAGGTTCCCCCGTATTTTTGAACCAAAATTTTCATTCTTCAAAAAGCTCCGTATCTTCAACTGAACTAACCTCCCGTAAAAATTCCCCGACCAGCGTGCTTACCTGCTCTTTCTCCACTAAAAATGCATCGTGGCCATAAAGCGACTCCACCTCTTCATAATAAATATCCGGATTGGCGTAGCGAAGAATCCGAACCACTTCTTTTTGCTGATGCACAGGAAACAGCATATCCGAATTGATTCCGATCATCAGTAATTTGGACTGAATGCGCCGCACGCCTTCTTCATACGAACTGAATCCACAACCTAAATCGTGGTAATCCATGGCTTTGGACAGGTACAAATAGGTATTGGCATCGAACCATTTGGCCAGCTTCTGTCCCTGGTATTCCAGGTAGCTTTCCACTTCGAAGCGGGCTTTGAGATCGTAAAAATCTTCATCGCGATGGTCTCTGCCGAACCGATGCGCGAATTCTTTTTCCGACCGATAGGTGATATGGCCGATCATTCGGGCGAGCTCCAGCCCCTTTTGCGGGACTGAAATTCCGTAATAATCGCCGTTGTGCCAATTCGGGTCCATCATAATCGCCTTGCGCTGCGCTTTGCGGAATGCAATGGACTGGGGATATGCCCTGCCCGGGGACGCAATAGGAACGATGGATTCCACCGTTTCCGGAAACATGGCCGCCCATTCCAGCGCCTGCATCCCCCCCATGGAACCTCCCACGACGGTCAGCATTTTTTTAACACCCAAATAATCCATCAACAGTTTTTCCGAGCGAACCATATCCCGAATGGTGACAGTAGGAAATGCGAGCCCGAACGGTTTGCCTGCCTTATCATTGATGGAAGACGGGCCGCTGGAACCGGAGCAGCCGCCAATCACGTTGGGACAAATGACAAAATATTTCGTCGTGTCCACAGCTTTGCCCGGCCCAATGAGCGATTCCCACCAGCCGATAGCGCTGCCATCGCCATTGCTCGTGCAATGACTGGTGCCTGTGAGCGCGTGCGCAATCAAAATGGCGTTGTCTTTCGCAGCATTGAGCCTGCCCCATGTTTCGTACCTGATTGTAATGGAATTCAGCGTTGTTCCGTTCTCAAATTCGAACGGGCCAAATTGGACATCGTTCAACTCATGTGGAATTAAATTAAAGTCCACGTTT
This sequence comes from uncultured Cytophagia bacterium, assembly GCA_964605145.1. Taxonomy (GTDB): domain Bacteria; phylum Zhuqueibacterota; class Zhuqueibacteria; order Thermofontimicrobiales; family Thermofontimicrobiaceae; genus CAZSBG01. Next base: position 19,038 of record CAZSBG010000085.1, on the reverse strand, counting down.
CCTCCAAAAATTATGCAAAAAAAAACCTTCTCTTTTTGGGAGAAGGTATAAAAAACCGTGCAGTTTATCTCCCAAAGAAATTTCTTTGCAGGAATTAGCACCTTGCCTGAATATTCAGTGCAGGTTGCTAAGGCGTCAACGGGCCAGTCCCTCAGCCTTTCTTGATAAACAAAAAATCCCTCCTCTGAGAAAATGAGAAGGGTTCATTGTATTTTTGAATGAACTTTATTTGCCAGAGAATCGCCGCGCGGCACCTATGTTACATGGTGCATGCCCATAGGCAAAAGTAAAATTACAGCGCTGGCAAAATAATATCTCACGAGAATTTCCTTTCAAATTTAGTTTTTTAATATAACAATTTTTTAGAAAAATGCAAGCGATATTTTTTCGGTTGATTTTAAATTCTATCCGAGTCGAATATCGGAACAAAGGTTTCTATTGTATCTTTGCAATGCGGTTTACTCATTCAAAATCCTTGACTTTGCCTTGAATTATGTTTATATTTTCAACTAAATATACAAGTCCTTTGCTGAAAGATAAATTTAACTGACCAAACCAATGGAAATTTTAAAAGCTGTTCAAATAGTTTTCAAGTCACTTCGGATCGAATTTATCGTATTCTGCTTTTTTCTTACGCTGAAGATTGGCACGGCTTTCGCCCAACCAGTCATCTTCGAAAAACCACTTAGTCCCCGAATTGCCAACTATGAGATAGACGTCGTTTTGAACACAGACAATAACACAATTCAGGGCGAGGAAAGGCTCACATGGCACAACACATCCAATGATATTATTTCTGAATTGCAGTTTCATCTTTATTGGAACGCGTTTCGCAACAATAAATCCACCTACATGAAAGAGGCTGGCCGGCGATTCCACAATTCTAAAATGAAAGAAGAAAATCTCGGCTTTATCAACATCAACCGGATCGCGCTCGAAAACAAAAATGACCTGTCCGGCACGTTCGAATTCATTCATCCGGACGACGATAACGTCGAGGATAAAACAGTCTTTCGTTTGCCGCTCCCGAAACCAATCCAACCCGGCGAAGCGATTGTTGTCGAGATTGATTTTACCGCGCGACTTTCCGAGCCTCCCCTGGAACGAACAGGGACTAAAGAAGAATATTTCTTTGTTGCACAGTGGTTCCCCAAAGTTGGCGTTTACATCGATGGAGAATGGAACTGTCACCAATACCACAAAGACTCTGAATTTTTTGCAGACTTCGGTGTCTACGATGTGAGGATGACGGTGCCTGCAAAAAATACCGTGGCCGCGACCGGCATTGAAGTGAATGTAAAAAACAATGGCGATGGCACAGCAACACACTATTATCGAGCTGAAGACGTGCACGATTTTGCCTGGTGCACCAGCCCTGAATTTGTGGAATTCAGGGACAAGGCTCAGGGAGTGGACATCCGCGTGCTCATGCAGCCGGACCGCGCCGCCCAGGGGCAGCGCCACGTGGACGCCGCGAAAGTGGCCATCGAGTATTTCCACAATTGGTACGGCGAGTATCCCTATCCCAATCTGACAGTCATCGATCCGCGGCGTGGCGCAATGGCCACAGGCGGCATGGAGTATCCAACGCTGATCACCGCCGGCACGCACTATTTCTTGCCGGCTGGCGTTCGTTTGCCGGAAATGGTCATCATCCATGAATTTGGCCATCAATATTGGTACGGGATGGTTGCTTCTAATGAATTCGAGGAACCCTGGCTGGACGAGGGCATCAATTCGTTCAGTGAGCAGCAAATCTTTCATGATTTTTACGGACCGGAAGGCGATATCATCGATATACTCGGGATAAAGATCAACGATCTACAGTTTCAGCGCGGCAGCTTCATATTTTTTTCTGATATCGATCCCATCGTTAAGCCGGCGTGGGAATTTTATTCGTCCGGCAGCTATGGCGTGAGCTCCTATCAGAAACCTGCCCTCATGCTAACCACATTGCAAAATTATCTCGGCGCTGAGACCATGCAGAAAATCTTGCGCGCCTACTTTGAGCGATGGAAATTCAAACATCCGAAGACCGGTGATTTCATTCAGGTGGCCAACGAAATTTCAGGACAAGATTTGGACTGGTTTTTCCAGCAGGCATTATTCTCAAATAAAGCGCTCGATTATAGTGTCTCCAAAATTATTTCATGGGAAATAAAGCCAGGCAAAGGTTTTGATTATACCTTTAACTCCGATTCTAATTTTCAAAATTCTGAAATTATGGCAGATACCATAAAAACATCTATAGACAGCCTGATTTCCGACAGAGCTGATTCTGCTGAAAATGAAGATTCTCCAAATATCTATTTTAGTGAAGTCACTATCCGACGTTTGGGAGATTTTATATTTCCTGTCACCATTGAAATACGATTTGAAGATGGGGAGAAAATCCATGAAAAATGGGATGGCCGCGAACTATGGAAACGATTCATTTATCAAAGAACCAGTCGCTTACGTTCTGTTGAGATCGATCCTGAGAGACAGGTTCCCATTGACATCGATTACACTAATAATAGCCAAATGCTGAAAAAAGATACGACCGGCATTCATCTTTTTGCAATGAAATATTTAACCTGGATGCAGCTAATTTTCGATCAGCCTATGTTCCTGAACATGTTTACAGGCTTCGCAATGCCATAGAAAAATCCAAAGGATAACTCTATGATTTTAAAATCAATTAGACAGGGTATTCATCTTGTCTGGAATAACAAAGTAATCGTTCTCATCTATTACCTCACCACAATTTTTTTTGCGCTATTTGTCACATTATTTTTCAGAAAAACACTCAGTGCATTTTTAGGGAAAAGCCTGGAATCCTACAGATTTTTCGAGTCATTTGACGCAGATATAATTTTTGAATTACTCAAAAATAACAGCGACTCCATTTCATTGTTATTTCTGCTGTTCATGGCACTTTTCATTTTATACCGGATTTTCCTGTTGTTTCTGTCCGGCGGTGCTTTTGCTGTTTTCGCCAGTGAAAAGCGCTTTACCGGCAAAGAATTCTGGGGGAATGCAGCAAAATTTTCCGGACGCTTTTTGCGTTTGATGCTCTGGGCTTTGCCATTTTTCTTTCTTTTTCTTTTAATTCCCCAGTTTTATAATTCCATCGAACGACTGATTTTTGGAAAAGACCCTTATCAAAACATCACATTTTGGGGCGGTTGGATCAAAGTCGGACTCAGGTACCTGATGCTCCTTATTTTTGGATTGTTACTGGATTACAGTCGTATTTACACCGTCGTTGTCGACGAAAAGAAAATGAGATTGTCCATTGCCTCAGGTTTGAATTTCATCTATAACAACTTCATTTCAGTTTTCTTAATCGCGTTGTTTCTGGCTTTGAGTGGGATAGTCGGTTTCCTGATTTACATTGCCGTCGTTCATTTTATACCTGCATCAAATTTCGTTATAGGTATTCTTGTTTTTCTAATTCAACAAATTTATTTCCTGTTCAGAGCCTCGCTCAAGTTGACTCTGTTTGCCAGTCAAATGAATTATTTCAAAGCAAGAACAACTGAACATAATCCAGTGCTGATCGCGTAACACACAGGCGTATAGAATCACTCAAAAATTGAAACACGAAATACATCAGCAACCACCGGGAGCGATGATGTCAAAAATACTTTTGAAGAACTGCATGCATGTTGTGACGATGAACAACCAGCGAGAGCGATTGAATGATGTTGACATTTTAATTGAAAACAACACGATCAAAAAAATTGGACAGAAACTCACGGACGAATGCGAGCGAATAGTCCGATGTGAGTCCAAACTGGTCATCCCCGGACTGGTGAATTCTCACCATCATTTATGCCAGACTTTGACGCGGAACATTCCCGCCGTTCAAAATGAGCCTCTTTTTACGTGGCTCACAACACTTTATGAAATATGGAAATTTTTTGACGAGAAAGCAATCTATTATTCAACGCTGCTGGGCTGCGGTGAATTACTGAAAACCGGCTGCACAACGACAACGGATCATCATTATCTCTATCCGAAGGGGCTGGATGCGGACATCCCTTCCATTCAATTCGAAGCAGCCGGAAAACTGGGGATTCGATTTTGTCCCACGCGTGGCTCCATGTCGCGTGGTCAGCGCAATGGTGGGCTGCCGCCGGACAGCGTGGTCCAATCGGAAGATGTTATTTTGCGACACAGCGAGGAAGTGATTCAAAAATTTCACGATCCCGCTCCCCTTTCCATGCGGCAGGTTCACCTCGGCCCCTGCGCACCGTTTAACGTCACTCCGGAACTGATGAAACAAACTGCCATTCTGGCGAGAAAATACGGTGTTCGGTTACACACACATGTTGCAGAGACCAAAGATGAAGACGATTACTGTTTGCACGTGTACGGCAAACGCCCTCTTGCATTTTTGGAGGAGTTGGATTGGCTGGCTGAAGATGTCTGGTACGCGCATGGCGTGCATTTCAACGATGATGAGTTGAAACTGTTGGCCGAGACGAAAACAGGCATCGCGCATTGCCCGGCATCCAATATGCGGCTGGGCTCCGGCATTGCCCGTGTACCTGAGATGCTGCAAATGGGCATCCCGCTCGGACTTGCGGTCGATGGCTCTGCTTCCAATGACAGCTCGGACATGATCGGTGAAATGCGGCAGGCTCTCCTCCTTCATCGCGTAAATTCCGGAGCTGATGCCATCAGCGCTGAGCAGGTTTTGGAAATGGCGACTATTGGCTCCGCTCGCCTGCTGGGCAGAGATGATATTGGCTCACTCGAAATCGGTAAAGCTGCCGACATTTCCATTTTTGATCTCAACAAACTGGAATATACAGGCGCGCTTGCCGATCCCCTGGCGGCGCTCATTTTTTCGGGAATATGTCACGTCGCGGACACGACGATAGTCAATGGCAAAATTGTGATGGAAAGCGGTCGACTCACCACTTTTGATGAAGATGAGATAATTGACAAAGGAAATCAATGTACCCGTAGCATGCTCCAAAAAGCTGGAGAATAATAATTGAAATAAGATCAGGAGATTATCTTGGAATTCAATATAAATTGGATCATTGTCATTGCTTCGTTTAGCGCAGGCTTTCTGTTGGGCCTGGCCACTGCACTGCTGCTCCGATTTATTCAGGCAAAAACAGGCAAAGAACTCGCCGATGAAATTTTCAGAGAGGGCGAGCAGCAGAGACAGGAGAACCTGACTGCTCTATTGGATAATATTAAAATGAGTTTTGGGAATCTGTCATTCCAGGCTTTATCGAAATCCACTGAAGAATTTTTGAAACTGGCAAAATCTCGTTTGGATGCGGAGCGTGAAGTAGGGTTTCGTGAATTGGATAAAAAGAAAAGCTTAATCGACTTACAACTTCAGCGAATGACGAAAGAATTGGATAACGTTTCCAATTTGATGAAGTTGCTGGAAAAAGACAGAATTCAAAAATACGGGGAATTGACCCACCAATTGAAAGCGGCCGGCGACCAAACCACGGAATTAATCAAATTGACGAACACGCTTAAAGAAGCCCTTGCCAATACCAAAGCGCGGGGTCAATGGGGCGAGCGCATGGCAGAAGATGTGCTCCGTCTTGCAGGGTTCATTGAAAATGTGAATTACTTCAAACAGAAATCTATGGATGCGAACCGGTCCAGACCGGATTTCACTTTTCTTCTTCCTCGCGATCTCAAGTTGAATATGGATGTCAAGTTCCCTCTGAACAATTACTTGAAATACCTCGAAGCCGAAACCGAATTTGAAAAGGGAAAATACAAAGCTGATTTTCTAAAAGACGTAAAAGCAAGAATCCGTGAAGTGACAACTCGCGAATACATCAACCCGGAATTTAATACAGTCGATTACGTCCTTTTATTTATCCCCAACGAACATATTTACACATTCATTCATGAACACGATAGCACCCTGCTCGATGAGGGGATCAAAAATCGTGTGGTGTTCAGTTCACCCATTACATTATATGCCATACTTGCTGTCATCCGTCAGGCAGTTGATAATTTTGCACTTGAACGAACATCCAACGAAATGCTGTCACTATTCGGGACATTCAAAAAACAGTGGCACGAATTCCTGAAAAAACTGGAACAACTGGGTAAACGCTTATCTGATGCTCAAAAGGAATACGAGTCACTTTTAACTACACGAAAAAGACAACTGGAAAAGCCTTTAAATCAAATTGATGCATTAAGGTCGCAGCGAGGAATTAAAATTTCGGAAGGAGATGAGACCGATCAAATCGAAAAATAAAAACCTCCCGGTGTGCGACGGGAGGCTTTTTTGTGTGCGAAACCTTTCAGGAGGTTTATATACTTTATGATCGGGTCTGGTGTCTCATTAATTTTGTGTTGCTAATTACTTTGTTGTTGCTACCTGTGTTCCCTGCATATCGTTAACCAGCGCAGTAACTACCCTTCGCACAGTTTTATTCTTGTCTTTGGAAGCGACTTTTTTCAGCAGAGGAAGAACTGAGTCATCACCGATTTTGTACAGTGCCATGGCAGCAACTATTCGCGCGCTTGAATTTTTCTCAGTCTTCAGCATTTTGGTCAAAGGTTTGATTGCCTCTTTGACTTTTCTCTCGCCAAGCAACTGGGCAGCACTGGAACGAATTCCAACATTTTCATCGCTTAATGATTTGATTAAATACTTGTCATACTTCTCTTTTTCAACTGTCTGGGCAAACACACTGGTTGAAAATACTGACAGCACCACAATCAGTGCCATCGCTAAGCTGATCTTTGTGAAGCGTTTCATGGTTTGTACCTCCGTCGTTAAATGTATAATTTTACTATGATTTTTCTTCATTCTTCAATCACAACACGCAATCAACATGCCATAATTTCAACAAAAGCACAGCGACATCTTATTAGCTGTTTTATTATTAATTTTATTGAATTTAAAAAACAGCAATATTTTTATTTCTAATAAAAGTAAACGTGGTACGTAACGTTCCAATTGGTACCAATCCCCCACCCTTGGTACTTTTAGTACCAGATTCCCCGGGTGGATAGATCACCATGAAGAAAATTCATGGCTAAATATTCATGAGAAATCGACATTTTACTTTTCGAAAATCTGTGAAGGTTGAGTGAAATTGAGGCTAATATTTTTGTTCATTCAACGATGGAATGAAACTGAGGATTTATCAGCAGAGTCCGTACCGCTGCATTTTTTCCCGCAATGTTTTTCTGGCTATCCCCAATATTCTGGCAGCCCGGGACTTATTGTAGTTCACCTGTTTGATGACCCGTTCAATGTGCTCTTTTTCCAGTTCTTCCAGCGTACCATTGCTGTCCTGAGATTCAGAATGCGGGATTTGAAATGAGGATTTTGGCAGGAAATCCAGGGCGAGTTCATCACCCTGTTCCATGATAACCGCCCGTTCAATGAGGTTTTGAAATTCACGGACATTGCCGGGGAATGCATATTCCGCGAGCTGTATCATGGCATGATCGCTGATTTTTCGAATCTGTTTGGAATATAATTCATTATATTTTTTGAAAAAATGCTCGGCCAAAAGCGGAATATCTTCCTTGCGTTCTCGGAGTGGAGGAATATGAATTTGCACCACATTAATGCGATAATATAAATCCTCCCGGAAAGCGCCTTTTTTTATTTCTTCCTGCAAATCTTTATTGGTCGCAGCGATAACACGCACATCCGCCTTCAAGGTCCGATTTCCCCCGATTCTTTGAAAAGTTCCCTCCTGAAGCACTCGCAGCAGTTTTGCCTGAGTGGGCAAGCTCATATCTCCAATTTCGTCAAGGAACAATGTGGCTCCATCTGCAAATTCAAACTTGCCTTTCTTCTGGCTATGGGCGCCGGTAAAAGCTCCTTTTTCATGGCCGAACAATTCAGATTCGACCAAATTTTCAGGGAGGGCGGCACAATTCATTGTAATCAGGGGCTTATCTTTGCGAATCGATTTTTCGTGCAGATCCCTGGCAACCAGCTCTTTACCTGTTCCACTCTCCCCTGATATCAAAACGGTGACATCTTTTGGAGCAACGCGATCAATCAAATTCCGTATTTTTTGGAAGGCTGGAGAACACCCGATCATTTCCAATTCCTGCACTCTTCGCCTGATCTGTATTTTTGGCGGATTCGTCGTTTCCGGGTCGATTTTTTCTTTGGATTTTGGAATCAATGAATTTTCACTGGCACGCAAACATTTTTCAATGGCCAGGCTGGAGATATTCACAAAAATTCGTAAAAGGGTAATATCTTCATTGGAATACTCTGTGCCCTCTGATTTTTTGCCAATATTCAAAATCCCAATTAATCGTCCTGATGCAAAGATTGGAATCCGTAATTCACAGTAAAAATATTTGCTTTCATCTTCATCAAATACAATCAGAAACTTATTCATGCCCTGCTCGGTCAATGCAAAAACTTCGCCCCCCTCGTAAATCCATTTTTCAACATTTTCCGCGAGTTCAATTCTGGGGGGCTTGTAATCATCTGCCTTAAATCCACGGACTTTCATGAGCTTGAGCTTTTTGGCATCAAAATCGAACATCATGAGGGATGCCTGGTTACAGCCTATGGTTTCGCTAACAGCATCGAGAATATAATCGAGTGCGCGCTCACAATCATTAATCACTACAAGTTCTTCGCTGAACTTGGCCAAATTAAGCAGGTCAATCGTATTTGAATTTTCGTTCGTCATATCAACATAATATACTTCCGTTTATCCTAAAAGTTGCAAATTTATCACTATTTTAACTGATTGAAGATAATATTTTTACAAGTATTTTTTCGACCAATTATTTTAATTTTTTAGATGCATGACACCACTGTGACTCATAACCACATTTAAAGCCAGTGTGAGTAATTTTGCATCCGCCGTATCGGATCTCGAAGGAATTAACACCGGCGCTTTTGCTCCCATAGTGGCATGGGCCAGCCTTAAATTTGCAAAATAGGTTGTGCCTTTTGCCGCAATGTTCGCTGATTCAATATTGGGAAAAATGAGAACATCCGCCCGACCCGCAACTTCGGATTGAATGCCCTTCTGTTGCGCTGCCTCTAATGAGATGGCGTTATCCAATGCCAGCGGTCCATCGACTACACAGCCGGAAATCTGTCCGCGTTCATTCATTTTCGATAAAATGGCTGCATCCATCGTCGATTGCAAACTGGTATTCACTGTTTCCACGGCAGACAAAACCGCTACTTTGGGATTGTCGTTTCCAAGCGCATGCGCCACCTTCACAGCATTTTCGAGTATCTGAATTTTTTGGTTCAAATCCGGAGCAAGGTTGAATCCACCATCTGAAAGAATAATTATCTTATTTTCATCGTCTCGTTCCGGCCATTCAAAAACAAAGACATCGCTTATGAGCCTGCCGGTTCTCAAACCATTTTCTGAATCCAGAATATTCTTTAATAGAGTTGCAGTTTTCGCTTTGCCCTTTAAAATTAGTTCGGCGTTACCTTCATGAATTTGCTTCACTGTTTCCCTGCAAATTTCCTGCTCTCCCTTCACATCAATAATGCCAAATTCACCCGGGTCAATTTCAAGTTCCTCCATTGATTTCGCGATTTCTTCACGATTTCCAACAAGCAGCCCATCCGCAATCTCCAGTTTTTTGGCTTCATACATAGCTTTCAGAGCCGCCTTATCATGCCCGGCAGCGACGACGACTCTCACAGGGCGAGACTGACTTTTACTAATTTGTTGCGCTTCCTGAATCAACTGATCAAAATTATGAATCATTGTTTCTCCCTATATTTCAAATATTTTATTTTCATATATCTATCAGGAATTTTGCCCGGCTTCAAATGCTTTCCTGTTCAACTCAAGCGTCTTCGGTGGAACGCGCTGTTCAATCGCTTGCATCCAATGTTCGTTGTCAAATTGCAGAAAATTAGACAGCGCACCCAGCATAACTGAATTGAGCACCCGGGCATTTTTCAACTCTTCAGTAATTTTCAATCCGTTGACTGGCACAATGTGTTCAGTGCGCTTTTTGCAAATTGTAGCCACGTCATCCGGGTATGCCACGTTTGAAAAGAAAACAGACAGAGGCGTTATCTGCTGATCATTATAAATAACAACGCCACCGGATTTGAGACTATCCAGGTAACGTATTGCTTCCAGTTTTTCGAAAGCCAGAATAATATCCGCGGTCCCTTTTTTGATGAGCGGCGAATAGATTTTTTTCCCGAAGCGAATCTGACTGACGACACTCCCCCCGCGCTGGGCCATACCATGCACTTCACTTTTTTTAGCATCAAGCTCTGCATGCATTGCCGCCAGCACGAGCACATCGCTGGCCACCAGAACTCCCTGTCCGCCAACTCCGCTCATGAGAACATTGATTGAGACCTTCTCGCCGGGAATCATCAACTTTTTATTCATATAAATTTTCCTTTATGGTTTAAATAAATTGAATAAACATTCGTTTTCATTATTCAGGTTTGCGGATCGCGCCGGGTTTACAGAGCTGTCGGCATAAATCACAACCAATGCAAAATAATCCGTTGATTTTGGTTTTGCCATTTTCATCTTTTTCAATTGCCGGGCAACCGATTTTATGGCACATGCCGCACTTGATGCAGGTTTCCGCATCCACATAATAGGGATCACTGAACCGAACTCTGGCACGAATCACACATGGCGCGTCCGCAATGATAACAGAAGGTTCTTCCGCTGCCATTTCCTCTTTGAGCGTTTCGATCGTCTCTTTGATGTTGTAAGGATCGACTGTTACAACCCGATTCACGCCAACAGCCCGACAGATGGCTTCCAAATTTAGTTTGATGGTGGGATCACCTTTTAACGTTAATCCTGATCCCGGATGCTCCTGGTGACCCGTCATTGCAGTAATATGATTATCCAGAATGCAAATTTTTGTGATACCCTTGTTATAGACAATATCAATCAAACCTGTGATGCCGGAATGATAAAATGTTGAATCCCCGATGACGCCGATGAGTTTTCCCTTCAGTTCGTCGCCGGTTGCCTTTTCAATCCCTTCCGCATACCCGACGCTGGCGCCCATGCAAAGACAGGTATCCATAATTTCCAGCGGTGGAATTGCAGCAAGCGTATAACAGCCGATATCACCAGTGACAGTCAATTTTAATTTTTTCATGGCATAAAAAATTCCCCTGTGAGAACAACCGGGACAGAGCACAGGAGGCCGCGGTGGGATATTAACTTCCTTCAAAACTGAATCATTCAGCACTGATTCGATTTTGAAGCTTTGTGTCAGTATTTGGGGATTGAACTCCCCAATATTGGGTAATTTGTTTTTACCATCCACTGCAATGCCCAATGCTGCGATTTGCTCTTCAAGGAATGGATCGAGCTCTTCAATCACATACAATTTCAAAACCTGATCCGCGAATTCCCGAATGAGTTTTTTGGGCATAGGATGCGTCAATCCCAATTTTAGGATCGAGGCATTCGGAAAAACTTCTTTGGTATATTGATAAGAAATTCCACTGGTAATGATTCCGAACTTTCTATCTCCCCATTCAATACTATTTAAATTACATTCATTCCCAAAGTCTTCCACCGCTGCCAGACGTTCTTCAACCAGCACATGCTTTTTTCTGGCATTGGAAGGAAGCAGTACATTTTTCGAGATATCTTTGTTATAGGGTTTCTTTTCTACATTTTTTCTCTCATTGAATTCAACGATACTTTTGGAATGATTGATTCGCGTCGTGGTGCGAACGAGCACAGGGGTATCATATTTTTCGCTTAAATCCAGTCCGGCCGCGATAAAGTCTTTTGCTTCCTGGCTGTCCGAAGGTTCCAGCATGGGAATTTTGGCAGCGCGGGCATACCATCGATTATCCTGTTCATTCTGCGATGAATGCATAGCCGGGTCATCTGCTGAAATAATCACAATGCCGGCGTTCACGCCCTGGTATGATAGCGAGAAAAGCGGATCGGCTGCCACATTCAATCCCACATGCTTCATGGCAGCCAGAGACCGAACGCCGCCCAGCGCTGCACCGGCTGCGACCTCCAGGGCGACTTTTTCATTTGGCGCCCACTGTGCCTGGATTTCTTCATATTTGCCGACATTCTCAAGTATTTCTGTGCTCGGGGTGCCGGGATATGCTGAGGCAAATCGGCCACCGGCTTCATAAAGTCCCCGTGCTATGGCTTCATTTCCTGATAGAATCGCTTTTTTCATTCCTGTCCTTTCAGTGAAAAATTATGGCTCACATTTTTATGAATAGGTCTTTGCTTTTTCAAGATTCTTTAAAACGCGAAGGGCGCCCTTTGCCAGAGCCTCCATCTCGTACTCGCCGGGAATTATCAGCACATCAGCGATGTATTGAACCCGCTCCCTGATCCAGTCTGTCAACATTTCAGACTTTGCAAGTCCCCCGCTGATAACAATTGCACGAACATCTCCGCGCAATACCGTGGACATGGCGCCAATCTCTTTTGAGATCTGATAGGCCATGGCTTGATACACTTCTTTTGCCCGGGAATCGCCTTGGTGAATTCTTTTTTCAACTTCTTCTGCATTGTTCGTATCGAGATAGGCAATAAGTCCGCCTTCGCCCATCACCAATCTCAGCATTTGCTGCTCCGTGTACGTACCGGAGAAACACAATTTTACAAACGGCTGAAGCGGCAAATCGCCGGTGCGTTCCGGCGAAAACGGCCCGGAACTGGATGCGTCATTGACATCGATAATGCACCCCTGCTTGAGTGGACAAATTGAAATGCCACCACCCAAATGCGCAATGATGAAATTTGTTTTTGAAAATTCAATGCCCAGTTTATCAGCCGCAAGACGACCCACCGCATGAATATTGAGCGTATGCGACAGGGCGCGCCGCTGAATGAGCGGATGACCGGAATACCTCGCCAGTGGCTCGAATTCATCCACAGAGACCGGGTCTACGGTATAGGCAGGGATTCCATATTCATCGGCAATACTTTTGGCGAGCGCACAGCCCAGATTGGATGCGTGTTCTCCCTGAATACCGGCATGTGCATCCGCTACCATTTCTTCGCTGACGAAATAGGTCCCGCCGGCAATCGATTTCAACAATCCCCCTCTGCCGACCACAGCCGATACATCGGATAATGGCGCACCTGCTTTCTCAACAAAGGCAAGGATCGCGCGTTTCCGTATATCAAACTGATCCCAAAGCCCGGTCAGCTTTTTCAGCTCTTCCGGATTGTGCACAATTGTTTCCTCATGTTGTTTTGTATTATTTTCAAAAAGCGCCACTTTGGTGGAGGTTGAACCAGGATTGATAACAAGTATTTTGTGAGACATAAAAAAAATGCTCCGATATAAAATTCACCATTCAATTTGAAACTGCACGTTGCGATGTCCGAATCATTTCAAAAAAAATTAGAATACACCGTTCCAAAAACTACGATCGCCCCAGAATCATGCCGGGAAGTTTATTGGTATGCGCTTCGTCCCGAATCACCCATTCGCCGTTCACCAGAACGTGCTTAATTCCCTTTGGGTATTGTTTTGGCTGTAAAAACGTTGCTGTATCCGTAACTTTATTTAAGTCGAACATAACGATGTCTGCATAATTTCCAGGCTGAATGAGCCCGCGTTTTTTCAAACCAAATTTCTGAGCCGGCAGGGATGTCATTTTCCGAATGCCCTCTTCCAGCTCAAGTATCTTCCGATCGCGCAGATAATAACCCAACACGCGCGGGAAGGTTCCGAAATTTCTCGGGTGTGGATTCCCCCGGCTCAGTATGCCTGTCGCAGAAAGTGAATCCCCATCCGAACCAATCATAGTAAACGACGCCTGCAACACATCGATGGTTGTCTCTTCATCCATAGCAAATACTACCATGGAGACTGATCCTTTCTCTGCTATCAACGTCTGGCGAACCCATTCGAACGGTTCCAGTTTTTCGTCCGCAGCATTTTGCAGCACGGTTTTCCCGGCGCAATGACTCCGTTCGTCGGAAGAAATGTAACTGATCAACACTGAATCCCATGAACCAATATCTCTGACTTTCTGCTCGACTAACGGACGAATTTTATCAATTTGAGCTTTGTTTTCGAATCTGGCCATGATATCTTCTGTATCCCCCTCGCGGGCCCAGAGTGGAAAAAGCATCTTGAGGGAGGTATTGTATGCAATATATGGATAGCGGTCGGCGTGAATATTGAGTCCTTCATTGCGGGCGTCTTCAATCTGTTTTAAAAATCTATCCACAAGATGCCAGTTCTTCTTCTGACAGGCTTTAAGATGGGAGATTTCCACACTGACACCTGCTTTTTTCCCGATTTCAATGGCCTCAGCAACTGCTTCGACGACACGGGCATCTTCATTGCGCATGTGCGTTGCATAAATGCCGTCGTATTTTGGCAATACCTCGCACAAATGGATCAATTCTTCGGTGGAGGCAAAACTGCCGGGAGTGTACTCCAGCCCGGTGGACAGTCCCAGCGCGCCCTGATCCATGCCTTTTTCCAGTTCATACATCATTTGCTTCAAATCAGAATCTGTTGCCGCCTTGTTTTCCATACCCATCACAGTTTCGCGAATCGTGCTATGCCCCATTAATGTCGCGTAATTAAGCGCCACCCCCTCTTTTTCCATTCGCCGAAAAAAAGAATCGCAATCGTTCCAATCGACATGGATATCATATTTCTCTTTATTTTTCTCTTGATATTTTTCTATATTTTCTTCGGAAATTGGAAATGGTGAAAAACCGCAATTTCCGCTAATTTCTGTGGTCACTCCCTGCCGAATTTTGCTGTCTGCATTGGGATTTACGATGAGGCAAATATCGGAATGGGAATGAACATCAATGAATCCCGGGCAAACGACAAGATTGGATGCGTCAATGGTTCGAGCCGTAGTTCTGTTGGAAAGGTCCCCAATTTCTTTGATAAAATGAGACGATATGCCAATATCGCCTTCGAAAGAAGATTTTCCTGATCCATCGACAATGGTTCCATTTTTGATGATGTAATCGAACTCATGAGAAGCGCAGCCCAGTTTTACCCATGGCAAGCTGCCTGCAACACTCAATCCCAAACCAAGTCGAATATTTTTGTTAAGAAATTCACGTCGCGTTAGTTTATCGCTCATTTTCCCTCCTGCCTTTGAGTGACTCACAAAAACCACAAATCAGGTGTATTTTAATTTGATTCGAATAATTGTAAATTCTCGGAATAACGTTCGTAAATATTATCATTTCACATAATTAAGTTAGCTTTTTAAGTTATCAAAAATAATTTCCAAAATCAACAAAAAAATTAAAAATATTTCTTGTTTTTGAGTTTTCAAATCAAATAATTAAGTTATGCCAAAGCATTTAAAACAACACGTTACAGTAGCTTCAATTATTGGGATATTGTTGACATATTTTTTATCGACCCCAGTGACATCCCTCATTCTAAAATAATTCTTGCATTTTTGACAAATATTCATAAAATTATCTACAGACCTGAAGATTTTCAAACAGGCTCATCCGGGTAATTTTTCATCCATGTTTTCAGCCGATTTTTTTAATTATCAATTCAGGTGATTAACTTTAAAATGTACTGGAACACAACTTTTCCGCGAAAAGAATTAAATGAACTTGTTGAACTCAAACACTGTAAATTACATTCTGATTCTAAAAAACTTTCGGAGGAAAGCTCATGCCCAATAAAGACGATTTAACGAAAGACGATTTGTGGAATTTACTCACAGACGCGGCAAAAAACTGGTTGGCTCACGATGGACTCTGGTTCCTGGCTGCTGAGGAAAAATTTGGCATGGAAACTGCCATTAACCTGGATGAGCGCGCCTGGCATGGTTTTGCGGTCGTTGAGGCAAAGCGAATTATGAAACGGCTTAAAATTCAGTTGGGAGGCGGAATACCCGCACTGGTGAAAGCATTTGATTATCGTATGTATGCGTTCATCAATACGTTTGAAATCACCGAAATCAGCGAGGAGCGTTGTGTCTTTCGAATGAAATCGTGTAGGGTTCAGGATGCGCGCAAAAGAAAGGGCCTGCCGGATTTTCCGTGCAAGCCGGTGGGGATCACAGAATTCAGCCAATTTGCAAGCACCATCGATCCTCGAATTAAAACGCGCTGCATCGCCTGTCCCCCGGATGAGCATCCCGAGGGGGAGTGGTGTTCGTGGGAGTTCACAGTGGAATAACGTTAAGATTAATTTTCTTTGAGTATTTTTTTAATGACATCGGCCAACAGCGTCACCTCGAATGGCTTATGAAGAAAACCATTGGCGCCAAGATGCAGAATTTCTTTTGCCGGTCCTGTTTCGTCGTAGCCGCTGCATAGCAGAATTTTTACTTCCGGTTTGATTTTTTTCAACCGTTTGAACAACGGCACGCCGGCAATTCCAGGCATAACCACGTCGAGGATAATCAGATCAATTTCAGGATGGTCTTTTAATACCTCCATGCCGGCGCGACCATCGATGGCTGTAAATATTTTATACCCGACGCGTTCCAGACTGAATTTTATAATATCCAGCGTCACTTTTTCATCATCAATAACCAGAATAGATTCCGAGCCGGATGCCAGTTTCGCCGGTGGTGGTTCAACGTTGGGTTTTGAACTTTTCAGTGAGGCCGGGAATGAAATGGAAACCGTCGTTCCCCGGCCCTGCTGGTTGTCGATAAAAATCTCACCTTTATGGATTTTCACGATTCGGGAAACCACTGCCATTCCCAATCCTCTTCCCTGAGATTTTGTGCTAAAAAATGGTTCATATATTTTTTCCAGCGAAAGTGCATCCATGCCAACGCCGGTATCTTCAACAGTCAGCAAGACCTTTTTCTGTGTGGATTCGCCTTTAATGACGGATTGTTGTTTCGTTGAAATTTTAATAAATCCTGGCTTCTGAATCGCTTCTGCGCTGTTAGAAATCAAATTTACAATGACTTGCTGTAACTGCACAGGGTCTGCATACAAGAGCGGCAACGGTTTTTCAAAATTATTGAGAACTTTAATGCCGGGATCAAGTGTTCGCGCCACAAAAGCGATAGTATTTGACACAACCGTATTTATGTCCGTGGGAACCGGCTCAGATTTTCCACCGCGCGAAAAAGTCACGAGCTGGCGAGTCAGCTTGGACATGCGCTGCGCAGATTGGGATATCTCCTGGACACATTGAAACGCTTCACCATCAGTCGGTAAAATCGTTTGCAGCAGCGATGCGTAACCCAGTATTCCCACCAGCAGATTATTGAAATCGTGAGCCACACCGCCGGCAAGCGCCCCAATGGATTCCATTTTATTCGCCCAGAAAAGCTCTGCTTCTAACTGCTGACGTTCATGATTCACCTGATATTGTGCAGTGATATCCAATCCAATTGCCCAGAATTTGATTCCGGAAACAGGAATATCTTCACTGAGATTCGTCCACTGAATATGCCTGGTATCTCCAGTTTTCGTCTTTATCTGTTTTTCCAGCGTCTTTTCTTGAACCGACTCCCCTTGCGCAGCAAATTTTGATATTTCATCGCGCGAGAATAGAATCGAGTCCACCAACGATGCATCTTTATTCAATTCAATAAGCTCAAAACCGGTCAAATTAACGGCTTCCCTGTTCCAAACCACAACAGTATCCATCTCGTCAACGGCAGCGACCATGAATGGAAAAGGATTGAATATTTGGGCAAAGGATTCAAATTCTACCCGTGATCCCTTCATTTCTCCCTGTTCAGGAAATAAACCATATGCGAGCATTTGCGGTTCGTCCTTGGCCGAATCCGATACCGGGGTGAAATACCAATCAATTTTGACGGGCTTTATGCCAGGAATGCGTGTGGGCAATTGCAATGAGATTTTTTTGCGGGATTTGATCGCATCACGTATTTGACGCTGCACGTTTGATTTTTCTTTTTCAGAAATATCGAGCAAATCTGCAAAATTGGTCTGGACACTTTGTGAATGTTTACCAGTAATTGTCTTTTGTGAGTACGTGTTTTGCGGGACACAGGTCAGTTGCCTGTCAATTGTGAAAATGAGAGTTTTAGTTCTTTCAATCCAGTGTGAGACTGATTTCTCATTAGCATGATTCATCGATGCAATCTCATAAATTTGTTTTCATATTGAATATTTTCACTATAAAATTAATAATTATTTTTATTTGCAATTATTATACCATAAAGTCAATATAAATCCAATTAATGTGATTTACGTTTAATTTGGAAGATTAATGCGTAAAAATCGCTAATTTACCAGCGAGAAAACAGCAGATTCGTTTGAGGAAATAGTTTGTATTGTTGATGAAGTCGTTCCAGAATGAAACACCATATATTTTTTTGTACAGAAATTGACCGGAATGCGATTTGTGGCCCGGTTCAAACCATTGAGAATTGATAGCCCCGGTTGATCCAGTAATGCCAGTCTTCAATTGCTTCGTTGGTGTTCATGTTTGCATCAATCGCCTTGAGCTGTGAAAGTGGAACTTTGGTTCTGCGTATTCCCCACTGAACTTCCACACACATATCATTTAAACAATCCCGTTCCGATGCCATTCCGGTGACCTTCACAATTTCACCTGTTATCAGTGGCGACATTGCTTTTTCACAAATACATCGGGCAAAAAAGGGTACATTCAGATTATTTTCCAGGTAGTAATACCAGCCCATTGCACATTCTTTTGCATCATAAGCATCGACAGTTATCCCCCATACAATGCGGTATTCACGCATTTCATTTTTTTCAACATTCGCCATATCCCACCTCTCTGCTTACGAATCATCATTGAAAAAATGGTTTTATGCAATTGCCCCTCTTTTAATTTATTACAATTCAATTCATATTTCAACTAAAATGTATTATATCTATTTCAGAATTTCAATCAAATTCTGGATTATTGCTAATTTTTAATCTGTTCAACTATTGAGTCAGGCGAATAAAGTCAGGTGCAAATCAAATCGCCATCAGGAGAAAAGAAGTTGAGAAGCGTAACTATTCTTCAGTTCAGAATAATAATTGGATTATGAATTTTGCAGAAAAACAGCGCGATTTATTAGCGAAGTAATAGTACTACTTAGTCAGATCACCCTTTTTCTGTCATTTCCTCTGGACTTTACCCGGGGTACTTCCGTTGGTCGCC
>CAZSBG010000084.1:0-25712 GCA_964605145.1 uncultured Cytophagia bacterium | reverse complement strand
GTGAAAAATAAATTATCAAAGAACTTTTTACCATAAATTATTGAGCGGATACTTATTATTCTATTTTACTTATTTAAATTTAACGTGTTAAATAGCCTAACAATTGGCTGCACTTGACAAAACCGCCATGTTTCAAATCGAATTCTGTTGCTAAAATTAAAGTAATGTGCATTATTTCAGTTTCGGCGTAGCGGTTTTGCAAGTGAGCCAAAACGAACCCCGCAGTAAAGTTGGTAGTTATGCGCAATCAGGCAGGTGAAAAAGCGGTATCAGCATCAAGAGACCAGCAGTTGAATTTTTAATATAATTGATAAAAAAGAAAAAAGCAACAAAGAATTAAAATCAGTATCAACAAGACGCACTTCTCCCAATGAATTATTTGACAGACAAAATTGATAAGCAAAACAGATGTTACAAACAGCAACAAGCCATTACTTATTCACGCTGATGATAATTTGATTGAAATTTAACAAAGCCATCTTTGAGTAACTGATTCATATAAATAACCCCTGGCAGTTTTTCCAATGCTTCCCTGACTTTCTGTTCAGAAGGATGGATATAGTAATCAGCAGTTGTTTTCGGCGTGGCATGTCCCAATAAATCCTGAATGACGAGCACGTCCACATTTTCATCATTGAGGTGAGAAGCAAACGCATGTCTTAAAGAATGACAGGTTATATTGAAATGGACATTGAGATTTAATTTTTTGTCGATTTTTTTTAAATTGTCTTCCATAGTTCGGATCGCTAAACGGTTTCCCTTTTTAGATAGAAACAAGGCATTGGAAATATCATGATTGAGGAATTGCTTTCTGACAGCGAACCATTGTGTTAGAATAGCAGTCATTTCATTGTCCAGGTGCAGGACACGTCTTTTATTTCCTTTGCCGAGGATGGTGATTTTTCTGTCATCAAAATTAATATTTTCCAGATTAAGGAGATGCACTTCACCGACACGAAGTCCTAATTTGTACATCATCGCAAAGACAGCATAATCCCTGACGCCCAGGCATGTATCTGTGTTGATGGATTCAAATTGTTTTTAACCTGAATTATTCACAAATTTCAAACAATAGATATCTAACTTAATGTTATGAATAAAATTAATCAGATATATGAAATTTAACAAAGTTAGAGATACTGAATTCGGAATGAAGCACCATTCAGGCTATCTGGATTCCTTAATGCATTACAATGAATAATCCAGGTTAAGGACTTGACAGCGCTGAAGCATAGGGGAACCTCATACATTAAATTTAATTCTAGTCCAATTAAATATAATACTGGTTTCCTTATGCTTCAATATTTATTTTGAAATCACACGTAATATTCGAGCTTTTATAACCGTACTTAATTGCGCGTAACTCTAACTGCGGGGTTTATGGGTTAGCCGTGTTCGGTTTTGCAGCTAATCCCTACTTGTTAGTATCTTACAAATTATTTTCTGATCATTTTTGGCAGAATATTTAAATACTCTATATAGAACACGGATGACGCTGATGAAACAGATTTACGCAGATAAAAATCCGTGAAGATCAGCGTCATCCGTGTCATCTGCGTTCTATTTTTTATTCTGGTTTATCCAGGTTGGGGATAGAAATTTATTGATATTAAATTGGATTTAATAATGAAGAATGGACGAACATCAATGGAAAATTCAATATTAACAACTTTATCATCAATTCATGCAACAGTGTTAAGTATACTTTTGGGTGCATTGTTGGTTTATTTCTTCTTTTCATATCAAAAAGTTAGTGAACTAAAAGAACTATTAAATGATATGAGATTAGATATTTCTCAAATCATAACGACACCAAACAAAACAATAATAATAAAAAAAAGAGTCCTAAATTTTAATGATTTTACAAAAAATGATACTATTGATTTTCGAAAAATTAGAGATGAACTTTCAAATTTAAAATTGTTAAAAATACCTGATGATATAAGAAAAGAATTGGAAAAAAGCGGTGTAATATCATCACAAAAAGATGAGGTTATTGCAATTGGTGATAGGTTGTTGGATATAATTAATATATTATCAAAATCTTATCCATATTCAACAACAATGAGAGATGATAAATTAAGTAACAATAAAGTGAAACATGCAAGCAAAGAATATGATGAAGTTTGGAAAATTAACTTAATTTATAATAATAGTTACCTATCATGGTTTTGGAGAGTACAAAAAGACGAAATATTGAAAATACTTACTGTTTATAATGAGATATTCTATGAAGAGGAACTAAAAAGTATTAAGGAATCAAATCAAAAGTTCAAAAAGAATGCACCAAAATCAATAAATACTGAAATGTACTCAAATATGTTACAAACATTGAAAATTGATTTTAAATTTATTGTCGAGGACTTTTTTAAAAGAGTTAACACAATTGAAATTGATTATATTCCCCAAATAAAAGAGACTTCTAATAAATTAGATTTTTACTTAAGTAAGTTTAATATAAAAAAATATTTAACAATAACATTTATTTCATCTTTTATAATTTTGATCATAGGTGTATTTTTACCTTTATTTATTAGATTGTATTCTAATCATCCGCACCTTAAAGAAATTGAACTTGGATTATTACTATTTACAACTCTTTTTTATTGTAGTATTGTTTTATATTTTTTGAAAAAAGCATTAGAATTGAAATTTAATTAAAGTGTGCTTAATTTCTAATATTTATCAACTAAGCGTCTAATATTAAGTTGGCCGTAAAATAAATGGGATAATAATAATGGAATTTAAACTTGAAATTAAATTTGGCAAATCTGCATCACAAAATTATTCCAAAGCTTTAAAATATTTAAAAAAATTTAATAATGCAAAACAAATAGATGAAAACAACAATTTAAATACAATAATCTTAGATAAAGAAGAGCTTATAAAAAAATATAAAGTTGTTGAAAGCCTTTGGATGACTATTGGAAATTGGAAAACCAGTGATATCCATTTTAATGATAAAGAAATAGAATTTAATGAATTGCGTGAATTGCTTCAAGTTATTGAATGTTCTGCCAAATATAATTCAGCTGTTATTCCTGAAAACCATTGTAAATCAGATTACCTTAAAGAAGGATGGGGATGTAAATACCTAAATACTATAAATAAAGAAAATTCAGAATCCTATTATCATCATTATAGTAGAGATATTGCTTGGTACCATTTCGGTGAATTTAAGGCGGAAAATATTTGGCATGTAAATAAAGACAAGATAAAGAATACCTTAGATAGAGAAGCAAAATTAAAAAACTTATACTTATGTGAAGTATTTGATATCGAAAAAGTATTTAATATAGTAGATGGTTTTCCTGATGAAATTGATGTGACTGAATCAGATTATTGGGACATAGAATATGAAGAGAATACTGATAGCTCAACAGTAGAAAAAAGACCACTGAGAATTATTCCTAAAAATATTCGAGATAATTATGATAGCAGCATGGGTATTAGCTTATCATTTAATGACTTACAAAACGATAAAGACGATGAAGAAAAGAATAAAAGTGAAAAACTAAGATATATTCCTGAATTATCATTTTCTGATATCGGTGGGATTGATGATATTCTTGAAACTATAAGGGAAGTAATTGAAATACCATTAAAAATGCCTGATTTATTCAAATATTTGGGTATCAGACCTCATAAAGGGATTTTATTATATGGCCCTCCTGGCTGCGGTAAAACACTTATTGCAAAAGCTATTGCAAATGAAATTAAAGCACACTTCATTTCCATTAAAGGTCCAGAATTATTAAGTAAATGGCATGGACAGTCGGAAGAAAATTTACGAAATATATTCGAAGAAGCAAGAGAATTGCAGCCAACTATTATTTATTTTGATGAAATTGATTCAATAGCACAATCAAGAAGTAGTAACGAGACATTACGACTTGACTCTCGTTTTGTTAATCAATTGTTGACTCTAATGGATGGAATAGAAGAATATAGTAATGTTTGTGTCATTGCTTCCACTAATAGAAAAGAGCTGATTGATGAAGCAGTATTAAGACCTGGTAGATTTGATTATACAATTGAAGTAAAAAAACCAACTAAAGAAGGATGTTTTAAAATATTTACTGTTCATTCACAAAATATGCCGATTGATAAAAGTTTTGATCAATTTAAATTTAGTGAAGAGCTGTTTGGATTATCAGGAGCAGAAATTGCTTTTATAGCCCGAGAAGGTGCGTACAATTGTTTACGAAGAAATTTAGATCTAAGAAAAGCAATTGAAAATAACATGCTCGAACACATTGATTATACAAAGTTTGTTGTTGTAGAACAAGATTTTTATAAAGCATTAAATAGCCTAACAGGTCAACAATATTTAACTTAATATTTATTTGGTTTATGTTCGGCTAAAATCAAAATGCACCTGACGCCTTAAGCCGTGTTACATTTCGAGTTGAGATTAGTGTTTTCAGTTTCTTTAAATTTTATAGTTCCGTGCGTTTTTAGCGGCGCACGTGATTTTGGGCGTTAGCTTATTGTATAAATTTTAATAGTTATCTAATTAATCCATTTTTTAATATTAAAACAAGGAGGGAAAATGTCAAATATTAATATTAGTGAACACAAATGTAGCTTCTGTGGGAAACAAGCAAAAGCAATGGAGATTGTTCCAAGCACAGGAAAGACAATTTTTCTATGTAAGGAACATTTGGATAAATATTTTGAAGCTATGAAGAAAAAACAATAACATTTTTCAAAAATTTAGACCTCAACAATATTACGATATAATTGATATATTCCAATATGTTAGGAGGAATATTTTGAACATTATTTTGAAATATTTTATAACTAATTAGATGAAATTATATCTTTGTTGAGGTCTGAATTATGCTTTTTTGTTTCTTTTAAAAAGTAAGACTGATTAAAATTTAAAATTTTATATTTTTCCTCGGTAAGAACAACGGCATTCCAGAATTATATAACTAACTTATTTGAAATGATATATTTTATATAACAAATTGAGTGGGAATTAAAATAGTAAATATAAGGAGTATATAGTGAAACCTAAGTGGCGTAGCCCTTCATTTGATAATTTTTCTTCTTATAATGAAAAATTATTAACATTAGAAACTATTATACAAACAAATATTAAAAGTGAATCAAAGTATACTGAATATAAAAAATCTTTAGAAGAAGTAATTGAATTACTTGAAAATGACATATTACCTTCAGCAAGAAAATTGGGTGATGAAGAACAAATATCAGCATCAATAAAGGAAATAATATCTCGCTCTTTTTGGCCACCAGTTGAAGTAATTGAAATAAAATTAACAAATTTCTATATGATGTATTCATGGCAAGAGCGATTCCAAAATTTTAACTATGAGAACGCTAAAAAGGCTGCTTCAAAAGCAATATCCTATGGAGAAAAATATCAAGATTATGAAGAATTAAAAGAAAAATATCAATTCTTCAAAAATAGATGTTATATGCACGGTCTTATAGAGCGTGATTAAAATTAATATGAAAGGATTAAATTATGTCATATTACTCTTTTTATAATTATCAAGATTTTAGTATACGAATAAATTTTAATAGAAAAAATTTATATAAAGAAGGACTAAAAACATATGTTCATGAAATGACTCATTTTTTTCAACAAATATCAACAACATATGGATGGAATTTATTCTTACGTATAGAATCTCTTAATAAACTTATACATTACTATTATATTTTGCATCAAAGACTTGTACCTGAAGTTTTTAAACCATTATATTCAAATAAAGAATTTGTTGATTTTCCACCAATGCAAATACCAATAATGCGTGGTGAGTCTAATTCAACAGTTTTTCCTGCCGAATCGTTTGATGATAGATTTTTAAATGAATTTATCATGAAAGGTGAAAGGAACATAATAGAAAATATAACAATAATACACAATGAAATTAACAAATTATTACAAATTCCTTCACAAGATATTATTACTAAATTTAGAGATAAAATTAAGTATATCTGTCAAATTTATAATAAAGATATTACAGATAAAGAATTGAGTAAAATTTTATCAGACAAATTATCTCAGTCCAACTCTTCTCAGAAGATATTTATAAATTATTCTGATAACTGCTTTAGAATTATTACTGGGCCTGATGATAAGGATCCATTAGATATTCCAATTGGACTCGCAATGTTATGTGAATGCCAAGCACGTTGTGTTGAAATGAGTATTAATCCAACACAAAATGTAATCCAACGAACAAATGAAGATTCATCTATACCTGTTTTTAAAATGGTTAGTGAATTACCTGACGAAAAAAATTTGTGGGGTATGCCAGAACAAATAATTTATCATTTGCCTTTTTTATGGGCTTCACAATACAATAAAAGAGAACTTTCAATACAAAAATCAAATTTATTTTTAGCTCAACTAATATTTCCTGCTCTTTTTTGTATTATACAAATATCACTTATGGATATGGATATATCTAAACCAGAGTTTGATGCAGAAATTGGTTCTAACTGTATCGAAACATTTTATAAATCAGAGTTAGATACATCTATTTTTTCAAAAACTTTCATAAAGTTGCTTACAAATATTGATGAATTCATTTCGGGTATTGCTTTTTGGACAGAAAAAGATAAAAATTCCTTAAGTTTAAAACCAAATCATCTAATTGCTTATCTGGATAATTGTATTATATCAACAAATCGAAAAGAAAATACAAAAAATGATAAACCTATACCTTTATATAGTTTAAGTATAGAAAAAATGCTTCAATATATTAATAAAATACGATTTGATGGTAACAAAAATACTACATTAAAAGAAATTGACCAAGAATTTCCAGATTACAGTAAAATTATTGCATCTAAAGCAATGATTTTAATAAACGAATGGATTACGGAATTATCACCAAATTACCCAGCCACAAAAGCAAATTATGCAAATTTTGGGGTAAATTATTTGTTAAGAATAAGCGAAAAAACAATTCAAACAATGGAAAAAACGAAAATATTTCCAATTATGTATTTTAATGATGGTGAAAAAATGGCTATGACACAAGAATTATATGATTCATCCTTTTTTAGACATTTTTATAGTAAAATTTACTATGACAATAATCTTACATGTTATTATAGGGATTGCCCGTCAGCTCGTGCCCATAATTGTAATAGTGAGATGGCTAAAAAATGTAGTGAAATGATAGAAAATGGAAATAATTCTGATGAACTGTTAATAGAGAGTTATTGCAAAAATGATTATTATAAACATATAGTCAACCTTTTTCAAAAAAATAGAAAAATTAAGGGAGTTAAAACTTTTGATAATCAAAAAGTGTTAAAAATGGCTCAGTTATTCCATATTTAGTTGAATAAAAGTTATATTGAGATATCATTAATTAAGGTTAATAAATATTTGAAAGTGTTATATTGTATTATATTAGCTGCTAAAATAGCTGCTAATTATCAATTAAAATTTTAAAAATTAATTGAAAGGAATGATAATGAATTGGTTAATTAAAACAATTAAAAATTACTCCCAAAAAAAAAAGTGGCGGAAATTTATGGAATAATTTTATATACTGATGAGCATGCAAATATAAAAAAAGCTTTAAATGATGAAGTATATTGGAATGCTTTTGATGAAATATCAGGAAAGGATTGGGTAGTATTTGCTACGAAACAAAAAAGTGGTAAGTTAAATAATTCCTCTCTACCTCCAGGACAAATGCGATATATGGAACCAATATGGAAAGAACCAAACGAAAATATTCCATTAATTAAATTTCTTGGACTGAAATCTACAAAAAAATTACCAGTTCTCGTATCATTTACCCAATATAAATCAGATATTTTAAAATCAACGCTTGAGTTAGATGATTCATCAGTAGATAATGCATATAATTCTATAAAAAAATCCATAAAATTAATTACTGATTCAATTGAAAAAATATCTCCTGATAACTTGGATAATCCTGATGAACTACATAAAATCACAAATCGTAGTGTAAATATTCATAAATTTTGGTCCAAATTTAAAAAAGGAGTTAATATTTTAGTATGGATTAAAGATTTAATACCTAACTAAATGTTTATATTTTTAAGCAGCTAACAAAAGGTTCAACTGGAAAAAACCGCCGTGCTTCAATTTGAGTTAAGTGTAAAATTTTACAATCATTTCTTTGTGTTAGTTTTGGTGTAGCGGTTTTTCCAGTTAACCTAATCGTTAGGCATAAAGTAGGGATATAATGAGCATAACCCAAAAAATCAGAGATAAGCTTCTAGTAGAGGCACAACATCGATGCACTATATGCCATGAAAAGTGTTTCGAAATCCATCATATTATTGAACAGGCGGATGGAGGAACAGATGATGAATCTAACCTAATTGTGATGTGCCCCAATTGCCATCAACACAGGTATCATCGTTCCAAAGAGTTCACGAGGTCACAATTACTTAAATACAAAAATGGGCTCATAGAGAAAAATGAAGTTGAAAAGAGACTACTACAAAATTTAGAAGACATTCGCGCCGATATTGCAAACAAATCAGCCGCAGAAATTAACTCTCAATTAATCAATACACTAAATGATGCAAAGGATATTATTAATCCAGATAAATCACCACTCGTATCAGAGTCTGTAAGTAAAACAGCTACTGAAATGGCAGAGGCTTCGATATTCCCTGAAAGCGCCAGAAAAGCAATCGAAATCAAATATGAAGCAGAACGAGCTCGTGCCAAGGCAAATGTTGATCAACATAAGTTGGTAGGTGTAGATCATGATGCATATCGAAAGCACGACAAATTTCCAAGGGCATACGAGTTCGTTCTAATTCTTGATGGTAGACCAAGTTTAGATTGGGAAAAAGTATTCCAACGATGGCGAAAGAATTTACTTTTCAATGATTTTTATATGGTAGTAAAAATAAATTGATAGAAAAAAGTGATGAAAAACAATGCAAAAAGCCATATGGTCGTTCCTAATTTATCTTTTTAGTAAAATGTAAATATGAAATAATATGGCTAAATCTTATTTCAAATATTTAAAAAAGTTAAGTAAATCAATTGTCATAAATACGAAAGTATTTGCGGATACTATTAAGAAATATTTTTTATTACTACTTAAGATTATTATTCACTTTTTAAGAAGAAAAATACAATTAATATTCCAATTATTTTTTTGGATTTCACTTTTTATTTTATCACTATCATATATTAATCAAAAGATTTCAATTTTTAGTACTTTAATAATAGTTATTATTATCTTATTGATTATAAATAGTTATAAAAAGTTTTTAAAGAAATCTGACATAACTGTTTTCAAAGAAGTACTGAAGGACATTAAGAAATCAAAAAATGAAACAAGAAACATATTCATAATTGGCTTAAACACTTTTGGATTCTCTGGCCTTGTAATATGTGTACAAAACTTTAATAAAATTCGCTTGTCTGATTCTTATTTTAACATCATTTTTTTACAAAATATTTTATTAAGAGTTTTTGATTTATTCATGATTTTATTTTTAGTAGTAATTTTAATTTATAGTTTTATTAAAAGTAAAAAGAACAAAGCTCCTGAAGTGCTTGGTGGTCTTTCGGTAATACTAATTTTTGTAGGAACCTTTTATAATCTTTATATGCCTACTACAATTTCGTTATTACTTATGGCATTATCATATGTTCTCGCATTATGGATGCTTTATATTAAAAGCAAATTGTTACTGTTTGAACGTTCAAAAAGATACTTTCCCTTTTATAAAAAAATTATGATTACATTTGTTCCAAGATTATTTATTATGAATCAAATTTCTAGCATTATTGTAGCAATTTCCCTTAATTTTATAATATTTGGTGGATTACCATTTTCTGAAAAATATTATAAAGAATGCACTTTGAGAATGTATGACTCTTTAAAATTTTTATCAAAAGGTTCTGATGTATTTGTGATTTTTGACAAAGAAGCAGACATTGGATATAAAGACTCTAATTATGAAAAGATAATGCAAACATATAAAACAAATACTAATATGCAAAAAGCTATTACTTCGTTAAGCTTATGTAGAGAATCAGCGTTAAATGGTGGTAAATATACTTGGAGAAAATATAATATATTTGAGATATATTATTTTCTTTCTAATACAACGCTTGTCTCATTTGATTTTTTTTTCAATCATTTTCCAATATTATTTCAAACATTAGTAAATGAAGATACCTGTGTAAAAGTTGTTGAAACAATATTAGGTGATGCAAATTGTTCTGAAGAATGTATAGAAAATAAATTATCAAAACCATTAATAGTAGATGGAATTAATAAAATAATAATTGATGCTTCAAAATTTAACGATAGTATTGACAAGTTTCCTATTTGGCTATCTAAAAATATACCTAAAATTGCATGGGTTGTTGAATTTGGAAGGATGATTGAGACTAAATTTTGGGTGATTTTAAATTACTCAAAATTAAAACATGAATATCCAAATGAAACACTGTTAATATATAGAAAGGAAATTCTAATTCATGCGAAAACGAAAAAACATGGTATTCTCCACCCCAAATGGGGAAAAAATTTTAGATTTAAATTTGATGAAGAAATTTATGGAATTTTATGGAAAAATTAAATCTATTTTTGTTGTTAGTATGTATTAGTTTCAAAATAACAATTAATTAGCATAACAATGTGCTCGTACTGACCCGCCTCAGTGCGGCGATTTTCCGAAAGTTCTTTGGTTTAATCAAGTCTTGATTTTTTTAATATAGTTCTGTGGACATCAATCGGCGGGCAGCACAGCACTGTCGTTATATCCAATCAAAAACTATCCCCTCCATCAAACACACACCCGAAAATTAAATTGTGTGTCTTTCTTACTCCACTTCTTCCCTCCAAAAGGTTATCGTTTTTTAACAATTCAGGACTTGATTATTCAATATTCCTGTTGTATTTTAGATTCTAATTTATTAAATTCATGCTGATTTTTAAAAATTATTACATTCTTCAGGCAGTTAAGTGGGAAGCTACATCATGAAGAAATATTTCATTTTTTTTGCTCTAATATTTTTATTTTTTATTTTCTCTGACATTTTTGCCACAGAAATTTCATTTACATCCATCCAGGTGGATTCAACTTTCGCCCGAACATACACCTGGCAGTCTGGAAATAATCATCGCCCAATCATTCCTTTGGACGGACAATGGGAATACCGCATTCAGGAAAAAGATGAATGGAAAAATGTGGATTTGCCGTCCCACGGCGATTATTCCGGTGAAATCACATTCAGAAATACATTCGTGCCGGACTCGACATTTCAGAATCGTTTCTTCAGACTGGTCTGCTATGGCATCAACCATTACAGCATGATTTTCATCAACAGTAAATTTATTGGCAGCCATTCCAGTGGTTACAATTCATTCTTTTTAAATATTGCTGATGGCGTTATTAAAATCAACGAAAAAAATATTATTGAGATTAAAGTGGATACGCGTCTCAGCGCGCATACCACAATCCCTCAAAAATTTCAATTAAACGGTTTCCAGGCGACAAATGGAATTTTCCGATCGTTATTCCTGCTGGCATTGCCTGAACTTTCCATTGAAGAACCTCTTGTTCAGCCCCGGCTGTCTGAAGATTATTCCAACTGCGATCTGAATATTTCTATCGAGTTGAAAGACAGAGTCGATGATATAACAGGTGTTGATAAGTCGGACAACAGGAATAATTCCTTCCGCGTTCGTGCAGAACTTTTTTCCCGTGGGAATTCGAAAGCCATTGTCCGCCAAACAGAGAAAATAGCTCCTCAAGAATATCAGCTCACCAGAATTGTCTCAACGTCACTGAAATTTAGAAGACCGGAATTATGGAGTCCTGATTCCCCGTCATTATATTTTCTTAAAGTTCAATTAATCTATGATAATAAAATTCTCGACGAGATCACTCACCGATTTGGCATCAAAGACTTGCGCATCCGGGATTCAAATATATTTTTAAACGGGGAACAAATTGTTTTAAAAGGGATCAACTGGCATGAAGATTATTTAAAGGCAACTGCCCTGCTGGATCCGCCCCAGCTTTACCGCGATTTGAAATCGATTAAAAAACTGAGCGCTAACGCAGTCCGAGTTTTGAATCATCCGCCTCATCCCATTTTTGCACAGATATGCGATAGCCTGGGCTTGTTTGTATTGCAGGATGTGCCGATCCAATGGGTGCCTTCGGGCATATTGTCCACAGATATGTTTCAGAAACACAGCATTGATTATCTTCGTGAAATGGTTATCAGAGATAGAAATCATGTCTCCCTGTTCGGTTGGGGAATTGGCGGTCAGGTGCTGGAATACGGGAAGGAAGTCGTCGATTTCATTTCGACTTCATTAGAGCAAGATAAGGCTGAAGATCAGTTTCTGTATTCGTGGAATTTTCCTTCATTTCCTCCCCGGGAATCTGATTCCACAGTAATTCAGGGTCTGTCACTTTTTGGGATGAAAAGAAACGAACTTGAAAAGGCAATTCCAGACTGGTTAGGCAGGAATCCGAATTCGATCAATCTGATAATGTCATTCGGGGCGCCCAAACCTGGCATTCCAACCAATGCCAAGAGTGATGTACTGTTTGAGGAATACCAGGTGTTGCAACTTGTGGATGCCTGGCAAACAATCGTCTCCTTTCCTGAAATTGACGGGTATTTCGTTCATTCACTTGCAGATTTTTATGGAAATTATCCTTCCGGTATTTTTGGAGTGAATGAAGATTTCCGATTGCGGCCAACCGGTTTAACAGATCATTCCCGAAAAACAAGAATCGCCTATGAAACGATTCGATCGTTATATCAGGAAGGGAAATGCAGATATAATCCGGGCGTTGATATAAAAGCAGAGCTCCCCGGAATTTTCCCCCTTGCCGGGATTATTACTTTGCTTGTTATGCTCTTCATGATAAACAGCCGCAGATATTTTCGGGAAAATTTCAAACGTATTTTTATCCATTCTCACGGTTTTTACGTTGATCTGAGAGATGGGAGAAAAATACCCCCATCACATAGCATCTTCATGGCTGCTTTTATCGTGACCGGCTGCGGACTGGTGCAGGCCTCTCTGCTTTATTTTTTCAACTCACAACCGCAAATAGATCATCTTATCACACTACTGATACCAAACTTTCAACTGAAGAGCTACATTGCTCAATTGAGCTGGCAGCCGGGCTGGGCAATTTTTGTTTTCTCTTTAATCAATCTTTTATTATTTCTGACGCTTTCCATTTTCATAAAACTTGTGGCGGTTATTATTGGAAAACGATTTCCATTCAGTCAGGCGTTCACGCTTCCATTCTGGGTCGCAGGGAATTATGTACTTTTTATTGGATTGGGAATGGTACTTTTTCGTGTTTTTCAATATTCTAATCTGGTGATCCCGGCTTTTTTGATCATCGGCGCCAATATCATCTGGTTTGTTTTTCGAATGATTAAATCCATACGGGTTGTTTACACATGGTCATTTAGCCGCGCGATGATCGCGCTGTTATTTATTTTCGGAATTTTCATAGGTGGTTTGCTTTATTTTTATCAATACAATGCCGCGATTCTGGAATATATCAAATTTTATTACCAGATATTTGGGAGTTCCATATTGATCGCATCACTACATTGAGCGTGAAACTTTAATGCTGAATTTTAGTTTATCTTTTGTCGAATATGCTTTTAGTTCCGATAAAATTACTGACAAATCAACGAACTTCTCTAAAATTATAATGAATCTCATTTTTCTGACAACGACTCTATTCCTGTTCATTCCGAATTTGAATCTCGTTGCTTCGGAACAAACTCATCATTCTGATACTGACTCCATCCCAATTGTGGAAAACCAATTTCTGCAATTTGAGAAAGAATTTTATCGCACGTGCTCACTGGATTCCACTCAATTTGAGGATGGTATCCGTTTACTTGAGCATTTAATCGACACCCTGCTTGATATTGATGCAGGCAGCTCTCAAAACTCAGCTCATCAGAAGGCATTCACTTATCTCGATAAATTGAAAAGCCTGAAACTTTTTCACCGATTTTTATTTGCAGCGTTTTCTGACAGCGAACGAAGCCGCTATTGTCAATACTTTGAAAAAAATTATCACTGGCAGCTTGCCAGCATTAAAAAAGCCCGGATCGATAATCAGAACGATACAATAGAAGAACCTCGAGATAAAAACGATATTAAAGACGAGATATTTTTACCCCCTTCAGATGCGCTCCATCATAATCTATCAAAGTTTTTGGCGTTGCAGCGGCCGGTGACTGTCGAATATTTGCAGCAGCATTATCTCAACGACCATGAAGCCCTTATCGATTACTGGGTTCATCGCGATGAAATTTATGCATTTATCGTCACCGTGGATTCTTTTTATACGACGAAATTGCACATTTCGGTCGACGATCTGAAAACAAAATCGCAGGAATTGATTTCTCCGTTGACCGGCACGCAAAACTTGTTGAGACTGGAATTTGATGTTCATCTGGCTCATCAGTTATACTTAAACTTGTTCAAACCGATCGAATCGCTTGTTGAACAATACCAGGTATTACTGGTCATTCCCGATGATTTTTTATATGGATTTCCGTTTGAAGCGCTCGTGACTGATACCACAACTGCGAAAAAACTTGATGAAGATATTTACTACCATCAATACAGTAAAATTCAATACCTGACCAATAAATATGCTTTCGCGTACAATGCATCGATTTCCGAGATGCTGCCGGTTGGGTTACATCGATTCTCACACAAAAAATTGGGACGACTACTCACCATGAGTGAACCGATAATCGACTCGACCGGTCTTTCATCGATACCGACTTATGATGCTAATTTTTTGCTGCGATCTTCAGAGTTCACTTCGGATGAAATCAGACGAGTTTCGCGATTGCTATGGCGACACGATAATTTGAAAAAAGGACAGGTGACGAAAAACAATTTTTTGAATATTGGGAATAATTACCGATGGATTTACCTTTCGCAACCGAGTTTACTATACAACGTAAATCCTATGAGGTCCGGGATATTCTTCTCCGCTGATTCAATTCATAGCTCGAATTGGTTGTCAGCCAGGGAAATCACGCGTTCCTTTTTGACAGCCGATATGTTAACATTGAGCAACAGCAAGCTGAAAACGAACTACCAAACTGAAAATCCGGGAGTTTATGTTTTACCGCTCTCCTTTCTATTTTCCGGGGTAAAATCTGTTGTTTACAGCCTGTGGGACATTCACAGCATTTCAACCAGCCAGTTCATGTCCAAGTTTTACTGGGAACTAAAATATAAGCGCCAAACCAATGCACAAGCCTTACAGGAAGCCAAGATCGCATCGATGAAAGATGTGCTTGAATTTTCCGGCAAACAAATTTCAAAAGCGCACCCGTATTTTTGGGCATCGTTTCAGCTCATCGGGAATCCAAAAATCAGGCCGCCTTCCACCACAAAAATTTCGTATTGGGGAGTGATTATCATCGTGTATGTTGTCGTCATTGCTGCCGCGCTTTTTATCACTCGTAAAACCTTGCCTACAAGGCGAGTATAAATTCACAAAATGGAACACAGATCAGTAATACATCATTCAATTCACAGGGAGTTGCCGTAGTACGATTCCCGAGGATTGAATTTGATTCAAGAATTCAATTTTTTCTTTATGAATCGAACCAATAATAATACGATTGATCTGCCTCATCTGGACGTTACGGCTGCTCTCATCTTTCGGGATAATCGGTTCCTGATTGCCCAGCGAATGGAAGGTGACAAATTTAGCAATCTGTGGGAATTTCCCGGAGGAAAAAAGATGGCTGGCGAAACGCTTGAAGATTGCCTTGTCCGGGAAATTGCTGAAGAATTGAACCTGGTCATTCAGATTGACAGATATCTTTTCAAAGTTACTCATTTGTACGATCACATCGCAATCACATTGCATGTGTTTCTTTGCTCAGTTCAAAACGGTCAGCCGCAGCGCGTTGAAGTACAAAATTTTGAATGGATCGCATTTGATATGCTGAGCGACTACCAATTTACCGAGGCGGATCAAAAAGTTATTCAACGATTATCCGATTTA
This sequence comes from uncultured Cytophagia bacterium, assembly GCA_964605145.1. Classification (GTDB taxonomy): domain Bacteria; phylum Zhuqueibacterota; class Zhuqueibacteria; order Thermofontimicrobiales; family Thermofontimicrobiaceae; genus CAZSBG01. Next base: position 9,677 of record CAZSBG010000084.1, on the reverse strand, counting down.
AAGAATTCCGGATATCTTCCTTTTTAATTTTTGATATTTATTTTTATGGCAAATTATCAACTCACATTGAACGGAAATGTCTTATTATTTTTCATCTGCTCAATTATCATCATCTGGTTGAGCATTTTTGTATATCGACGCACCAATCCGCCGGTTCCGAGAAGGCTGAAAAATGTACTCATTGGTCTGCGCAGCATTGCCCTTTTATTAATCCTATTCATTTTGTTCGAGCCCATTCTTCGTCTTTCCTGGAACCGATCTGAGCCGCCGGAAATCGCCGTGCTCGTCGACAATTCCGCCAGCATGCTGCTCACCGACGCAGACAGCCAGCGGGCTAACGTTGCCAAAACCATTGTTACCGGTTTAGCTGAACAATATCAATCAAAGGACCGAATTTTAAATTTTTATCAGTTTGCCAATAATCTTGAAAATTTGAATATCGAAATGCTGGACTCCATGCGGTTCGACAATGATGGCACAGATATCAGCAATGCCTTATTACAGGTGAAGAATGAAAGTGTCGAACGAAACCTCGCCGGAGCTATATTGATTACAGATGGAATCGACAATCTGGGAGAAAATCCGGTTCGGTATGCCGAAGATTATAGTGTCCCAATTTTCCCCATTGCCATCGGTCAAAACATCGATCAAAAAGATGTGCTCGTCTCCAAAATTACCTCGAATCAAATCACCTATGCCAACAATAAAGTGCCGGTGGATGTCACTGTTCGGGCGATTGGGTTTGACAATCAAAAACTGCAGATCGATCTCAAACAGAACGATCGCGTTATTGACTCCAAATTTGTTGATATCAATGAAAATATGCTGGAGACACGAATTCGTTTGCATTACACACCGATGGAAACCGGGCTTCAAAAATACAGCGTGGAAATCCCTGTGCAGGAAAATGAACTGACGCCTGTGAACAATCGAAAATCATTTTATGTGAATGTGCTTCAAAGCAAAATGAAAATCCTGTTCATCAGTGGCGGCCCGGATTCTGACTTATCTTTTCTCAAAAAGATCATCGATGACGATCCTGATAGCGAAGCCATCTATTGGATATTGAAAAACCAACGAACTTTTTACCGGGGCGCATTCCCCCAAAATCCCGATTCTCTGCTGAAATATGATTGCATTATTTTACACAACTTTCCCAGAAACAGTGCAAACACAGGTGTGTTGAATGCCGTGAAAAATGCCTTCAATAAAAAAGCGATCCCCCTGTTTTTCATTGCCGGAAATGGCACCTATTTTCGCGGACTGAATTCAATAGACGAATTTCTGCCTTTTCGGTCAACCAGTCAAGCTGGCGGCGAGGTTCTTGTTGTTCCGCAGCTCACACCTCAGGGACTCAGTCACCCGGTCACTCGCATCGATGAAGAGCCAATCGAAAATCAGCAAAAATGGCAGGAGATGCCCCCCATATACCTGTCGCACCGGAGGGCAAATCCACATCCAGGCAGTGAAGTGCTGTTGCAAACAGATATTGATCAGACCATCATTCGTGGCGTTCGAACGCCGCTCCCGATATTGATCGCCAGAAAAACAACCGCGCATAAGTCGCTTGGTTTCATCGGATATGGTCTCTGGCGATGGGATTTTCTTATGTGGGGCATCGGAAAATCCAACGAAGAGTTTACTCAATTCATGCACAACAGCATTCGCTGGCTCATTACGAAAGAAGATAGCAAGCCCGTCAGAATAACTCCTGATGAGAAAGTGTATCGGAATGGCCAGAAAATAACATTTACCGGAGAAGTGTATTACGAGGACTACCGACCATTGGACGGGGCTGATGTAAAATTGAAAGTTTTTGCCGGCGAGAAAACGCTGGAAATTTCGATGACCGGTTTGGGCGAAGGAAAGTATGAAGGATCGCTGCCGGCGCTCGAAGGCGGCGAATACCGATATGAGGGAACCGCATCTTATAAAGGCAGAGATTTGGGCAAGGACTCCGGCCAGTTTTCAGTTGAAGACTTCAGTTTGGAATATTTGCAGACCAAAATGAATGAACCACTGCTCAGGCAAATCGCGGACAGATCCGGTGGTAAGTATTTTACAGAGGAAAATCTCGCCGCGTTGGACACGCTAATGAACTTCCCGGCTCGAACCATACCTGAGACCCGGGAATGGGAACTCTGGAACAAACTGGCGCTGCTGATTATCGCCATTGTTCTTTTGAGCGCCGAATGGTTCCTCAGAAAACGTTCCGGAATGCTGTAGTAAAAACTCAATGTTTTTCAAAAACAGTCTGTTACGCAACAAAAAACCCGCGGTTTTGACGCGGGTTCTATCAATCAATTCAACAATTTCTCGCACATCATTCAATCCGGACAAGTTGAAAATCACCAATGCCGGATCTATCCTCAAACACAAATGTCCGTTCCAGATTTTCGTAATACCAAATTTCATACGGAGGCAAATTTAATTCATCCAGATGGCGTTCAACATCAGTCGGGGGACCGTATTTTATATAAATGTTTCCCCGATCGGTTTTCCATCCTTCTTTGTCCATTGCATTGACTGTAAAGTAATTATTCGCAAAATCGACCCGCCGGTAAAATTCAATTCGTAATTCATTCTCTTCGGTATTCGGCGTTGGATCACGTTCTTTCCAGTAATCAACGAACCATTGTTCTTTTGAACTATCAGAGGCATCTTCCAAAAATTTGAATTCTTTCGACGGGATGAATTCCTTCAATGCCAAAATAGCCGTATTGATATTCAATTTTGATATTTCGAAATTACTCCAGTTTGCAGAAAACTTCGCGCGCTCCATCACTCTCGAATCGTTTTCGCCCACATTAATTATCAGCGTATACCTTCCCGGCGCATTGACATATTTGCTCAAATTCAATAAAAACGGTGTAATATTTTTGGCAGCATCAACTTTTTTCTCTTCACGGACAATCGCTCGTTCCGCTGCATCGAAAATAGTGTAAACCAGCCGTAAATCTTTTTGCTGCTGCACCGGATAGATTTCAAAATAGGCCCAAAAAAATGATTTGGGATTTGTGAAATTTCGATCCAAATTCGGGATTATCTGTCGGACATTTTTCGCTGAATCCAACTTGACTTCATCGGCAAACACAATTTCACTCAACGAGATTTCCTCCACTCCGAAGCCCTTTATTTCCAATTCTTTTTCACGACGTAAACTTTTTTGCGTATCGTAATCCGTTAAATTGAGTGAAAGTTTATACTTGCCGGGAACCAATTCGAAACTCAAACGATGATTGTTGGTCAAGCTCCTTTTATTGGTTTCTTCAAAACTATTGACCAAAATTTTATCCCGCGCGGATTTCTCCCGAATGTGATTGCCCTTTTTATCGAAAATACTCACAAATAGGTCATATCTGGCAGAAAAATGTCCCTGCCGTTCTTTGATAAATTGAAGAATATCATTGGCAAATGAAACATACACATCCACGCGGCATGCTGTGCTATCATCTTGTGACATGAAGCAATAGGTGTTATACAGAAACAGCGGCGGGCCAAACATCTTCTTTTCCTCAGCTCTCATATTCTCACGCTGATCCATCTGCCCCATGGCTGCATTTTGAATAAAAGCAATAAATAAAAATATAAAAATTGATTTTCGATTCATTAGCATACCGTATTCCTTACGCGTATAAACCTGAACTATTCAAGTTTTTTTAGAGCCGCATACTATTAGAGTTTTTTAAGATTAAAATTCGGGACCCAGAGAAATATAATAGTAAGGCCCGTTCGTGTAATTGGCCAAATCCGAGGACCAGGCCACATCAAAACGGAAAACGAAAAATCCGAGATTCATCCTGGCGCCGATGCCATACCCAAAGAAAACATCCTGCAGTACCGGCCATCCGCCATCAGTGGAAGAAGAAGCCTTAAAATCCATACCGTTCCAGGCGGCGCCTGTATCCGCAAAAAGCACTCCGCGAATATTCTGAAATCCAATTGGCAGGGGCCATCCCATCAGGAAATATCGAATCAACGGAAACCGAAATTCAAGATTATTGATGAAGAATCTGTTTCCGGTGCGCTCATAATAATAACCGCCCCGCATGGGAACCTCAAAAGAGCTGAAGTAAATATCATCCATATTACTAACGCGCAGACCATTCCGCGTCCTGTAGTTTAGCCAGCCGGAGGTGCCTCCCAAAAAGAATTGCTGCGCCTGTTTTCCCTCACTCAATCCTCCGGTCAAACGAAAAACAAAATTATACTCGCGCCCAATTTTTATATATTTGCGATAGTCCAGTTTCATAGTGAGGAAATTGATACTATTTGCCCCCATATCAGGACTGTATGTCAAACCGACGGAATAGCGATTTCCGTTCACAGGTCCGGTGTAACCCCACAACACGGTGTCATTCACCAGGGATAATCCGGCCAGCAGCAACCTTCGCTTTTCCGTATAATTGGTGTCCCATTGGAGGAAATTCCTGTCAATATTCAGCCACGATAAACTTGAATTGACGCGCTTAAACTTTGAAAACGGATGCGAAACAAACAGATTCGCGCCATAATATCTATCGCGCGCCCAGCCGATTCCATAGTCATAAATATAATAGTGATAGGCATAATGATACGTTCCAATGCCAAAATCAGTCTGTCGCGGAAGATAAAAATAGGTCGCTTCATAATTTGAATTGCGCAAATCATAAAACAAATTTGTGAAGATGTTAATCCGATGATTGCCCAAAACATCAGACAGGGCAATTTGTGTCATCCCCTGAACGCCATAAAACTGACTGTAATTTGCATTCCCATAAATAATATCCGGCGAAAATTTCACTTTATATTTGCTGATTTTATAATCACCGGTTTTAGATTTGAAGTCCGTGCTGTCCAGAAATACATCCTTTTTAGGTTCATCGACCTTCACGTTCCCATCTTTGAAATTTTTATCGAACACAAAATTTCTGAAAACATTTTCCTCGGAATCTTCGCGTTTTCTCATGCGGGGACGAATTGTCTGGGCAAACTTAGTCTCCCGCAAATGCTTATTTTTTGCGATGAAATTTGTTTCTTTAAGCTGCACAGTCCCCGGGCTAATTTTCAACGGGTTTCGTAAAAGATAGATATCATAACCTGCATTATAAAAAGCTGCAAATGCCAGTTTATTTCCATCGCCTCTCCAGGAAAGATTAAAAATGCCGGTCAACACATTTGTGATAGGAAAGTTCATTCTGGATTGCAAATCATACATGTAGATATTATAAATCCCGCTTTCATCGCTTATATAGGCCAGTTTATCACCGTTTGGAGAAAAAACCGGTGATGCTTCTAACCAGGGAGTTGATGTTACCCGTTCGATCTCTTTGTTTTCTACATTGACCAAAAATATATCATGGTTTTTATAATTATGCTCGTATATTTTTAAATTCTGTGTATATTGATCTTCATTGATATAATCGCCTCGATCGCTGACGAATACGATTCTTTTTCCATCCGGAGACCATTTTGGCTGGAAATCACTAAATACATCATGTGTAATTCGCGTGAATTTATTCGTTTTCAGGTTGACCGTATAAATATCACCTTTGCCGTGCTTGATTCCCATGAAAGCAATTTCATCGCCACCGGGAGACCAGCTCGGCGTGAACACACCGTCCAGGTCAGGCTCAATTTGGCGGATAATTTTCCTCTTTTTCACATCCACGATATTTAACACATCATGGCTGCCTGCTTTGGAAGCAAAAACAATATATTTTGAATCAGGAGACCAGCTAATTCCAACTCTAAGCCAGTGCAATTCCTCAAGGTCCGCAGTCTGCTGTCCGCTAACAAGTTTGCAAATCAATTTGCCATCAATTGCGCTCAACAAATAGATATCAAAATAACCGGACCGATCCGAAAGAAAAGCTATCTTATCACCTTTTGGCGACAATGCCGGACCGCTGTTCACGAAATTGCGCGTTTTGGTATGATCGGTTAATTTTTTAGCGAATTCTTCAGGTTCTTTTCGATCTGCAATGTCCGGCCAATATTCACGTTTTAAATGCATCTGCCATTTTTTGGTGAGATCCTCGGTATCCACGCCAATAGCCTGCTTCAGTCCTCGTTCGAAACTTTTTGAAACTTTGACTTTTCCCAGCAATTCCCCAATTTTTTCGCCGCCATATTTTTGGGATAAAAAATGCAGGACAGATTGTCCGCCTTTGTAGGCCATAAATCCGTAAAGATAATCGATCGGTGGAATATATCCATTGAGCGTTGCGTCCCGGATATACATGTCACTTTCGGTGTCCCAGCCGCGACTCTCGTATTCTGCAAGGCCTTCGATGAACCAGAGCGGAAGCCTTAGCCGCGCCATACCGGTGATAATAGATTGCACACCGGCGCCATACACCATCTGAAGCATCACTGCGTGAGTCAATTCATGATGTATCACATGACGAAATTTTTCCCATTCACCTTCATAGGGCACCACCACCCTGTTTTTGAAAAACTCAGTGAAACCACCCACCGACTCCTGTGGGGGGCTCAGGTCGACATTTGTCTGCTGAAAGTCGTTATGGCTATTATGGACGATAATGGTGATTCGCTCCACCAATTCGTAACGTAAGTCAGCCTTCAAAAGACGATAGCTCTCTTCAGCGACCTCGGCAGCAAATTCGGCAATGCTTTCTCCGCCATCCGTGAAATAAATATCAAAATGTTCGGATTGAAGGTATTGCCAGTGAAACGTTTCATACTGAACTTTATTTTTCCCAAAATATTGTGCAAGCGAAAATCCCGGGATAATTACAAGAAATATTATCAAAAACACCAATATTTTTTTCATCAGAATCTCCTCGACAAATTAAATCGAATTCCCCCCAAAATACGGGTATCGGCAGGATTGTATTCTATATAAAAATCGACTGGACAAGAGATTAAATTAGCATTCAAATATTAATTTGTAGTATTGTTATCATCTATTAAACGGTACGAGAGTATTTAAACGTCAAGCCCTGAGATTTGTTCAACTCAGTTATATTTTCAAGAATGGAACAAAAATTCGATAGGCTGATGCATGAATCGACCACAACTTGTATGTTAATTAAAGCTTTTCTTCGAGGTAGAAGATTTCTTGGTCTGACGCTTTTGTGCCGGTGGTGTGGACTTTTTTTTCTGCTGCGGGCGATTTGGAGAGGATAGATTTCCCGGCGCAGGAATTTTTTTTCGTTTTATCCCTGATCCTTTGTTCCCGGATCTCTCCCCATTCCGGTTCGGATTCACGATGCGCTTTATTCCTTCATCATTCGTATCAATAGGCTTGTTAATATTCTTGATCAACGTTTTGGCCATGAGACTCATATCCTGATCACCATTGTTAGCAATCTCTTTCAATGTTGGGATAGCACGCGAATCCCGTAATTTCCCAAGACTCAATGATGCCTGATACTTCACCGTTTTCTCGGGAGAGTTCAACTTTGTTGCGATGAATTCCCTGTAATTATTTTCTCCTTTCCGTGCGAGTTTTTCCGCCACGCTAATCTGGTATATCATTGCATCGTCTACAAACGGACTCTCAGGATTTTTGGAAACAAAATCTTTGTACGCCTGGAAGGCCTTTATATCATCATCTTTTTTTTCCAGAATATATGCAGACCAAAATTCCGCATCGTCAATATATTTGCATTCCGGGTATTGCATTTTCAACAATTCATACCGCTCCAATGCCTCGTCATATTTCCTCTGATGCATCAGTCGTTTCGCCGTATAAAATATCTGGGTACTCGGATCCTGAGCAAAAAGGGTGCCCGCAAAAATAATCATGAGAAAAACTATCAGTTTTTTCTCACGCGATCTTTTCATTTTACCCCTCCCACTCAAATAAATATTTTACTTTGATTTACATTTTTTATATTGTGCAACAGATTGGTTTCTTCAAGCTGCTGTTTTAAATTTGTAAATGTTTCATCGAGTGATACCTGCTCGATATTACAAAGCTCGATGAGTATCAATTCGATTTGAGTAATTAAATTCCCAAGTTTCTCATTATTTATTTGCTGAGCATGCTCCCGACAGAGAAGAGTCTTTTGGAGCAATCGCCTATATTCTGCAATTTTTTTCAAATCGAGAATGAGGGAATGATCAGCAACCGGGTCCAGGTTGGCCACATCCAGCAAAATCATCTCTGCTTCCTGCAGATAATTATTCAACAAAAGGGCTTCGGCCGTATTCGATGTTATCGCCACGTTTTCCGCATTGAAATTCTCCGGGATCTGTTCACTCTTCCACAACGTCATTTTTCCAATAAAAATTCCTATCAAAAGAATGGCAAACGCTTCTGCCAGCCGAATCCCAATGGATGGCCTGGTAATGAATTTTCGTTTTAATTTTTCCAGTTGGAAACGGAAACCATCTTCTCTGAAATATTCGTTTTCCAGATCCCTCTGATACTGGCGCAGTAAAGTCTCATCCGGTTTGGGGCGTTGGTATTTCTCAACCAGTGTAGAAACAGATGCTAATTCATCTAATTGCTTTCGGCATTGTTCGCATTCATTTACATGCTGTTCAAACTGCTTTCGCTTTTCATCGGACATTTCATCAAAAAAATAATCAACAGCATCATATTTTCGATCACAATGTGTCATTTTTCTCCCTTCATTTTTTTTCTCATCTTTTGCGTTGCCCGCAAAATATGTCCCCGCACGGTAATGGGATCGCACTGCAATATCTCTGCAATCTCGGCGGTGGATTTTTCATGAAAATACTTTAGAACAAATGCGGCCTGCTGTTGCGGAGAGAGAATATCAACAAGGCTGGCCACCAAATTTTTCAGATCGACATCCTCTATTCGCTTATCAATCGGTTGATCATTCGCCTGGAGCGTGTCAATCAGTTCATCTTCGCTGTCATCGTAAACAGGCTGGTTCAGAGACATTGTCTTTTTTCGCTTTTTACTTCTCTGAAAATCTATCGCTGCATTGGTTGTAATTCTGTAAATCCACGTTGAAAAGGTTGCTTCATCCCGAAATGAAGCAATGTTCCTGAAAGCACTGAAAAATGCATTTTGGGCCACGTCCTGGGCGTCATTATAATTGCCAACCAGATCGTGCGCCAAATACAAAACTTTGTTCTGATATTTCTTCACCAATTTTCCAAAAGCCTGTCGATCGCCCTGCTTTGCTCTTTCGACTAATTTTCGCTCAGTACTTTTCATATTTTCAAAGTTTTGACGATTCAATTCGTTCAAACGTTTGCTTTGTATTTATCTTTTAAAAAAACATCAAATAATAAACGCGATGAAAGATGATTTTTAAAACATCTTTATCCAAAAATTCATTTTTTAAATGAAGCGAGATAGCCTGTATTTTGGATAACTTTAAATCTACATCTCAAAATTATTCCTGAGACGGACAATCGCTTAATTAATGTCTGGACGAAAACTTCTATTATAAACCTCACCCCGACCCTCTCCTGGAAGGAGAGCGAGAAAACATGTTCCCCTTCTCATTCCAGGCGTAGTACCCGCAGGGCAAGAAGGGGTTAGGGGATGAGGTCAATTTAAGTAAACTTGGAAAATCTCGTTATTGTTTAGTTTAAAATTAGGGTTCTATCCTGTTTCGTGTGGGTAAATAGATTCAACGCAAGGAACGCAATGATTAAATAAATGATCGCAATCATAAACAATAACGCTTGTGTTTATCATATTTCACCACTCCGTGGTTTTATGAATATGCGGAACACTTATGCTA
>CAZSBG010000083.1:0-25781 GCA_964605145.1 uncultured Cytophagia bacterium | reverse complement strand
TTTCTAAAAAGAATCTCTCCATCTTAATTTCTACAACTTTTGGGAATTGCTCCCAAATTACATGAATAATTCAGGTTAACAACTCGTTAATTGAAATGGATTATTGAATTAGTAAAATATGACAACTTCAAGTTAACACCATTACTCCATGAATGCACCAGTTTATTATAAGACTTACTTGTTACTGCAGACCTGGTGAAAAACCCGCATGAAATTCAGTCCGAGAATTTTTTCCACATCTTTTCTCGAATATCCATGTTCCAGCAGCGCCAAAGTTAAATCCGGAAATTTGGAAACATTTTCCAGGCCGTGAGGAACAGTATTGATGCCGTCAAAGTCAGATCCCAACGCGACATAGTCGATGCCGACCAAATCGACGATATGATCGATATGTTTAATCACCGTATTTATGTTCACGCTGGAAGAAGAATATGACAGAAAATAGGGATAAAACACAACGCCGATGACCCCGCCACTCTCGGCAATGGCTTTTATCTGGTCGTCCGTCAGATTCCTGTAATGCTCCCGTAACTCCCAGACGCCGGAGTGTGTGGCCACAATCGGATTTTTTGTGACATCAAGAATATCTTCAATTGTCTTGACGCCGGTGTGCGATACATCAATGATTATGCCCAACGAATCCATAGTGCGAATAACCTGGTTTCCAAATTCAGAAAGTCCCACAGTTTTTGAACGACCATCCTTTGCAGAAACCGCCCAATCTGTGCTGTAGTTCCAGGTGATGGTCATGTAGCGCATGCCTTTTTGATAAAGCGTATCCAGTTTTTCAAGGCTGTTTTCTATGACATACCCGCCTTCGACTCCCAATACACCGGCAATCTTTCCATCATTAACCAGGTCAAGGGCTTGATTGGGATTGAATGCCTGTTGAATATCATCCGGATTCAGCCCGAATTCTGTGTTCATAAGAGATATGTATTCCAATGCTTTGTCATAAAGCTCATTGGGGAAGCGTAATTCATCAACCCAATTTGCAAAAAACTGAATATCAACTCCACCCTGTTTTAAGCGGGGAATGTCGGTATGATAATAATTATGATAATCGGCTAAATGATACCAGGGATTGTCTGCCATTCTTTCGAGGATGTCATTGTGTAAATCGATGACGAGTGCGTGATGATGAATTGTTTCAATGTAATTTTCAAAATAATCGCCATCAGAGACTTCGGTTTCAACTGTATCTGCAATGTATCCAAATTTTGAAATTACCAACTGAACAGGCAATGTGGTTTCTGCTTTGGCAAAAGATATTGAAGGCATACTCCCTGTTCTAATTTCAGAAAGGCCACCATTAAAGCCACCATCCAGTTGCAGCATCTTTTTGGTAACAGTTGTCTTTGAATTGCTTATGGTGTAGAAATAAACGCCGGATGCGCCTTTGCTCTGCCATTCAATCGAGTAATGGCCGGCATCAAGAAATTTAGTTCTCTCGTCGACTTTTTGTCCCAACATGTTATGCACGACAATCGAAATATCACCTGGTTCATTGACAACAAATCGTATGTGTGTCGAGGGATTGAATGGATTCGGGTAATTCTGTTCGACGTGGAATTTTTTCGGTACGCGGCTGTTTTCATTCACATTGCTGGTCAAAAAATCAAATGCCCAGTTCCCGTAAATATTGGCAAAAACTGTGTCATTTTTACCACTTTCTTGATTTATGATAATTTTCGAATCACCAACAGGCTCGTTTGTCGTCAAATCGACGACACGGCCTGAAATTGAAGCAGCGTATACATTAGAACTAAGAATAAGAAGCAGTAAAAACAATTTGATTAATTTCATGAATGGTAGTTTCCTTGTATAGTCAGATTGCGAATCTATCGCGAGCACGATTTTATGGTTTTGACATCATTGAGCAAGGCCAGCATTTCCGATACAATTGAAATGGCGATTTCACCGGGGGTTTCCGTGCCTATATTCAAACCGACCGGCGCATGCACGTTATTTAGGTCTTCTGGTGAAATTCCCTTTTCAATCAAATTGGTTTTTATCTCTTTTACTTTTTTGGGTGAACCCATCATGCCAATATAGGCCACGGACGAGTGAATCATTGCTTCGAGGACCTGCTCGTCATTTTTATGTCTTGGTGTAACGATAGCAATCCAGTCATTGCTTCCAAATTCGGTGTGTGCTAAAAAATTGTCAAATGAATCCTGAGTCAATTCTGCATTCTCAGGGAAATAGTCGTTTTCAAAAATCCCCTCTCTTTCATCGACTACCCTGATTTGCCAGCCGGCTTCATTCGCAATGCGAGCGAGTGATCTGCCAACGTGACCACCACCAAAAATGGTCAAAACCCGGGATGGTGTCACCGGTTCAAAAAAAAGCGACATAGTACCGCCGCAAATCATGGCTTCTTTTTCCAGTTTATCGAGATCAAAAACCTAAAAATGATGTTTATTTTGTCGTATAATGGATTGCGCAATTTTTATGGCCTCGACTTCGATTGCGCCGCCACCCACTGTCCCTTTCATGCTTCCATCAGGGAATATTATTGCCCTGGCGCCGGCTTTCCTGGGTGTGGGGCCTGAGGAATCCACAACGGTTACAATGCAAAAACTCTTTTTTGCCATTTTTAAAGCGGCAATGCGGTCCAACAATTCGCTCAAACTTCCTCCCAAATGATATTTGATTAATGAAATAGCCGAAAAATCCCCTGTAAAACTTGAAACATTCGATGCATTAAAGAGAATAATTTCTTCGCGGCAAGAACTGATAATATTCAGCGATGAATCTCTGAACCATATTCAGCGCTTCATCCTCATTTAAATATAAGAAGAGTATCACCAAAAATCAATGATTTATTTGCAATATTGATTAAAAAGCGCTGGGGTATTGATGTTGATGAGTATGCCGGGATCTTCCACCGGAATATCATTAACGAACGCACTATGCTTTTGAAGCAAATAACGAGCGCCTTGATTTTCAGGAATACGGTAGAGCTCAGAAAAAAGATTTTGAGGGATTATGATTGGATGGCCTGACCTGCCCTGGTATACGGGTTTTGTAATGAAGCTTGGATGATCGTGGTGCGCTTGAAGGATTTGCCTGAAAGTTGCTATCTTAATAAGGGGATAATCGACAGGGCACAGTAAAAATCCACTACATCCTGAGGCTAACAGTTCCATCCCCACTAAAATGGAAGAGAGCATTCCATTTTCAGGGTATTTGTTCACTACGATTTTAGCGCGTAATTTCAGTTGCCTGATTCGGTTTTCGAACTGAATGTTGGTGACAATGATGACTGAATCTATTTTTGTTTCAACTACATTGTGAACCGCGAGTTCAATAAATGATTCGCCGTTACATTCTAAAAAAGGTTTCGGACCAATGCTTTTCAATCTTCGCCCAAACCCGCCTGCTAAAATTATTGCAGCCGTGCCTCCTTTCCTGATTTCATTCATAAGTCATTGAATATCCAAACATTATACGTGATAGATTGATTTAACAGTTAACTTTATTGCACTTCAAAAAAATTGATTATTGATTTTATCTAATCGGATTATTTAACAGCGGTTTGCAATGGATTAACTGACATATCGAAATATGTGACCTTATCGACAGGCGCGCCCCATGAATCTTTTTGCAAAACGACATTTAAAATGGTTTGTTTGTCTTCAAAAACCATCACCCTGTCTCTTGGAATAATATCAAAAGACTTTTCAACCCAACCGGTTGACGCGTAGTACTCAGCCTTTACATCATAAAATCCAGGTTGAAGGCTTAAAGCGTAGTGATAGTTACTTTTCACGTTACTGACTTCGTTCGGTCGAATTAAATGATCGTTAATGTAAAGTTGCAAACGATTCTTGTAACTGCTGCTCATGTCAGCCACATTACCAATATGGATGATGAGATTATGTGGTTGTTTTTTGGTTAAAACTTCGGGCAATGGTGCTGCCGGATTTAGCCTTAAATATGTTTCATCCACATTTATTTTTTTGTGACCACTGCAACCTGCTAACACAATCAAACCAATCAGTAGCAGCGCAACTGAAGCTTTTTTGGGAAATAACATTTCAGACCTCCCAGAATTTCATTGTACAATGATTTGGATATTAAATTCAATGACTTATGAATATTTCGAATCAAAAAGAAATTGGAAAAGTTAAAATCGATTCAGCTTTGGTTTCAAGTACTAATATTTTTACTGATGGAACCTGGTAAAGTTCACCTGAAATATTACGCTTCTGCAGGCTGAAAAATGCCTATGACAACTGTCTTATCATTTCCGCCCATGCTAATTGACATGCCATTCATCTTATTTTGATTCACATTCAATTGTGAATCTCCAGCCTGATTCGTTAATTGATGCAGCACATCTACCACCTGCCGGACACCGGTTCCGCCGGTGTAATGTCCGAATCCGATCAGTCCGCCGGTGGAATTTGCAGGTAGTTCAGCATTGAAATTCGTTTTTCCATCTTTCACTAAACCCGCAGCTTCGCCGTAACCGACAAATCCGCACGCTTCCAGCGCGAGCAGGCCTGTAATTGTGAAGCAGTCGTGAACTTCAAGCACACCAATATGTTTTTGGGAAAGGCCGCTCATTTCAAATGCTTTTTTTGCGGCATCGGCCGTTGTGGCAAGCTTTGTATTATCTTCAGGCGGCTTGGTTAAATTGCCCTCGCTCTGCCCGAATCCAACCATTTCAACAGCTTTAGATTTTGGAATGCCCATTTTTTTCAGTCCCTCCTCAGATGCAATAATTAAAGCAGAAGCGCCATCTGATACTTTCGAGCAATCAAAAACATTCAGATTGGGAAGAAATACTTTCGGATTTGGCGGAGTCATTCCTACAGCGAATAGATCTTCGAAATTATTGTGATACTCTTGTGCTTTGGGATTTTTCCGTGCGTTTTCAATAGCTTGCTTGTACCAGGATGCCATTGCTTCGCGAATATAGGTGTGACCAAATTTTTCATAGCAGGCTGCGGCGCGTTCATCGAACTTTGAGGGGAAAAAGTATGCATGGCCGTCTTTTCGTTCGCCAAGATAATGCCCGGCGCCGGCCAGAATATCAGCGCCATAAATCGCTTTTACCGAATTCTGTACTTCCACGCCAATCGAAAGAACAACGTCTGACAGATCAGCCAAAACAATTTTGGCGGCAGTGAGCCAGCTCAATCCCCCGGAACCACAGGCGCCCTCCACACGAGTACATGGCTTGTTTTCCAGTGAAGGATGAATATCCGGGATCAGGCTTGCCAAATGTCCCTGACGATTGAACCGTGCAGCCATGAAATTTCCAATGACGCCTTCATCAATGACTTCAGGATTGCTGATTTGATTAATGACGCCTAATCCGGCTTCTTTAATATAATGTTCAAGTCCCGGGCGTGGTTTTTTTGGATTAAATTCTTTTCTGCCAGTTCCAAAAGATACTGTATTAAATCCTGCTGCAAGATAAACAGATTTTCTTAATTTCTTCATTCGCTCCTCCAAATCTTTGAAGCTTCCCGAGAAAATTGATTCTCAGAAACACTATTTTAGACGATTGTACTGGATCATGAGTTTATATCTTTTTAGAATGAATTACACATAATCGTTAACAGGGCCATACAGATGAAAAAAACCGTTCATTAACACACCGTTCACATCTTCCGGCTTTTGTGCAATTCCGGAATCGACCAGTTGCTGGCCAATTTCTTTTGATCGTTTCAGATATTTCAGCGCAAGTTCAGCCCCCAGCGTATTCGTCGATTTCAATTCCTGAAAAAAGGTTTCCATCTTTTTATTTTTTGAACCATCGCGCAGCAATGATTTCCAGGGCATCCACGATTTGGGATAAACGCCAATTTTTTTATCGACTTCACTGGTCCATCCATCATCTTGAAACAGGACATATTCGTCTGATTCAAAATCGTAAACACCAACCGGACGGTTTCTCTCATATTTCAGGAAACCATCCTTTTGACTGCCATCAGCGCGCTGTCCGCCTAAGACTTTTTTCTCGTACATGGCATCGAGAAAGGAATTGTCTAATTTTTCTGACTCAATGTATTTATCCATAATTTTCGAAATGAAGTAAAACACATCAACGCCCACGTAATCGATGAGCTGAAAAATTCCCATGGGACGCAGCAGCAGATCCTGACTGACTTTATTGACAATGTAAATGGATTCGAAGCGTTTAAAATCTTTCGACAGGCGATCAACTTCAGAAATGGCATGCAAACCATCTCTAAGAAAATGCCCATTCCCAATGAATCCAGCCACGTCATCGGAGAGAAATATCTTCTTTTTCAGTCTATCAGCAATTTGATAAGAAATTTCAACCAACTCCTGTTTCGTTTTTTTAGCAGGGATCAGTTCTGCCAGTTTCTGGACAGGCGGTGGATTGTAGAAATGAAACCCGATAATTCTTCCATCCAGCCTGGCGCCATCGTTGATCAGATGAATTGGAACGGATGATGTATTGGTGAAGAAAAATGTTTCATCGGAACACATTTCTTTAAGCTGGGTGAAGAGACTGATTTTTATGTCAACATTTTCTACAATGGCTTCGAAAACAAGCAGAGATTTTTTCGCCATATTCAAATCAGTTCCCACCCGAACAACCGAAATTACATCATCGATGAACTGATGGATGATTTCAGAATTCTCAACCAGGTCTTTTCTGTCGGCATAGAAATCGCGTAAAAGTACAGTTGATTTTTCAGCGGTTCGCAGCGCCTGGGATTTAAGGTATCTCATGAGACCATCAAGTGCCAGATCGTCCATATCGATGAGATTGAGGCGATACACTTTATCTTTGTTTTCCGGCTTTAATTTTTGAAATGCCATCTCCTGGGCCAGAAGCAATGCAATTCCGCTGCCCATTTTACCGGCAGCTCCAATTATTGCAACATTGGTCAAACGGTCGTCAAGATTCATAAAACTTTCTCCTTTTTGAAATTTATCAGTAAAAATGTCTTTTTACAATTTATTACTTTTTTCGGCAGAAGTATAGCAGCTTAACAATTTGCAATCATTCATCAAAACCAATTTTTTAGTTTGGGGCAATTTCTTTTGAATGAGTTATGAATTAATTCAGGTCGTATCGTCTTTGACCGGTTCAAATATATATTTTTTTCCTTCGAGAAGTATTCGTCCTGCTTTTTCTCCTGAAGCATGGTCCATGCAGATAATCCAATCATTTGCAATGGCCCGCCGATATAAATCGCGTTTTTGAGCCATTACTTCCACAGGATACAAATCCAGAGCCATGACATAGGTTAGTGGTAAATGGTTCACAGAGGGCAAAATATCGCCGGGGTAAACAGCGGTTTGTCCATTGGATTCGATGAAAACCATTTGGTGATGTTTGGTATGTCCGCCGCTTTTTTCTACGCGAACCTGAGGGAAAATTTGTTCATTGCCTTCGATCAGGCGAACAATTCCCTGATCCTGCAATGGCAGGAAGTTTTCTTTAAAATAGGTCGCTTTTGTCCGTTCGTCCGGATGACTGGCATCCTCCCATTCACCCTTCTGGAAATAATGAATTGCATTGGGGAATGTCGGTACGATCTCGCCGTCTTCTTTTTTTCGGGTGAGAGCGCCGATATGGTCAAAGTGCATGTGAGTGGCGATAACGGTGTCGATATCTTCGGAAGTGAGTCCGATTTCATGCAAAGATTCAAGTAACCTTGAATTACTTTTGATCTTGTAAATGAACTTCATTTTTTCATTATATTTGTCACCCAAACCGGGATCGATAAGGATGGTACGATCATGGGTTTTCACCAGCAATGGATTGATATCAATAGTGCAGCGATTGAATTCATCGACCGTCGCAAATTTCTCCCAGATCATTTTCGGGACAATTCCAAAATATGCGCCGGCATCGATGGCAAAACTTCCTTCTTCCAGAAAAAATAACTGACATTCCCCCATTGATACGGATGTAACCATGCAGTTCTCCCCTATTTAAGCAATTCCCTGGCAATCACAATTCGTTGAATTTCCGATGTGCCTTCACCAATTTCGCAGAGTCGAACATCGCGATAGATTCGCTCCAGCGGAGTTTGATCGGTGCAGCCTTTTTCTCCGACGATCTGAATGGCCTGATGAGCCGCCTTTGTGGCGATTTCCGAAGCGTAGAGCTTGGCCACGGCAGATTCAGTAATGAATTTCTGATGTGTATCTTCCAATCGCGCAGCATAGTAAATCAAATGTCTGGCGCACTGAATTTCTGTGTACATATCCGCTATTTTCCACTGAATAGATTGATAGGACGAAAGTGGTCTGCCATTCCGTTCCGAGTTTTTTACATAATCCAGACAGTAGTCGTACGCGCCCTGGGCCAATCCCAAGGCCATTGCACCGATGGAAATTCTTCCTCCATCGAGAATTGTCAGAAATTGTTTGAACCCCTCACCCTCGTTTCCCAGGAGCTTGTCTTCGCTCAATCGCATGTTCTCGAACATCAACTCTCTCGTATCTGAACCGCGCAGCCCCATCTTGTTTTCTTTTTTTCCGATGACGAATCCTGGCGTATCTTTCTCGACGATGAATGAAGAAATTTTACGTTTGGCTTCATCTTGCTCGGTTTTAGCAGTGATAACGACCACACTCGAATGCGCGGCGCTGGTAATGAAGCACTTTCTGCCATTGATAACCCAGTGATCGCCATCTTTGGCTGCTGTGGATTTTGTGCCACCGGCGTCAGAGCCAGCGCCGGGTTCGGTCAGGCCAAATGCGCCCAAGCCATTTCCTTTGGCAAGATTTGGCAGATATCTCTCTTTCTGCTCTTCGGTGCCGAATAACAGAAACGGCATAGCACCCAATGAATTGTGCGCGGCAACTGCAATTCCGGTCGAGCCGCAAATGCGGGATACCTCTTCCACGGCGATAGCATAGGATACGGTATCCAGCCCCATGCCGCCATATTTTTTCGGAATCACGCATCCAAAAAGTCCGAAATCAGCCGCGTTTTTTATGATATCCTCAGGAAAAACGCCTTCCTTATCAATTCTATCTGCATGGGGCGCGATTTCGTTCAAGCTGAATTCACGTACTTTATTCTGAAAATTTTTCTGCTGATCAGTTAATTCCATACCATTCTCCACGAATTTGGGATGAACTCACGTTATTTCAATAGCGACGATGCGATCACCAATCGTTGCACTTCAGAGGTTCCTTCGTATATTTCAGTAACACGTTGATCCCGATACAATCGCTCGATGGGATATTCTTTCATGTAGCCATAGCCTCCATGAATTTGCAGGGATTTGTGCACACACCGGAAGGCCATCTCTGTTGCAAAGAGCTTTGCCATTGCAGATTCTTTAGAATTTCGTTTTCCCTGGTCATGCAGCCATGCCGCGTGATAGGTTAAATACCGCGCGGCTTCGATCTCGGTTGCCATATCAGCCAGCATGAACCGAATTGATTCAAAATCCGAAATCGGGCGTCCAAACTGGACTCGCTCCTCTGCATATTTAACAGCATATTCGAGCGCTGCTTCAGCAATGCCAAGGGCCTGAGCTGCAATGCCCACCCGGCTGTGATCCAGCGTGGCCAGCGTGATTTTGAAGCCATCTCCAGGTTCGCCAATAACATTCTCCTTTGGAACGTTACATTTTTCAAATAAAATCTCTGTAGTCGACGAACCGCGAAGCCCCATCTTGTTCTCCTTTTTTCCGATCTTTAAACCCGGAAAATTTTTTTCGACAACAAATGCAGTGATTCCTTTTGTTTTCAATGATTTATCAATCGTTGCAAGTACAATGAATGTTTCAGCAATTTCGCCGTTGGTAATGAATTGTTTCGAGCCATTCAAAATGTAATTGTCACCGCTTATATCGGCCGACATCTTTATACTCGCGGCATCTGAGCCTGCATTGGCTTCAGTTAAACAAAAGGCGCCAATTTTGGAACCACTTGCCAGATCAGGAAGGTATTTTTGTTTCAGACTTTCTGATCCGAACCTGATTAACGGGTATTGGGCCGGCGAATTGGTTACTGAAAGTACGACACCGATAGAGGCATCAACTTTAGATATTTCCTCGATGGCCAGTGCATAACTTAATGTATCGAATCCTGCCCCGCCGTATTTTTCAGGCGTGCAGATTCCGCAGTAGCCCAATTGTGCAATTTCATCAATAATTTCAGGTTTTATGAAGCCTTTCACATCTGCTTCTTCGGCTTCAGCAGCCAATCGTTCAGCAGCAAAATCTTTGACAGAATCTCGCAGCATTGTCTGCTCTTCTGTGAGCGCGAAGTCCATAAATCCTCCTTATCAATTTGACAAAGCTCTTTTTAATGAAAGAAAAAAAGCGAGTATATAACTCGCCATTTGATTTTTAAACATAAAAAAAGAATATAATAAAATGAAAAATCGAATAAATTAGTATCATAAGAGAATGATTTGATTAGCGTTCATAAATTTTGACAGTGATATTTATATCACCAAATCCATCGATGTATGCTTTTAAATGATCATTGTGCTGCAAGTTAGGAGGGTACTTCAAACTAATTCGGTAATCCTGATTACGAACACCGGCGCCGTCACAGAATTCACACGGCCAAAATTTGTTCGTGCCTGTCCCAAGGCAAACCTCACATGTATCGAGGATGGGAACATCCACAGGCACTTGGCCGCCTTGCCTTGCCTCAAACGGACTCAACACCAGTTCTAAATTGTATCGCGAATTTCCAAAATTATTGACAGGGAATTCGAGAGGTTGTGTATTGGCATTATTGACAAAAAAGAAAAATGGAAAATCATCGAAGATTTGATGATGCCGACTACGGGAGAATCTCGAACTCCCAGTTTTATTTTTCACTTCGTTTCGCCGAAGCAGGTCATCATAATCCTGTCTTTTTTCATCCTCGCTTAAAATTTCGTATGCCTCCTGTACATCGCGAAATTCAAAACAATTCTCATTTTTACTTTTGTCTGGATGATGTTCTTTGGCAAGCGTGCGATATGCTTTTTTAATATCATCCTGTTTGCAATCCCTGGAGAGTCCTAATATGGCGTAATAGTCTTTCATCGTTCAGAAGAGCAAAATAATATTATGATCATTAATTGATTATAATTTATGATTCATTTATTAAAAAATCAAGCATAATTTTGTGGAATAAAAAAAAAGAGTGGTCCGTTAATAAAAAATAAATGTCAACGGAACACTCTTTAATTTTGGTTGTGTTTTTATTTAATTGAAATTGGAATTTCCCTCGGTTTTACTTCTTCTTTCTTTGGCATTTCTATCACAAGCAAACCATCTTTGCAGGACGCTTTTACCTTCTCCGTTTCAACAAGAGTTCCGAGAGTGAAACTTCTCTGAAAGCTTCCAAAACGTCGTTCATTCCTGTGATAATTGCCTTCGGATTCTTTTTCTGCACCTTTTTTCTCGCCCTTAATCGTCAGGGTGTTTTCGGTAAAGCTGATGTTAATATCTTCTTTTGAAATCCCGGGGATTTCAGCAGTCAGAATCAGTTCATCTTTTGTTTCTTTAATATCCACCGGTGGATACATTCCGTAAAGGTTTTCAACATCACTGGATGCAGATCGATAGAAGTTGTCGAACATTCTATCCATATCTCTCCTTAAACCTTCCAGTTCGTCCCACGGTTTCCATCGAATGACAGCCATGTGAAACACCTCCTTCAAATAAATTATTGTTATTACGTTAAGAAACTGAAATTGAGATTTCTTTCGGTTTCATTTCCTCTTTTTTGGGCAGACTTACGGATAAAATACCGTCTTTATAAGAAGCTTTTATCTTATCACCGGCAACTTTACCAGGAAATGAGAAACTTCTGTAAAACTTACCATAAGAACGCTCAACACGATGATATGTATTTTTCTCATCTTTTTCTTCTTCTTTTTTCTCACCCTCAATGGTAAGGGAATCATCAGTGAAGTTTATTTTAAAATCTTGCTTTGAAACGCCAGGGAGTTCAGCATTTACGATAAACTCGTCTTTGGTTTCCTTGATATCCACCATCGGGTAGCAATCGCAAATATTTTCTGCGTCCTCTTCGCCCGAGTGATAATATCTGTCATACATGCGATCCATTTCATTTCGTAAATTATCTAAATTTCTCCATCGTATAATAGCCATGGTTCATACCTCCTGATTAAATTGTTTTCAAAGGAAATTAAATTTGTCCAAATAAGATACAAACCTCATGCCATTTTTGACCTTAACTCCTATTTAATTGATAATAAATAGCTTAGCTGGCAACGCTGAATCGCATTCGTCAAAATGATATTTGTAATTATTTCAAACAAAAAGTCATTATGACATAGGATGCGTTCATTCTGACATATCGTCCAAACATTTACGAAACAACATTAGAATTGATTTTTCCCTGTTTCTATTCATCATCTCAATAAAGGCCGGTCTTCAAATATAGGTATTAACACCTTAAAAATAAAATTCTGAACGTTTTATGAAGAAAAATCACAAAAAACAAATTCAATGCGCCAGAGGACGCACAAGCCTTTAGCTGATGCCAAATAAATTCCAAATACAAAATTTCAATTTTCAAAGCTTTATTCGAATATGACCAACCAATCGATTCTGTCCGAGTTTGATTTTTTGGAATTTGGTTTTGAAATTTGATTGTTATTTGGTTATTGATTTTTGTAATTTCCGGTTTGTCCGGCTGAGGGTCTTTAGCATTACTTTTCTATCAACAAACGATATGTTGCCCTGTTTTCGTTGCCACGCCAATACTCAAGGTTAAAATCAACGATTTCCATCCATTGATAATACGTAAAATGATCATGTATAATTTCAATAAGGAAGATTCCGTTTGTACCCCAGTTATTAATCTCGCCAAAAGGATTCTCGGGTAAAATGAACTCTCCCATTTCATTGGTTTTTCCTGAAAATTTGGCAGGTGGATTTATTCTCTTTTCTGTATAGCCATGCGGTTCAGCCTGATAAATATTTATTTCTGCCTGTTTTATTGGTTCACAGGCTGAATTTACAAAAATCAAAATATTCTTTTTTGGAATATCCATCAAATACTCACCAAAATGACCTCGCCGGATTCCTTTGTCCCTGTTGAATGATGCGGCCGTATGCTCGCAGAAAAAGTGCACTTCATCCTGAGGCAGATAAATGCCCCGATGCATCATGCCATCAACAGTTTTTGAGATATAGCGCTCGCCATTGACTTCGTTTTGTTCAGCGGTAACATCGAGACAGTAGAGGTCGATTCTGCCAACCTGATGTCCCAATTCGTGAATTAACGACCATTCATGTTCAATAGCCCAGGGATTATTCGCATAAAAATTATCATTCAGATAATCTTTCTTGAAACCCCAGCGGCCATCCCATTCCCAATCCTCCGGTGCATGGGTGCCATGGGAGTCAAGTTTGCCATCTGGATGGATTGTAATTTGATCCAGCGTAACTCGCTCCAATATACCATCCGGTGTCGCTGGATAAATCGCGCGCTTGAACATTTCATTCATCAGTGCAACCTGACTTTGAGCCCAGTCTTCCCACGAATAGGTTCCCCATGAGTTTTTAATAGTCCGAAAATAGTCATACAGCGACTCTTCCACATGGAAATGAAAAGTCAGCGCGTCGGTTCTCGTCGTCAGTTGATTGTTGCGCTTACTGATTTCGCTTATTTGTTTCAAAGGATCAACCTGGAATGAAACGGTATGCGGGCCACTTTTCCAGCGCCAAACCAGTTGAAATTCAGCTTCTTTTTCTGAGCCAAGTTCATTCGCAATTCCACGTTCTGCCTGTATGCCATCGACCATCCAGATATATTCATAACACTCTACAGACACATTCCCATGATTCTTCACATGGGCGGTGAAGGTAACAGCTTCTCCCTCATCCGGCCATCGCTTTTTTTGCTTCTCTTTTTCGGATAAATAAGGTTTTACATCTCCCACCATTGCATCGGTTCTTTTGTGATAACTCACTCTCAAACGTTCATAACGTGGCGTTCTGCTGATAAAAGTAACGTTCAGATCGGCAATATTCAATGGTTTCTCATTCTTTTCAAAAGCACACAGGTGCAGCAGAGATAATAAAATAAATAAGATACACATCTTTTGAATCATCACTGTCCTCCTGAATAATTAATTAATCACGTCGAAAGCTCTACAATTTGAATCTTGAAATTGGCGAATCAGGGAGCGAATGCAAAGATGAAGAAGGCGACAGATAAGGAGAAAAAATAAAAAAAAGCTCCGGAAAATAGTAATGAAAATCCAGAGCAGTTAGTCATGTACAGTTTCTTTGTTACAAAAAGAACAAGTAAGAATGTAGCAATTGTTTGTTCGATATTTTTACTTTGACAAAAACCATTCGTTACAAATTTACACATTATCCGGCTTTTTAACCAGATCAAATAATTTCGCTTCAAGGAACAGGTTGAATAAATCGCTATCTACCTTGCCATCATTCACTTCCCACTGCAAAATTTGAAGCGCTTTTTCAACCGGCACCGCTCTTTTGTAGGGCCTGTCCCAGGCAGTTAAAGCATCGTAGATATCGGCAATGGTCATCATCTTGGATTGAATCGGGATTTCCTTTGTATCGAGACCGCGTGGATATCCGCTGCCATCTAATTTTTCATGATGAGCAAACGCAATTTCGGGAATCTGACGCAACTCAGTTGTCCATGGAATTCGGCTCAGGAAATTAAAAGTATGCGTTACATGGGATTCGATTTCTTCGCGTTCTTTGTTGCACAAGCTGCCTTTTGGAATGGAAAGCGCCTCTACTTCACGCGGAGTCAGCAGTTTTGTTGAATCACCATTTGTTCTGAAAACGACCTCAGCGATTTGCTCCAACATTTCGAAACCGGTTTCTTTCAATACGGATGGCTCATTGACCTCGCAAATGAATTCCAGATAATGATCAAGCTCCACTATTCGATTCTTGGATTCCTCATCCAGCATCCTGAATTGTTTGAATGCCTTTTTACGTTCAGCTTCTAAAAGCAATGATATTTTTTCTTTTGAAAAATCCAGTTCGGTTGCCTGTTTGATAATTTTGAAACGACTTTTTAATGCATCCAATTCATAAGGAAATAATTTTTTCGCTTTTACAAGCACATCTTCTCGGACGCCAATTTTTCCAAAATCGTGAAGTAATGATGCGTAATTTATTTGCTGGATTTGATCCCTGTTAAATTTTACATGCTGATATTTACCATGATCAATCTTATCTACAGTTTTGGCGAGCGCAGTGGTGAGAATTGCCACTCGTTCGGAATGCCCGGATGTGGTTGGATCCCGTTGTTCAATGGCATGCACGGAAGCTTTGATGAATCCTTCGAACAGGTTTTTTATATCTTCATAAAGTCGATTATTTTCAATGGAAACAGCAGCCTGACTTGCCAATGAGCTTGCCAGGTCAACGCATTTTTCGTCGAACTCAACGATTTCATTTTCGATCGTATCAGGTGTGTTCAATCGTACAGACCAGCTTGTTTTTTTATTGATCAGTTGCAGCACGCCGATGATTTCATCTTTATGGTTCTTCATGGGAATGACAAGCATGGACTTTGTACGATAGCCAACAGATTCATCGAAACTCCGGTTATGACCAAATTCAGAATCAGCAGGTAAATTATATACATCCTGAATGTTAACCACCTGCCCTGACAGCGCGACATACCCGGCAATGCTTTTTTTCTGTATGGGTATCAATGTTTCTTTGAACGGAATATGGACAGAATCGCAATGGGCCAGCTTGAACCGAAGTTGTTTATTGGCGAAATAATTTTTATCGTCATCCGGCACGCCGTTTTTGTTTTCCACGAGGTACAAACTGCCGGCATCGGCGAGGGTTATTTCCCTGCCTTTTATCAAAATCATTTCGAGCAGTTTATCCGGGTCTCGTTCCGCAGATAATGCAATTCCAATGTCATATAACTCCCTGAGTTCCTGGTTTTGGAGCTTCAGCTTATTCTGTAATTGATGGGTTTCAAGTTTTGTAAGAAGTAGCTTTTGTGCATTCAGCAATGTCAGTGCAGTCTGTTTTTCATTAGTCGGAGAATTTAAAATATTAAACAGCGGAGAATGATTACGAGAGATAATCTCATCAATTATCTCTTGTTCATTGCAGTCAAAACAAATGATGCTGTAACGATCGGAATCAACGTCCCCCAACCCGTCGGAATCGATCACAATTTTTTGGAAATTCGCCGAGTCAAGCAACAGAATGAAGTGCGAAAATTTATGCTGAATGGAACCTGAGAAATCCTGCCAGGATTTCGGGCGTAAAAGGGTGAATGTTGAACCAACGCTTTTCATCGCGTTGTCAATGGTTGAATCATCCTTTTCACTGAGATAAATAACCGGGGTTTGTTCGTGTTGCATGTGTCATCTCCTATTAAGGAACGGTGAAAAAATGTACTCTCTTTTCATCGAAAAATTCCAGGACCAACAATTGATTGATTTTCGCTTGAATATAACTATTTAATTAAAATGGTTTTTACCTTTTGTAGTTTGATAAAGATCACATAAATGAAATAGTATTCGTTCTGATCCATCGATGCGCTAAGGCCCTTGCCTCTAAATTTAAAAATAAAAGTCACAAGAGTCAATTATTTTTTATTTTTGTACTATCAAATCAGAAATTTCCTTTCCATCAATATAAATACAGTTAATCAAACAAATTTGAGTAAATTAATTTAAATTATTATGATGAATATTTTTTTTCTGAAACAACAAGCACTTTTTTCAATGCCACTCAATGCAATTTGTTACAATTTGCGATCTCTACCCTTTTGTTTTTGTTCAATATTCTCTTGACAACATGAGTATATTTCAATATATTAATTCGTGAGATAATTTTACTTGCACTGCTTATGGAAACATCGTCACTATATTCAAGTCGTACAACAGTCATAATATAAGTCCCGCTTTTTTTATTTCGCAATGTCATTTTACACTCTTGGAGGATTAAGAATGAAACGTATTTTCATTTATTCGCTCGTACTCCTGATAGTTGTATCCATGATTTTATCATGTAGCAGCGATAAAAATCAGGGATCACAACAACAAGCGGTCACTCAATTTGATCCTGATAAGCCTGAATACGGCGGTACATTAATTCGCGCCCTGAGCGGAGAGCCTGTTTCCCTGCAGCCGCTCTACGGCTACAGCGATGGCGCTTCATGCGAAGTTATTATTCATTTATTCCCGCCACTTGTCCAAAAGCTGGAAGACCCGGAAAATCCCGGCAAGGCAAAATTAATGCCCGTCCTGGCCGAGAAGTGGGAATTCTCTGAAAGCGGAAAAGAATTGACCTTCAAACTTCGAGAGGGCGTTTTGTGGGAGGATGGTGTTGAAGTCACGACTGAAGACGCTATTTTCACGTATCGAAAGGCGATTGATCCCAACACAAAAACAATTGTTCACTACGCTTTCAGTAAAATTGACACCGTACTTGCGCTGGATAAGTATCGATTTAAAGTCTATTATAAAGAACCATTCGTCTATGCTGTTTACCGATGGGATATTGGGTTGCTGCCGAAACATATTCTGGAAAGCAAGGATATCAACACAGACGAATTCAATCGTCACCCCATGGGATACGGGATGTTCAAATTCGGCAACTGGTCGAGCAACGAGCAGATTACGATTCTTGCCAATGAAAACAGCTACTGGGGCCGCCCCTATTTGGATCGAATGATATTTCGCATCATTCCGGAAGCGGCGGTTCAAATCCTTGAATTAAAAGCCGGCAATCTCGATTTGGTGACACGGCTTCACACGACGCAATTTCTCCGAGATCTGGTTGGCCCCGAAGTTGAACAACATGTCAATAAATTTCAATACGAGGATAACTACATGTATGGCCTTGTCTTCAATCTGAAACGGCCGATGTTTCAGGACAAGCGCGTTCGCCAGGCCATTTATTATGCTATCGATAAACAGAGCATCATTCAGGGCGTTCAGTTTGGCATGGGAAGGCCGTGCTGGGGACCGATCCCGGAAAATTCCTGGGTGCATAATCCGGACATCAAAAAGTATCCTTTCAATCCGGAAAAAGCGAGAAAACTTCTGCGCGAAGCCGGCTGGGCAGAAACCAATGGCGACGGCGTACTCATGAAAAATCAGCAGCCATTTGAGTTCACCATGCTTGCGCACCAAAATGAAGCTGTCCAGCAAATCATCACTATTGTGCAGCAACAGTTGAAAAACGTTGGTATTAAAATGAAGATTAAAGTCGTTGAATGGAGCGTTTATCTGAATACATTCGTTGCCCAACGAAATTTTGATATGTGCGTAACGCGAGGCGGTCAGGGCGTTCTGGCGCCGGATTTAACTTTTGAATATCATTCCAGTCAGATTCACGATACAGAATATAACTGGGCCACCTACATCAACCCGGAAGTGGATAGAATCCTGGAGCAATCACTTCGCACGTTCGACCGAGAAGAACAGAAAAAGTATTTTTTCAAAGCCCAGGAAATCATATCCGAAGATGTGCCGGTACTCTACCTGTTTTTGCGCAACAGCATGCTGGCGACAAACAAGCGCGTTCAGGGCGTAAAGCCGTATCCGTCACCGCTTGGTTTTGATTATAATCTGGACTGGTGGTGGATTCCCAAATCTTTGCAACGGTAAATTTATACGCGCGTCAATTTTGCCATTTGTGTGTCATTCTTGCATACTATGTGCAGAAATTCCATTCCCGTGATTGGAACTATCTCGCTTAGAGCAGCAGATCAGCGCCTGTCGGTGTATGGCAATTCAAAATTAAATTTCCTTTGCATAAGAAGTTGAAATCATTCAATTTTATGCTTATGATTTTTTTTCATTTCAACATGAAGAATCTAAATCAGAATTAAAATAAAACTCCAATGCATCTTGAAATTCCAAACATGAACAAGAAAATATCAATATTGTTAGTGCTGATTGTTCCGGCGCTTTTCGGAAATGCTTTGAGCCAATCAATCTCCCACACAAATCAGATCGGGCCCACCTATATTCGCGGCCAATTGACGTTTGATTTATACAAACCATACGGTTCAATTTACATTGGCTTTGAACGCCCCAAAATTCTGGAAACCGGACGGGAACGAAAAATTTATGCAGAACTGACGCGAAGATTAATCGTTCCCAAATATTTTCTTGTTCAGTCGACGCTTTACCCGATTGCAGCGTGGAGCAGTCATTGGGAAACTAAACATTATGAATGGTTCCGCAGATTCAAAATTTATAAAGGGATTAACGGGCTTCGCGCCATCGGATCAGGTTTTGAGGAACCTTATGCGCTGTCTCTGTTTTTGGGTAACATTGTGCGTCTTGTTTATTTTGAACGAAAATCCCGACCTAAAAATGCAGGGTCTTCTCTTGCCGGATTTCTGCTTTCCGCGGGCAATCACTTCATATACGATAACATTTATCTCAATGGCCGGTGGTAT
This sequence comes from uncultured Cytophagia bacterium, assembly GCA_964605145.1. Classification (GTDB taxonomy): domain Bacteria; phylum Zhuqueibacterota; class Zhuqueibacteria; order Thermofontimicrobiales; family Thermofontimicrobiaceae; genus CAZSBG01. The sequence continues at coordinate 6,410 of CAZSBG010000083.1, read as the reverse complement.
CAGGCGGAATTGATGCTCATTGGCGATTCCCAGTCACCGCAACAACGGCGATTCTGGAATTTCAGGATCGGGACCAAAATCTACAGCAACCGTTTTATCAGCAACGCACTTACAGTTTTCCTGGAAAGAAACAGCACTGATTTTGCAGAAACAGGATTCTCCCTGCTGAAAAATTCCATTTTAAAATATCAGGCGAAATTTGCTTTGGAGCAATCGGAAGAAAAAACGCCGGCTTCTTTTCAAATGGTCAATTTTGCAAAAAAATTCCCTGTAAAACTATTCGGAAGAAAAGCGTTTTTGGTTCTTGGCACCGGCGTGAAATGGGAATGGATCAGGCGGTATGACCATGATGCAGGTAAATTTGAGGAATCGCCTTCGAGCCAGTTTGTGTGGCTGTTTACGCCAAATGTGGAGTTTTGAAATATTAATGATGTATATATTTACCACGCTGCCCGCTTTTCCACTAAAAATCCCACGAACCAAAACTGGGGCACACCGAAAGCACAACGTAAGAAATTTCGCTGTTCCAGTCCGCGCTGAGTTTCAGCCCAAGGCCCAGAACATGAGAAAAATGCGCAACTGAATTTATTTCAAAATGAGCGCCCCAGTATTTTTTTGATTTGATTACGCCTGAGTCCATGTAATACTCATCGTCACTATAAAAACCTTCAAATGTACGTTCATATTCATTCAAACTTATTCCGGCAGAAAGGACAATGTCCTCATATCGCTTATAAAATGATTTGCCAATTGTGCAGTGCAAAGTTTTTAAGGCATAATCGTGTTCATTGCATATTACGCTGAAACCAGTGCCAAATACCACCCAATTTTTTCTATAATATCCTGATATTTCTCCGCCAAATGCACTCTTTACAGACTTTGTCAGTGTATATTCCTTGAAGGTAACTCCGGCTCCAAGACCAACATTCAACCAAGCTGCGTTGGAAACAAACGGCGCTCTCGGAAGAAAACCATACACACCCAATCCATACTTTTTTGCTTCTTTGGCCGCCACCCGATAGTAATCCGAGTACTGACTGTACGGATTCTCGACGAAATAACCGAAGCCTTTTTTCAAATAGAGCTGATTGATCGATCTGCGAGTTCGTCCCACTTTTTCGAACAGGTGGACAAATTGAACCGAATCAGCCCGATATTGATATTCCAGATGCAGTGTATCATTGACCAGCCACTGCTGGCCATAAGAAACAACCTCCTCTGCAAATTGGTTTCTAAGTGAATCAGAATCAAAGATCGAAAATGACTCCACATTGGAGAGTGAAATCAGGCGGCCATCTTCGGTTTGAAACAAGTTTGCGTCAAGGACAGCACTGATTTTTATGGGTTCGGATGAACAGGCTGTTCCTTCAAAAAAGTGAAGAAGGCCGAAAATCAGGATAAAAAATGAAAACCGCCTCATCGCTTTTTTCTCATTTCAATTTGTTGTTTTCATTTTTGTGTCTTTTCGCGTTTTCCGTGGTAAAATATTTTAAGAAGTGAAAATTTTCACTTCTCCCACTTCCATCTCCAAATCGAAAACTGATCTCTTTTTCCCACCTTCGACCGGAACCATGGCCTTTGGCAGTGTTAGCTTCCGTTTTCCGGTTTTCGTGGCCACGATCATCACCGCGTCCTCGGTGGCGCGAACGATGTCCGGCTGACTGCTCCACAGTCGCACGTCAGCGGCGTTTGCCAGCCAGCGCAAGATTGGATTGGGCAGCGGCGCCGTTCCGCTGTAAACGGATTGATAACCATCGTAATCTTTCAAAGCAAATGCTGTTTCTTGTAAATCTTCCCAAACACCCAGAGCCTTTGCTTTTTGATCTGCCACTACAAATCTTGGCCAGTGATGCGTTGATACACCATATTTCATCGAAGGAAATGATTTTGAATTGCTTTGAACGAGGAACGGTCCGGGAGTTTTGATGAGTTTAAATTTAAACCCTGTCAGCTTCTCCATTTGAGCCTGATTCAATTTATCCGGCGCGATAAATCCTGGCGCGTAATACCAGACAACTGTCGTGCCACTGTTGCGAAAAATCCCGCTCAATCGTTCTGCTTCTTTCCTTTCGAGCATAAAATTATTGACCATAAAAATAAGCTTGTAGCGTTTCGCATCATCAGGAGTCAAATCGCGATGATAGAGAAAATCCATGGGAGCGCCAATACGATGAAAGGCTCGCACCTGAGCATTCAGGAACCAGTGATTGAAGAAATCCGTGGCTTTGATTGCAAAATCATCCCAGGGTTTTCCGGCCAGCCAGTGCTCGGTGGCAGCGAACACGCGATCGTCGTAAACCGCGGCAATTTCGGCAACCGGCCTGATGTTTAATTTCATACGCTTCTGCCCTATTTTCACAAAACGGGAGATTTCATTGATTATTTCATCGCTGGAATACCAGCCGTTTTCTGCCTGATTGAGCGGACCAAAATCGTATAGCCACCCGGCATTCCCGCTTGTAAAGACCTGTCCCAAATCTCGTTGCAAAATATGCAGGGTTCCGCTTGCCGTATCACTGCCCTCACCACCGTGGCCGCCAATCACTTCGAGCGGATTCTTATCCAGATGGGTGCTGGGATCCATTTCAGAAAAATAAAGCTTGCCACGACGACGAAGCGATTCTGTGAGCATGCGAAAGCCGCCATCGCCAGCCACGCCACGCGCATTTCCCAGAATATTTCCGGCGCCGTCCTGTGTGGTGTAACGCACGCCTTTTTCGTTGCGGACATTCCCCGGCATATAGCTGTATGGCCCGGCAATGTAATCAATATGCGGGCTCTCAAGGAATTTTTGCATGGCCAGGTAGCCGCCCTCCTGAATTCGAACCTGTTCCAGCAAATACCCATAAAATACACCGGCCAGGGCTCTGCCTTCTGTCGCATCTTTCACTGTCCGGCACATGAGCAGCGCTGTATCTGCAATCGTGTCATGGTATTTCTTGTAAAAATCAATCACGTCGCGTTCTTTTTTCGGATCGCGGAGCAATCCAAAAGTGGTATTCAGGCGCGTTTCAGATTCAGGAATTTTGCCACAGGCTTTTTGCATGGGCGCGCTGTAATCAGGAAGAAAATCCGGGCCATACGTGTTCCACTCCCCTGTACGGCCTGTGGTGGGCATGTAACCGATCACACGGCTGCGCAATGGCGAATTTTCGATGTGTTCAAAAAATTCGCGAAGCATTGCCGACGTGTCGTTCCTCCACACTTGCGAAGCATACGAATTCTCCCAGAGCTCTGCATTGGCGCGATAATATACGCCGCACTCAGATGGTTGAATATTTCGTTTCTCGATGAGATTGTAGAATTTCTCCTGGGTTTCCAGCCCAAATTTCAGCAATTCGTTAGGATTTGCTTCCTTCCACCAGGTGGGTGTATTCAATTGCAATCTCGGCATGAAATAGGCCTTTGGATTTAATTTCAGCAAATGACCCAGAAATGCATCGATTTTTGACCAATCGTATTTATTTTCACCAAGCCAGGCGATTCGCATGCCTATTATAGGGTGATAAATATTGATTCCAGCTTTTTTGAAATTACCAATCGTGGGAAACATCGACGTGCCGAGGGCAAAAAGTGGATAAATTTCTGCTTCATTCAAATACAATCGTGGGCCGCCTCGCTCCATTTTGATTTCAGTGCGAGCCGGTTTTTCAGATTGAAGTTTTTTTATGTGCTCCAAATAGCGCTTTTCGTCATCACGACTGAGCGATTCAATAAATTCGCTGAAATATGTTCCGGGAAGCAGAGTCATCGCACCAATTGTACCGCTCATATTTTTGATGAATTGTCTTCTTTGCATTTCATCCTCCTGTGATTCTTAATAATACAGATTAATTTACACTATATTTTGGAAGGGATGATATATTTCGTTCTTTTCATATTTATACCAGTCATCAATATAAATGTTTTGAACTTAAATGCAAGCACAAATCATATTTTTTGTATTTTTTCAGATTGATTTAGTTTGTAAAATTTTGTATATTGGCAGATTCAGGAAAATGAATTAATGCGGAAAAAATGATGAATCTGCCACCTGACATTTTTATTATTTTGGGAGCTATTATATTTTTCATTGTAACAGCGCTGCCGCTGGTCGTTGTTATTTTTTACATCCACAAAATTCAACGTTATTTTGAAAAATGTGAGCAACAATTGGATCGATTGTTGATCTCCAAAAAACAAGAGGAATAAACCATGCCACGAATACAGGCTAATTTTCATCTTTACGCGGAAAATCTTGATCGCGCCATAAAATTTTATGAGCAACATTTTGGTTTTACGTTATTGGGTAGAATAGATGAGACGGACGATGCGACATGGGCTGCCATCAAAATCGAGAACGCGATTATCTGGTTGGGCGCGGAAGGAACATCGACCGGGCTTATTTTACTGGTGGATAAAGAGTTTGATACGTTCGTCAGAAATCTCAGAGAAAAAGAAGTGGAATTTTTCGTCCCTGATTCATTGAAGGAAAAGATTGAAGACGATTCTTACATTTTGAGTACATCCTGGGGAGAGCACGCATGGTTTTTCGATTCGGAACGCAATGTCGTGATGCTTTTTATGCCGGCAGAGGGCTAAACATCAAAACCTGTTTGTGGAGTTTGTTCCAGTTTTTTTGATTCAAACAAATGAAGACATATCTCGATTTTATATGGTTACTTTTTTGGGAGACACGCATGTCCATCATCGCATTCAACGGAAGCCCGAGAAAAAGCAGCAACAGTTCGATTTTGCTCGACTCATTCATCTCCGGCGCAAAAAATACTGAGGAAAAAATCGAAGTTTTCAAAGCCGACCAATTGAACATCAAACCGTGCATCGGATGTCTTCGGTGCAATATCCTGAAACGTTGCGCCCTTAAAGATGATGACTGGGCTGACATCAGCCGGAAAATATTGGATGCGCATACCCTTGTCTTTGCCACGCCAATTTATTTCCATCACATGCCATCATCCCTCAAGAAAGTGATCGATCGATTTCGATCGTTCATCCATGTTCAAATTATGGAAGATGGTTTGAAGCATACGCCGCATGAAAAATGGCAAAAAAAATTTGTCCTGCTGCTCACCCTGGGCTCCCCGCTGAAGCACGATACGCTTCCTATCATCGATCTGTTCAAGTTTATCTGTTTTGAATTGGGAAGAGAAAACACACTTTCGACCATCTGCGCGACCCGCCTGGCAGTTCCCAATCAAATTAGAATGGATATTTCCCGCCTCAAACATATTTATGAAAAGATGAATATACCACTTCATTTGGTTGCAGAAGATGCCAGGAGGAATAGCGAAATTTTACATAGTGCTTTTGAATTGGGAAAAAGCATCTCAGCAGATTCCCATTCCGCGTAGCTAATATTCTCAATCGCTGGTATTTCTATCACAAATTAATATAAAGCAGAAGAAAATTTGCGGTGATATTTCCTGGTGATTTCATTTTCGTGTCCCAATAGATTGAACAGCGCAACACAGGCCTTTCGGGCGCCGTCTTCGTCCACACTGCGGTCAACAATTATGGAATCAATCCACAATTCAAGCGCGCGTTCAAAATTATCGTGCAAGTATTCCTGAATTCCGCTCAAATAATCTTTCCAGGCTACTGAACCATTTTTCTCAGCCTGGTTCTTCAGCGCAGAATAATCGGTTTTCATCCGCCACAACGTTCGCATCGCTTCGACCTGATCATACAGCGGATCCCCCTCTTCTATTTTTTCGACAAGTTTGATTGCTTGTTCAGGTTCACTGTCGAACAGCAATTTTGCAAGTAAAATTTTCGCTTCCAGATTTTCGTCATCCTGTTCGATGGCAAAATTCAACAGTTTTTCAGCATTTTTCCTGTCGCCCGCCTGCAATGCCTTCATCGCATCATTGAAAGCTTCTTTGGATTCGCCGGGTACATTTTTTTCTAACCATTGGACAATTTGTGATTCGGGAAGAGCGCCTATAAACTCATCAACAACTTCTCCCTTATAAATCATTTTAACCGCTGGAATACTGCTTATTTGAAATTGCATGGCAATATCCGGCTGAAGTTCGGTGTTTACCTTCACCAGTTTCCACGCTCCATTTGCCTTCGCGGCGAGTTTTTCCAGCAATGGCCCCAGCATGCGACAGGGCGCGCACCACTCGGCCCAAAAATCAATCACGACCGGTTTTAGGTGACTTTCTTCAATAACATCCCGTTGAAAATCAATCGTTTCGTTGTTCATCATAAAGCCTCAGTTTCGATTTTTCATTTCACATTTAACATATTCGCATCTCAACAAATTAGATGTCTTTCATTGGAATAGTATTCAGGGTGAATCGACAATTCTGAGCGTATCGCAGTTATATTTGTATTGCGGATAATTTATTTGTAACCTGGATTATTCATTGTAATGCATTAAGGAATCCAGATAGCCTGAATGGTGC
>CAZSBG010000082.1:0-26713 GCA_964605145.1 uncultured Cytophagia bacterium | reverse complement strand
CCATTCAGGCTATCTGGATTCCTTAATGCATTACAATGAATAATCCAGGATAAAAGAAAACGGGTTGAAAGAAGAAACAGGAAAGTCCGGATGAGCCAATATCCTGAAAAAGTACGTGTTCGCCTTTGGGCCGGCGTAATGATGGGAATTTTATTGGGTGTGATTTTTGGTAAATTGATGGAGAGTTTGGCGTATGGCATCATTATCGGGCTGGTGGCTGGCGTAATTTTAGGTTCGCGTTGGGCCAAAGCTGAATTGAGAAAAGAAAATTCAGTGAATAGCGGAGATGAGGGAATTCCGCCAAAAAAATGATTAAATATCAGATTGATGTTATACGCAGAATAGCACATAAAGACCAGGAGGATTTTTGATGGATGTCAAGTTAGACAGCCTTATTGAAAAAATCAGAAAAGAAGGCATAGAAGAAGCGCAACAGTCGTCCGAGCAGATCTTGAAAGACGCAAAAAAGAAGGCTTCCTCCATTGCGGACCAGGCAAAAAAAGATGCAGACAAGCTCATCGAGGACGGCAAGCGCCAGGTCGAGCAATTTCGTGCAAACGCTGAGGCAGATTTAAAACAGGCGACTCGGAACGCCGAACTTTTGCTGAAAGAAAAAATTACAGCGCTGTTCGACAATGTTTTCAAACGAAAAGTTTCAGAGACCATGACGGATGAATTTTTACAAAAAATGATTTTGAATATCACCGGCGCATGGGGTAAAGATGCCAAGGCCGAGATTGTTCTCAGTGAAGCAGATCAGAAGAAGCTGGAATCTGTTTTGCTCGCCGGATTGAAAGAAGATGTGAAAAAGAATATCACCATTCGCGCAAGCAATGATGTATCAAAAGGATTTCGAATCGGCCTGAAAGACGAACAGGTTTTTTACGATTTTTCAGATGAAGCTGTTGCCCAGGTTTTGAAGACATTGATTAATCCAAGATTAAAAGAAATATTGGATAAATAGGTATGGATACTCATTATTACATTGTTTCCCAGCTTCCCACGCTATTTTTCGGAAGAGAAGCCGGCATTACTATTGAAGGTTTTTTGGAAGAAGCCGGAAAATGGATGAGCGAGAAAGAATTCGAGAAATTGTCTGCAGTGGATGTCAATGATTTTTCAATCGGGAAAACAGATGCCAAAGTGATGCGGCAATTCAAAAATTTCGAGGCTGGTTTGCGCAATGATATTGCTTCGTGGCGGAAGGCTCAGAAACGCGATCTCGATTACAAGCCCACAACATTCCCGCCCTCAATTCTAAAAGAAGGAAATCCACTGGACGCTGAAATGAAATTGATGGAACTTCGCTGGAACTTCCTGGAAGAACTGGAACGCGAACACAATTTCGATTTGGGGACACTGATTTTGTACTACTTGAAATTACAACTGTTACAACGATTCTTTATATTCGATAAAGAGGAAGGTTTGAAGAAATTTCAGAAGCTTTATGAGGTAAATGTATGAGCTTAAATACAGGCAAGATAATTGGTATTAGCGGAAATATGGTGACTGTGTCTGTCAACGGAAATATTATGCAGAACGAGGTTGCCTATATTCTGAAGGGCAAAGAACGGCTGAAATCCGAAATCGTGCGAATTGGAGATGGTGTCGCATTTATGCAGGTCTTTGAGAGTACAAAGGGACTGCTTGTCGGCGATGAAGTGGAATTCAGTGGCGAATTGCTGTCGGTGCAATTGGGCCCCGGCCTGCTTAAACAGATTTACGATGGACTCCAAAATCCATTGCCACACCTGGCCGAGGACTATGGTTTTTTCCTGCCCCGCGGCGTTGAAAAAAAGCCATTGGATGAAAGTAATAAATGGACGTTTACTCCGGCTGTTAAAAAAGGCGATGTTGTCGTGAGAGGGGGATCACTGGGGCATGTGCCGGAAGGGATTTTCAAACACGCTATTATGGTGCCATTTCATTTGCAGGGAGAGTTTACCGTCGAGAAAATTGCTGCTGCCGGCGATTACAAAATCACAGATGAAATTGCAAAAATCAAGGATGAAAAGGGCAAGGTCCATTCCATCACCATGACGTTTAACTGGCCGGTAAAGCTTCCCATTGAAGCATATCGCGATAAGGTTGTTCCCAAAGACCCGTTGGTCACCCAGGCGAGAATTATCGACACATTTTTCCCTGTAGCCAAAGGTGGAACGTTTTGCATTCCGGGGCCTTTTGGCGCCGGCAAAACCGTGTTGCAGCATATTCTCAGCCGGCACGCCCAGGCAGATGTTATTGTCGTTGCGGCGTGCGGTGAGCGAGCCGGCGAGGTGGTGGAGCTGCTCCGCGAATTCCCGGAACTGGAAGATCCCCGCACCGGCAAAACCTTGATGGACCGAACCATCATTATCTGTAACACGAGCTCCATGCCTGTGGCGGCTCGAGAGGCCTCCGTGTACACAGCAGTGACGCTGGGCGAATATTATCGCCAGATGGGACTGGATGTGCTTTTACTGGCGGATTCCACATCCCGCTGGGCCCAGGCCATGCGCGAGCTTTCCGGTCGTCTGGAAGAGATTCCCGGGGAAGAAGCATTCCCCGCTTATCTGGAATCGCGTATTGCAGAATTTTACGAACGCTCCGGCCTGGTGGAGTTGAATGATGGCGAAATCGGCAGCCTCACCATCGGAGGCACCGTGAGCCCTGCCGGCGGCAACTTCGAAGAACCTGTGACGCAGTCAACGCTTAAAGTGGTAGGCGCGTTTCTTGGATTATCCCGCGAGCGTGCTAATGCGCGGCGATTTCCTTCCATAGATCCCCTGGATAGCTGGAGCAAATATCCCAGTTTCATCCCCGAAAAGATCGTTGATGAGGCCCGCGATATGCTGAGACGAAGCAACGAGGTCAATCAAATGATGATGGTGGTGGGCGAAGAAGGGACATCCATCGAAGATTTTGAAGTCTATCTAAAAGGTGAATTTTTAGACAGCGTATTTTTGCAGCAAAATGCATTCGATGAAGTCGATGCGGCTTCCAATGAAGAACGACAGAAACATGTTTTTGACGAAGTGAAAAAAGTACTCGATACCGTATTCAAATTCGACAAAAAGGAAACGGCCCGGGAGTGTTTTAACCGATTGCGACAATTCTTTATAGACTGGAACTACATAAAGATGGATTCCAAGAAGTTCAAGGAACAGTTGGAGTCCATACACGAATTAGTAAAGGAGTACTCGGGAAATGAGGAAAATTTATAATAAAATATTGAATATCAGCGGGAATGTAATTACAGTAAAAGCACCGGATATCGGCTACGAAGAACTCGCTGAAATCACCACCCAGCGCGGCAAATCTCTGGCCCAGGTGATTAAAATGGATGGCGACCTGGTTTCGCTGCAGGTGTTTACCGGGAGTCGAGGCGTTTCTGTAAATGATGAAATACGCTTTTTGGGCCGCCCCATGGAAGTGACGTTTTCCGACGATATGCTGGGACGAATTTTCGATGGCGCCGGAAATCCGCGAGACAAAGGCCCGCTGCTGACGGAAAATATGATCCCGGTAGCCGGTCCTTCAGTGAACCCGGCAAAACGAATCATCCCCAATCGCATGATTCGAACCAACATTCCCATGATCGATGTGTTCAACTCGCTGGTCGTTTCGCAGAAACTGCCAATCTTTTCTGTGTCCGGCGAGCCGTACAACGAACTGCTGGCCCGAATCGCGCTACAGGCGGAAGTGGACATGATCATCCTCGGGGGCATCGGATTGAAATATGATGAATATATGAAATTCAAGAATGTACTGGAAGAAGGCGGCGCGCTGAGCCGTTCCATCTTCTTCATGAACACAGCGGCCGACCCCATCGTGGAAAGTCTCATGGTGCCGGATTTGAGCCTGGCTGTAGCCGAACAATTCGCGCTCAAAGGCAAAGACGTGCTGGTGCTGCTCACCGACATGACTAACTTTGCCGACGCCTTGAAAGAAATCGCCATTACTATGGAACAGGTTCCGTCCAACCGTGGTTACCCGGGGGATTTATACAGCCAGTTGGCTTCCCGCTATGAGAAGGCAGTCGACTTCGAAGGCGCCGGTTCCATCACTGTGCTGGCCGTTACGACCATGCCCGGCGACGATGTCACGCACCCGGTCCCGGATAATACAGGCTACATCACCGAAGGCCAGTTCTATCTTCACAACGGCTACATCGATCCGTTCGGTTCACTCAGCCGATTGAAGCAAAATGTCAACGGCGCTGATTTAAGCCGCAAGGATCATCGGGCTATTATGGACGGTATGATTCAGATCTACGCCCAGTATATTGAAACCGAAGAAAAACGCTCCATGGGATTTCGTATGAGTGACTGGGACCAGAAATTGCTGAAATACGGTGGCTTGTTTCGCTCACAAATGATGGACTTGTCCGTGAATATCCCGCTGGAAGAAGCGCTCGATCGCGGCTGGAAAATTATGGCAGAGTGTTTCAAGCCGGATGAAACGCGCATGCGTTCCGAGTTGATCAAGGAATTCTGGCCTGAAAATTCAAAAGAATAGTGAGGGCGGTTGTTCATGGCAAAAATTAAATACACAAAAAATGAACTGAAAAAACAGAAAGACAATCTGAAGCGGTTCACCCGCTACCTGCCCACGCTGGAGCTGAAGAAGAAGCAGTTGCTGGTTGAAATTCGAACCATTCAAAATAATATCGATCGGCTCACTTCTGAAATGGAAAAAGTGGAAAAGCAGGTGCGGCAATGGGCAGATGTTTTTGCAGAAGAAATTGATCTGCACGAGTATTTTCAGGTGAAAGACATAAAGACCGGCCAGGGCAATATTGCCGGAATTGATATTCCGTTGTTCGAAGATGTGGCGTTTGAAGATGTGGAGTACGATTTTTTCGAAACGCCGCTCTGGATCGACGCCGGCATTGCAGTGACAAAAGAGCAAATGAAGAGGAAGGCAGAGTTGCAAATTTTGGAAAAACAGCAGGAAATAATCCGGGAAGAATTGCGGGTCACTATTCAGCGAATCAAATTATTTGAGGAAGTGAAAATCCCTGAAGCCAAAGAAAATATTCGCATCATTCAAATATTCCTGGGTGACCAGCAGACCGCGGAAGTTGTTCGGGGCAAAATTGCCAAGGCAAAAATTGAAAAGAAAAAAGCAGAGGTGAGTCGCGAATGATCGTTGAAATGAAAAAAATTACACTCCTGCTCAGCGCGAACCACCGGGACGAAGCACTGAAAAAGCTGAGAAAACTCGGTGTCCTTCACATACATAACATCCAGCCGCCGGTAGCGGAAGATATCCAATCGCTGGAAACACAACTGGATAATCTGAACCGCGCAATGCTGATTATCGGGCCGGGCGCTGAAAATCAGAAAAGCATGAAAGCGGAAAAAGCGTCCGAGGCGATTGAACAAATTCTGTCCCTCAATCAGGAGCTGGAGTCGGTGCAGCGCGAGATGGATGAGCATCAGGAATTCGCGCGATGGTTTCAAACATGGGGCGCGATCTCCTATCAATCGTTACAGATTCTCAAAGAACACTGTATTCATATTCGTCTCTATATCACAGACAAAAGTGGATTGAAATCAATTCCAGAGGAAAAAATCATTCACATTGCCCGGGAAGAAGCAGGTGTTGTTTATCTCGCGTTAATTTCAGAATCCGAAAATGAAACGCTGGATTTCAAAGAGGTGCCGGTGCCTCAGGTTGAATTCGAGGAAGTCGAAGCAAAGATCGCTGAACTCAACACCAGAATGGCATCAATCCAAAAAGAATTGCAGCAGTACACACAGAATACGGAAAGCTTCATTGCGCTGAAAAATGATCTCGAAAAGAGACTGGAACTCAACCGTGTTAAATATGGCATGGGCGAAGCGGATCAGATAAATTATTTACAGGGATTTTGCCCGGTTGACACGGTGACCGCCATTGATAAAAAAGCCGAGACCGAAGGATGGGGAGTGGTGATTCAGGACCCGGACGATCCTTCCGAGGTGCCCACCTTAACGCGAAATCCCAAATGGATGCGGATGATTGAACCGCTATTCGATTTTATGGGAACCCGGCCGGGGTATCACGAAATGGATGTCAGTTTTGTCTTCCTGGCATTCTTCACCCTGTTTTTTGCCATGCTCGTCGGTGATGGGGGATACGGACTGGTATTCCTCATTTTAACGATTATTTTTGGAAGGAAGGCAAAAGGCAGCGGTCGCGATTTTGTCAATCTGATGTATGTATTAAGTTTTACTACAATCCTCTGGGGATTGATTACCGGCAACTGGTTCGGCTCTGAAACCATCGTCAAGTTGCCATTCTTTAACAGATTTGTCATACCCCAATTAAACACGTTTGCTGATATTTCTACCGATGTCATTATGCAGTTTTCATTTGTTATCGGTGTGTTGCAATTGAGTATTGGGCATCTGTTGGCAGCATTAAAGAAAAGAAAATCACCCACTGCCCTTGCAGAGGTTGGCTGGATAATTGTGCTTTGGTCTGTATTTTTTGTGGCTAATAATCTGGTGCTGGGAAAAGCAATGCCTGGATTTACAACGACATTGCTCCTTGTGGGGGTGGTCATCATCGCGGTATTTGCAAATTTTCAGAAAAATATTATTAAGGGAATTCTGCTGACCATTGGAAATCTGCCACTGGACATCATTAGTTCTTTTTCGGATATTGTGTCCTACATACGATTGTTTGCCGTGGGATTCGCGTCCTTTATCGTGGCATCAAGCTTCAATGCGATGGCTGTCGGCTCCGGTATTGATAATATAGTGAGCGGAATCATCGCAGCAATTGTCTTGTTTTTGGGGCATACGCTGAACATCGCTTTATGCGGCATGTCTGTTTTGGTTCACGGTGTTCGGCTGAATATGCTCGAATTTTCAGGCCATGTTGGCGTACAATGGACCGGCAAACAGTATCTCCCATTCAAAGAATAAAGAATAACTAAATTTTGGAAGAAAATAAAAAGATCAATAAAGTATATTTTGAAAGGAGTTAACATTATGGTTTCAGGATTAGGTGATATGAGTCTTTCCCTGGCAGTGGCGGCAATCGGTTCTGCGCTGGGTACAGGAGTCGCTGGTCTGGCAGCAATCGGCGCCTGGAAACGAGCGTTCATGCAAAACAAAGCCGCGCCATTTATTCTCATCGCTTTTGTGGGCGCGCCGCTGTCACAGACAATTTATGGGATGATATTGAGAAATGCGATACAGGGTGCGAATTTACCGCCGGAAAGTTATTCGTATCAGATGATTTTAGGATTATTTGCCGGTATAGCCATGGCCATGTCCGCTTACATGCAGGGCAAAGCAGGCGCCAAAGCTGCAGATGCATTAGCAGAAACCGGCAAAGGATTTGGAAATTTTATCATGGTCGTAGGAGTCATTGAAACTGTGGCGTTGTTTGTTATGGTGTTCACAATGACTGCGCTGCCCGGTTAAAAAACACACAAGAATCGAAATATTATAAAAAAAACAGGCAGATTGAGAGTTTATCTGCCTGTTTTTTTTTATATGGATATGCCTGAAATTTATCGATGCCTTTTCATCCATTTCAAAACGACTGTTAGAATAATTGCCGCCAATAAAATGGCAATCAAAACTGGGGTATTAATAGTAAAATTGCTGAGGTATTTTTTACTAAGGACAACAATACCGATTGCTAAGGCTATTTCGATTATAATTGATGCAAGAATTTCGATGACGACATTTTCAAAAAGATTTTTAAACCAACCTGTTTTTTTATCAGAGTTTGGTATGTTCTGTCTATTTTTATTCTTATTCTCAGATATTTTTTCCTGGATAATTCTTTCGTAGAGTTTATTTCGTATCGAACAGTATTTTCCATTTTTGACTATTGGACCTGTTCCTGTTATTGCTAATTCATGGTATGCAGAATATTTTATTCGATTCCCCTTCAAAATTTTACATGCTAAATCCTCAACAATCTGATTCGTGATAATTTCTTTCTCTAATAAATTTAAATTGTTATTTGTTGTCATTAGCTCTTCACATGCTTCATCAACATCTAACTCTGTTATAATTTTATCTCTTCCCAATACGCGTTCAACCAATAAATGGTAAAAATGTTGTAATAATTGTGGATGGCCGGAAACTAAAGAAATTAACTTTGATAAAGCAGTCTCTCTAATTTGCATACCAAGTTTTTTACAAGGCACTTGAAGAAGATTTGCAGCTTCTTCGTCAGTGAAATCGTTTAATGTAAGATTCTGTGAAATATTAAAAGGAGATGTGAGACCCATTGTTAATGAAATAAGGTTCGCTTCACCCGAAATGACTACATTATATTTTTTGAGTTCCTGTTGATCATGCCGTTCATGAAATACTTTTCGCCAAATATGAAGAAATGAATCAACAGAAGGAGCCTTTTCTATTTCATCGAAAAGTAAAATAATATTTTTGTTATCAATAGGTTGGAAAGATCTTAGAAAATAATAAAAATTTAATACAGGACCAAATTTTTTCCATTTATCTTTTTCGTTTTGTGAAGAAGTGACTGGCAGACGTTCCAAAAAAATATTAATTATCCAGTCATAGAACAGCTCTTCGCTTTTCGGTGATACTTCCATGTCGATATAAATACAGTCTAATACAGACAGTTCATTCATTATTTGCCGTAGGAAAGTTGTTTTACCGATTTGGCGCGGTCCGGCGATAGTCCAGTAATCTCCCTTTCTGATACCTGATATAACTTTATCGAGTTCACGCGATCTGGATACGCAAATTTCTTTTTCCAGGACTGGATCCAGAGGCCCTGTAAATTTAAATGGATTTTTTTGCATCTGCCAATACCTCTTCAATATGATCATCAATATTATTTCGTTTCTTTAAAAATTCCTGAAAAATTGGTAATGCAAAACGATACTTACCCTCTTTTCTGCCGATTAAAATATATCGTAGCCTTAAATCATCCAGTTGCTTAGAGAGTTTTTCAGTGGATATCTTGATGCCATGGCTCTTTAATAAGTTGCTGATATCCCTGGTTGTAATCGTACTTAAAGTGGCGTAATTATTGACAAGTAATAAAATGATTAATTTTTGAATTGAGTCTACCTCTTCTGAGAAAAAAGAATAAAAGTCATTTATAATATAATCTTCATAGTCGAAAGATTCAACAACATCAGTAATGTCTGTTCTATAGATTGTTCTTCGCTTCAGTTCTTCCTTTTTATTTTCAATTGTTTCAATTAATAGTTTACACACGAATTGAATTAAATTTGGATGAGAAGAAGTTTTTTCAAGAATGATTTCTCTGTCCGAAGGATCATTGTATCGAATTCCAATATTCTCCATTGGAGAAGTTATGAGTTCAAGAGCGTCTTTCTCTTTCAATTTATCTAAATGTATCATTTGACAAAAATTATAAAGTGGTGAATTCATATTTCTCATTTCATGGAATAACTCTTCGAAACCGGATAAAAAAATGTGACAATGTCGCTCATGAAATAGTGCTCTAAATGTTTTAATCAGTTTGTATTCATGTGTTCTGTCAAATTTCAATAATTCATCGATTTCGTCTAAAATAAAAATTGGGGTCTTTGTAGTTTGCTGACATATTTTTCTGATCACAGTCCGCATGTTGGATAAATCTTCCTTAAGGTCAATGAACCATTTGGATAGATATGACATTTCATCAGCAAGAATGGAAAGGAATGATGTATAGTTTTGAAATTTTGGAGATTCTAAGTCAATGTAAATTGCTTCTGTATTCGATGGTAAATATTCTTTAATTCTGTATAATAAAGAAGTTTTCCCAATTTTTCTCGCGCCAACTATTGAGAAATTTTTGTCTTGAGATCTAACAATTTTACCAATTTCATCCGATCTTCCATAAAATGTTATGGTTACTGGCCCTGCAGTTTTGTAAGTAGTTATGATGGATGGTTTGATTTGCTTTAATATAACTTTTTGTTTAAACTCCTGCAATGGCCTTGATGATAGCGAGAGATTCTTAAGATCATTCTCAGTAATTAAAACGATTCCTAAAAATTGTTTTTGGGCTAATTCTTGAATTTTATCAGATTTACTTGAACAAAGTATGAAAGATGGATTAGCAGGTTTGGCTTGTTTTAAGATTTCGTCCTGATAGTATTGGATATCCAAATCCGAAATTTCATTTCTTGAAGGAACAAAAAATAATACATCCTGCAGTCCTTCTAAATTGAGGTTGTTCATATTAATGATAAAAAATGTTTTTCTGTCCTCAGGTTTGTCTTTTATTCTGAATCCGAGAATGTCACAAAGATTTTCTACAAGTATTTCAATTCGTGTTCTGTCGATTTTGTCACTTTTAACGCTTTTCTCAAGGTCTGACCAGATTTGTGAAAGATGAATAGTAGTTTCGATAATATCTTTCTCAAGTGGTATTAGTTTTTTGGGTAAGATTTTGATGATTTGGTATAAAGCCGAAAATGATATTTGGTCTACAATTTTGTCCCAATTGTCAGTAACTGTTCTCAGAAACGGATGTTTTTCTTGAAACCATTTCCCCTGAAGTGGAATTTTAAATGGGTAAGTATCGAATCTTCGTCCTCGTATTTTGTTCAAATAACCATCCTTATGTAATTCCTGTAATATAGAGCCTAAAGAATCGTCATCAAAAATTGTATCGAGAATGGGATCTTCTTGTATAAAGTAATAACGCCCAATCCGTTTCGTAATATTCTCATCAGCCAATGCGGAATAAACCAGCTGACTTTCGTATGGTTCATTCTCCCAAAAATAATTGAAGTCCTCTCTTCTATCATTAATTGTGCGTTCAGAGGCGATAAGCACATCTTCTTTGGTGCAAACATTTTTTTCTTGTTCATTCAAATAGTTGATGATATAATTACATAACAATTGTTGACAGTAGAAATTACTTCCGGTTATTTTTACAATTTCTTTTACGGCGAGCGGATCATATTTTACATAGCCTTCAACAGGATTAATTATCAGTTTTTCAATCTTTTCTTTTTCCAGAAACATTCCAAGATCAATTTGGAAAGCATTTTCAAGCAGTAATTCCACGCCCTGCAGTTGTGCCAGATCTTTTATCTGTCCCTTGCCTGCCAGAATTAATCGATATTTTTTCCTAACGTGAATGGCAAACTCAAAGAAATTGAATATGTCACGTGCAAGTTCGCGATTTATTGATTGTTGAAACTCTTCAAAATCATCAAATATAATAATAATTATAGATTCTTCACTAACCAACTCTTCGACTTTTGTGAAGAAAATTTTCATCTCGTTCATTGAAAGAGTGGAACGAAAGGAATAATTTGGTTTATCTACTTGGACATTGTATTTCAGGAGTATCTTTTTCAAAGTGTTGTAAATAAATAATAAAAATGCGCCGAAATCATTCGTTTTAATGTCCCTCGAATTTAAATAGATCGGAAAATATTTTTCACCCAAAATCGTTCGATCATCAATTATCTTTTTTAGTGTGCTTGTTTTTCCAGATCCCGTAACGCCCTGTATAACGAATGGAGATTTGTGTTTAAACTGGTTCTTAATTTGCTCAATCACATTTTCATGATAAAATAATCTCCCTGATTCAACGTCATAGGGATTGAACGGATTTGGTATCTCCAGAAAAGAATTGACCGAATTACCAAGATTAGGATTCCTATTAATATCTTCGAAAATATTAGCTTTTTTCATTCTACCTCCTCTATGAGATAGCTAAATCTCAGGTACCCAGATATCTTCGATATTCCTACCCAATCCAATAACTTTTTCTTGATTGGCGGTATAAAAATCGTTTAGTTTTTTAAGATTGGCGGCATTTCCTAATTCACGTTCGATACTCTTGTTCGGTTCTCGCATATAAATTAAATCATAAAGAATTTTTCTGAAGGTGGTTTTTGTCAATGACATGACACCCGGTGAAACAAGATAATATAATTGCGTTTTTTTGGATGTTATGAGCGGTGGTAGCGCACCAACACCTGACATTTTTGTTGACATAATGAAAAAATCTGCTGTAGCGATATTTTCTCCATAATAGGAGTGCTTCAATTCATCAAGAGTTGGTTTGCGGTTATGGGCTTCAAAGAAGGAGAGTGATGTGTTAACAATGTCTACTCCTGTAATTTCGTTTGAAGCAATTCCTATTAAGAGAAGATGCCCGCTGTTTGATGAAGTATCACTTTCAATATTTTCCATCCATTTTTTCCACCATTGAAATGGTCGATTATTGAGAATTGTAAGGTCACCATAAAATTTAACACGAATATTGTGTTTAGAATAAAAAGATTTCCAGTTCATATTTGTAAATAAGATGGATAAAATCCTCCCAAGTCCAAATTCTATATAATTATCATCGCGTTTTAGAACTGAAGGGCTTACCAGAGGAACAATTAGGTTCTTTAATCCATGTGAGAACAACACTTCTAAATTATTCATGAATAGATTTGTGCACATGTCAACATATTTTAAATAAAACATTGATGTGCCAGATCTCAAACCTGTTTTAGTCATGACCATCCTGCGGTTGCCCTCAGGAACAAATATGCCTGTATTTGGCATGCCTGCCCTATTAATTATATCGACAATTGCATCAGTTGGCAATGATAAAAACTTTGATATTTTAGGGTTAGGAGGTCTCATTGGCGGATTTTCTGAAATATTAAAATGTTATATCAAATGATGAAAATATGAAAATAATTAAATAAAAATTGCTAAATATTGTTAAAAGTTATATTAAATTAATATATTTCATTCACAGCAAAAAGTCAAGAAAAAATTTCCGGATTAGGAAAATTGTAATTTTAATTGTATGAAATGTTCATTTAGTGGTCGCTTAATTGATATTTTTAAATCTGTAATAAAGATAGCATCTTGATTTTGGTGTAGGGGGTTCGTAGAAATTGAAAAAGGAATATATTGGCATTTCATAGCAAATATGAAAAAAATTAGTATCTTCGAAGTGATTCAATTTTTAAATTGCGAATATTGACAATAAGATTTAAAATATCCTAAACTTCAGTTTTTATAATTAATTTAATAATTGACAATTAATCTGATTAAATTGACTTAAGCAATTATTATTAATTGAAATAACGTCCATTTAAATGAAAATTATGTCTTTCCTGTCAAATATTTTTTTAGCTAATTGCATTTTTTACTTGACAATATAAAAAAAATATTGTATACTAAGGGGTGAAAGTGGGATGAAATGGGTTGAAAAATAAGTATTATGGGATGATTTGGTAGTGAAATGGGTGCAAAATTCATCTTTTAAAACCGATTTTCAATTCAGCATAATCAATGATTTTTACTTTGTGAAAGTTGGGTCATGGCATTTTTCATTGGTGAATTCTTTTATACATTGGACGATAAAGGCCGGGTAAATGTTCCTGCGAAATTTCGGAAGGCCACCTCGCATGAGGCTCAGGGAACATACATTATTACTTATGGCAAGGACCAGTGTGTATATATTTATCCAATGGATATTTATGAGAAAAAGGTAATTGCTATGATTGATAATCTTTCTGAAGCAAATGCTGAACATCGTGCATATATGTCGGTTATGGGATCTCGTGCCAGTGATGCAACGCTGGACAAGCAGGGACGAATTATGATCCCGCCAAAATATCTCGAATTCGCCGGCATCAATAAAGAAGTGCATATTATTGGCGCATACAACAGGATTGAGGTATGGAATCCCGAGCAGCGCAAGGCTTATCAAAAGAAATTGGATGAGTCAGGTGTAAATATAGAAGAAAAAATCGCTCAAGAAATGGAGCTGTGATATATATCGACTATCATATTCCAGTACTGGTACAATCAGTTATAAATTATTTGATAAATGATGTATCAGGAATTTACGTAGATGGAACGGTAGGAGGGGGAGGACATAGTCTGGCCATCCTTGAGTCTTTGGCCCCGGATGGAACTGTGATTGGAATTGATCAGGATGGTGAAGCGCTTTGCGAGGCGGAACAAAGGCTGGGAAAATTCGAAAACCGCATTCAATTGAAAAAGGGAAATTTTGCTCAGACGCCTGAAATATTAAGATCTGAAGGAATTGAACGCGTAAATGGAATTTTGCTCGATTTGGGGGTGTCCTCTCATCAGATAGATACTAAACAGCGCGGATTCAGTTTTATGGCGGATGGTCCGCTGGATATGCGGATGTCGACCGAGACAGAAATAACCGCCGAAGATGTGATTAATCATTACGATGAAGCTGATTTGGTTCGTATATTCAGGGAGTACGGCGAGGAAAGGAAAGCGCGGAATATCTCCAGAGCCATTGTCAGGGAGCGCAAGAAAAATCGGATTACAACGACCCGGCAACTGGCGAGCATTATAGAGGCGTGTGTTTCTTATCAGCAACGCATTAAAACGCTGGCGCGTATTTTTCAGGCAGTGCGGATCGTGGTAAATTCCGAGCTCGAAAACCTTCAGCAGTTCCTGGATCAATCCCTGAATATTTTGAAAAAAGGGGGAAGGTTGGTCGTTATTTCATATCATTCGTTAGAGGATCGGTTGGTAAAGAATTTTCTTAATCATCAGGTGAATCCATGTGAGTGTCCTGCGGAGCTTCCCTATTGTACCTGCGATAAAAAACCGACTGTCCAGATCTTAACCCGGAAAATAATTCGCGCATCACAATCAGAAATAACTATAAATCCGAGAAGCCGCAGCGCAAAATTGCGGGCAGCGGAGAAATTATAAAATCAACAAAAAAAATGGCACGACGAAACAGAAAAAAAAATATGCTGGTCACCAGCTTCAGCCAGATGCAAAAAGAACTGGATAAACCAACAAATGGCCTGATTGTGCTGCTTATAATTCTTATTGTTGCAGCCACAATGGTCGGTTTTGTCTGGCAAAAAGTAAAGGTTTCGCAGTTGGCCGAAGATATTGAAAAACTTGAAAAACAAATGCAATATTATAAAGAAACCAATGAAAAGCTGAATGGCAAAGTCCTGAGTTTGTCCAATGAAAACAGAATCGTAAACATAGCCAGAGAACGATTGGACATGATCTATCCAGCGATTGAAAGAATTCCTGTTCAGCCGGTTGAAAAGAATACGCACTTTGAAGTGACACCATAAATCCCAGTGCGGCAAAGCCGCATATATTAATACGTGATGACCGATTCATATATAATTCTTTTGCACAAATTTGCAAAAGTTGCTGGGTAATAACATGAAGCATAAATGAGTGAACATATTTTACCAATAATCTATGAAAAAAAAGGTCACAATTGATGAAAGTAGTCTGAAGCGAATAGCTGTACTGGTTGTTTTCGCATTGCTATTTTGGGTTGTACTGGTTTTACGGCTATTCCAAATTCAGATTGTTGATCGAGGACGATACGTGGAAAAAGCGAAAAATCAATATTTGCATGAGACCAGATTGCATTCAGATCGCGGTGGGATTTTCGATCGAAAATATCGATATTTGGCAATCAATCGCAACACCTGGTCACTGGGTGTGGATGTTACCAAAGTAACCGATCCTGACTCAGCAGCGTATCATTTTTCTCAAATTTTCAATAAGATTGAAAACTATTTCCTGCAAAAACTGCAAAGTGAGCGGTCATTTTTCTGGCTGGTTCGGGGGGCTGATGAGGAAATCGTAAATCGGATTGAGCACCTGAAAATTCCCGGGGTTCGGGTCATTAAAGAAGTGAAACGCTACTATCCCCAGGGGACGCTGGCGGCTCCGCTGATCGGTTTTACTGACATTGATTGCAAAGGATTGAGCGGCGTTGAGTTTGAGAAAAATGCCGCATTGCAGGGCACCCCTGGCTGGGCAACGCATTTACTGGACGCCCGTGGAAATACCATTGCAGATGTGGATTATTCCATTCAGAAGCCTCAGCATGGACAGCAGGTCGTGCTCACCATTGATAATAGCTATCAGTGGATTGTTGAAGAAGAATTACGGTTCGTAGTGGATCAATACGAAGCCGACGCAGCTACTGCAATAATTACAAATCCGGTTACAGGAGAAATTCTCGCGATGGCGGTCGAGCCGGGATTTGATCCCAATAATGCCGGAAATTATTCACCTGAGCGATGGAGAAATCGCGCCATCACTGATGGCTATGAGCCTGGCTCTACATTTAAACCGGTCATTATGAGCGCCATTCTGGAAGAAGGCCTGAAATCGCCGGACGACATTGTGTTTTGTGAAAATGGCAGATATCATGTCTACGACAGAGTAATTGAAGATGTGCACGGGTATGGCTGGTTGAGCCTTCGAAAGGTGATTAAGAAATCCAGCAATATTGGCATGTCAAAAATCGCGCAGGAAGTAAACAAAAATATTATTTACCAATATGTTCGTGATTTTGGTTTTGGTGTCAAAACCGGCATCCAATTGCCGGGTGAAACGACCGGTGAGTTTAAAAAGACGACGGAGTGGACGAAATTCACACCCATTGCCATGTCCTATGGATATGAAGTATCCGTCACGCCGCTGCAAATGGTCATGGCTTACGGCGCAATCGCCAATGGTGGATTTTTGCTTAAGCCCAAGATCTACCTGAGTGTTGTGGATGAAATAAATAAAAAAATGGAATCGGTTCAGCCGGAAGTGATTCGTCGGGTGATTTCTGATTCAACCTCGAAAACGCTGATCAGCATGCTCGAAGATGTTGTTTACGAGGGAACCGGGAAGCGCGCATCAATTCAGGGACTGCGAATCGCCGGAAAAACCGGAACGTCCAAAAAATATGATCCGAAACTCCAGGGCTACTCAGATGACACTTTTGTAAGTTCCTTTATCGGGTTCTTCCCGACAGAGTCGCCTCAATTGTTGATGTATGTCATGGTGGACAATCCTAAAAAGGCGCATTTGGGCGGTGCAGTGGCCGCGCCGGTGTTCAGGCGAATCTTACAGCGGATTATTCGAATTCTTGAAATAGAAACACCGCCAGAAGAATCCCGCGTGGTCAGGAAAGAAGATAACACAATCGGGCAGGAAAACGAGAGCGAAACGCTGGTCGTTGTTCCTGACCTGCGACGGAAACGAATTGATGTGGTTGAAAAAATTATTGATAATGTGGGGCTGAAGTTGCTGGTGGAAAATGATGGGGAACTGGTGAAATCTCAGGACCTGGCTCCCGGCACCCGCGTTGAGCCTGGATCTCAATTGACCGTAACACTCGAAAAGTTCACAGTGGAAGATGGTAAATATACCACGGTGCCTTCAGTTGTGGGTTTAACACTTCGGGACGCATTATCTGAAATGTCACGCCGGGGACTGCGCGTGGTGGTTCATGGCAGCGGCCAGGTAAAACGCCAGGCGCCGGCGCCATCGAAAAAAATACGGATCGGAGCGCGATGTGTTGTAGAATGTGAACCAGCGATTGATCTGGCTGAAATTAAAAGCTGGTGAAAGGGAAAAGTCTGAAATGATGAATTTGAAACCAGAGGAATTGTTGCAATTGAAAGCATACCCGGCGAAGTACCAGGGTGACGCTGCTTTGCTTTCAAATCCAGTTGCCGGATTTTCAATCGATTCTCGTTCCATTCAGCCAAATGAGGTATTTGTTGCCATTAAGGGCGATCGCTTTGATGGCCATCAGTTCGTTCCGCAAGTGACGGAGAATGCGGAGCAAATTTGTGTCGTATCCGAGCAATGGATAGAACAGCAGAGTAATCTCGATGGCAATTTCATTATTGTTGATGATACCCTGAAAGCGTTGCAGGAAATCAGTCACCATTATCGCATGAAATTTGATATCCCTGTTGTGGCATTAACCGGAAGCAATGGCAAGACAACTACCAAGGAGATGGTGGCCTCAGTTTCGGAGGAAAGATACAGGGTTCATAAAAATAAAGGAAACCTGAATAATCATATAGGGGTGCCGCTTTCATTGCTCGATCTGGAAGCAACCCATACCCTTGCTGTGATTGAAATGGGCACCAATCATTTTGGAGAAATTGCACGATTGGCAGAAATTGCTGCACCCACTCACGGATTGATCACCAATGTGGGACCGGCCCATCTGGAATTTTTTGGTTCTTTGAAAGGTGTTTCCAAAGCAAAACGGGAATTGTGGGATTACCTGGAGAAAAATGGTCAAACTGCATTTGTCAATGTGGATGATCCCAATTTGAGGGAAAATATCCCGGCGGTTGAGAAAATTGTCACGTTTGGTTTCGAACATCCGGCGCAGGTACGCGGAATATTCACAGGCATGAATGAAGAAGGGAAACCTGGGTTTCAGGTAAGCAACATGAACATAAACTTGGGGATTGCGGGGATGCACAATATTTATAATGCGTTAGCTGCAGTGGCAGTGGGATTGGAATTCGATTTAAACATGAACCAGGTGAAAACCGCCCTGGAACAATTTCTCCCCTCTGCAAAGCGAATGGAAATTGTTCGAAAAGAAGGTCTTGTCATTATAAACGACTGTTATAACTCGAATCCGGAGTCTGCAAGAAAAGCGCTTCAGACACTTTCACAAATGGATACAAAGGGACAACGCATCGCCGTGCTGGCAGACATGCTGGAATTGGGTGAATGGGCGGAACGAGAACACCGGGCGATCGGTGAATTTGTTGTTTCAATGCACAACATTAATCATCTTCTCACATTCGGCCCTTTGTCTGAAATGACTGCGAAAGCTGCGTTTCAATCAGGATTAAAGTGCGCTATGCATTTTAATGACAAAGATTCGTTGCTTGAACAACTTAACGAGATTATGGGAAATAATGATCTGGTACTGATCAAAGGTTCGCGGGGGATGGAAATGGAATACATTACCACAAATATTTCAGGATAGTCATTATAACACAGGGATGAAAAAATGTTCTATCATCTACTTTATCCATTAAGGGACCTAATTTTTGGTTTCAATGTGTTCAAATACATTACGTTTCGATCTGCATCAGCGGCCATCATGGCGTTACTGATAAGCTTCATCGTTGGTCCCATCATTATTAAAATATTGAAAAAACACCAGATTGGTGAGGAAATACGCAGTGATGGACCGCAGACACATTTGAAAAAGGCCGGTACGCCCACAATGGGTGGAGTCATCGTCCTGATTGCAATTCTGATTCCCACGCTGTTATTCGCACGTCTGGACAATGTTTATGTGCTGCTCATTTTAATGGCCACTGTCTGGATGGGGCTCGTTGGTTTCCTGGATGATTATTTGAAAGTGGTGAAAAAGAAACCGAAAGGACTGATTGGTCGATATAAAATGGTCGGGCAAATTGTACTGGGTCTTATCATTGGAAGTGTGCTATATTTTCATCCTGCCATGGAGGAAATACGCTCGTTCTCCACGGTGCCGTTCTTTAAAAATTATATGATTGATTTTGGGTTTCTCTATATTCCCATCGTCATATTTATCATTACAGCAACATCGAATTCTGTAAATTTGACAGATGGGCTTGATGGATTGGCCATCGGTCTTGTTGGGATTACCGCAATTGCCTGGGCCGGCATCAGTTATATTACCGGGAATGCCCTGCTGAGCGATTACCTGAATATTATCCATCTCCCCGGCGCAGGGGAGTTGACTGTGTATTCGGCGGCATTGATCGGGGCGTCGTTAGGGTTTCTCTGGTATAATGGGCATCCTGCCCAGGTCTTTATGGGCGATACCGGATCGCTGGCATTGGGGGGCGCAATTGGAACTATGGCCATATTATTGAAAAAAGAACTATTTCTTATCATCATTGGCGGCGTGTTTGTCGCCGAGACACTTTCTGTTATTATGCAGGTGTATTATTTTAAAAAAACAGGAGGGAAGAGACTGTTCAAAATGGCGCCTTTACACCACCACTTCGAATTGAAAGGCTGGCACGAATCTCAGGTGGTGGTAAGATTCTGGATCGTTGGAATTCTGCTTGTGCTGTTAACGCTCAGCACATTCAAAGTGCGCTGATTTTTTCGGGGCTTCGCGAGGAAGGAAAAATAGCTCATCCATTCTTGATGATAGTGAAAAAAATGAGAAAGAAGAATGGTGAGCTTCTGTTGAATGAATGAATAATCTCATGAAATGCGGAAAGTCAGTGGGAGCGCCAACTGACATTCGCGTTTCTTAATTATCAAAGTAGACTTAATAATGAGAAACACAAATAAGGCTCAACATTGAAGGGTATTATTAAATACGATATGATGCTGCTGATTATTGTGCTGCTTTTAGTGGCATTTGGCACAGCGGCAATTTACAGCGCCAGCTATTTCAAAGCTGAGGGAACGTATGGCAACAGCCATTATTTCCTGGGTAAACAGTTGTTTCGGGTTTTTCTTGGACTTTTGCTCATGCTGCTGGTCATGAATATCGACTATCATGCTCTTCAGAAATTAGCACCCTTATTATTGGTGGTCACATTTTTTGTTTTGCTCTATGTGCTGATCGGGGGAAATTATTATAATGGCAGCCGGCGATCCATTCCGATTTTGGGCGGGGTTTTCCAGCCATCGGAAATGGCCAAATATGTTCTTATTTTATTTCTTTCAAGCTTTTTAGTGAAAAAGGGGGAACGGCTCAAAGATTTCAATGAGGGATTGCTGCCGACATTGTTCATTATTGCAACGATTATTGTCCCGATTTTACTGGAACCTGATCTGGGTTCCGGTGTAATCACATTCATTATTTGCGCGATTCTCATTTTTGTGGCCGGAGCCAGTATTTATCATTTGGCGGGTTTGGGAATTTCAGCCTTAACCATTGTCGGAATTTTACTGAGTATATTTTCGTATCAAAAAGTTCGGCTTTTCAAATTTGTTGATGCTGTGCGCGGATTGCGCGAACCGCCGTGGCAGGTTACACAATCTTTGATTTCCTTTGCAAATGGCGGTCTCTTCGGAGTCGGACTTGGCAACAGCCGGCAAAAGCTTCATTTTTTGCCACAGCCGTTTACCGATTTCATTTTTTCAATTGTGGGCGAAGAGGTGGGATTGCTGGGGTGCTTTCTGCTGCTGGCGTTATTTTTAGTTTTTATGTGGCGAGGATTATGGATTGCAGCCCATGCACCGGATCGTCAGGGGCAATTGCTCGCATTGGGTATTACAACGTCCGTCATCGTTTTTGCGTTCATCAACGCCGGCATCGCGCTGAATTTGCTGCCCATTACCGGCATCACGATGCCGTTTATCAGTTATGGTGGAAGTTCTCTGGTGGTTCATCTTATAGCTATTGGAATGCTATTTAATATATCTGCTCAAATTAACGGAGAAACAAAAACTGGTGTATCTGGTGCACGTAAGAATTATATTACAAGTGCAAATTCCAGAAAATCCAGGAGGAAGAAAAAGAAAAAGTAAAATTTTAGGGTAATTGTTCGGTTGACACGGTGTGACGCCAACGAGACTGTCTTGGAAATTGAATCGAGGTTCCGGGGAAAGGATTCGGTTGGGTAAAGACATAAATTTAATTAACGCTCTAATTCCTGTCTTTAATGAAAAGTTTTTTCGGAAAATTCTGAGACAGTCTCCACTTTTTCTTTGGTTAGCATACTTTTACGCACACATATCGTGCAAAAAAAGTTGAATTTCGAATTTATTTGCATTGAGGTCAGGCCATGTTAAAATTATTCAAAATATCAATAAGCATTGTATTGATTGCAATGATGTTGATGCTGACCTTCATTTGGTTCAGAAAAAATGATGCTTTCATTCTGAAATCTGCCCGGGTGTATAACAATACATTTGTTGCTGAAGAAAATATTCTGGAAATGGCGAATATTGATTTTGGCAGTGATATTTTCAAAATTGATAAGGATGAAATAGAAGCTCGTATCAGACAAAATCCACTGATTGAGGATGTTCAGATTACACGTTTTCTTCCTTCAGCGCTCAGAATTAAGGTCAGGGAAAAAGTGATCATAGCCGCGATCAGCGGTTCCGAGGTATCGGCGGTTGAGCACGATGGCGATGTCATTGAAAAATTCCCTCCAAAAGCGATTTACGATTTGCCGGTCATCACCGGCTTATCGTTTCGAACTGATTCGGCCGGGGTTCGAATTCCGGAGGAGCCTGAATATGTGCGCCAGGGCGCGGCTGTTTTGAGTGAACTGCGTGATCGGGATGTGGCGCTATATTATGAAATTTCAGAATTGCATTATTTGAAAGATAAAGGGATCAGTTTCATTCTGAAAGAAAAGAGATTACCGGTCATCATTGGGAAGAATGATATCGCGAAAAAACTTAATTATTTTTCAACGATGTGGAATCAATTAAAAGGAAAACGTGAATTAGAAAATGTCCTGGCCCTGGATTTGCGTTACAAGGACCAGGTGATCGTGAAATATAAATGAGAAGGAGAAACCTGATGGCAAGTACCGAGTTTATCACCGGCCTTGACATTGGAACGACGAAAATTGGTGTTATCATCGCTGAAATCACAGACGATGATCTGCCAAAAATTGTTGGTGTGAGTACGGCCCCTTCTGAAGGACTGAGAAAAGGTGTCGTTGTAAATCTCGAAAAAACTGTTCGTTCCATAGAAATGGCCGTGGAAAAAGCCGAACAAATGGCAGGTATCAAGGTCAATCAGGTCTATGTTGGAATCGCCGGTGATCATATTCGAAGTTATAATGGTCGTGGTGTTGTTGCAATTGCCGGCCCTGATAATGAGATAGCTGAAGATGATGTTCGTCGTGCAATAGATGCCGCAAAGGCGGTGGTAATGCCCATTGATCGGGAAATTATTCATATTATTCCGCAGGAGTTCATTGTGGATGATCAACGCGGAATTAAGGATCCACTGGGCATGTCCGGCGTACGGCTGGAAACAGAAGTGCATATTGTGACCGGTGCAATTACATCTGCGCAGAATATTTGCCGGAGCGTTGAACGCGCTGGAATTGATGTTAAAGACCTGGTTTTGGAACCATTGGCCTCCAGTTATTCCGTGCTCAGCGAAGATGAAAAAGAATTGGGCGTGGCCGTCATCGATATGGGCGGCGGGACAACAGATATTGCCATGTTTTTTGAGGGATGTATTCGCCACACGTCGGTCGTTGCGCTGGGTGGTGGAAATGTCACCAATGATATTGCCCTGTGCCTCAGAACGCCCATTGATCAGGCGGAAGATGTCAAAAGAAAAGCTGGCTGTGTCATGCATACGATGCTTGGCGAAGGCGAAAAGACTGTGGATATCCCAGGCGTTGGCGATCGGCCGCCGCGCAAGGTGGCGCAGGAACTGCTTGTGGATATTATCAATCCACGCATGGAAGAAATTTTTAAACTAACTGCCGGAGAAATCAGAAAATCGGAATTTGCAAACCTGATGACCGCCGGCGTAGTGATTACCGGTGGAGGCGCCATGCTTCCCGGCGCGGTGGAATTGGCTGAAGAAGTGTTTGATATGCCGGTAAAATTGGGTGTGCCAAAAGGCTTCACCGGTCTTACAGATTTGGCAAGAAGTCCGATTCATGCGACCGGCGTGGGCTTGATTTTGTATGCTTTGAGCAGCCGATATGAAATTGATGGAATTTTGAGTGATGGAGAAATCGGACTTTTCGATCGCATCTGGGAGCGAATGAAGAGCTGGTTCTCGTAAAAATATGTATTTGTCATTTTGAGGACAAATTTTTAATCCACATGTATCAGAATAAACTGTCAGTGAACCAGGTACTGAGTTGCTGGCTGTGTATAAATTACCCATCCAATTGAGGAGGGCAAATTATGAGTCTAACATTTAATTTTGATGAAACAAACAATCCAACCGCCAAAATGAAAGTCATTGGCGTTGGAGGTGCCGGGGGCAATGCAGTGAATCGCATGATCTCCGCAGGGCTCACTGGCGTGGAATTTCTTGCAGTCAATACCGATCTGCAAGCACTAAATATTTGCAAGGCGCCCATTCGTCTCCAAATCGGAAAAAATTCGACCAAGGGTTTAGGAGCAGGAGCCAACCCGGAAGTGGGTCGACGGGCCGTTGAAGAAGACAAGGATGCGGTCTTCAACGCGCTCAAGGATACGGATATGATATTCGTAACAGCCGGCATGGGCGGTGGCACCGGTACAGGCGCTGCTCCTATTGTCGCTGAAATTGCAAAAGATTTGGGCGCGCTCACTGTGGGCATCGTGACAAAGCCGTTTCTGTTCGAAGGGCCAAAACGAATGAGTCGCGCTGAAGAAGGTCTGCTGGAATTGAAGGAGCGCGTGGATACGCTTATTGTTATCCCGAATCAACGGCTTCTCTCCATTGTCTCAAAAGATACGCGGCTGAACAAGGCCTTTCAAATGGCTGATGATGTATTATTCAATGCGACCAAAGGTATATCAGATTTGATTTCTGTTCCCGGCCTGATTAACCTTGATTTCGCCGATGTGAAAACGGTCATGTCTGAAATGGGTGACGCATTGATGGGTTCTGCCGTCGCTTCCGGAGAAAACAGGGCCGCTGAAGCGGCACAGTCGGCCATTTCCAGTCCATTGCTCGAAGATGTTTCCATTGCCGGAGCGCTGGGATTGCTGGTAAATGTTACCGGTGGAGATGATCTCACGCTGAGCGAAGTGGATAACGCTGCCAATATCATCCAGGAAGCTGTGGGACAGGAGGCCAATGTTATTTTCGGCGCGGTCATCGATGAACAATTCAAGGATCAGATTCGCGTGACCGTCATTGCGACCGGTTTCAATCAAAACACCCGGAAGCAAAAAATTATCGGCGCTCGAAAAAAGATGGATTTCATTCACACAACCATTGACTATCTCGATATTCCCACATTTCAGCGTCAGGCTGAACTGGAAATGGATACCGAAAATGGGAATGGGAATGGAAAAGGTAAGATCACGACAAGCAGTCGCGAGCCTGAGTTTGATTTTCCAGATGAAGGCGATGGCGGATCCAAATCAGATAATTATGAATTGCCAACGTTTCTACGTCGGCGCATGGAAATGTAAGCGGAACACATTTCATATATATCCAATCATCAAAAGGCGGGAGTGCCACGTGTTTTTTTTAAAAAATGAGAGAATCTGCATCGTGCCCGTCAGCAATCATAAAAAATAACGTGGCGCTCCCAACCAATTTCGTATGAAAATATCCGAGGTCAATAGGTTCAGGACTTATCGCCAATGGCTGTTGGAACGTGAAAAGTCGAGCGTGCAGGTGCGGCCGGAAGCGCCGCTTTCGATTGCACTTGTATTTCCAAATACCTATGCGGTTGGGATGTCGAATCTCGGATTTCAGTCCCTGTACCGCCAACTGAACGAGCAGGATGGCGTGCGCTGTGAGAGGGCTTTTCTCTACGAACAACATCCGAAGGTTGCAAGAACGCTGGAATCAGGCGAAGCGCTTCGATATTTTGATGTCATTGCGTTTTCCGTGTCGTTTGAACTGGATTACCCAAATATCGTCCGCATATTACTGCAGGCAGGCATCGAACCATTTGCTGCAAAACGGGATGCGCGCGAACCCATGATTATCGCTGGCGGCGCCAGTTGTTTCATAAATCCTGCACCGGTGGAACCGTTCTTTGATTTTATGTATGTGGGCGAAATTGAGCCGCAATTAGAGAAGCTGGTCGAGAGATTGAAACTATACAGAGACCAACGGCCCGATCGAACTGAGTTCATCGCTTCGCTGGAGGAAATTGAAGGCGTGTATTCTTCGTCCTTTGATTTGAAGGAACGAAGCGTTAAAAAACCACTGTTTCGGTTCGAAAGCCAGCTTCCTCAATTTTCAGCCGTTATAGGCCCGGATATTCATTTCAAAAATATGTTTTTGGTTGAAGTTGGTCGTGGCTGCGGACGACATTGCTATTTTTGCGCGGCCAGCCATGTCTATTTTCCGTTGAGGATTTTTTCCGTTGAAAAAATTATGGAAGTTATCCGGAAATATGGCCAAAACGCTTCGCGTATCGGACTGATCGGTTCGGCGCTTTCCGATTACCCAAAATTATTCGATTTATGCAGCGAACTGGTGAATCATGGTTACGAACTGGGATTGTCCTCGTTTCGTCTTGATAAAATTTCTTCTGAATTTTTAGATATTTTGAATCGTGGTAATGTAAAATCGCTCAGCTTTGCCCCGGAGGCCGGCACTGAAAAACTACGGACCCTAATCAACAAAAATTTAACGGATCAGCAAATTTTGCATGCGGTTCATCTGATTGCAAGTTCAAAAATTTCACAGATTAAATTGTATTTCATGATCGGACTGCCGGATGAAACAATAGAAGATATCCGGGGAATTGGAAAACTTGTGAAAGAGATTTTTGCATTGAAGTCAAAAAATCAGCAATTGTCCGTCAGCGTTAATACATTCATTCCAAAACCATTCACACCGTTTCAATGGTCGAGGATGGACGATCCTAAAGAAATTCGGAGAAAGCGAAAATATTTGAAAACGTATTTGAGGCAATTACAAGGCGTTCAATTCGTCGATAAAAGCGTGAAAGAAGAAATCGTTCAGGGTCTGCTTTCGCTGGGAGATAACAAAACCGCGCAGAGTATTTATCTGAAAGTAAAAGAAAATATCGACTGGAATACAGCCTGGCAAATGGCTGATATTGATGTTGAAGAGATACTTTTTAAAGACCGAGATATGGATGCAGTTTTGCCCTGGGATAGCATCAGTCAGCTCATGAAAAAAGATAAATTGAAAGCAAACTGGAAAACTAAAAGACCATAATTTGTTGTCCTCCTCAATATATTTTTTTTAAACCAACTCATTTTTGTCCCAGAATAATTAAAGCCCGTCTTTTGATGGGCTTTAATTTTTTAACTTGTGCAAACAAAGCAAATAGTATCTTTAATTTTGCATTCCGCACCCATCATACTCAAAAAGCACAATTATGTCAATCAACCAT
>CAZSBG010000081.1:0-26952 GCA_964605145.1 uncultured Cytophagia bacterium | reverse complement strand
GCTTGCCCCCCCCGTATTACCGCGGCTGCTGGCACGGAGTTAGCCGGGGCTTTCTCTGGAGGTACCGTCAAATCCTAACCCTATTTGAATTAAGACTGTTCTTCCCTCCTAACAGGACTTTACACTCCTTGGAGCTTCATCATCCACGCGGCGTTGCTGCGTCAGGCTTTCGCCCATTGCGCAATATTCCTCACTGCTGCCTCCCGTAGGAGTCTGGGCCGTATCTCAGTCCCAGTGTGGCCGTTCACCCTCTCAGGCCGGCTACCCATCGTCGCCTTGGTAGGCTCTTACCCTACCAACTAGCTAATGGGACGCAGATCCATCCATAAGTGTTACCCGAAGGCAACTTTGATTTTTTTATCATGCGATAAAAAAATATTATCAGGTATTAGCTCCGCGTTAGCAAAGTTATCCCTGTCTTATGGGCAGGTTATCTACGTGTTACTCACCCGTTCGCCAGTTTACTCAGAATTCCGAAGATTTCCTTTCTCCTTGACTTGCATGTGTTAAGCACGCCGCCAGCGTTCGTCCTGAGCCAGGATCAAACTCTTCGTTGTAAGTTTTTCTTTTTTCAACTTTTGAGAAATCCCTACTCAATTGACAAAGGCTCATGCACGCTTTACTATTTTCTCAAAGAACATTTTTTCAAACGCAAAATTAAATATACAAAATCTTTTTCTAAATGTCAAGCAAAAGTTTCAATTTTTTTTGCTTTTTTTTACTACTCGCCTCATATTTGAGCAGCGTATAATATAACATTTTTTTTATTATTGTCAAGCTTTTTCTAAAACTTTTTTATTTTTTTCAAAGCTTGAGCTCTATTTGAGCAGCGTATAATTTAACATTTTTTTTGTGATTGTCAAGTTTTTTTTTAAGTTTTTTTATTCCAACATTAACCCCGATAAATCAATTGGTTAAACAATTACAATGCGGTGATATCTTTTCTTTCCTGCCCTCAAAATGATGCCATTCCCATCTGAAAATGATGAATCAACTCTCAATTCGATAGTTTCAACACGTTTATCATTGATGTAACAACCACCCTGCTGAATCAATCTGCGCGCCTCGCTTTTTGAAGAGACCAATTTCACCATTATAAACAGATCAATGACATTGACTCCGCTTTCTAATTCAGATTTTTCTATAGTTGTTGATGGCATCCCGGACAAGCTATCTTGACTTTTGCCAAATGCCGATTCCGAAGCAGCCTGAGCTTTTTGTGCTTCCTGCTCGCCGTGAGTGATTTTTGTGGCTTCGAAAGCTAACACCTTCTTCGCTACCCGGATATCAGATCCCTGCAATGCCCCCAGTTTGCTCACTTCTGACATTGGCAATAATGAGTAATATGCAAGAAATCTTTCCACATCGCGGTCATCCACATTTATCCAGTATTGGTAGAAATCGTAGGGCGACGTTCTATTTGCGTCCAGCCAGACCGTCCCCTTTTCTGTCTTGCCCATTTTCTTGCCGCTTGCAGTTTCCAAAAGCGGGAACGTAATTCCATAAGCTTGTCTGCTCTCGACACGACGAATCAAATCTATGCCGGCTACAATATTTCCCCACTGATCATCGCCGCCCATTTGTAATATACAATCATGACTTCTGGAAAGCATAAGAAAATCATACGCCTGAAGCAATTGATAATTAAATTCGAGAAAAGATAATCCGGTTTCCAACCGTATTTTATATGATTCAGCCGTCAACATCCGGTTCACGCTAAAATGGCGTCCTATATCTCGCAAAAAATCTATATAGTTGAGTTCCATCAGCCAGTCTGCGTTATTTACAATAACGGCCTTTCCCTCATCAAAATGGAGATATCGGTTTAATTGCTTTTTAAACATCTCACAATTATTATTGATCTGCTCCTTGTAGAGCATCTTTCTCATTTCAGTTTTGCCACTGGGATCGCCCACCATTGCAGTGCCGCCTCCCAAAACAACGATCGGTACATGGCCATGCCTTTGCATGTGCACAAGCGACATAATCGGAATCAGGCTCCCAATGTGCAAACTGTCCGCTGTTGGGTCAAATCCAATATAAACTGCTAACTTATCTTTGGCAAGCATAGATGGCAGATTTTCTTCATCCGTGACCTGCTGTACAAATCCCCGTTCATTTAAAACATCAAATACATTTCTCGTTTCCAAATCGATCTCTCCAAAATGTTTATTTTATCCTAAATTTACCTTTTTCCTTGAATTCGCGCTCTAACATTCGCTGCTCATCGCGTCGGGCAATGTCTTTCCGCCGGTCGAACGAAGACTTGCCGCGCGCCAAACCCAATTCCACTTTCGCCCGGCCATTCTTAAAATAAATCCGAAGCGGAACAAGAGTCATGCCCTTTTCCACGACTTTCCCGGTTAATCGCTTAATCTCTTGCTTGTGAACCAGCAGCTTCCTCGGTCTTTCCGGTTCATGATTGAAAATATTGCCTTGTTCGTAGGGACTGATGTGCATATTGTACATAAACAGCTCGCCGTCCTTTATCGAAGCATAGCTGTCTTTGATATTGCCCTTGCCCATGCGCAACGACTTGACTTCAGTGCCCTGCAATACAACACCGGCCTCCATTGTTTCAATAATCTCAAAGAGAAATCGGGCTTTTTTATTTGTGATGACTGTTTTCTCTGCCATAATTATCTGTTAGTATCGTCAATTTAAAAGAGGAATGAATGAACTAAATGCCAAACAATCAGACGGCTCTATTCGGCTAATTAGTTAATAATTTATTGGTTATCATTTCTATTCGTTGTGATGAAATGAATTGAAAAAATAAGATATTTTTAAACAAAAGTCAAGAGCAAAACAAATTCCTTGACTTTTTTTATTTTTATTCTTAAATTAGCACCGCAGAAAAAAGCCGAAGTGGTGAAACTGGCAGACGCGCACGGTTCAGGGCCGTGTGGGCATGCGCCCGTGTGGGTTCGAATCCCACCTTCGGCACAAAAAAAGGCAGACTTGGTCTGCCTTTTCTATTTATATCCAATTGAATCTGCTTTTCATTCAAAGGCAACCCGCCACTTTGTCACGCCGGGAACGATTTCGGAATCCCCTCGGTTCGTGTAAAAATAGCCCTCGTTATCTACATGCTTAATCGCACCATAGTTCAACCAATCCCAGGCATAGCTTTTCAGGAATTTTCCATCACTATCGAAGAGATCAATGACTGATTCAAAATCGCGACCACCAATTGTCTTTCGTTTAAATTCTTTGCCTCTATCTGCAACATAAGCAGCGAATCTATTAGCGGGCAATGGAAAAGTTTTCCAAATTCCGCTTCGAGACGTAACGGTTTTAACTTTGCCACCTTCGCCGGAATTAGCCTTGAATACTGTTTCAATGATTTCAGGCTTCGTGAAAATAGGACTTTCCCTATCAACTACCCTAATCAATTTTTGATTCTGATAAAAATGAAATTTGTAGGATCGTTTATAATCAACCAATAGAATTCCATTACCCATGAAAGTAAATCCATTATAATCGAAAAATGGCCTTCCATATCCATCTTTTTCAAGCAACAACAACGGCTCGCCGAACTGCTT
Organism: uncultured Cytophagia bacterium; assembly: GCA_964605145.1. Classification (GTDB taxonomy): domain Bacteria; phylum Zhuqueibacterota; class Zhuqueibacteria; order Thermofontimicrobiales; family Thermofontimicrobiaceae; genus CAZSBG01. The sequence continues at coordinate 23,407 of CAZSBG010000081.1, read as the reverse complement.
GACAATCTTTCCTTTTAAATTATATTCTGTAACAATTGGCGGAGCGTTTCTTTCTTTGTTTTCTCCCCACAAGCTCAGCAGTACATTTCCATCTGGATCAATTTCCAAATTTTCACCAGCAAAACGTTCATACCGAAAGCTGTGGTCAAACTTGCCGTTCGGTTTAAAAATGGAAACCCGATAATTCAAATCATCCTGGACATAAATCCGGCCATCCGGGCCAACACGTACTGCCATTGGACGCATCAACTCTCCAGGGCCCTGGCCTTTGCGGCCAAGCGTCCGCACATATTTTCCAAATTTATCGTATACCTGGATGCGGTGCTCTTTGGAATCACAGGCATAAATGGTTCCGGCGGAATCGGTCGTGATATCCTGCACCCACGAAAACAGGTACTCATCTTCAGCGTTCAGACTGCCCACAGAAAATATCTGCTCGACTGTCAGTTTTTTGGACGGATCGTTATCCCACAAACCCTGCCCTGGATTGTGAATATAGGTAATTCCATCTTTGACTTCAATGCTGCCTTTCCAGTCCTGTTGAGCTAAAATCAACTTGGCAAAAATTAGAATAAAATAAACTACATTCCTATTCATTTCATCTCCCAATTTTATGCTGAATCAGTAATCTGCAAAATTGGATTTTCAACCCCAAAATTTCGGGAAAGAACTCTTACAACAATCATGATATAATAGGATAACAGATTTCTCTCTCCACTTCGTTTCGTTCGAAATGACACATACGTTTGATATTGCGGCAGTCAGCATGCTGAATCGGAAGGCGCACAGCCTATTTCTTCTGCAAAGCCTTCTCTCGCTTAAACGCTTCATCCGCCTCTCTCTTCTCCCCAATATACGAATAGGCTACCCCAAGGTGATTCCAAACATCCGCATTATCAGGCTGTGCCTGCGCTGTTTTCTTCAGAAAATAAATCGCGTTTTGAAGCAAAGTCGTCGCGTGAGCCAGCAAAAGCGAATCGGATGCGCTGACTTCGGCCACGGTATCTTTTCCGCTCAACTGCCGCAATTCGCCTTCGCCGAGACTTAAATACGAACTTCCAAGCAGAAATGTAGCTTGCACATCGGTTGAATCCAGATCCCACACTTTGTCCAACACATCGGTGACTTTTTCATATTGTCCGTCCAAAAAAAGAAGCCGTCCCAGATTGAACAATAAATCAGGATCATCCGAAATAACTAAAATAGCCTCTTCGTATGCTGCAATTGCCTTTTCATTTTCTCCCAGGTAGTCATACGCAATGGCTCGTTGCGCAAGCGCCTCGGAATTGTCCGGTTCTATAGTTAACAATCGATTCATGATATCCAGAAGTTTTTCATACTTTTGAGCTTTTGTATACAGGGAAGCAATATAAAAGGCCAGATCGACATCTCCCTGATTATTTTTAAATGCCATTTCATAATGCTTCAGCGAGGCCTCAAAATTGTCATTTTCCTCCTCGATGATGGCCAGATTAATGTATGCCTCCGGCCGCGTGGAATCGATATTGGTGCAATTCCAGAACGCAATTTCCGCATTGGCCATCATTTTATTGTCTAACAAATCCAGGCCGTAATCAAAATTATTCAACCAGAGCTCGTCCCGATATTCCATAATTTTGTCAGCATATTTCATACTATCCTCGCGGGAATCGGCTGTTAATTTCTGCGTGATTTCAAATTGTTTATTCATTTTGAAGTACATTTCCAAATTTCCATAACAAACGCCCAACAGGAAATGCGCTTCGGCATTTGTCGAGTCTTTTGCCAGGGCAAACTTTAATTGTTCAATGGCTTTTTCAGTGTCATCAACATTTGACATATAAATTATTGCTGAGGTAACTTCAGGAGATCTGCAATTCAGGAACAATGCCATAAAAATAAGAGCGAGTGAAATCAACCAATATATTTTTATGTACTTCTTCATTAAATACCCCGATAATTAATTTTCTTCATTTATGAATAGCAAACATAACAATCCGATTCCCAACCCGATCCCATACATTACAATTAAAAACGGTCGTATTTCAACAGAAAGAAAAAGTTCATAACTGATGCCAGCCAGGGCGATCAGCGAATAGATGACGCCGCGGACGCTGAATTTGTCGAATTTCTTTTTCGGTGTGAATTTCATGAGGATTCCAATCGGTTGTGAAGTGAATAACTTGCTTTATAAATATAATTTATTCATAGAAAAATAACAACTCTTTTCTTGTTTTTCCAGATTTTATTCTTTATATTTATTCCATGAATGACAGGAATTTATGGCTTATCGGAATTGACAGGGGCGGCACATTTACGGATGTCGTTGCCAAATCTCCCCGGGGCGAAATTATCACATTCAAACTTCTTTCTGAAAATCCTTCGGAATACAACGATGCTGCGATTCACGCGCTATATAAGATTTTGAACATTTCATCCTCCCAATCATTGCCGGAAAAAAGAATTCATTCCATTCGCATGGGCACCACGGTGGCCACGAACGCGCTACTGGAGCGCAAGGGTGTGCCTGTATGCCTCGTCACCACGCGCGGTTTTCGAGATATTCTTGCCATCGGGTACCAGGCGCGGCCCAAATTATTCGATCTCAACATTCAAAAACCTGCGTTGCTGTATCAGCGGGCCATCGAAATAAATGAACGAACCAACAGCAATGGTAATATCATTCGTGAGGTGAACGAGGACGACGTTGAAGTTCAGCTTCGGGAAATTTTCGAAGCCGGAATCCGTTCGCTGGCCATTGTATTTCTCAATTCATTTCAAAATGATTTTAACGAAAAAAGGGTGGCCCGGGTTGCACGCCAAATAGGATTCGAGCAAATTTCCATATCTTCGGAAACCATGCGCGTGCAGAAAATTGTCAGTCGCGGCGACACCACAGCGGTGGACGCGTATCTGAATCTCATTCTGCAAAAATACATCCGGCAAATTCGCCGGCACACCGGCAGCATTCCCCTGCAATTCATGAAATCCAGCGGCGGACTCATCGACGCCGACGGCTTCACAGCCAAAGACGCGATCATCTCCGGCCCGGCCGGCGGCGTCATCGGCTACGCGCACATCGCCAAAACGCTGGGCATCGAAAAAGCCATCGGATTCGATATGGGCGGCACATCCACGGACGTGTCCCGCTACGAAGACGGCCAGTGCGAAAAAGTGTACGAAACCGAAACCGCCGGCGTCCGCATTCAAACGCCGATGATTAATGTCGTCACGGTCGCTGCCGGCGGCGGCTCTATCCTCAATTTTGATGGACTCAAACTCACTGTTGGCCCGGACAGCGCCGGCGCGTTTCCCGGCCCGGCCTGCTACCAAAATAACGGCCCCATTGCCGTCACTGACGCCAACTTATTTTTAGGACGCATCATTCCCGAGTTTTTTCCTGCCGTGTTTGGCCCGGAACACAATCAGCCGCTGGACCGAGAAATCGTTGCGCAAAAATTCCAGAAGCGCAGCGAGGATATTTTCAGAAAAACAGGAATAAAGAAATCGCCGGAACAGGTGGCAGCCGGCTACATTCACATCGCCAATGAAAATATGTGCAAGCCCATCAAAGAAATTTCGGTGGCCAAAGGATTCAATATTCAGGAATACACCCTCGTCTGCTGCGGCGGCGCTGGCGCCCAGCATGCCTGCTCCATCGCCCGAACCCTGGGCATGAAAAAAATTCTCCTTCATCCATTGGCCGGCGTGCTTTCGGCATACGGAATGATTTTGGCCGACATCATCCACGAACAAACCCACGCGGTGCTCGTTCCTTTTTCCGTCGAAACCGTGGCGGAACTGCTTCCTGTTTTCGAAGAAATTGAAAAGCCGCTTTTCGAAAAAGTGCTTGCTGAAAGCATTTCCCGCGATCAGGTTTTCGTCAATCGGTATCTCGATCTCAGGCCGATCGGCTCGGATACCCCGGAAACCGTCCTGTTCGATAATTTCGAAAACAGCCTGGCTCGTTTTATAGAACAATACGAGCAGCATTATGGTTTCCGAAGCGACAATCAATTGGAGATTGTGAATATCCGAAGCGAAGTGATTGGTCTTCAGCCCAAGCCGGAAGAGCCGGAACATCCGCTCAAAAGACGAAAACTTTCGGAAAAAGACGCGGTTCAAAAATACAATGTTTATTTCGAAGATGGCTGGCATTCACAAACAGCGGTTTTCTTGCGTGAACAATTTAAGCCCGGGGACGAATTAAACGGCCCGGCCATTATCGTCGAAGCCAATTCGACTATCGTTGTCGAGCCGGATTTCAGCGCTGCCGTGAATTCGCGGGGGCATATTCTTTTGGAGCGAATTTCGAATAAAGCCAAACAGAATTCGATTGGCACTGCGAACGATCCGGTGATGCTGGAAATTTTCAACAACCTGTTCATGAGCATCGCCGAACAAATGGGACGCGCGCTGCAACGAACCGCGCACTCGATCAATATTAAGGAGCGGCTCGACTTCAGTTGCGCTTTGTTCGATCCGTCCGGCGGACTGGTTGCCAACGCGCCGCACATCCCGGTGCATTTGGGCGCCATGGGCGAATCCGTAGCGTTCATCATTCAGCAAAATCAAAATTCCATGCAGCCCGGCGATGTGTTCGTGACCAACGATCCCTATCACGGCGGCTCGCATTTGCCGGATGTCACCGTGGTCACGCCGGTGTTCGATGAATCCGGACAGTTGATTTTCTGCGTCGCCAGCCGCGGACACCACGCGGATATCGGGGGAATCACCCCGGGCAGCATGCCGCCTTTTTCAACCCGCCTCGAAGAAGAAGGGATTGTCATCGAGAATTTCAAATTGGTATCGCGCGGAATTTTTGATGAGAAAGGAATGCTGCAACTGCTCAAATCCGGAACATACCCGGCGCGGAATTTGACCGAACGACTCTCCGACCTGCGGGCCCAGGTTGCAGCCAATGTCCGCGGAGTACAGGAATTGAAACGACTCATCAATCATTACGGTCTCGATGTGGTTCAGGCGTATATGGGGCATGTGCAGGACAATGCAGAAAGGGCCATGCGCAACGCCATTGCCAAACTTCCGGACGGCGTTCACCAAGCTTCGGATTATTTGGACGATGGAACGAAATTGCACGTGGCCATCACCATTCAGGGCGATTCCGCGTTTTTGAATTTCGAAGGCACGTCGGCCCAGATTCCCACCAACCTCAACGCGCCCCCGGCGGTCACGCGTTCGGCCATCCTGTACGTGTTCCGAACCCTCATCGAAGACAATGTGCCGCTCAATGCCGGCTGCTTCAAGCCGCTGAAAATTTCCATACCCGAAGGTTCAGTGCTCAATCCCAATCCAGGCGCGGCCGTGGCCGGTGGCAACGTGGAGACATCGCAGCGCATTGTGGATGTGCTTTATTTGGCGCTGAAAAAGGTAGCTGCTTCCCAGGGCACCATGAACAATTTCACGTTTGGCGAGAAGGGATTTGGTTATTACGAAACCATTGCCGGCGGTTCCGGCGCCGGGCCGAATTTCGACGGCGCGGACGCGGTGCACACGAACATGACCAATACGCGCATCACCGACCCGGAAGTGATGGAGCATCGCTACCCGGAAATTCAGGTTGAGCAATTCGCGGTGCGGGAAAATTCCGGCGGCAGGGGCCACTACTGCGGCGGGAATGGCGTGGCGCGCCGAATCAAATTTCTCGAACCGAGGCATATCTCGCTGCTTACCGAGCGACGGAACCATGCGCCTTACGGATTGAACGGCGCGGAAAACGGAGCGGTCGGCCGAAATATATTGATTAAACCAAACGGTGAAGAGGAGAACCTGGGCGGCAAGGTAAAGCTTCGGGTGAACGCCGGCGAAACCATTTCCATTGAAACCCCGGGCGGCGGCGGGTACAATCTTACTGCACAGGAATTGGCAAAAATAACTCCTGCTGAAATGCAGCGGCTCATACGATTGGAGCGCTGGCAGCAGCCCACCAGTGGGTTGTGCGCTGAATACGCGCAAATGAACCTGTTGGTGCTTCCCCAAAAATTCGCCGCGGATTTTGAGCAATTCTGCCGGCTCAATCCGGCGCCTTGTCCGCTGCTCGAAGCGTTGGCTCCCGGCGATCCCATCACTCGTTTTCTCGCGCCCGGCGCGGATATTCGAACGGACATTCCACGCTACCGGATTTATTCGAAAAATTCCCGCCACAGGGAAGTTTTGAATATCACCGAAAACTGGCAAGCCGATTTCGTCGCATTCTTATTGGGATGCAGCTTCACGTTCGAAGCCGCGCTGTTGAAAGCCGGCATCCCGGTACGGCACATTGAATTGAACCGAAATGTCCCCATGTTCATCACGAATATCCAATGCAGAGCGGCCGGGCCGTTTCAAAGCAACATGGTGGTGAGCATGCGCCCCATGACGCTGGACCAGGCACAACGCGCTTTCGAAATCACGTCCCAATACCCGGCAGTGCACGGCGCGCCCCTGTGCCGCGAATCCGGCAATTTTGAAACGGCGATTACGCGCCCCGAAGAATTGGGCATAGAAAATATTGGCCAGCCAAATTTCGGCGATGGGGTTCCAATCGCGGAGAACGAAGTGCCGGTATTTTGGCCCTGCGGTGTAACCTCGCAATTGGCCGCCCTCGGCGCCAAACTTGATTTTTTCATCAGCCATTCGCCGGGGCACATGTTCATTTCGGATAAAAAAAATGAAGAATTAGCCATCAAAACAAACTGATATTTTTACTTGACATTTGTCCGTATTTTAGATAAATTTCAGTATTAATTACTGAAATATTCGGACAAGGAGACAACATGGATACAATAAAAATCGATGATCCATTTGAAAAAATCATTACATTGGGCAGCAAACGAAAACCGCTTCGAATAAAAATTCATGAGCAACAATTTATTTTATTACCTGACATGCCGGAGGATGTTCTTGAAAAATTAGAAAATTTTCTGGAAGACCACCTTGATGAATTCGATAATAATTTAAAAGATGAAATTTCGGAGGGGCGTGAGCAAATAGCTAACGGTGATTTTTTAACGCACGAAATTATTTGGCAGGAAACGAAATAGATGTAGGAGTTAAAATACGCAGCTCGCATTAAAAAGATTTAAAAGGAATACCCCTCCCAAAAAAAGCCCTGATAAAATTTTCCATTGAAAAACTTCAACACGATCCTTTTGCTATTTCCAGGCAATTGAGAAAACATCCCATCGCGAACTACTCCCAAAGAGTTGGCGCCAGCCGGGTATTATTTGATATCGATGATTCGACCTAAGCCTGAAAGAATAATTGTAATGAATTTTCTCACCAAGAATAATAAATTGTTATCGACTAATACTACATAGTCAGATTACCTATTTTCTGTCATTTCCTCTGGACTTCCTTCGGTCGCTTGCACGTCTTTTGTCGTAGATTCGCCATCTTTTTGCAGGACAGGAATCTCATTCTAAATCATGAGGAGATTCCCGCCAGAAGCCAAGTCTGTCATCCTTTATAAATTTAATGGAAGCTGGACATGGCATGCGGGAATGACAATGATAGGGGAATATTACCTTACATTTTGAGATATTTTTTAATTTGACTAAGTAGTACTAATTCATCACCAAAATGATTTGCATGAATGATAGTACTGCTCAATTAACTTCGAGCCTTCAAGTCTTCGAGGCATTCAATTTTTTAATCAGGAAAGCAATCCATGAAATCAATCTTTTTCGATCTCAATATTCCCAAAATTCTTCTCACTCAAATTTTGAGCACCGTCTGGAAGGGTGCATTCTACAGCGGCGTCTCACCGGTGTCGTACAGTGAAATACCGGAGATCGAATTACCCGGGAAAAAATGGGTGCGCGTGAAGAACCAATTGTCCGGCATCTGTGGCAGCGATTTAAGCCTGTTTTTTCTCGATGCCAATCCTAAAATATCGCTTGCAGCGCTGCCAGGTTTAACGCGCGTATTCTTGGGACACGAAATGTGCGGCGAAGTGATTGAAGCCGGTTCCGGGGTCAAACGAATGAAAATCGGCGACCGCGTAGTTTTTCAAAAAACACTGCCCAGTTGTTTTCACAAGGAAATTGAACCGAAGTGCATTCATTGCAGGGATGGGAATTACGCGCTGTGCGAGAATCAATCCGAAGGCACGCTGCCGAAAAACACCGGCGGCGGCTGGAGCGATTCCTTTCTTGCGCACGAATCCGTCATTCAATCGGTTCCGGATTCATTGAGCGATGATGAAGCTGTGCTCGTCGAACCGGCCGCCGTTGCCGTACGCGCGGTTCTGAGAAAAATGCCGGCACCCGGGGATCACGTGCTGATTGTAGGCGCTGGAATCATCGGGCTGCTTACCTTACAGGTCGTTAAAATCTTGCAGCCGGAGAGCAAAGTCACTATATTGGCCCGCCATCCGTTTCAAATAAAATTAGCGAAAAAATTTGGCGCCGATTTTATTTTAGACGGGAAAAACAGCTATGAAAAAATCGCGGATATAACCGGGGCAAAATACTATTCAGGCATGTTCAAGAATAAAATGCTGCTTGGCGGGTTCGATAAAATATTCGATTGCGTGGGAAAGGGCCGCACCATTCACGATTCACTTCGCTGGTGCAAAGCAGGCGGCGTCATTGTGCTGGTGGGCGTCGATTACAATCCATCGAAGTTCGATTACACGCCAATCGTATTTCAGGAGATAGAGATAATCGGCACTTTTTGCCACGGCATGGAAAATTTTTCAGGGGAGAATATTTCAACCTTCGATTTGACAATGAGGCTCCTGCAGCAGAAAAAATTAAACGTGGATGAACTCATCACCCATCGTTTCAAATTGGATGATTATCAAAAAGCATTGAAAATTGTCACGGACAAAAAAAGTTCTTCGGTTATTAAAGCAGTTTTTGAGTTTAAATGAAGCAATAGATTTTATTGATCCTATGTCCACTCTGATATCATTTCCATTTCATAGTCAGATACATTTTCTCTGGAATCACGAGGACAAAACACTTCCTCATCTTCATAATGACAACTGCATGCTAAAAAGCATTTTATTATTCGTCCTTCGATTCGTAATTGTGAACCGGTTTTAATCGTTTCCAATCGCCCCGTATGAATCATATCCATTATTTCGCATCGCGTCAAATTCAATAATTTCTGTGTTTCCCGAATCGTCAGCAGTTCCGAATCCAGAATCGTCCTCATCACGTCACCTCAGGTTCCCTTTTTCTGTTTGTTCTGTCTTACTGGTTAAGCTACAAAAAATATAATTATTTATTCCGAATTAAAAAGTATTGACAATGCAAATACAAAGATCATACCTGTTTTAGTAAATTTCTATCAATTTATTGTAACGACTTAACCACTAAAATCAACTTATAATTAAAGCCGAAATAAATTTTAATCCCAAATTGAACAAAAATGAGACTGTCTCAACTCGAGGAATTTTCTTCCCTTTTTGGTGCTAAATTATCCGCCACCATTCAAAATATTATCTTGTTGATTTGTAGATTTTTCAGGGAGTAACTAACTGTAACTGGCATTATTGAATAGATTTATTTCTGATTAGTGAGGTTTAAATATCGGTTCTGGTTTCTGATGGGATAAAAGTCAGGCAGAATATTGTAATGAGGAAATCTCGGTCATTTCAACTCGACTATTGTAGCGCCCCAGCCACCGATTTCCGGTCGCGCATCGCCGAATCGTTCCACATGGGAATTTTCCTCGAGCACCTGATGGACCGCCCATTTCATTTTGCTCCGTCCTTTGCCATGAATGATGCGCAATGTGGTCAGGTTCAACTCCAGCGCATTGCGGATGAATTCTGTGACAATCTCAGGAACCTGCTCCGGGAAGAAACCGTGCAGATCGAGGACATCCGTCACAATGATTCGTTCAGGAAAATCTTCATTATCGTTATTTTTATTTAAATCAGGATTTTCGTTAGTATCACTGGTCATTTTTTGGTTGATTTATTTATCTTCAAAATTTTATTCAAGGAGCATTCAGTCTGAAAAAAATGAATAATACCTCTTATTTGCTGTAAGCTGATCGCTGATCGCTAAATGCCCTTACATCATCACCGCAGCGCTCTCTTCCATGGACTTCTCACTTACTGAAACAACCACCGGCAGCGCATCCTTTATGCCTTCCACGTGAGTAATGATAAATATTTGCCGGAACTGGGAATACAACTGCTGCAGCGCGGTCACGATCAGATCTTTGCGCTGCTCATCCTGGGATCCGAAAATTTCGTCCAGCACGATAAAATTAATTTGCGACCGTCCGGACCGCTCAGCAACCACCTGGCTGATTGCAATACGCAGGCACAGGTTGGCCAGATCCTGCTCGCCGCCGGAAAAACGCGCAAGTGGAAATCGCATGGCCTGATCGTATAAATAAAGATTATAATCCTCGTCCAGTTCCATAATCGAATAGCGACCCTGCGTAGTAAGGTGGAGGAGCTCAGACGCGCGACTGGCAATGATGGGACGAATTCGTCCGGATAGTTCCTGTCTGAAATTACCAAAATGGTGGTCCAGCGTTTTTAAATACACAATTTCTTCTTTGATTTCCTTTATTTCTTCCTGCAATTTTTGAATCGTACTCAATTCATTGGCAACGTGGTCCTTATCTTTACATATTTTGATGATCTCCTGCTCTGCTTTGTGAATGTCATCCTTGACTGTCTCAACCTCGTTCTGCTTCTTCTCCACTCGCTGTTTCAGCATTTGAAATTTAATTTCATCGAATCCCAGTTCTTTTTTTCGTTCCATTTCTGCCTGAATTTCGGTTTGCAAATCTTTGAGCGTCCCATCAATTTGATCGGTCTCCTGCTGCAAATCAGGCAAGCGTTTTACCTGTTCCTCAAATTTCAAAAACTGTTCGCGAAGTTCGGTTAACTTTTTGAAATTCTTTTTCATTTCCTGATGCTTTTTTTCCTCGAAATCCACCTTGCCCAATGCTGTAATTTCGCCCTTCAATTTTTTGATGCTCTGATCGGTTTCAGCCATATTTTCCTGATACTGTTTGCGCTGCTTATCTCGCTCTCTAAATTGCTCCTGAGCTTGCAACAATCCATCCCTGAGCTTCTTGTGATTTTTCAGATCAGAATCGACCTGATCGATCTTTGCCTGAACATCTTTTTCAGATTGGTCAAACTGAAGATATTGATGCCGAAGCGTCTTCAATTCGTTTTCAAACCCTGTTATCACCTGCTCATAATGATCTTTCAAGGGACGAGTGCAGACAGGACAGGGACTCTCCGGGCCAAGGTCATCAATTTTTGCTTTTTTCGATTTTATCTCCCCCCCCTTGTCTTTCACACTGGCTTTCTGCCCCTGAATTCGGGACTGTTCCTGTCTCAGCGATTCGCGTTGCTGCTCCCACCCGCTTATCGTTTCATCCTGCTCCGAAACCTTTTTATCAATTCCAATCAGTGATTTCAACTCTTCATCAAGCCGTGTTAAATTGACCTGCTCCCGCGTGAAGCGCTGAGTCAGTCGTTGCAACTCATCCTGCTTCCCCTTCAATTCAAAATATTTATTGCTCTCTTTATCCAATCGTTCTTTTTCTTTCTGAACCCGCTTGTAGTCGGCAAGTTGCGGTTTGAGGTTTTGTAATTCTTTCTCTGCTTTTTTTATTGAATCGATTTGCTTCAAATAGCGGGTTCTTTGAGCTTCAAAATTGGATTTACGCTCATCCCATTTTTCAATTCTGGCCTGAACTTGCTGAAATTGATCCCGCAATTTTTCCAGCGCCTGGTAATCTGCCTTTAAAGTTTGATATTCTTTCTGAAGCGCTGCTAACTGATCTTTTAATTCTTTTTGCGATTTAACAACCGCATTTAATTCCAGTTTCAACTGCTTTCGTTGTTCCCTCAATGCTTTTTCATCTTTGAGACTCGACTCGATCCCGCTTTTTCTCGCTTCATTGGTCGAACGATCTGCACGAATCCGGTTCCTCGCCCGATCAATGGATTCGATATTAATAAGCCGCGCGATGCTTTTGCGGCGTTCCTCCGGCTGCAATGTGGAAAGCGCAGCGAGATCCCGCTGCCTGGCAAATACTGAAATGAAAAACGACCGGTAATCCAGATTGAGCAGATTCTCGACGTATTCATTCACGCCGCGTTCCTGGACCGCTTCAGGATCCTCACCGGCATTCAGATAAATCGCGGCTTCGGTAATGGCAGACTTGCCCTTCAGTTGCCGCAAAATGCGATATTCATGCTCGCCGCATTGAAACACCATGTCCACAGAGCACATGTCCGACGGATCGCAAAACTGGGAGCGAATATCCTGCTTGTCAGTTCGCCTGATGCGATTACCGTACAGGCACCAGCCGATGGCCTCCACGATTGTGGTTTTGCCGGAACCGTTGTTGCCAACAATGCCCACCAGGTTTTCCGGCAGCTCCAGTTCCAGATTTTTGAACCGGCGATAATTTTGCAGACGAAGGCTTTTGATGATCATGAATGGCTCTTTATTCTAAGAACTTTAATGTCTATTCACATCAATTATTAATACTTTCAAGAAACTTGAATTTTTCACCAATGTCATTCCCGCATGCTGCTGGCGGAATCTATTAATTCTACGAAAGTTATAATGTAAAACAGAATTATCTGTCATGGCGTATTTTTAATTTTTCATCATAATTTAGATTCGATGCATCACAGAATCTCTGACAATACTGAGTATTTATCAAATATCTTTTGCGTGAAAAATAAAAAATATCTACCGATTTTTATTGAATCTTCCTATTTTAATTAGGATTTTTTAGTGCCTTCACAGGCAGCAGACTATGAATCTACCATCATACGCGATAAATCAAAAAATCAAACAAGCTCGTGCGTATTTTCCATTCCTTGAGTTTTGTCTTCAATAAAAGTTGAACAATTTCTTTGAGGGAATAACTGCTGGCGATGCTTCTTCGCCAGACGGTGCGAAATGTCCCGGGCATGGTGAGAGAACGGAAACCGATAGCAATTCGTGCCATTATCTTTAAATCGCGGCGGTAATCGCCAATGGCGTATTTTCCGTTTTTCACGAGAACGCGATTCATTTCGTTGAATATTTTTTCAGGCGATTTCCACAGGTGCAAATGATTGCTGGAAATGATCGCGTCGAACGAACGATCAGAAAACATTTTCAGATGATCCAGGTCGGCTGAGACGTACTCAACATTTGTGGAATTTTGTCGCGATAAATTTCGGGCTGCCATTTTTATCAGAGCATGACTCGGTTCCACTCCGACAATGGCAACTTCGGGCATTCGCCGCGCCAATTCCAGACTCAACCAGCCGGCTCCGGATCCAATATGCAGGATTCGGGACTGATAGGCTAAATCCAAATCCTGAATGAGAAAAGTCACGAAATCCTTGTTCTCACGCTGAAAATTTTGTTTTAAAAATTCGTTATATTCATCCCAATTAATATTGTCCGGATAATGAAAGTCCGGCATTCCCTCTGCCCTCGCCATTCTGTCAAAACTCCTGTAAAGAGAAAAATGAACCCGGATGAAAAGCGTCAATACTGCGCTTTGTTTTTCATCCAGGTTTTCAGATTCTGATGAAAACTTATTAGAATTACTACGGGTGTAGTTTTTTCACCTTTTTCTTAATCTCAAATTCAGCTAAACTGTGCTCGAAAAATTTACAGATCAACTCTCTTTCTTTTTATCGTCACCGGGTGTTGTTTTCTTTTCTTCTTCTTTTTTCGGAGTTGATTTTTTCGTAGTTTTTGGAGCAGCTTTGGGCGTTGTCGTCTTTTTTTCTTCTGCCTGTCTTCGTTTAGCGGATAAAATCAATCCAATAATGATCAGAAAAATTCCAAGCAGGAAAATAATGTAGGATACATTGCGATAAGTTTTGAGCTCCGTTTGAATCTGATCCAATTCTTCTTTTTTCAGCTCCAATTCGGCAGCTTTTTTCTCCAGTTCATTTTTCCTGGTTTTGAGAACCGCTTCTTTTTCTTTTAATTGCAGCATAATCTCATCGATTTCTTTTTCGAGATCGGTTTCAGGCTCTGCTACCTGTTCTGGCTTTTCAACCACTTCTTTTTCAGCCGGTTCCTGAATCTGTTTTTTTTCAGCAGGTTCGATTTCTTCAATCCCAGGCTCTGTATCTTCTTGCTGGCACGCAGTGAACACAAAAATCAGGCTGAAAATCAACAGAGAAATAATTCCAATTGAAAAACGTAATTTCAACATAATAAAGCTCCTCTCTAAATAAATTAGTTTTGAAACGGACTTAATGGATTCCGCACGTTTTATTAACCGATTTTGTCAAATTTATTCGTTTCTGTTTTTTCCGATAGTTCAATTTTCGAATAAAGATTGAAAATGTACCACCACCCGGGTTTGTCCAAGTTTGATTTTTTTGGAATTTAGTTTTGTAGTTAACCTGTTATTTGGTTATTGATTTTTAATTTCAGGTTTATCCGGCTCAGGCATTATTCAAGTTAAATTTACATTTTATTTCTGATCAATTTCAGAAATAATATCGTAGCACGTTTTTAAATGAGCACATCCAAACGAGATGTTAAGCAAGGTTGCACGGTGATAATAGTCAGAAACCGTTGCAGTGCCATCTACCAGGAAAAAAACTTCATAATCGTGAACAAACGCATCTCTGGCAGTGGTTTCGCAGCACAAATTGGTCATCACGCCGGCAATGATAAGCTGGCGTATTCCGAGTTCCTGCAAATAAGCATGCAATTCCGTGCGGTGAAATGCGCTGTATCTGTCTTTTCGAATTACTCTTCCCGAGGAATTGGGTTGTAATTCGTGCATAATTTCAGCGGAGGGCGTTCCTTCCATGATCAAATCGCCCCACCACCTGGCCAGCATTCCCCTGTCTTCATCTGAATTTTTGTGGCCATGCTGTGTAAAAATCAAGGGCAAACCGGCATCACGCCATTTATTTATGAGCAGCAAAATATTTGGCAGTACCGGTGCGGCTATGCCACGAAAATATTCCTGCATATCAATTATGACAAGAGCCGCAGCTTGTGATTCTAATTTTGAAGTGCGCTTATTTCCTGAAATGAGAAAGCCGTTCGTGTCCATCGTCATTATTCGAAAACCAGATCCTTTTTGATGTAACCTTTTATTCCATCCTGTAATTCAACGTAGTACCAGTCGCCTTCGCTGCCTATAATCGTGAGATCTGTTGCAGGCTCAACGCGATGGACAATTTCATAGTTCAATCCGGGCCCGCGACGAATATTGGACGTATCCAACGTAAACACAACGCGTGTTTTCTTCGATCGGAAAACATCCTGATTTACCCAGCCTTCGGTGCCATTGGATAATTCTATTTGGTACCAGCCATCTTTCTTTGTTCGCGGAGTATATTTTTTTTCATCTCTAATTGTGCCGACCACTGCATAATTAGATCCGGGCCCGGCATACACCGATGAATTCTTGGTGGCCGTCATTGGCGGGAGGGTAACATCTTTTGCCAGATCGACCTGAATCCAGCCAATTTCTTTTTCTCCAACCTGCACCTGACACCAATCACTTTTTTCATCGAGCCATTTCAATTGCTCACCAGCACGAACACTTCCGATAATCTGATAATCAGTGCCCGGCCCCATTCTGACGCGCGAATTTTCCTTTACCAGCAACATGCCTTTAGTTTTTTCCTTTACATAGCCGGCGTACACCCATCCAATTTCAGCGCCGTGGAGTAAAACTTTGAACCAGTTATCCTTTTTGTCCAGGGCAGTAAACTCGTCATTTCGATATAGAGATGCAATGCTGCGACTTCCTGAGCTTGGCTGCTCGTAGGCTCTTGTCTCCTTCACAATGATGATTCGCGGCAATTTCTGCCGATTTACCAGGGATTTTTTTATCCAGCCTTTGTCGCCCCGCGGCAATTCAATGAAAAGCCATTCGCCTTTATCATCTATAGGATTTAATTCCACCCCTTCCTTGACCACCGCGATTCTGGACGCGCTCTCATCCGAGGTACGGCGTATATTTACATTGCCCGAATTCACATAAACTTTGGGGTATTTTAATTCACGGACATCCGCGCCTTCAACCCACCCTGTATCCCCTCGCCTGTATTGAATTCTGTACCAGCCGCCTTCACGTGCAATAGGCCTGAAGATTCCACCTGTCTCAACAGTTGCCAGCAAACCGGATTGAGTGTCCGGTTCCTGATGCACTTCGGCATTTCTCACAACGATGATTTGTTTCAACTCTTTATTATCGGTATAATCTCCGGAAACCCAGCCCTTCTCCCCGGTTACAAGCTTCACTTCGAACCAATTTTCATGTTTGCCGATGACGTTCAGGGTTGTATTCTGGAGGATTACCCGCACAACAGGGTAATTGGTCCCCGGCCCTTTTCGGATATTAACCTTGTCTTTTGTGATTAATGTGCCCATCTGTGGATTAGATTCTGGCACGGGAGGCGGCACAGATTGCGTCCCCACGTAATCTTTGTGAATCCAACCCTTTGTGCCATCATTCAACTGGACATACACCCAATCGTCACGCTGTTCAATTTTTTTGACTTCAGCGCCCCGCTCCAGCGTTTTTATAACCGTATAATTTGTCGTTGGACCGCGTCTTAAATTCACCCGGTCCAATGTGTATTGCGTTGTCGAACCTCCAATGTCGAAACCGCTCTGATGAAGATAGCCGCGGGTTCCGCTACGGGTGATCACTTCATACCATTCGCCTCGTTGATCAATTCGGTTGACTGAAGTTCCACTGGTCAGGGTTGTGATTATAGGATCGTTCGTGCTCGGCCCCATTCTCAAATTGACTGCCGACGTAGTGGTCATTTTTACACCGGATGGCACTGGCGAATAGGTTCCAGTCCCGGTTCCTGTACCCACATACTGGGGAGAATTATTTTCCTGCGTTGAATATTGATATTGAGTATTTGCCACCGATGGATAATACGAAAATGACACCAGGTCTTTCCGAATCCAGCCGATTTTGCCTGAATTCAATTTAACCCGGTACCAGTCTCCCTGCTCACCGATTTGAGTGAGGGGGGTTAATTTTTCAGCTTTTGTCAATACCCGGTAGGCTGTTCCCGGGCCGAACCGGATATTGACATAATCATTAGTCACCAGTTGATTAAACGCTTCATCCAGCAGATCCTCGCGAATCCAGCCGATCTTGTCGGAAGGCAACCTGACCTGTCGCCAGTTATTCTGCCGACCAACCTCCTTAACCGGGGTTCCCTTGGGAATTCTATCTATTCTATTATAATTTATTCCTGGCCCTTCGCGTACATTGCATTCCTGATTGCTGAATAATGTCACGTCTTTATCTGCACGAAGGTCATTCCGAATCCAGCCTATTTCACCATCCGGCAAATACACCCTGGACCAACCCGCTTCCTCGGATATTTTTACAAGAGGCGTCCCTTTTTCGACCGTCGTTTTAATGCGATAGTTCGTGCTCGGACCCAGCCGGATATTGCATCGTTCCAACGTCAGCAATACATCCACATCGTAATTGACCAAATCCTGCCGCACCCAGCCTATTCGTTGGTTGGGCATTTTAATTCGAAGCCAGTTATCTTTCTGGCCGATCTTAATTAAAAGTGTGCCTTTCTTCACCCTGGCAATTCTTCGCCAATTCGTTCCATAGCCCTGCCGAATATTGCAATCGGTATTTGTAATAACGTAGTCCGGCTGGCCGGCTAATAATGCGCCTCCCTGGTATTCATAACTGATCTGAATAAAATCCTTGTATATCCAGCCAACTTCACCATGGGGCGTCCTCACCTGATACCAGCTATCACGTTTGTCCAACTGCGTTAATCGGGTTCCCTTTTCCACAACACCTACAATGTTAAATTCAACCGACGGACCAAAACGAATCAGGGCTTTGTCTTTGACAAGAATCGTCCGTTCTTTTACCTGCCCGACATAGCTTTCTTTGATCCAGCCGGTGGCGCCGCCGGGCAGCCTTACCATATAGAATTCACCCTGTTTTCGCAATTGAACAAGTTCGGTTCCCTTATCCACCATAACCAGGATGCGTGAATTCACATCAGGACTTTGCAATATATTTGCATTTTGGTTCGCAATTAAATTGCGATGCGTTACCTTTTCAGCATCACTTTTTGAGACCCACCCGGTCTTTCCGTCAGTTAAATCAACCTGAAACCAGTTACCCTGCACACCCCGTGCATTCAAGGTCTTACCCTTTTTCACGATTGCAAAGGCGCTGTATTGTTCACCCGGACCGCGCCTTACGCGGGCATCCTGCAATACTACAATGTTTTCGCTGCTCTGAGTTCTTGTAATTCCTTTAAATACCCACCCGGTTGCCCCATTGGGGAGCCTCACTTTGTGCCAATCATTTTCTGATTCGAGAAGAAACACTTGCGTGCCGGCCTTCACAGTGGTAATTCTCTGATAGTCCGGGCCGGGACCGGCGCGCAGGTCAGAATCACTGCTTATGTTTAAAATCGGAGTCTGGCCAATATATTCAGGTCCGCAACTGAGGGCTACTATTATCACTACAAATAATGACAGACGAAATAACAGACCCTTCATTTCTCCCTCCAAATGGTCGATGTTTGATGTTAAATGGAATGATATGGAAAAATTTTTTGAAAATCAATACAACACGATTAACAATCTCTGACAATAAAACGTACGTACAATTTATTGTATTATTAAAAGTTATTTAAGTTTCATTATGTTAAAAGATAATTAATTTTTGTAACGATGTCAAGGGCTATTTTCAAAACCAGTACTGAATTTAATTTCCAAAGCCAAATTCTTCGAATTACATTCCCGTACTATCGCTTTGAAACTGCCATGTATGGCTTTGTTCACAGAAAAAATAGAAATTTTCATTCATTGGAATCACGTAGTTTATAACAAAATTTTCGCTTGCATCTTTAGAATCAGTTTTGTATATTCATTGATTCATACGTTTTAAACAGGCGATTCACTTAACACAAATAAATTTACGAGAAATTGATATGATTCAGGAAGATCGGAGGATAAAAACTCATCTCATTTTAACACACGTATGTGTAATGGAAGCGTGGGATTTCTCGTAAAAGTGTGCCAAATAAATTGGTGCACTTTTTTTATTTTCAGGCATAAAACGCAAAACATCTTTAGACCAATCCCAATGAGGAGGCATCTTTTATCATGGATCTTTACAAATTGATCGAACTTCAAAAGATAGACAAAAAGTTAATGGACCTTGAATTATTTAAAGGAGATCTTCCGGAACAGGTAAACGAACTCAAAGATAATTTGGAAAATTTGAACACCCGGTTAGCAAATGCCCGCAAGGATTTTGAAAACACTCAAAAAATGAAACGGGAGTATCAGGGGGACATTGATTCGCTGACAGAAAAATTGAATAAATATAAGGAACAAATCTATTCGGTGAAGACAAACAAAGAATATGACGCCATCACAACCGAAATCGAAAATATTGAAAATCAACTTGACGAGCTTGAATTGAAATTCGTCGAATTATTAGAAAATGAAGAGAAACAAAACGAGTCTATTTTGCAACTTGAAAAATCGGTCAGCGACGTCAGCGAAAATTTGAAGATCAAAGAAGCCGAACTCAGGGAAAAACTGGGCAAAACAGAAGCCGAAGAAAAGACACTCCATTCAAAACGAAAAGAAGTTGTTGCCAGCTTTGATTACAAGCTTGTTTCCACTTATAACAGAATTCGCAAAGGAAAAGAAGACGGGATTGCATTGGCCACCATTGAAAATTATAATTGCACATCCTGCTACACAACATTACCTGCCCAAACCGCCGTTGAAGTTCGAAAGATGAATCGAATTATTTCGTGCGAGGTTTGCGGCAGAATTTTGGTCTACGAAAATAATCGTGTAGAACCGGTCAAGGAGGAAATGGAAACCGAATAAATTGGAAATAAAAAAAAAGCTTCATCTTTCCAAAGTTGAACAGACGATCGCGTGCGCTTCAGGCGCATGAGGAAAGTCCGAACTCCACAGGGCAGGACGCCCCATAACATGAGGGAGGCGTGAGCCTACGGAAAGTGCCACAGAAAATATACCGTCCGCCTCTGGCGGATAAGGGTGAAAAGGTGAGGTAAGAGCTCACCGTTTCTCTGGTAACAGAGGAAGCCTGGTAAACCCCGTCCGGAGCAAAACCAAATAGGAGAGGAGAAGTGGCCCGCTTCATCTGACTCTCGGGTAGGTTGCTTGAGGTCCCGAGCAATCGGGATCCCAGATAAATGATCGTCCTCGACAGAATTCGGCTTATAGTTGACTTTGGACTGATGAAGCTTTAATTTAAATTTATTAAACACAAATCGTTCTATTTCAGTAATTGATGCATAACTATCCATCTGAACGGCCCAATCTCCACATATCAGAGGATACTTTGAGCTGTCGGATAAAAAATTCAATTTAATATTTTCAAAATACTTTATCACATCGTGAAAATAATGATACTATTCAATATATATAAGGCGGTCATATTCCGCACTGAAAGAGGTTTTAATGAACTTGCAATGGGTTATACAAAATGAAATAGAAGACAAGGAAACCGTAGAAAAATTCTCCAAACTGTTGAATGTCCCGGAAATCATTGCCAGAATCCTCATCACACGTGGAATAGACACGTACGATAAAGCCAAGCTTTTTTTCCGCGGAAACATCGATAATATGTATGATCCATTTCTCCTGAGTGAAATGCACGCTGCGGTCGACAGGATTATTCAGGCAATTGAGCAAAAAGAAAAAATTCTAATTTATGGGGATTATGATGTTGACGGCATTACATCTGTTTCCATGCTTTATCTTTTTCTGAAAAACCTGGGGGCTGATGTTAGTTTTTACATTCCGCATCGTGTTCGCGAGGGTTATGGAATTTCAAAACAAGGTATTGATGAAGCGCACAAAGCCGGTGTGAAACTCATCATTTCTGTGGACTGCGGTATCACAGCGCTCGAAGAAGTGACGTACGCGCAGCAGCTTGATATGGATTTCATTGTGAGCGATCATCACGAGCCGGGAATTGAATTGCCAAAAGCGCTGGCCATTTTAAATCCCAAATGCGAAAGTTCGAATTATCCATTCAAAGAACTGGCCGGTGTTGGAGTTGCATTCAAGTTAGTTCAGGCGCTCGCAAGATCCATGAACATTGACGAGATAAATATTCTGGATTACCTTGAATTTGTAGCTATCGGCAGCGCTGCGGACATTGTGCCGCTGGTGGATGAAAACAGAATTT
This sequence comes from uncultured Cytophagia bacterium, assembly GCA_964605145.1. Taxonomy (GTDB): domain Bacteria; phylum Zhuqueibacterota; class Zhuqueibacteria; order Thermofontimicrobiales; family Thermofontimicrobiaceae; genus CAZSBG01. Next base: position 2,257 of record CAZSBG010000081.1, on the reverse strand, counting down.
TCGTCAAAGAGGGGCTGAAATATCTGAACGAAACGAGCAAAGCCGGATTGAGAGCGCTGCTCCAGGTCACCGGGATGCGCCACAAAGCCCTGGGCACAGGACAGATTGTTTTCGTTATTGCCCCGCGCATCAACGCAGTCGGGAGAATGGGCAATGCAGAACGCGCGGTTGAACTGTTAACAACCGATGACTATAATCGGGCGCTGCAAATTGCCAACGTGCTGGAAATGGAAAACAAGCTGCGCAAGAATATCGACGAAGAGACATTTCGAATTGCGCAACAAATCGTGGAAGAAAATTTCGACCTTGCCAGCAATTATGGCCTGGTTCTGGATCAGGAAAACTGGCATCCCGGCGTGATTGGCATAGTGGCTTCCCGCGTGGTTGAAAAGTATCATCGTCCAACCGTGATGATTTCGATTGAAAATAATGTTGGCAAAGGTTCGGCCCGAAGTATCCCGGGATTCGATATTTATCTGGCGATTAAAGAATGTGAAGACCTGCTTTTAGCCTACGGCGGCCACAAATATGCCGCAGGTTTAACCATTGAAAAAGATAACATTGAAGAATTTCGCCTTCGATTCAATGAATTGGCCAGCCAAAAATTGGATGAAGAGTCACTCTCGCCGGTTCTTAAAATAAATGGAGAGATTCGTTTTTCGGAAATTAATAAGAGGCTCATTCGCCTTTTGAAACTTTTTGCCCCATTTGGACCGCAGAATATGCGGCCGGTATTCGTTTCCCAAAAATTGCAGGTCGTGGGATCGCCAACAATTGTGGGGAACAATCATTTGAAGTTCAAAGTAAGACAAGATGGCGTTGTACTCGACGCCATAGGCTTCAATCTCGGTGATCTGATTTACCGCATTGAACCAGGTGAAAACAATCTGGATATGGCTTACGTCATTGAAGAAAACACATACATGGGACGCACTAATATACAACTGCGCGTCAAAGATCTTCGTTAAACTTTTTTAAATTCTTGGATTTCAGCTTGAGGGAGGTTATGAAAAAAGTATTTTTTTCCTGGTTATTTTTCTTATTCGCACTCATTTTTTCTTTGATTGGATGTTCCAACGATGAGGAGAAAATTGCGCAAAAACCCGTCGCCAGTTTCGCTGATTCGACAGTCGCGGCTATCGTAAATGGTGAAGCAATTCACATTCAGGATATTGAAAAATCCGCCCAACAGATTGGCTCTCAATTGGGCGCAGGACAGGATATGTATCGCGAGCAATTCCAGGATACGCTTCGCAATGAAGCATTCAATTGGATCGTTTCCATGAAACTCCTCGGCCAGGAAGCAGCAAAACTAAAAATCGAACCAGAGCAGGAAGAGGTTGACGACGCATTGCAGGCAATCAAAAGCAGATTTCCCTCGGAACAACATTTTAATGATGCGCTGCAACAGAATAATATTACCAGGGAAGAATTTTTGGCTGACCTCAAAAATGAACTTGTGGTGCACAAATTGTTAGAAGAAAAAGTCGTTAAAGAAGTCGGTGAGATTTCGGATAGTGAGGCCAGAGATTTTTATAATAAAAACCAGGACCAGTTCACAAAAAGCGAAAAAGCCCGCGTTCATCATATTCTGCTTCGGGTGAGGGACTGGAGCAATCCCGATGTTGAGAACGAGATAAAAGTTAGGGGTCTGGAAATCATTCAAAAACTGAAAAACGGGGGCGACTTCGAAGACCTTGCCCGCAGGTATTCAGATGATCCCTCCGCTGTAAAAGGCGGTGACCTGGGTGAATTTTCCAGAGGCGACATGCTGAAGGAATTCGAAGAAGCAACCTTCAAATTAGAGGAAGGCAAATTCAGCGACCTGGTTCAGACCAAATTAGGATTTCATATCATCAAATTGGACGAAAAAGTCGGCAGTCAAAAAATACCTTACGAACAGGTTGAAGCAGAAATAAAACAAATAATTAAGCAGAATAAATCAAATCAGCTCTTTGAAAAATATGTTCTTGAACTTAGAGATAAAGCTGACATCAAAATACGTAATAATTCTGCCGATTCATAAAAATAAATTTTTAAACCGATTATTTGAGACTGCGTCTATTTTTTCCAGGAAATAGTATGAGTATTTTAACATCATGCCTATCACTATCCTGGAAGAATGGTCGATGTCTCTAACCCGGATTATTCATTGTAATGCATTAAGGAATCCAGATAGCCTGAATGGTTACGTTAAATTTCATATATCTGATTAATTTTATTGATAACATTAAGTTAAATATCTATTGTTTGAAAT
>CAZSBG010000080.1:0-27106 GCA_964605145.1 uncultured Cytophagia bacterium | reverse complement strand
CATTCAGGCTATCTGGATTCCTTAATGCATTACAATGAATAATCCAGGTTAGAAAGATAAGAAATAATCGAATAAAATGGGAATTAATTCTTGGTTAAATAATGTGAGATTTTCTGCCAAAGATTTGATTGAATAGAGTTAGATATTACACCGTGGGCACATATTTTCAGACTTACGAAGAGTGATCGTGAATAATCTTCCACTCGCCATCGACCTGCCGGAAAAGCAGTGTGAACAATCCCTGTTTGGAGGTATCCGCAGTTACAACAGTCCACCGGCCCAAAACATACGCGTTTGACCGATCGATAACATGTATTTCAATATCCGTGAAATCCAGTTGCCCCATGTTCGCCCCTGCATATTTTTTTTTATACATAGCCAATAATGTGCCCCAGCCATGCAGTCGTTTGTTTCCAGACTGGAAAGTGAAATTTTCAGATTGCCAGTAATGCGCCATGAATCCTTCAATCTCTCCATCATTCCATGCCTGCTTTTGCTGTGCCATGATGCCGCTGATGTCGTTTTTTAAGGCTGTGTCATCAATCGCGGGCTGCGAACACCAGAAAAGCACCAATACAAAAATCACAATGACTTGCTTCAACTGACCTCCCTACTATTCTTCAATCAGTTCTGCATTTTTCACCTGGCCATTAACCTTACCGTCTTTGGAAATGTATACCTTGACATCAATCTCTTCATCCTGAACAATAATATCGCCTTCAACCACTGAACCGTCGCTGATCTTAATATTCAATTGTCGTCGTTCATCTGATCTTCCTTTATTATCCTTGATGATGATATCTCCCCGGACAATGCTGTTATCCACGAGTGAAATATTGCCATTGTATGTACTAATATTACTTTTAACAATTGTATTGACAAGATCAATACCCCCGTTAATTGTGATAATTCCCCCATCGATATTCACGCCCTTTTCGCATGTAACGCCTCCATTGATGGACTTCACGCTTCCATCCACCACAACATTGGCAGCCAGTTCAATTCTGCCATTCACTGTATTCAATTCCCGCACTTCCGAATTTTCACCGACAACGATTTTTCCGTTCACGCTCCTGCTTCCGCCTCTAATTTTGCAGTCGGCTCCAATGACAACGCTGCCATTAACGGTATTCAGGCCATTGCGAACGGTTTTTCCATCTTCAATATGGATGGATTTATTCACGGATAAATTACAGGCAGTTAGATTGAGAATAAATGTCAATGCTGCTGAAATGATTAACCGGGACTTCATGTTGTTTCTCCAATTATTTTCGTTGGTCTTAACAGATTTTTTTTTGAGTTGATCAGGATTGGGATTAAGATTATGATTATGATTAAGATTAGGATTAAGAATGAGATTGAGAGAAGCTATCTGAATCCTAATGCCGTATAACCCACCCAATGCCGAATGGTGTTGGGGGCTGTGGTTCCCAAACCAATGTGCTCCAGGGATAGCTTGCCCAGGTTGTAGCTGGTATCATAGCGTAGAAAATGACCGTTCAGTGCTGGCTGGTTCAATTTCGCGCGTAATAATCTGACCGTATTCAATCCCAATGGTATTGCAAATCGGCCGCACCAGCGAATCTTGTACTCCTTCAAGCTGGTCTCTCCCCATACGCGATGGCAAAAATCCTGCAGTTTTTCAGCCTTTAATGCACCTTCCAGTGTGGTGTGAATCAGTTTTTGGTCATGCGCTGTGGCTTGAATATAGCCGGCCTCATCAACTCCGAACGGCGCCAGGTTACTTCCTCCCCAGCCCTCATCGCCGTAATGATCGCCATCGTTGGAGCAGATAAATGCAATATCCTCTCCCAATTTCCAATCATGCTCGGCAACTATTTTAGACAATACCTCAGCAAGGTTTTGTGATAACTGTTCAATCCGCTTCCAGTCCATATACGGCACCAGGATTGAAATAATTTCTGCATCTCTATGGTAATATTGAATGAACGGAACAATACCCTCCACGGAATGCTCTTCCGACTGCCATCGGCCATTTATGATAAAGTCGGATTTTGGCAACCGGCGGATTATCTCCTCGCGCAGCCCGGATACTCGGACTGGTCCATAGGGCCCTTGCCAGTAATCGAATGAATCGAAAATCAATAAATTTTCAGCGCCCCAATTCGCTGCTTTGTGCGCGACGCCGAAAATCACATACCGCTTCGCTTTCAAATTCTGAAACAAGTGTATGTACACGCGTCCGGCTAACAGGTGGTCGTCGTGGGGACAAATGCCGGCGATCCATTGTTCATCCCCATACTTTTCTCTATTTTTCGCGATTAAATCATGTTCCATATTCCGGGCTAATTTCACCACAGATTCAATCTGCTCCGGATTGAACGAAAAGCCAACCGTGTCTTTGAGCGCCCGAATATTCGAGCTGCGCTCGATTGTTTCATCCTTTTTCTGGCAGAAAAATAGAAATGCGAGCAGCAAAATTAGGCCAAGAAATTTGATCAAGAATGATTTCAATTTTTCCTCCGAATTTACCAGACGAGTAAATCGCCATTTTGTTGCTTAAAAATTTCATTGAAACAGCGATAATGCCGTATCCACATCCGAAACATCCAGAAGCAAAGTGATTTGTTTGCCACCCGGTTTTGTTGTCCCGTAAACATGAAAAATGTTGATTCCCACATGACCAAGTCTTTCCATGAGGTAAGCCAATTCTTTGGATTTATTGGGAATGGTAGTGAGCAATATTTCCCGGGTCTCGAACGAATAATTATTCTGCTGAAGCACTTTCTGTGCTTTATCCATTTTGGGAACGATCAATTTGGCGCTGTCAGCAAAAACTCCAATTGTTTCGATCTCAATTTTTTCTTTGGCAAACAAATGCAACAGTTCACCCAATGCCCTGGGACGATCTTCCAAAACGACAAATAATTCTTCAATTTTATTCATGCAGACTTTCTCCTTTTTTTAATGAAATTCGGCGTTTAAGCTCTAATTTTAAATTAATTTATATCGACAACCATCCGGAGGATATGACCAAAAAAATTCCATTTGTTGAAATTAATAGAAGTGGAAAGGGTCAGGTAAATTCATTGTGGATAAAAAGCGGCGTGAATCCCGGGAACTGATGTTTTGATAAACAGATCAAATTTTTCCTCGAGAATTGTCTTCGAAATTGCCAGGTGGTCTTTTGAAGCCTGAAATAATATAAACGGTTTGCAACAGAAAGTCAAGGACAAATTTCCTGGGCCATTGAGTAGATTCAGAATGGTGGGTGTGCAAAAGAAGCTCGCTCACACAATTTGGAGGATTCCCAGGAATCATGAATGCGAAACTTCTTTTCAAAATTTGATTGACATTGAACAGTAAAGTTAGTATTTTCTTTTGTTATAAAATGGATTGATTAGCTGTCAGCTTTCACATTGTGATTAAATTGAATTGTTAGATCTGAATATTCACAAAATAACAATTGAATCGCTTATCAAAATTCGGGAGGACGGAATGATCCAACAAGAGTTTTCTGAATTAAGAATATCAACTATCTCCATTCTACTCTTCTGCGTTTTACTCTTTTCCTGTGCCTCCAACCAGCCAATTAATGATTTTTTCGGTATTAAAATGGATGAATCAGAAGCTGACTATTTTGTCATCAAGTCTTATTCGGTGAATAAGGGTGTCAATTACCAGAGCACCGCCAACATGAATCCGCTCATATACGCCTGGGCCGAAATCGAAGCAAATAAAATTCGCATCAAAGTTGTCAATGATTCCAACGATCCAATTTCTTTCAACTACAATTACGACAAATTTACACTGGTCAATAGCGAAAATGAAGAATTCATCCTGGACAAAGGGCAGGCGTTCGATTACCCCGGGCAAACCGGGATCATGCCAAACCAATCGGTTGAATTTCTTTTCAATCTTCCTTCTGACTTTTGGAGCACCGTTGGAATGACTGACCAGCAGTCTGTCTCTGCCATTTACAATGAAGATTTCTGGGCAGGAACAAATAAAATTTCCATTCTCAAAGAAAATGTCAAACACGTGACTGTATCACTCGGCGGTGAATTGACGCTCCTTCTCAAACCTGTTTATTAGGTCAAGACAAATCTCGAGTGAAACCATTTATCATTCAGGGTTTAATATGGGTACACATCGGCGTGGCTGGATTGCCAGAATGACCAATCCTTATTTCATTTTACTTCTCTTCATCGTGTTCATTTGCTTTCAATTGATATTTGAATTAGTATTGATGCCAAAATTTCAGCAGATCGTTGGGAATTCTCGAATTCTTGATTTTGAACTGGTAAAATCCGGGAAAATAGCGAACGAAATATTATTGAGCTACGGCGCAGAAGGCAGAACATTTTATCATTACATTCAACTTGTGGACATGTTCTACCCCATTGCCTATTCGCTCTTTTTAGCCTCGCTGATTTGCTACATGCTGAAGGAAGCTGCGCTGCGCTATAAATATCTGTGTTTCATCCCTTTGGCCGGGGCATTGTTCGATTATGCTGAAAATTTGGGAATTTTCCTCATGCTTCGCATTTTTCCCGATCCAGTTCAGTCCATTGCTGACTTCACTCACGTCATGTCCATAGTAAAATTTGGTTTCATTGCCCTTACAATTTTGATTTTGATTTTTCTCGGATTTCGAGCTGTCGTTTTATTTTTCATCCATCTTTCCAAATCCGGGGAACGCTCATGAACGTTGCAGGAGTCGATGCCTGCCCTCAGGGCTGGTTTTTGGTCGCGCTCGATGCGGCAGAACATTGGGAGTGCGCTATTTACGAAACCGTGATAAAATTCCATGAACCGAGAAAACTGAATGGTGCGCCGGAAATCGCTGCCACATCGACTGGCCTGCGGATGACGTGTCAATTCTGAAGATTGCGCCTGCTGAACGGAAGGACAATCAAATCCTGTTTTTGAGAATGCGATCCAAATCCGCCAGCAGCATCACCGTGAAAGTGGACCCCACGCTTTTGGTTGTAAATCCCGGGCCTGTAATCCGTTTCAGATTTTCCTTTGATATGCCCAGGCCATTATGCTTTTTTTTTATTGACATTTTGAAATATAATTCATAAATTCGTCCTATTAACCCCTTGATAAAAATGGAAATGACTGGCTCCGTTTCATTTCATCGAAACTAAAGCTGGCCGGCATTGACCGCATTCACTCATTTCATGAAAAATATAATTCCAAAGAAAACCCTCTATATTTTATCTCAACGGCCGTCGCTCGCCGGCAACGATATCATGCTGGATTTGTTCGTTCGGTACGCTGTGTGGTTTCAATACAAATTAAAACACCAAACCAATAACTTAACCCGCTCTTATCTCAGGAGAGAACCATGAAAATCTTTAAATTATTTTTCATTTTATTTATTTCAATTATAATTTTTTCTTGCGCGAACCAGGACGCCAATGAAAACGCGACGAACCTTCTTCTCTTCAACGGAAAAATTTTCACCGTGGATAGAGCAAATCCCTGGGCCGATGCATGCGCCATTAAAGATGGCAAATTTTTGGCTGTGGGCGATTCGGATTCCATGGCCAGTTTCGCAGGCAAAAACACCGAAAAAATCGATTTGAAAGGCCGACTCGTTCTGCCGGGATTCAATGATGCGCACGTCCATTTTTCCGATGGCGGATTCTACCTGTTAGGCATCGAATTGCGCGACGCACGCGATGAACAGGACTTCGCTCAGAAAATCAAAGATTATGTCGGCACCATCAATAAAGGTGAGTGGATTACAGGCGGCAACTGGGATCACGAAGCCTGGCCGTCCCAAAAACATCCGACAAAAGAATTGATCGATGCTGCCACCAAAGACAATCCCGTTTTCGTGCAACGTTTGGACGGGCACATCGCCCTGGCCAACAGCCTCGCGTTGAAAATGGCGGGCATCACCAAAGACACGCCGAATCCCCAGGGTGGCGAGATCGCCAAAGACCATGTGACCGGCGAACCTACCGGGATTTTGAAAGACGCAGCTCAGAGTCTGGTTTATTCGGTCATCCCGGATTACAGCAAAGATCAGGTCAAAAAAGCAATTATCGCTGCCATGAAACATGCCAACGAATTTGGCGTAACCAGCATTCAGGATAACAGCTCGGCAATGGACTATGAAATTTATCAGGAATTGCTGAAGAAAAACAAATTGACCGTGCGGGTAAACGCGTGGCGTCCCATTGACCTCTACGAAAAATTTGAAGAAGAAGGCATTTCGCCATCACATGGGGATGATATGCTTCGATTGGGCACTTTGAAGGTGTTCGTCGACGGGTCCATGGGCGCCGGCACGGCCCTGTTTTTTGAGCCGTATTCCGACGATCCGTCCACCAGCGGTTTGCCGATTTACCCGGAGCAGGAATTATACGACCTCATCAAAAACGCTGATGCGACCGGCTTGCAGATCGCGGCGCACGCCATTGGGGACAAAGCCAACGCCTGGATTTTGAATGCATTCGAGCAGGCCTTTGCTGAAAACGGAAAGCGGGAAGCGCGCCATCGGGTCGAGCATTCCCAGGTGGTGCTGCCTGAAGATATTCAACGATTCCACGATCTTGGGGTTATCGCGTCCATTCAACCGTCGCACTGCATCGATGACATGCGCTGGGCGGAAAAGCGCATCGGCGACAGGGTGAAACATTCGTACTTATTCAATTCATTCGTCGAGGCCGGGGTGCATATCGCGTTCGGCACGGACTGGGCCGTGGAGCCGCTGAATCCCATGCTGGGACTCTACGCAGCAGTGACGCGGGAATTCCCGGAAGGCGGTCCGCAAGGCGGCTGGTTCCCTGACGAGAAAATCACATTGGCCCAGGCCATTGAATTTTATACGCTCGGCGCTGCTTATGCAGAATTTCAGGAAGAGGTTAAAGGAAGCATCGAACCAGGCAAACTGGCCGATGTGGTCGTGCTGGATAAAAATCTGTTCGAAATATCGCCCCGGGAAATTCTTTCCACCAAAGTGGATTTGACCATTCTCGGCGGGAAAGTTGTATTCAATCGGTGATAAATGAATGCCACGAAGACTTGAAGATTCAAGGAAAAAAATGATTTCTTTTCTTGTTTTTCTTCGCGACTTAGCGTCTTGGCGGCGAATGAAAATATACTGCTTTGCAAAAAAAAATAATTCATACCATATATCAAATCAAACGGAGATTTTTTCATGCTCAAGCAGAAGACACTCGAGATTTTTCTATTCTGTATTTTATTACTTCTACCAAATTCCGCGACGCTCACTGAAAATGAGGACGTGAAAGCGCCTCGTCCCATTGAAATTGACGACATCCTCGCCTGGAAATCCATTCGCGGCAGTCACGTTTCGAACAATGGCACCTGGTTCGCTTACACTCATTCGCCCAATGAAGGCGACAGCGAAGTCATCATTTGCGAGACGAGAGGGGACAAAGAATATAAATTCGCGGTCGGGGAAATCAAAGGATACGGCGGTGCTCGCATCGCTTTTTCAGACAATTCCAAATGGGTGGCATTCAGCATCGCGCCGGACAGAACCGAAGCTCATAAAGCCAAAAAATCCAAAAAGAAACTTTACAACAAGCTGGCGCTGGTTGAACTGGGCAGCGGCGAAAAGAAGGAATTCGAAAAAGTGCGCAACTTCAGATTTTCCAAAGAAAATTCTGAGTGGCTGGCAATTCACAAATATGCGCCGGAAAGCCAGAAGAAAGAAAAAGAAAAATGGAATGGCTCAGATCTCATTTTGCACGAACTCGCTACAGGAAAAAAATTCAATATCGGCAATGTGTCGGAATTCGAGTTTGATAAAAAGGGCCGCTGGTTGGCATGGCTCATCGATGCCCAGGAAAAAAGCGGCAACGGCATTCAACTGCGAATTCTGGACAAAGACATGGTGCTTTCACTGGACAACGACACCACGGTTTACAAAAGCCTCAACTGGACCGAGGAAGGCGACGGACTGACTGCATTGAAAGGCACCGACAACAAAAATTATGAGGACAAATTATACAGCGTTATCGGCTTTAAAAATTTTTCATCCAAAGGCGCGGATAAATTCGAATACTATCCGGCTTCAGATACGACCTTCCCGAAAGGGATGACCATCAGTCCCAACCGGTCGCCGCGTTGGACAGAGGATCTTTCTGCTCTTATCTTTGGCATTCATGACGTCAAAGAAAAAGAGGATAAAAAGAAAAAAGAGAAAAAGGAAAGTGAAAAAAAGGAAGGCGACGAAAAAGTAAAGAAGGAAGAAAAAAAGCAGGACGAGCCTGAAAAACAGGAAGACAAACCAAAAGACAAACCGGAAGATAAACCAAAGGACGATAAGAAACCAACCAAAAAACCGGCAGACAAAAATAAAATCAAAGAAGAAAAACCGGGCCTTGTCATCTGGCACTGGCAGGACAAACGCATGCAATCCCAGCAGCAGGTTCAGGAACGCCGTGACAAAAATTACAGCTACCTGTGCATTTACCATGTGGCGGACAAAAAATTCGTGCGCCTTGCCAACGATGAACTCCGCGATGTTACTATTACACCAAAAGACCGCTATGCCATTGGTTTTGACGATCGCGAATACGAATTGATGAGCAACCTGGAAGGCCGCCGCTACAGGGATATCTATGTGGTCGATTTAAAAACCGGGAAACGAACGCTGGCGCTGAAAAAATCCCGCTGGTATTTCGGGGCATCGCCGACCGGCACGCATTTCCTTTACTACGATGGTGGACATTATTTCACTTATAACATAGCTTCCGGCAAATCTGTAAACATCACCCAAAATGTGCCCACCTCATTCATCGATGAAGAAAACGATCTCAACATCAAAAAACCACCGGTGCGTCCCCGGGGCTGGATCAAAGATGGAAAAAGCGTGCTGCTTTTCGATAACTGGGATGTGTGGAAAGTACGCGCCGATGGTAAAAAAAGTGTGAATCTCACCGTGAACGGAAAAAAGGATGGAATTCGTTTTCAGCGTCGATTTCGGCTGGATCCGGATGAAAAAGGCATTGATCTTTCTGAACCGATGTTCATCAGCATGTATGGCGAGTGGACGAAAAAAAGCGGCATCGCCCGCATCGACAAAGGCAAGCCCGGGCCAAAAGTACTTCTCTGGGATGATGCTTCTTTCTCAGGCCTCAGAAAATCAGAAGACGCCGACGTTTATATCTTCACAAAAGCCACATATAAAGATTACCCGGATTACTACGTTGCGGACAATTCACTTAAAAACGGGACCAAAATCACCGACGCCAATCCTCAGCAAAAAGATTTTCTCTGGTCGAGCGGCGTGAAACTGGTCGATTACACCAGCGATAAAGGGGATAAACTCCAGGCAGCGATTTTCCTTCCGGCAAATTATGAAGAAGGAAAAAGCTATCCCACTATTGTTTATATTTATGAAAAACTGTCCCAGAGGCTCAATTATTATTTTGCGCCATCAGCAAGAGGCTTCAACAAATCGGTCTACAACAGCAACGGCTATGCGGTGCTCATGCCGGACATTACGTACACAATCGACGATCCAGGCATGTCCGCTGTCTGGTGCGTGTTGCCGGCCATCGACGCAGCGGTAGCCACAGGCGTTGTGGATAAGGACAATGTGGCCATTCACGGCCATTCCTGGGGCGGCTACCAAACCGCGTTCCTGATTACCCAAACCGACAAATTCAAGGCTGCCATTGCCGGCGCGCCGCTGACCAACATGGTCAGCATGTACAGCTCCATTTACTGGAATTCCGGTTCGGCCAATCAGCCAATCTTCGAGACCAGTCAGGGACGATTTGCAGGTGGCTATTGGGAAAACATCGAGGCTTACACGAGAAATTCCCCTGTCTATTTTGCCCAAAACGTGAACACGCCGCTCATCCTGCTGCACAACGACAAAGACGGCGCCGTGGATTGGAATCAGGGCATCGAGTACTTCAACACCCTGCGACGATTGCAGAAACCTGTTGTTATGCTTCAGTACAAAGGCGAGAATCATGGATTGAGAAAGCCGGAAAATCAAAAGGATTACACAATTCGCATGCGCGAATTTTTTGACCATCACCTCAAAGGAAAGCCGGCTCCGAAATGGTGGACAGAGGGTGTGCCTCATCTGAAAATGGATGAGCATTTAGAGAAACGATTGGAGAATAAAAAGGAAGTAAAAAAAGAAGAGAATAAAGCAGATAAAAAAGAAGCGAAGAAACAGGCGGTACCCAAATAATTCATCAAACCTCCCGGGGTGTTTCATACTTCGGGAGGTGCTTTATAATCATTCGTCAAAACTGATTTTTGAACTCACGCAAAGCCGCCAAGCTCGCAAAGTGTAACACATTATTTTTCTTGGCGTTCTTTGCGCATCTTCGTGAGAATTATTTTTGCATATTTTGCATAATAGAATATATATATGAAACATTACATTTTGAATCGAGGGCTACATGGAATTAAAAGAACATGATTACAGTTTTAATCCTTTTGAGGGCCAACCGGACAAACGAACAAACGTAAAAGGATGCAGTTATTTCTTCATTGGGAATGGATTCATTCAGGCTGCGGTGCAATTCAGTAAAAGTACTGAAGGATTGACTCCGCTGGGATTGCTCATCATGGATCCGACTGATCTCGGCAACAAATCCGAAGCTTATTCATTTGACGAAAAACGTGGTCTCGAACGAACCATGATTGCGATCGAAGTTTCCGGCCACGTTTTTAAACCGACTTCCGAAAACCTTTGTGTAAAGTGGAATCAGTCGACATCACTGGCAACAGTCGAAGCCACCTGGTTGCATGAGAATTTTGTTGCCACCGAACATTTTTATTGTCACGACAGACAATCACCTTCGCTCGTACGAAAAGTGACAATTCAAAACACTTCGAATAAAAGTATGACAGGCAAACTGTCAGTTGATCTGAATATTTCTGACTCTGAGAAGCCAGCAAAAACAAAGATTCCTTTCGAAATTGCACCCGGCGAATCGTCTAACTTTCTATTCCAATATAAAATTGAAACGGACCGATCAATTTCAATTCAGTTACTTGAAAAGGAACCTGAACTGAAAGAAGCTGAAAATTTTTGGGATAAAATAAACACGATCCGGTTCGATGATGAAAAATTCAATCACCTTTTCCTCAGTTCGAAAAATCAATTGACCACCGCCATTGCGCACAACGGCAAAATGGATGCCAGCACATGGCAGTACAACCTGGAATGGGTGCGCGACGCCAGTTTCGTGGTTGAAGCTTGCCTCATGGCAGGGTATTTCGAAACCGCGCACGCCATGCTTACACGGCTGATCACCGACTTCGTGGACAAAGACGGCAGCACCGTGGACAGCGGGCGCAACCGGCCGCTGGATGAAGTGGAACTCGATCAAAACGGTGTGTTGCTACACGCCATTTGGGCGTATTGGATGTGGACCGGCGATAGAAATATTTTCAAAAAGAATTGGGAGAAAATAAAACTATTGGCCGAATTCCCGCTGCAGGATATTTTCTGGGACAAGGAAACGCGGCTCCTGAAAAATTGCAGGGAGCTCTGGGAGCGGCATCAGGCATTTGGCGTAACCAACGGGTACGAACTCGCCTATCAGGTTTTCCCGGTGATTGGCCTGGAAAAAGCGGCAGCTATGGCAATAGAAATGAATGAAGAAAAACTGGCGATGCGATGGCAAAACGCGTCCGATGAAATCAAAGATGCTATGCTCAACCATCCGAAATTCGCGATGGTGGATGATGGGCATCTCATCAAGCGGCGGAAAGAGTCGGGGGAAATTCACCTGTATTTCGAGCCGCCGGACAAATCGATTTTGAACGATGGCGTCCCGCTCAAAGAATTGGACAAAAATGTTATCGAGCCGGACACATGCGAAACCTTTGCCATTTGTCACGAGATGATCGATGCCAAAGGCCCCATCGCCACAAAAACACTGGAGCATTTGGAACTGCTCTGGAACCAGACCTGGGATCATGGCGGGTACGCGCGTTATAACGTCACATCCGAAGCAGACATTGGCGGGCCCTGGCCCCTGGCAACTGTGCTTATGGCAAGGGCATATCTCGAAAATGAAAATCCCGAAAAAGTCCGCCGCGCTATGGACTGGATGTACGATATTTCACCAGACGCCGGGAGCTACCTTGAAATCGAACATTTCGGATTCCGGCCATCCCCGCCCATGCCGCCGCTGGGGATCATCACATGGTCGTGGTCTGAGTTAATCACGCTTTTTGTCCATCATCTTCTGGGGGTCCGACCATTGCAGGACAAAATCATGATTCGCCCGAAATTGCTTTCGCTGGCCAAATCCATTGACGCCAAAATTCGAATTCGCAACAACTATTTAACATTGAAAATTAACAAGCAAGCCGAAAATAAAAAGCCGCTGGCAATCATCAATTATGATACCAAAATCGATTTTGACGGACAGTTGAATCTGCCTTTTATTTCCGGCGATTATGTTGTGGAAATTTTTATATAGTGTCTTTCGGAAAATCCCGGTGTCCTGCGGACAACCGGGGTGTATCCCTTTTCGGACTCTATTTGACGTAAACTTTTCATGTAAAATATCCCAACCTCGCAAAGCCAGAACCAAAAAAGAAAAAGAACGCTGATTAAACGGATGATCCTCCAAAAAGATGGCGGCCGTTCCGCGCTGATCTTCACGGATTCTTAACCTGCGTCAAAGCGCCGAAGGATGCATATGAAATTACAAAACCAGATTCCAAAAAATCAACTTCGGACAGGGTCGTCTGATTGTTCTTTTGGTAAAAGTTTGAAAATTGGACTTTTGTATTTGGAATTTATTTCATTGAATTTAGTTTTTTGTAATTTTCTTCCGGAAATGTTCAGAAATTTATTCTTAAAGACTAACTGAAATCCCAGCGCAGCAAAGCCGCAAGTAATAATACTTGAATACCGGTTCATATATAATTTTTGAAATGGCTATGAGATAGCATTAACATTTCCTTCGTGCTTCGCGCCATTTGTGGTTTTTCGCTTTTTTTGAATACACCTAAATTACAGATATGAATGACCAGTCAAAAAAATAGTCTTTTATATTTATCTGTGTAATGGGCGCATATATGCGTCCATTACAGACCTAACTGTAATAAAATCAATATAATAAATATCTCAACTGGTTATCCAGATTATAGAATTAAGGAGAGAAATTTGAAAATATTACTCATTTATAATCCCTTTTCCGCGCATGGCCGGGCCAGGCGACTTCTTCCGCAAATTCAGAAAATTTTCATTGAGAAGGGTATTGACCTCGATGTAAAATTGACGAAATATCCAACAAACGCGACTGAAATAGCCCGGGAAATTGATTTTTCCCAATATGACGGAATTGCTGCAGGAGGTGGCGACGGCACGCTATTCGAGGTCATCAATGGTTATTTTCGAAACAAGGGCGCCGGCTCCATACCGCTGGGTGTTTTGCCGGTGGGGACAGGCAATGCATTTGCAAAAGATTTGAAACTTGATAACACAAAATGGATCGAAGCGATTGATATAATGGCCGCGAACAAGACCAGAAAAGTGGATGTTGGGCTGTTCAAAACAGCCAAAAATGAGTATTACTTTATCAACATCCTCGGTCTTGGTTTTGTCTCGGATGTGACCAAAACAGCGCTATCCCTGAAAGTTTTCGGGAATGTATCCTATTTGCTGGGTGTTTTGTACCAAACTATTTTCCTTAAAAATCACAAACTCAGGATTGAGATAGACGGAAAAATATTGGAACGCGAAAACATTTTTGTGGAAATTTCCAATACGCGCTATACCTCCAATTTTCTGATGGCGCCGGATGCACAATTTGACGATGGATTGCTGGATATCACGCTGTTAGGGAAGCTATCCAGAATTAAACTGTTGCAATCCCTGCCAAAAGTTTTTACCGGCGAACATGTCCACCTCGATGAAGTGGAAACATTTAAGGCAAAAGAAATGACTGTAGAAACCGATGTGCCCAAAATTCTCACTCCTGATGGTGAAGTGATGGAGCAAACGCCCATGGAGGTGAAGTGCCTGCATCACGCCATCGATGTATTTGGCCGATGAGGGCGCAAGTTTTGCAGGGATTAAATCCGAAGTCCTTCTTTGAAAAAGATGCAGGAAAAACAACAATCATCCTTGTGATGGCGTCTTTGCTGCCAACCCTGCATCGCTATTTTTGCTCGCCAGGCCTGAACGGCAGAATTTTGAACTGGCAGGGAGATTTCTTTCACACAGTCGCAATGTTCGCCTGCGCCTTTTTCCTCTTCGGACTTTTGCCTTTGGCGATCATCCATTTTTATTGTCGTGAATCATCGGCGGATTACGGGCTCCGAATCGGAGAATGGCGGACATGGCTGCCGGTGACGCTAATTCTATTCCTGATAATCGCCGCTGCCTTGTTGTACCCGGCTTCGAAGACAGAGGCCATGCGCGGATTTTATCCCTTCGATAAAAGCGCAACTGATGCGGCCGGCTTCATTCGTTTGCAGCTTTTTCGGGGACTTCTTTTTTATTCCGCATGGGAGTTTCTTTTCCGGGGCTTCATTTTATTTGGATTGAAAAATAAACTGGGCAATTAAACAGCCATCTGTATTCAAACCATTTCTTCATGTTTGTGGCACATCGGATTTCCGGCGGCTGAAATTCTTTCCTCCATACCTGCCGGCATTTTATTCGGTATAATGGCAATTCGCTCTAAATCAATTCTTTGGCCTTTTATCTTACATTACCTCATCGGTGTCACGCTCGATTTTTTCATTGTTTTCGCTCATTAAATTTCAGGAATATTTCGAATTGAAAATAAAATGCAGAATCGGGTCAGATCTAATTTTTTTTTGGAACGCAAAATTCGGGCATGCAAAATTCAGGCTGGTCGATTATAATTGCATCGGCTACCTTGCGCTTATCGCATTACTGTTGATATTCTTTCACAAAACCGTCGATCACTGGTTCAACTATGTCATTGTTCATCTTGGTGTGATTTTGCTCATCCTGGACATTATTCGACGGGGCGAAAGAGAATCGAGCAGCCGGTTTTTCCATTTTCTGCGCACCTTTTACCCCATCGCTGTGCTGGCGCTCGGCTGGAGAGAAATTGACGCCACTGGCCGGATGTTTTTCAGCAGTTATTGGGCGACCGATTTCATTATTTCATTTGATTATGCCATTTTTGGTGTTTATCCCACAGTCTGGTTCCAGCAATTCTATCACCCCCTGCTGGATGAGATAATGACGTTCTTCTATTCCGGGTTTTTCCTTTTCATGCCGATTGTCACACTCTCGCTTTATTTTCAGGGGAAAAAACAGGAAGCGTTTACCGCATTTTTCATAGGAACCTTTATTCATCTTTCCAATTTTATCCTGTTTCGATTTCTCCCGATTCTTGCGCCATTCATGAACGAATCGATAAAAGATTTGCACCCACAGCAATATACTGGATATGTATTCGCTGAAATCACCCGCATCACCCAGACAAATGGCGCGCAGCGGGGAGGCACGTTTCCGTCGGTACACGTGTCCACTGCCATCGGTTGGGCGCTGATTGCATTCCGCTATCAGAGAAACCTGGGCTATGCACTGATTCCTGTTTCCATCGGAGTAGCGATTTCCACGGTATACCTGGGCTATCACCATGGTATGGATGCGATTTTCGGTTTCTCATGGGGGATTGTTGCCTACGTGGCTGCATCAATCATTTTGAAAAAAAGAAAGGCAAACCTGCCCGTTTGAATCCCTTATGTTTTTTCTACCAAAGTCAAAAAAAAATCTGAACAAAAATTTTGCTGATGTGTTAAATGTTAAAAAATATGTCACCCCTGACGGGGGTTACCTCAATCCGGTGGCCGATTTTTCTACCGATATTCCATCCCTACGGGATTATTTTGTGATTGGCAATTATCAAAACCGCGTAGCGGTTGTATATTGGTAGCATAAGTGTTCAGCATATTCATAAAACCACGGAGTGGTGAAATATGATAAACCCAAGCGTTATTGTTTATGATTGCGATCATTTTTTTAGCCGTTGCGTTCCTTGCATTGAATCTATTTACCCACACGAAACAGGATAGAACCAAAAAATAAAAACCACGTACACACAGGAATTGGACACGAAAATCGAATGCGATTAAAATAGACTTTTCATCTTTTCATTCTAAAAAATTCTAATCCTTATGTGGGCGAGTAGTGATATAACTTAGACAAAAATCAGTAAATTTTTAATTCGCGAAATTCCCTGTAAATATTTGGCTGATGAATATATAATTTATTTTTTGTTATCCGTGTTTAATCCGTGAATATCCGTAGCCAAAAAAATCTTCCAAAAAATTAAGGATTTTCAATGGAAACAAAAATCACAACCGGCATCCCAATTTACGACAATTTCTTTTCGACCATCAAAAGATTTCTTGAAAAAGACCAGGTTACTTACCACATCGATAAACAGCGCGTGCATGGCTACCGCAGCCCTGACTGCAACGCCATCTGGATTCGCGATCACTCGGATATTCTTCGCGGCGCGCGTTACATGGAGAAGGACATGCTCAGCGGCACTGCCCATTTTGCTGACACGCAGTTGGCCAATGGCTCGCTCATGGACTTTGTTTCGTGCGCCATGGATCGGGAAAACTGGACCAAGTATGTTCGCGTGCCAGTTGAAGCCGATGTGGAGTATCGGTTCGTCAAGGCTGTTTTTTTGGGCTGGCAGTCCACCGGAAATGAGGAATGGCTGCAGCAAATGCTGCCTCATGCAGAAAAAGCATTGAATTATTCGCTCACTCATCCCTGGCGCTGGTCAAGCGAATACGGACTGATGAAGCGGGCGTTCACCATCGATACCTGGGATTTCGATTATGTGGCCCCCAACCATCCCTGGCTCAATTTTCAAATTACTGACCAAACGCACTGGGGCATTTTTCACGGTGATAATTCCGGACTTTTTGAAGCATGCCAAATTCTCGCCACTCTTTTTTCTGTATGTGGTGATGAAAGCAGGGCAAATCAATGGAGTGAAACTGCACGTGGCATTCAGTCACGCGCCAACGAGGTCTGCTGGAATGGCAATTTTTATACGCACAGAATTCCCATTGATGATTTCACTGTTCCAAATTTTGACGAATCGGTTCAACTCTCGCTGTCCAATCCTATGGCCATAAATCGCGGCATGACAACGCACGACATGGCAGTGAACATCATTCTCGAATACCAAAATCGAAGCGACCGGGCGTTTGCAGAATGGTTTTCCATTGATCCCCCTTTTCCTGCCGGATTGTTTGGCGATCCCAAAATTATTGAAGGCGCCTATATCAATGGAGGTATCTTCCCGCTTGCCGGAGGTGAATTGGCGCGAGCAGCTTTCGAACATGGCTTTGAAAAATTTGCGGTGGAAACACTGGTTAAATACGCAAAAATGATTGAAGAAACAGGCGAAACCTATCTCTGGTATTTTCCGGACGGAAAACCTTCTACCGTTGAAACCAGCACCAGTCCGGAAGCCACCCCAACTGATGGCTGGGGCTCTTCAGCAATGTTGTACGCGTTTATCGAAGGATTAGCCGGTGTTATCGATAATTCCTGTCTGTTTAAAAACGTTCGGCTGTCACCTCGATGGATTGCTGCCGGCATAGACCGAGCCGAAGTAAAGGTCGGCTATGGAGCCAGTGAATCAGGAATCCAGTACACGTTCCACTGGATCCAGGCGGAAGATAAAATCATGCTGGATTTGACTGCCGATTCCGCGATTAAACTCCATTTGCTTCTACCCGAAAGCAAGAAAGCCAGCCAGGTAAAAAAATCAGGGAATAATCTGACTTTTGATCATGAAAAAGTTGAAGGTAGCAATTATGTAAATTCTGAGTTAAATGTGGTTGGAAAAGAGAAGATCGAAATTCATTTGAGTGAATAATAAAAAAAAAGGCGTGAATCAATCACGCCTTTTTTGCTTTTTCGAATAGCTGTTTTTTTGGTTTCATTTTTTTTGAATTCTTTGTTGTTTATGTTATTTATGTATTAGTGAATTTAATAAGCAACAGATAATTTTTCAAACGGATTATCAAAAACATATTCATCCACCAATTCATAGTCATCAAACCAGTGCGCAGTGGGATTACTTTTCAGAATCATAAATTTCCCTTTTTCATCGGGATTTGCAGAACGGTGATAGCGCATGAATACGTACTTGTCTGTTTTACCCACAACTTCAATTTTTCCAGTTTTATGCGACATGGCAAACCTGGCCCTTTTTGCAAGACCTGAACATCTCATTCTTGCCTGTTCAAATATTTCATAGGCACGCTCCAGTCGAACTGAAAAAGTGAAGTTACCCAGGGTTGGGCGACACTGAAAAACGTAATAAGGCGGCACTCCGATATAAGAAAGCTTACGGAACAGGTCTCCCATTACTGAGGGACTGTCATTCACACCTTTTATCATTGGTGTCTGATTCACAGTCACCGCACTGGCTTTCTGTAGTAGCCGCATTGCGTTAACAGCTTCCTCGGTCAATTCGCGAGGATGATTGAAATGAGCCATGATGTAAATCCGACGATCGTCTGTACTGTACTTTTCAATCATTTCCAGTAATGACGGATCGTTTAAAATCCGAAACGGATTAAAAGCAGGCATTTTGGTACCAATCCGAATAATACGAACATGATCGATCTTACGAAGCTGGCTGATTATTTTCTCCAGCTTCCCTGTCGATAAAACAAGTGGATCACCGCCCGTTAAAAGAACGTTGGTAATCTCCTTGTTGTTTCGGATATATTCGATACCATTGCTCATATCCCTGGAGACTTCATCATTCTCATTCATGAAAATACGCTTTCGAAAACAAAAACGACAATACCCACCACAGACATCATTCACCAACAATAACGCTGTGTACTGGTATTTATGCTCAACACCCGGCAATACCGTGTATTGTCCCTCGCCAGAAGCATCCAGTTCTCCCCAGGCTTTTAGCTCATCCCGGCCAGGGATAATTATTCGCCGAATGGGATCATTTGGATCATCCCAGTCAATCAGGGATTGATAATATTCATTCGAGCGAAAGGCAAATTTTTCGTAAACCGGCTCGAGCATTTTTTGTTCTTGAGACGAAAGCTGTGATACCTGACTGAGTTTCCTAATGTACTTTGGATTTTTCATAGTACTCCTTTCGAATAGGTTCACAAATTATTTAGATCTATTTAAAAAATATAACTCGATTTGAATGCAGGTTTGAAGGCAGAAATTCAGAAGATAATTTTCCGTATATAGCCTTACAAGATATACATTTTTCAGGAAAGAATCAAGAACTTTTTGTCATAACATTTTTTTTTATTTCCGGAATGCAACATTTACAAAACTCTCATTCCAAGGTCATCCGAAATAAATATAATATCTTATATCGATAATTCTACAGTTAGGAAATTTATAATTTCCCGGTTAATTTTAAACCTTTTTCTATTAAAAAGAATATCCACGAATTTCAAATTATTGCCACCAATTTTCAAACCGTGGGTGCCTCGCATTGCTCGCCTCCACCCTACTATTTAGCATAATCCTTGTCTTTCTTATCGAGGAAATTCCCTTTACCTGACGCAGTATTATTTTCGAAAAATGCTTCGTAATTCATCTGATTTGAAGCTGTTCTCACCTTCATCGCCAATTCTTATAAATCTCTCATTATATTTGAATATCACTTTTTCGCCCAATGAGAAAATTTTAGCTAATTTTGGGAATTCCATGAGAATTTCAATGTAGGCACCACTGCCATATTTCACGTCGATGGTCTTTTGGGCTTGAAATTCACTATCAATCCAAATGTTATCTGTTAGGTAGAACGTTCTCCCATCAACCCGTCTTACATTTTCATTATCGGTTAAAAAACTGGATTCCTTCATTTTTTTTGATTCTTTGCTCGCTTTCACCGCATAAACTCCACTGGTCTTTTTAGCAGACATGGCCGGCGCGTTCGCAGCACTCTGGACTGAAAGGTTTTCAAAAGCAGAAAAACCATCTGCCTTACCATTGCCCGACCGACTCATTGGAACTGCGTTCAACATTTGGTGCGCCACTTGCCTGTCCTCCTGAACCAGATAGGATGTAAAAGGTGACATTACGCCGTACTTCTTGCTCAAACGGATTATTTCATCTTTTAATTCCTCATTCTCGCCATTTAAACGGATCTCATCCATGAGAAAACCAATTTTCCGCATGGCCCACAAATACGGAATAAAATTATGCTCTTCAGTCTTTTTCGAAAAATCTGCCCTGTAGGTGAATTTTTTCTTCTTTTTTCCTGCCATACCGACAAGAGAAACTTCCGACTTAGCATTATTTTTATACCGGCCCAGAATTGTCAATTGAGCGCCTTTGAACAAATCTGGCAATTTTTTGGGAAATATATCTTCCACTTCGATTCGTCCAAAATTCAGCGCTAAATCAGTTAACACCGGATGACTTACTTTATCATAAAATGCAGATACCTTTTGCTCAATCTGCTCGTTCGGTTCAACATAATCCGAAACCGCACGGCTGTTCGAGGCAATTTTATCCAGGAGAACCGTATTGACATCGTATCCTACACCAAAGGTGAATATTTTTATGCCATTCCTGTTATTATCGGTAACATTTTTCAAGATGGAGTTGATGTCGATTTCTCCCACAGTTGGCAGTCCGTCCGTTAAAAACACGATACTGCTGGCCCGATTCTCATCGAATTCCATAGCCATGGCTTTCGTCAATGCATCGTTAATATTCGTACCTCCTTTGGCTTCAATGTTTTCCACAAATCTCAAAGCATCATCGGCATTCGACCCTGGTTTCACAAGCATATTTTTGAATGATTTCGCCTCTGTGCTGAAGGTAATTATATTGAAACGGTCATTCTCATCCAGACTGTTGATGCAATATTTCAATGCTGCTTTGGCCTGTTCAATTTTCTTCCCGTTCATGCTCCCGGAAACATCGATGACAAATAGCATATCTTTTTCAATAATTTCTTTGATGGAAAACTCAGCTTTTGGAGAGACTAAAAGCATGAAAAAGTCATCTCCTCCGCCCTGGGGATGATAGGTCAATAAATTCATGCCAAAATCTTTTTCAGAATAAGAATAATAAAGAATGAAACTATCTGAGGTTGATTCCCGTTTTCCCTCAAAGCTGACTTTCGCATGAGAATCATTTAACTTTGAAATTCTCACATCATGGCTGGGGGAATAGATATTTTTCAACGGGATTTCTGAATGAAGATCAATGACAATTAATTGATCGATAACTGTTTCTGCTTCAATGCTGTTCGATTGCCGATTTTCATTCAACGGCATTGAACGAGGCGGAGGAAATGGCATTGGCGGCCGTGTTCCGCGCCCGGGGCTTAGCTCACCTCGCAAAGGATAACTAAATTTTACGAGATCACCATCGCGCTGAAGCAGCATTGAATACTCCAGGACAATTTTTCGTTCGCTCTTCGGTGGGATGGGAAAAATATTGGCGCTGAATAAATTGTGATTCACATACTCCAGCAATGCAGGATCGATATTTCGACGGACAATATCCTCGTAAATGTGCCGCGCTTTTTCTTTTTCCAGAATTTCACCGGTTAATGTTTTGCCATCCGCATACATTTTAAAATCTGAGATACCGGCTTTTTCAGGCAGTGGAAAATAGTAAACACCTTCCACGGCTCGTTTGGAATCATTGTAAAATACCTGATCCACCACCACGGTAGCCACCTGGTTGGTGATTTTGACATCGACTTTGTGATTCGTGAGAACGGGCGCTTTCAAATGGGGATGAGGCAGTGGTCGCGGAATGATGAATCCCTGAGCTGAGACAAAATTAGCCAGCCCACATATTGATTGAAGAAAAAATATAACGCTTAACATGAAAAAAGTTTTTCGGGAAAACATGATAATTCCTCCTGCATTGAGTGAAAATAAACCTGTTGAATTGACGTCCACTATCTATACAGTTGGAAACAAGAAATATTCCCATCTCATCATTTTTTTTCAGTGTTCTTTAATTTATTTTGTATCTCTTCAAGCTCCGTTTTTATTTCATTGATATTCGAATCATTCTTGAATAAATATAAATTTGACTCATAGAATTTGATCGCCTGCTCAATCTGTTCAGTTTCTTTGGCATTGAGTGCATGGTAATAATGCAACTGCATCTGCTCGCGAATCGCTCTTTTTTGACACCCAACAGGCGGATCCATTTTCAAAACGTTTTCCCAGACACGTATTTTTTCTGCGAATCTCCGTTTCTGCGAAGCCTCGGCTTTTGCTTTTTGAAATAGAAAATCGATTTCGTCCTTATTTAATGCCTGCGTCGAGACGACCGTACTTTCGTCTGCTGCGATTTCTTTTTCCAACGATGCAGGCCGTGCCATTCTGGTATCGAAGAATTGCATATTCGTTTGATTTTGTCTCGTATCCATTACTTCAAAATCCTGATCCGGCGCCATTGCCGGCGGAGTCATTTTTTCTTCAATCTCAGATTTTTTATTTGTATCAATACTTCGCGGTTTCGTTGGGCTTTGCGACATAAGCGCGCCCTTCCCGGAAGCTTTGTGCGACGCAGGTGGATTTATCGTCATGTTATCCATATTTCTGAACTGATCGTGAGAATCTTCTTTCGATGCTTCAACTTTTCTTTTTTGAGCCTCGGTAGATTTTGCATCGGCTTCTGCCTGCTGAGGCACGTCAGATTTGGCTGGAGATGCGTTTTCCAATTTTTCACTGACTTCACTATCATTCAGCGCCTGTTCTGTGAATTCTTTCTGGATAGATTTCGGAGGCATTTTAAATTTTCCCTCCCGGAAAAAAGCGAAATGGACAAAGAAAAAAATGATCGCCGCCGAAGCCGCCAAACTGGCAAGGCGAAATTTGACCGGGGCCGGCCATACTATGGCTTTGATTTTTTCAACCCATGAGACAGCCTTTTCAGATTGCGCCTCACTGTCCCGAATCTGCTCCATCACCGATGCGCTCAATTGGTCCCAATAGTCGGGCTCAGGTTCCGGAAAAATATTCACCCTGCCGGTGGCGTTCAATGCCTGTAGATTCGCCAGTTCCGCAGCACACTCAGGACAATTTGCTACGTGCGCTTCAAGGGACGCTCTTTCGTCGCTTCCGAGTTCTCCGTCAATATATTTTTCCAGTTTCTCCCGGACTTGCTGACAATTCATTTTTTCACCTCTCCATCAATATTGCTCAACCTCGATTATTCACATTATATTCCTAAAGGTATCGAGATAACCTGAATGGTGCTGAATTTAGAGATTAGTACATTTTTACGTCTAAAACTGAGTTCTCAATGAATTGGTGATTCAATTTAATAATAATCAAGTAATTGAATCAATTTTATTATAATTGCATGAATAATTCAGGTTAAATAAGGCTCAAGCAACTCTTTCAGTTTTGTTCGCGCTCGGGACAATCGGGACATGACCGTGCCCATTGAAATTTCCAAATGATCGCTGATTTCCCTGTAGCTCAATCCTTCTGATGTCTTCAAAATAAATACGATGCGCTGGTCAAATGGCAACGCAGCGATGGCGGCAGAAATTTGGGATTTCAATTCATCCCGGAGAACATGCTCCAGTGGACTCCCGTTGGATTTCGCCACCTGACTGATTGTCTCTTCATCCTGCCTGACAAACGTCTCCCGCTGCCTGCTCATCTTTTGCTGATAATTCAGACTTGCGTTAACCGCAATCCGAAACAGCCAGGGATAGAATGGATACTGTTCGTCGAACCGCTCCAGATTTTGATAGGCTTTCACAAAACTTTCCTGAACCACATCGCTGGCGTTGTCATGGTCAATCACAATTTTTCGTACGGCAAAATAAAGCTGTTTCCGGTATCTCAGAACCAGCCGTTCAAATGCCCTGTGATTTCCTTTTTTCGCCTTGCGAATCCAGCGGAGTTCTTGTTTATCCATGCTATTTTCGGATTGAGTGCTCATATCCCCTATTCACTATACAACTCAAATGGAATTTTATTCCATTAAAAATAGGAATTTTTAATTTGAGAGTCAATGAGAAAAATGTGATGGAATTGAGGGAAAAACTGAATATGCAGGAGTTACGTTCCACCGCTTGAGAGATAGAACGCGGGGCATCTCAAAAAACAATCAATTCGTTGAACGGGCTGGCTTTCCATCGAATTTTAAAATTAAAAGCGTACCGAAAAGAATGAATCCGATCACTGCTAAAATTACAATCGGCAAATACTGGCTCTCACCGGCAAGATGACCGTACAGGGTTCTCACTCGTGGATTGGAAATGACCAGCAGGGCAAAGCTGTTGTTCAGCGCATGGCCGATCATACCCAGGTATACGGAACCGGTCCGATAGACGATGAATGCCAGATAAAATCCCAGAATTGCCGTGGGGAGAATTCGAAACAGGTAAATGTGGAAAATGCCAAACATGAACGCAACGACTGTCATTGCTGCCAGGGGAGACATTCTTTTTTTGAGAGACGAGAGCATTGCGCCTCGGAAAAGCAGTTCTTCACAAATGGCCGGGCTGATGGCGAAAATGAATATGCCCAGGAACGAATTCACTCCCAGGGATTCGAAATTCATAATTTTTTCCAGCACCTTCCCGATTTTTATGGTCTCCGGAAATAGCATAATCTGGAATCGCGCCACCCATGTTGTGACTGCAATGCCGGCAATCGCCAGAAAAATTGTGCCAACCAGGTCCAACGGGTGGAAACGTTTCAAATGCAGCGTCTTCTTCAAATCGACTTTGTTGTACCAGCCGAACGCCAGCACCGGGAGAAAAATCAGCAGCCATTGTGTGGCTAAAATGCCCCAATGCTTGTATTGCGCTTGAATGGTCGAGCCGACATAAAAAAGCAGAAACGCGATGATCGCATAAATAATGAAAACGCTGGACGGATGAAAGACCTCGGTCGGGATAATCTGAGAGCGCCGCAGCAGGAATTGCCAGCCTTTGCCTTCGGTGAACAGCACATCTTCGGCGTTGAACAGTTTGGACACAACGGTTATTCCGATGAACGCGAACAGAGCATTGGAAAGGAATACCGAAAAAATTAAATTCATGGGATAGTGCCCGAACAGCACTTCTTTGAAAAGCAGGCTGACATTTAAAACAGGAATGAGCGAAAGCATACTGCTCAACTTCATCCCGGGAGCCAGCGCAAAAAGCGCAGGGAAAATGAGCAGCAGGTAAAACGGCGTCACCAGGTTTTGCGCTTCTTTGAACGACCGGGCGAAAATGCACACCGAAATAATAGTCGAACTGATGAACAGCGAAAGCGGGATCAGTGAAATGAAGAGGATGATCATCGCTGCCGGAGTCAGTGAAAATTGAACATCGCCGGTCAGCGCGCCCATTTGAATGAGGCCAAGCGAATAGGTCATCAGCATAGAGATGAGGTTGAGGACGCCGGTCATCAGCGCAAATGTTGAAACGGTCAGGTATTTGCCGAAAAGCAATTCGACCCGGCTGATTGGCACGGTCAAGATGGTTTCCAGGGTGCCGCGCTCTTTTTCGCCGGCAGTCAGATCGATGGCCGGGTACAGCGCGCCAAAGATGAGCGTGACAATCAGCAGCACCGGCACGAGCGAGCCGAAAATCATTCCGCCGACGCTGGTTTCCGGGGCGCTGCTCAGCGTGCTCGCACCTAAAGTTTCAGGGACAGGGAATTCATCATTTGTTGGGATCGTCGGTGAGACCGTTTCCGACGATGCAGTTTTTTCGTTTCCCGCAGCAATGCCGCTGTTGGGAATTTCCGTAGTCACCTGACTTCCCATTTTTTCATCGAAATCGAATCCGCCGAACGTGATCATCTGGCTCATCACAATGAACATGAGCGGGTACAGCACAATGGGGATTAAAATCATTGCCACCATGCTCCGCCGGTCGCGCAGGGTTTCGAGAAGTTCTTTTTTGAAAACCACAGCTATTTTATTGTATTTCACGAAATGCCTCCTCGCGCTCGCCAATATAACTCATAAAAATTTCTGCCAAATTCGATTTTCCAGTATAGTCTGAATAGCCTTTCAGCGTGTTGATAGCTAAAATTTCTCCATGATGCATCAAACCTATTCTGTCACATAATCGCTCCGCTTCTTCCATATAATGCGTTGAAAAAATAATAGTCTTGCCATTGTGTGAAGCAGTTCGGATAAAATCGATGATGCTCCGGCTGGTGAGAATGTCCAGTCCCAGCGTCGGTTCATCCAAAATAAAAATAGGCGGATCGTGCAAAATGCTTCGGGCAATGGATGTTTTCTGGGTTTGACCGGTGGAGAGTTTTTCAATTCGCTGATGGGCAAAATTGTGCATATTCAACAGGGAGAATATTTCTTCGGTGCGCGAATCGATCTTTTCGGCATTCATTTCATAAAGCGAACCGAAATAATGAAGCAGTTCCCGCGGCGAAAGCCGCCCGTAAAGTTTTGTATTGCCGGATAAAAATCCGATTGATTTTTTTATTTCATCCGGCTGCCTTCGTAAATCGAAGCCGTTGATGAGCGCGGTTCCATCGGTCGGGGTGAGAATGGTAGCGAGCATGCGGAGCAGGGTTGTTTTGCCGGCCCCGTTCGGACCCAGCAATCCGAACACCTCTCCCTTTTCAATTTTAATAGATGTTGGCTGAACCGCTCTGGCCTCGCCGGTCTTGCGGTCAAAGAAAGATTTGCTGATGTTGAAGGTCTGAATCATGCTGCTCCTAAAGTTTGAGATCATCTATGCGTACTAATGTTTCGAAATAGAACGTGTCTCTCTCGAGTCATTCAAGAAACATACCACAAATTCATAACGGGTTAACACGCTATTTTTAATTGCATTAAAACCTGGCTCAGTTTTTTCTGATTAAACTCAGAATGATAAAATAAACAGAAGTCAGGCTGCGCCCATCTCAATTTGAGAATTATAGTATTTTGCGTTATCTATAATACTACATAGTCAGATTACCTTTTTTCTGTCATTTCCTCTGGACTTTACCTGGGGTACTTCCGTTGGTCGCCTTTGGTCGCCTGCACGTCTTTTGTCGTAGATCCGCCATCTTTTTGGAGGACAGGAATCTCATTCTAAATTATGAGGAGATTCCCGCTAAAAGCAAAGTCTGCATTCATTTAAAAATATAATGAAACTTTGCAGGCATGTGACCGAAGGGAATGCCTGTGGTACGGGAATGACAACAATAGGGGAATATT
>CAZSBG010000079.1:0-27537 GCA_964605145.1 uncultured Cytophagia bacterium | reverse complement strand
ACCATTCAGGCTATCTGGATTCCTTAATGAATTACAATGAATAATCCAGGTTAAAAGAATTTAGGAAATTTTCCTTTTAAAGTCAAGTATTTTTCTCTGAATTTTAATAAAATTAGGCAACAATTAAATTAATATAAATGGCTGCTCGTGCCTGAAAAGCATTGAAGCAACTTAAATATCTAACACAACCTGCATGAATAAAATTACACAGTCAATTTTACAGATGATTGTTTCTGATCAAAATAGTCGATGATTTCGCTCACGGTGTAATGAGAACCTGCACAAAGGATGAGATCATTCTTTCTTGCATTCTGAATTGCAAAGCTCAATCCTTCGCTGACGCATGCAAATTTTTTCACGGATTTCGTGTGTTGGCGAGCGATTTTTGATATTGCAGCGGCTTCCAATCCGCGATGAGTCTCTGCTTTCACAGCGATAAAGATATCTGATATCGACGCCAAATTTTTAACCATAGATTCAACATTTTTATCCTTGCAAACCCCGAAAATTACAACCAACCGATCGTAGTTGAAAATGGTTTGAATGGATTTTTTCAGAAATTTGGTTCCGTTGGAATTGTGAGCGACATCGAGAATGACGCGAGGATTGTACGAAATAATTTGCAAGCGGCCGGGCCACTGAACATCCAGCAGGCCATGATAGATGTCTTCGATTTTTATGGGCATAAAACGAGAATTGATAACATCTGCGGCGGTAACAGCCAGAGCCGCGTTTTGAATTTGATGTTCCCCAACAAGTCCCACTTTTATTTGTGGAAAAACTGATCCATTAATGGCCATATCCAGTGTTGTAAAGCTTTCTCCATACTGGAGATTATTGATCCTGAGAAGCTGATCCACGCGAATATGTTCAACATGCTTTTCTTCGCATGCTTTTGTAATAATTTCTTCGACATTTTTATATCGACAGTTCGTAATGCAAATGGAACCTGGTTTAATGATGCCTGCTTTTTCAGCAGCAATTGATTTTTTCGTTCGTCCCAATTGTTTTGTGTGATCTATTTCGATATTGGTGATGATGCTTATTAACGGATTTATAACGTTGGTTGCATCCAATCGGCCGCCAAGCCCAACTTCGATCACAGCAATATCAATTTTTTTGTCTGCAAAATAAAGCAGAGCCATTGCGGTCATGGTTTCGAAAAATGTGCATTTGTATTTTGATATCAACGGTTTCAGGCGTTCGATGTACTGAACCAGTTCATCTTTGCTTATCGGTTGTCCTTTGTATTTTATCCTTTCGCCAACATAATTTAGATGCGGTGATGTATTCAATCCTGTTTTGTAGCCTGCCGCAGTCAAAATGGAGTCCAGCATGGCTGAAGTGGACCCTTTGCCATTGGTGCCTGCGATATGAATGATTTTGTATTTGTCCTGCGGATTATCCAATTCTTTCAATAATAATTTAATTTTACCCAAACCCAATTTCCATCCAAGGCTGTTCAGATTGTAAAGATATTCAATTACCTGGTTGTAATTCATAAATTTTCTTTTCCTTTTCTTGTTCAATTTTATTCGTGAAACCGGTCCTTTCCTGTTTCAGAATCAGAATAGCGCGTTTCATCAATGTCCACATTAGCTGCATCCAGGGAGAACAGTCAGTGGTTGAAGTGTTCTATCTTTAACCGGATTGGGTGTAATTATTCTCTGTGGGATTCTGCGTGTTCGAAATGAACAATAAACATAATATAAAATTTGGAAATTTGCAAGTATTTTTTTTTGACAATCTTTTTATGGTGTGCAATAATTTACCATCAATGTTGGTAAATTATTGCATATTAATGAATTTTGGTGGTAAAATCTTTGAATCCGAGAAATCAATGAATGTATACAGGGCATAGTTTAATTTTATGGCTATTAAAATCAATAAAAACAAGAATGAAAAACAGCCTGTGATATGGAGGTAATTCGGGTAATTTATTAACTATCTGTCATTGTTGGCATGTATTTTGCAAAAATATTGAATCCCTCTTTCAATAATATCATAGGTAGAATAAATGTTTTTTAAAATAACGATTATTCTTTTTTTCCTGGCAGGAAATGTACAGTTAATGCTGGCAGGCATCACCGGATCGTTGTCAGGCAGGCTGATTGATACGGACACAAAACAGGCGCTGCCGGGAGCGATTATACGAATAGTCGATACAAAAATCACCACAGTTGCAGACAAAAACGGCTTCTATAAAATCAGCAGCGTACCCCCCGGAAACTACATCATTCGTGCAAAAATGGTTGGCTATGCGGTCACTGTTGTGAAAAATGTGATCATTCAGGCGGATTACAATACAGAACTAAATATTGAAATGGATTCGGAAGTTCTGAACCTGGGCAAGGAAATTGTTGTCACAGCAGAGCGCCCATTGATACATGAGAATGTGACCGCCAGTAATTATACATTGGATTACGGAATGGTGAGCGAGCAATTTCCAATTGATCATTTTTACCAGACGCTTAAAATGCAGCCAGGCATTGTCAACGGTCACATCAGGGGAGGGCGCAATTACGATACGCATTACCTCGTCGATGGCCTTTCAATTCAGGATCCTATGTTTCGTGAGATTAATGCCCTTGTTCCATCCACTGCGATTTCGGATATGAGTATTCAGCCAGGCGGTTTTGACGCTGAATATGGTGAGGCTATTTCTGGAATTGTCAATTTAACGACAAAAGAGGGGAGAGAAAAAACTGAAGGATTGTTCAAATTCTATACCGATAATATTGGATTGGATGTTAAAAATGATAATTTAAGAAGAATGGAATTAAGTGTCGGTGGGCCTTTGCTGGTTAGTTTTGGGGGGCCTATTTACGATTTTAATTATTTCATTTCCGGAAATATGAATTTCGAAAATAATGGTAACGTATATGATAAAAGTAATGAAAATCCTGAATTATCAGGCGGCCAGAATTATCATTATACCACAAAATTTACATTCAAGTTATTGCAGAGAATAAAAGTCATTTTTCAAAGCTTGAGCTCAAGCTGGCAGGCCCGGCAATTTTCCAATTATTTGTTCACAGGAAAAGATACCAATGATGCCGAACAGAAGAAAGAATGCAATCGACTGAATCTGACCCTAATTCACACTCTCAATCCTCAGTCTTTTTACACAGTGACTTTTGGCAAGGACATGGTTACTAAACGTGTTCTCGACAAAATTTCCATTTCAGATGAAACAGATGCCTATATATCCGGCGCTTCTGGTGAGGTGTACGACTGGGAGGATTTTGTAAAAGTGAATACATATTTTTTTAAATCATCATACTGGCATCAATTGTCGCAAAACAATTTGATTAAAATGGGCGTTCAATTCAAGTCGTACGATATTAACATGAACAGTTTATTGCTTTATGAGGCGCCGGATGAAGATGATGACCGGATTGGTACATTGGAAGCGCAATTCGATCACTTGAAAGTTCGACCGGCAATGATGGCCGTGTACGCGCAAAATCGGATAAACTATGAAAAACTTGTCGCCAATATTGGTTTGCGAGCAGATTACTTTAATCCCAATATTACATACGTTCAAAATTCCAGCCGAACACATGAGGAGGCTGAATCAGCGAGTACACGTACGGCCAAAGCAAAATTTCAATTGAGTCCGCGATTTGGCGCTTCAATGCCATTTATTTTCAAAGAAGACAGGCTGCATGTGAATTATGGCTGGTTTTTCCAAATGCCTCCGTTGTATTATTTTTATCTGAATACAAGTCGCAATTCGGATGTCACGTATCCGCTATTCGGGAATCCCGAACTCGAGGCTGAACGCACGCATGCACTGGAGATTGGCTATCGTAAAGGACTGGGTCCGAAAACACTTTGGGGTGCCACCTTCTTTTGGAAGAAAACCTCCAACCTTGTTAATACTCAGGCGTACTATTCCGGAGAAGATGATCCACTGAATTATTCATTCTTTGAAAATCTTGACAGGGCAAACATTCGCGGCGCTGAAATATTTGTCGAGCGGCGGCCGGGAAACAACAGATTTTATGGCAAATTGAGCTATACCTATTGTAAAGCTGAAGGCACCGGATCTTTTCCAAGGGAAAATTACCAGACATTTGTTCACGGTTTGAGTTCATCCACGCGCGATGCATATTATCCGCTGGCCTGGGATCAGCGGCATAAGTTCAGTCTGAACGTAAACTATATCAGTCGAAACAGCTTCAAGGCCAGCATTCTGGCTCGTGTAAACAGTCCATTACCAATTTTTGATGATGAATTCTACATTCAACGGCGGGGAGATTGGCGCAATTATATCGATATGAGGATTTCTAAAAAGATCCCGTTTTTTCTGGGCGAGATTTCTCCCTATTTTGAAATGCTGAATATTTTAAATGATCGAGAGAAAAATTTATCCCTGAATACATATTCCATGTCCAACTATTTCATGCTGCCTGAAATGGATAATTATATTTATGAGAGTGGCCGCCGGGCGCGGCTCGGATTGATGATTTTTTTCTGACATTACTTTCTTCACAGACTTTTTAAAAATATTTTCCTGCTTTTTAATGTGCAGTAAAAATTCCTTCATTTCACATTCTGATTATAATAAAAAAACCCCCCAGAAGTCTGCCTGTCATCATCATCATACATAATTTTTCATTTAAATACGATGTATATATCCAAACATGAAACTTCCGGGAGGTTCTGATATTTATTTTTCAATGCAAATCGCCGGGATGTTTAAAATCCAAGCACCATTGAAAATATATGGCCTGTACCCAAAATCTTATAATCTGTTAAACAATAATCGAATTGAATATGGGCGACGTTTAAATCGTATTGAAGCCCTCCGCCAAACGTATAGCTTGCTGTATTATATGAGTCATAGGCATCATCCTCAACGGAAAATCCGCGGAATCCTCCACGAAGCGAAAGGATATTATTCCATTCATATTCGAATCCGAAATTGGATCTGAGCAGTGCATCGTTCGGGTCGTAGGCATCCACATAAATTGTCATTTTGTTCATACTGCTCTTTAGCAATTGCCCTTCGGCGCCAATCAAATCGGTGGCAAGACCCATTCTGAAAATCAGCGGCAGGGGATAGCCTTCGGTTTTCAGGTATGCGTCGTCTGTTAAAGCGCCTGGATTGTTGGGATAGCGTTCGGTGTCAACTTCAAGGCCGGGCCCGGAGAGTCTCATCTGCCCGCCGAAGTTGCTGAGGCACATCCCCAGTTTCAGCCCCATCACACCAGTGTCCAGCAGAGAGCCCAAGTCGATGGCCATGGTGTGTGCTCTTTGATGATATGCACCTTCGCGGATGTATTTTACGGTTCCGCCAAGACTCAGCCTGTCGGTGACAAATCGGCTATAAGTCAAACCGATGCTATAGGCTTCCCAAGAGAAAAAGCTTTCTGTTCCATCCGGATTATCCAGCGTGGTGATTTCCATATCTCCGGAATCCAGGTACAATGCGCTAATTCCAATGGAGCTGCTTCCGCCTAATGGTTGCACCACGCCAAAAAAGTTGTAGGCCATATCCGCATAAAGCTGATTTCTGGATACTGCCAGAGAGGTTCGGTGTATCGAAGATATGCTGGCCGGGTTCCAGTAAAGTCCGGTTACATCACTGGCAACGGTTACGGCTGCCTCACCCAGGGCGCCTGCGCGCGCGCCAACGCCCAGTTTCAAAAATTGCGCTGCCGAAGTGCCCACGCGGCTGATGTCCTGGGACCATGATGGAACTGCAGCCAACAGAAAAATAATTAATACGAGAGTTAATACTTTATTCATTTTATTTAATCTCCTTGTTTGACAATTTGAATTCAGTAGAAAATGGGAAACGCCCATTACAGCTTATCTAAGAATGACAAATTTTCCAATTTTCTTTTTGCCATTTGGAGTTTCAACTACATAAATATAACATCCGTAGGCGATTTCCTGTTGATTGAACGTGAGCATGTCCCACCATTCCCATCCTTCGGTTTCACTCTCGTGATGCAATGAGATAACGCGTTCACCGCTGAGCGTATAGATGTGAATGTCGCATTCGCTGGGAAGATTGGTGAATCCCAATTTTTTGTAATTTGGATCAATTTCCCATTCAGCAGAAACCATATACGGATTCGGGACGACTTTAACTCTGTCTAAATCTTCCTCTTCAACTGCCCTGTTGGTATAGGCTGCAGTATTTATTCGGAAGAAATCCCGGCTTC
The DNA here is from genome assembly GCA_964605145.1 of uncultured Cytophagia bacterium. GTDB lineage: Bacteria > Zhuqueibacterota > Zhuqueibacteria > Thermofontimicrobiales > Thermofontimicrobiaceae > CAZSBG01. Next base: position 21,358 of record CAZSBG010000079.1, on the reverse strand, counting down.
CTTTAAATGGTTTTCCACTGATCAGCCGGACAATGTCACCGGCTACCGGGGTCACGCTGGTATCCGTCCTGGTAACAGTTGTATCGAATGCCATACTGTCGGCAGTGATGAATGTTGTGTCAATTTCCATCACTTCCGCAATGGGAGGCGCTGTAAATTTTAAAGTTATTGTGAATTTACCGTTTTCCTGCACCTTAATTTCATCGCCGCTGGTCCAATTATTTTGCATTTCCAGAGTGGTATCGGCCGGGTTCGGCGGTGGGAAATGGGCAAATTTTGCTTTTTGATCCAATGTAAGGTTCCAGATTTCGAATGGCACAGTATAGGTCGCAGGGAAAAATGCAGTGTCCTGTTCATTTGTGAAACGAATTTCATAATCATACGGTTCCTGGACAATAAATGCTCCACTGAAATTCCAGTTGCCGACTGCAGGATTTCCCATTTCCTCGTGAAACCACTCCATTGAATCCGGATCGAACTGAATCGCATCAAATTTTTGGTCGATGGCAATGGTCATTCCATCCAATATTTGTGAGACTTGCCCCTGAATATCAGGGGAATCATCGATTAAATATTCGCCGGTTTGTTCGTCCTTGAGATCGAATGTGGTGCTGGAACCGGAAGTGTCGTCAAACGAAACCAGGTAGCTGTGACCGGTAATCGCAAATGGATCGACGATTTGAATGCTGAAATCGTGGTTACCATAGGTGCCCGGTAATGCGTCGACTTCAATATCGGATTCGACATAATTGCTCGGCGCTTTGCCAGTAACAACTTCAACGAGGTTTGGCACAGCGCTGGGATTATTACCCTTTGCTGTTTCAAGAGAATTCAACGGCGCCCAGCCATCCGGGTTGAGAGCAGGATCGTCTGATACGCCCCGATCATAGGCTGTGACTGAATACCAGTAGGTTTTACCATTCTGCAGGTTTTCATCCACAAACATGTGCACAATGCCTGTATTGTTCCCCAAATTAAGATGGGGATAGACCGGATCCAATCCTGAAACTGTATTGTTCAGGTCAAATTGAGCAATTGGTACGAAGCCGACTTCCACGCCGTTGCCATCATATATTTTATCGCCCCATTCATTGTTGGAGGGCGGTGAAGTTGAACGATAAATTTTATATCCCTCGAAATCGCTGTAGCCGGTCATTAAATCTTCAGCGTGTTCAGCCGCGTCATCCCAGTAAAGCGTAACCTTGCTATCACCGGGCACAGCTCTTACATTCGGCGTGGGAGGTGGATCAGCGCCCTGATAATTCAATTCATACATGAATTGTGCAGTTCTTGCATTGAATTTGACATCGCTGGTATCATCACCGATGACAATGGCGAATGAGAACGTGGTTGTATCACCGGCGGCCAAATCAAATGGTCCTGAGCTCATAATGAACACACAGTCGGCTCCGCCGGGGAACATCTCCTGAAATCCTTCCACAGAGTCAAAATGGGGATTCTGAGTGCCGTCTGGCGCCGGCCAGAAATATGCATCCTGTTCTTCAGGAGTTAAATCGGTGTTGTCGCCGGAAAGCACCTTGTATTGAACCAGTTCTGTTCGGGTATTGTCAATAACACCCGGCCTTGATCCCCATTCGAACCAGTGCCAGTCCGTAATGCCCAATTGTTCGCCCTCATATCTGTCAATAATACCATCACCTTCAAAATCAATGTCGTGAGTGGCTAACGGGGTCTCCAAAAGCTTGATCGCCGGAAAGGCTTTATAATACGAAGCCGGGAAATTTCCTGTCCCGTACCGGTAATCATAAATGAATGCCATGTTGTAGTGATAGGTTGTATCAATCTGTGCATCATATTCTTCTGCGATGAATGCCATCCAGTCCAAATTATCATGAGGACGCGTTGGAATATCAGAGTCGTTGTAGAATCCAACGTAAACACCATGGTAATCATAAGGACTGTGATTAATAATCTGCATGGGGAAAAAGATAATATCTTCAGCATAGGAGCGGCCGTAAGACAGGGCTGAAATATCCATTTGCAGACCGAGGGAATATCCCTGGGTGGTGTCGCCATCACTTTCAGCGTAAATCAATCCCTGATTGTTGCGGTCGTAATCAGTCATGCTGAAAAAGATTTCTTTATCTGAATAAAATTTTCCAACGAGGACGGTGTCGTCCGAAGTCGGACATAATTTCCACGGCAGTGTTGGATTGTTGAAATCAAACTCTGTGGCAGCCACCGAATCAATGGATAGTTCTCCGGTCACAGGGTCTTTTGCCCACATTCCGGGCCAAAAGGGATGGCCATTTGCATCCTTAGGCCAACTGGCCGGATAGACACTGGTTGCCATAAGCGGAAAGTCAGAGAGTGTGGTTGCAGATGAGTTAACATCCCCATAGGTGAGGTCGCCTGAGTGGACGTTGCCGTATGAACCGGCTTTGGGTCCCCAATCTCTGCCGGTTCCATCGATGCTTGCCGAAACTGAGGGGCCTTTTCGTACCGGATTCCCGTCAATGTCAGTGGTGTAAGGCGTCCAGAGTGGATCTTGTGGCACACCGATCATCATACTAAGTTCCGGGATATAGGAATGACCTTTGTAATCAACGCAGGAAATATCGCCATAATCCCATGTTGAAATTCGATTGTCATTGATTATGCCATGTATCAGTTTTCCCATATCCAGCATGCCAACTGCCAGATCGATTGAGTGCGTTGGCTTGCGAAGAGATTGTTCTTTTTTATCTTTATCTGCGGCAAAGACAGAAAAAATTCCGAATGACAGAATCAGAATCATCGTCATGCCGTAGAGTAAATATCGCTTCATTTAGTCTTCCTCCTAAGGTAGATTTATAAAATTTTTGTTCAGGGCTAAAATAGATTGATTTGATCTATGAAAAACATTAATCATAATTCAATCAGGTTAAAATTCAAACCTGAACCCAATGTCAATCGACCTGCCCTGCATCCAGTACCAGGGGTGATCCCAGTTTGTGCTGTAGTTTGTTTTGCTGTATCCCGGATTCGGTTGGGTGGGACTTCCGGTTTCCGAGTAAACACTCAGCACATTTTTCTTGTTAAACAGGTTATTCACTCTGGCAATGATGCCGGCCTGTATATCGCTGAACAGAAAGAAGTCTTTACGAAATACAGCATTGACGTAATAGACCATGGGGCGCCGAGCGGTATTCGGTTCCAGTGCGCGACCGCCAATGGATGGGGTATAAGGATAACCGCTGCGCATTTGAATGGTATATTGCATCAGGAAATTTTCCAATGGTTTAATGCCGAAAAAGCTCGGTCCATCATCTTTCAAGAATTGAATGCCGAAATGGCCTGTAAGCTGATGCGGCGTATCAATTCCAGACAGGTATTCTTTTTTGGCAACGGTTTCGGAAGTTGCGCCGTCCCAGTAGCCAGACCAGGAATAAAACTGGTTCATTTTAGATTGCGACAGGGTGTACTGCAATTCACCAAAATAGTTATCGCTGAACTGTTTTTCAAGGGTGATATCGATTCCTTTGGAACTGCCAAAGTCGTTGTTGGTGATGATGCCGTAGGAATAGCCGCCAAGGCTGTCCGCATCGAATCCGGAAATTCTAAAACTTCCGGCATTTCCATTATTTTCCTTGGCCCATGCCGCCACGCGAATCACCCAGAAATCGCTCATCTGGTAGTCCACACCGGCTTCGTAAGAAATAGTTCGCTGGGCATCCATGTGCGCCCAGCCGAAAAATGGACTGGGAGAATTCATGTCAAGGTGTTGATTGGTGTACAGATCGCGGTAGTCCGGCACCTGGAAGAAGTGACCATAATTGAAATGAAACGTGGCTCGGTCAGTGATGGGATGGCCAACGCCGATCCGCGGGCTGATCTGGTATTTTTTTCTTCCTTCCTCCACGCCTGATGTTGGATCTTCCCAGTCTGCCCAGGCTTTTCCCTTTGAATTGGCGTAGTCCAGACGAACACCCAGATTAATGATGAAATTTTTGAAATCCATTTTATCCTGAATATAGGCAGAAAGTTCTTCCGGCTTCAGGTGGTAATAAGATGGATAGCCATGGGCTAACCAGGGAATCTGGTATTCGAGGAACATGATGCCGCCAACACCCTGACCGAACAGGTCTTTATTAAGACCAAACCTTTTGTACTCAACGCCCAGCTTAAACTGATGAGATCTTCGGGCCTGCCACGTTAAATCACCTTTCAGTTGAAGAGATTGTTGGAAATTTTTCGCCCAATATCTTCCGGCTGCGCCTCGATACACATGTCTGACGGTTCCATTCGTGAGCGTGTCATAACGAACAAAGGTCATATTATGATAAAATCCGTTATTAGCCGATGGAGTCGGGTATTCCTGGGGGCCGTAATTGACCCAATATTCAGGATCATCATAAAATACCTGGTAGGCTTCCGAGAATTCGTCCGCATGCCCCGGTCTGAGTTCATGACCGTCGATTCCATGAACGCTATACGCTCGAGATTTATAAAACCGGGAACCACGAATTTCATAGAAAAATTTTGGAGAAAGCTGATGCGTGAAAATGAATGTTTGCTGATCTGTTCTATCATCAAGCACATTCAATCCATTTTCGGCCCATGTGTAGGCAGAAGACCAGGCTCTGTTTACGCGCTGATTAAAGCGCAACGGGATGATGAGTTTCATATTGGGAGTAATACGCCAGGCCAGCTTGGCAGTGATATCCCAGTTTTTATTGAAACCGAAACTGCGCCAGCCGGCAACATCATCCCATGCGTGGAGTTCAGAATGACCGTCGTTATCCCAATCATCGCGATATCGCCAGGCTTTTCGCCATGCGTTTGTATGCCATTCGCGCATAACATCGCCGGCATAATAGTAGCTTTCGTTATCGCGAAGTTGTTCAATGTTGTCAACTTCGGTTATGATGCCCCGTTCAATTTGGTCCTGGATTTTCTGGTAGAGTGGATTGTCAGGATTATCAATGATAGAGTTGATTGGCGTGGGATCATAGGTGTGGTCGTCGAATTTGTAGTAGTATGGCTTTCTGTAGCTTTGCTCTCCGGAAAGAAAGAAGGATACTCCTTTCAAAAAGGGAACCGGTCCGCTGATAGAGCCAATGACCTGGTGAGCATCCCGGACATCATCCGCATCGGAAACGATGCCTGTGATGTCGCTTGAATTGTACTCTGTCACAATATTGTATTTGGTGCCGCCTTCCTTGGTGACGATATTCACCACTGCGGACTGGGCCTCGCCGTATTCTGCATCGAACGCGCCGATAATTGTGGTGAGCTCCTGAATCGCCTCTCTGTTAACGCTGGTTCCCATACCGGCGTAAATGGCGTCTTCCACGTACATGCCGTCCACCATGTAGGCGATTTCACCGCTTCGACCGCCGCGAACATGGACCTGGTCGATTCCGCGCGCTTCGAAGCCGGCAATTTTATGGCCTTCATCCATGATGATTACACCGGATTGCATGGCCATAATTTCCTGGGCTGATTTCACCGGCATGTTTTCAATCATGTCTGCCGTGATGGTTGCGCGTTTACTTGTGACCTCCGGTTCAATTAAAGGACGTTCTGCAGTGACGGTGACCGCCTCACCGAGGTCCATGACCGTAGGTCTGAGAGTAAAGCTTACTTTTACAGTCAGGTCAACATGGACTACAATATTAGCGGTTTGCGTTTGATAGCCCATCATTGTTGCTTTCAGTTTGTACTTTCCGGGCGGGACATTGATGATAAAGAAATATCCATCCATATCCGTAGCAGCGCCCATTGTTGTCTCTTCCAGAACAATGTTTGCTCCTGGCAATGGATCTCCTGTTTCAGCATCCTTTACAAAACCTGAAACTTTACCCGTTGTTCCAGAATAGGATTGATGAGAAATTGCAAACAGAAGAACTACGATACCAAGAGCGCTTAAAAGTAACATTTTTTTGAAACGCAATGTCAGTACCTCCCTTAATTAGTTCTTAAATTATTTAATTAAATATGAAACTTTTGGAGAATTAATTCGTTAGTAAAAGGGCAAAAATTAAAGGCGTGAGGCCGGACTCCTCCGGCTGATGTTTTTGTTTTTGCGACACGTAAATTTAGGTCATAGGTGGTCTTTCGCCCATTCCATCTATGACCTTTTATATTAACCTACCTTATTATGCAAGATTAATGCCATTTTTGTAACATATCATTTCCTGCCATAAATCATTTATTATTAATGAAAATAAATCAAATTAAAATGTTCCCTCATTTCTTTGTGCAAACCATTGCACCAAAATGGCGGAATAATTTTGCACCCCTCCTAATTCATTCCCGTAAATGCCGGTGAATGTTACATCAAACTTGTTCAACATTATACAGATGTATCACAGTGAGACAAGAATTTTTGCTCCAATCACATAATTGTAACATCTCAGTTATGTTATTAATTACAAGAGAATTAGCATATTGAGTCTGAAATTATTTGACATATTTGCCCTGGCATGGATTTTGTTTTGAATGGAGTGATGAATTTAATGTGATGAAAGGGGTATTATGAGACAGGATCGAACAATATTATTGATTGATGACGATTATGATATGCACACCATTTGCAAGCGGTATATCGAAAAAGGCGGCTTTAAATTCATGTCTGCGAAAAATGGCAGAGAGGGATTGGAGATCATTAAAACCGGCGAGGTCGATTTGGTGCTGCTGGACTATATGATGCCTGAACTGGATGGGGCGGAAGTTTTTCAGATACTCAAAAATGATACGCGTTATGAGCATGTTCGTGATATTCCTGTTATAATTATGACTGTCCTTTCTGATAATTATGTGGAAAAATCTGAATTATTGAAGTCCGGTGTTTCACTGTTTCTGCAAAAACCGTTTGGATTCAAAGAACTGATTGACATCATTGAAAATGTATTTGTTACAGCGGATATTCAGAAAAAGCAAAGAGAACTGGAAACTGAAAAAATCGAAGAAGCTGAACGGTTGTATGATGAAAACAAATTACTGAAAAACCAGTTTCAGGAAAAATACAATTTCACGAATATTGTGACCATCAATTCAAAGATGCGGCAGCTCTTTGACAAGATTGTAAAAATTTCCCATACAGATGCCAATATTCTTATTTATGGCGAAAGCGGAACCGGAAAAGAGCTTATCGCGCGTTCCATTCATGCGACCAGTTCGAGAAGGAATTTCTCGTTCGTGCCAGTCGATTGTGTGGCTTTGCCGGCCTCGCTCATGGAGAGTGAGTTGTTTGGATATGAAAAAGGGGCGTTTACCGGCGCTGTGAACTCCAAAGGTGGCTTAATTGAAATGGCAAATAAAGGGACATTTTTTCTGGATGAAATTTGTGAGTTGAATTTCGATTTACAGGCCAAGCTGCTGCGTGTATTGCAGGAGCGCCAGTTCCGTCGACTGGGTGGAAAAAAACTGATACACGCAGATATCCGAATCATTTCCGCCACCAACAGAAATCCGGAGCGGGCCATGATGGAAAACAGGCTCAGGGAAGATCTTTACTACCGGCTCAATGTGATCCCGATTAATTTACCGCCATTGAGAGAACGCAAGGAGGACATTCCACTTCTTGCCGAACATTTCATTAAGAGATTCTCAAGTAATAACGGAAATCATAAAATAAAACTATCGCCCCGCGCCATGGAAGTGCTGACTGAATATCAATGGCCCGGGAATGTAAGGGAATTGCAAAATTTAATGGAAAGATTGGTCTCGCTGGCGAGCAGTGATATCGTGGATACAGATGATCTGCCCAAAGAGATACTCGAAAATTATGAATTGCAGCATACTGTGATTTCCAACGACTTGCCGCTGAAAGACGCGCGCAGACAATGGATAGCAAAATTTGAACGGAATTACCTGCTAAATCTGCTGATGCGATGCGACGGAAATATTTCCAAAGTCGCCAGAATCGCCCAGGTGAACCGGATGACGATTTATCGGCTGCTCAATACCTACAACATCAGTTTCAAAAAATCAATTGTTCAAAATGAACCTTCAGAAAATTATTGATAGATAAAAAAAAATCGCTGCGTGATGTGTGGTAACGATTTTTTTATTTTTATCGATGCCAAATTTCTATCAGTGATTTCCTTCACTTAATTCGAGAACAAAATCTTCAATTTCGCCGAGATTTTCCAACTCCTGAATTTCAGTGTTGTCAATGGGAAGCGCTAAATGTGTTAATATGGGATCGTCCCTGAGTTCATCAACTCCGATGACTTTAATTTCCTGCATTCTGGTGTTTAAAAAGTCACCGCCTTTTCGCATAAGGAATGTCACACTGAACAACATCAACACCATTTGACCTATTCCCAGAAATGCATCCACCGTATGGCCATTTCTTAGCATGATCGCCGTGATACCAAAAACGGTAGTCAATATGAAGATCATCAAAGAGGTCTGCCAGGGGGAAAAACCAACTGCCAGTAATCGGTGATGCATGTGATCCCGACCGGTGTAGTCTAAAAATTCCCGAATCGAATGCACTTTCCCTGATGCAATTCTGGAGATCATGACATAGCCAAGATCAAAAATCAGAATTCCCAAAATGAGAAGCGGAGTGCTGATCGCCTTTATCGTGTTGCCCTCAGCCCATTCGCCCATGAGCGCAAATGCAGCCAATAAAAATCCGATGAATGTTGAACCGCTGTCTCCTAAAAAAATCGTGGCCGGTCGATTTCTCCGAAAATTATACGGAATGAATCCCAGGCAGGCGCCGGCCAAAGAGACTGTTAGAAGCATCAATGTGTGTTGATTGGTTTGAATCGCCACGATGCTGAAAATAAATGAACAGATGATGCCAATGCCAGAAGCAAGACCATCGAGGCCATCCATGAAATTAAACGCATTGGTGACGCCAATGACCCAGGCAAATGTAAACATGCAATCCAGCAGAATCCCCCAGGATGTATCCGGAAATAAGTTTAAAATGATGCCGGATTTTATCAGAATGAACGTGGCAAGAATTTGGCCTGCCAATCGTACGTGTGAGGACAGACCTCGGATGTCATCCATCAGCCCCATGATGATGATCAGCCCGGCCGCCAATATCACGCCCTTCAGTTCATAGGAAAAATACAGACTCAAAGTCAACGCTGCAATGAAAGAAATGAAAATCCCCATGCCTCCCATAAGCGGCGTAGTTTTCGCGTGAAACTTCCTCGATTTATTGGGTTCATCCACTGCCTTGAATTTTTGTGCCAGCGGTCTCATCAGGGGGGTGAGAATGAATGAAGAGAAAAAAGTGAGACCTAATAAAAATAGCCAGTATATGTTATGTTTGAAAAACCAGATTTGCACATTTCCAAAAAATAGCAACACAATACTCGTTAACCAGAAAATCGCAAGCGGAACGTACCAATAAGAAATCATGCCGTCTCTCTCAATATTTTTATGAATTTTGTGATAATAAATTCCTGTTGTTGTTGGGTCAGCCCCGGATAGATCGGAATGGAAATCGCCTGCTCAAAAACAGTATCCGTAACCGGGCATTCCCCGTGATTGAGATAATGATGAAGAGGCTTGTAAATTGGACGACGACATCCAATTCCCTCATCATTCATTTTCCTGATTATTATATCGGCATGATTGGGTACTTTTATAACATAACGGTAATAAATATGTCCAGATTTTTTTAAATTTTTGGGCAGCATGACAGGCAGATTACGAAATGCTTCTGAATACGTGGCTGCCAAACTTTGGCGGATACGAATGAATTCGTCAAGCTTGTTAAATTGACTCAGCCCAAGCGCTGCATGAATGTCACTCATTTTATAGTTGAAACGGAGAATGAAGTCATCCTTTTCATCAAGGTCTCGCATATCCCGAATTTTTTCATCGAGCTGTGCGGACACAGTGCAAACCATCCCGCCTTCACCACTGGCAATGACTTTGGTGGCATAGAACGAACAGACAGATAACAATCCAAAACTACCAACTGCTCGGTCATTGTAGGTAGCGCCAAGCGATTGCGCGCAATCTTCGATAATAGGGATTTCAAAGTCTTTTAATGACTCCATTTCAACCGGGCATCCAAAAAGATGCGGGACGATGATGGCTTTTGTCAGTGGAGAAACCTTTCGATGCAGGTCGTGAATGTCCATGTTCATTGTCTCGAAATCTGTGTCAATGAGCAGGGGAAAGGCACCGATATATTTTACCGCCTGCAACAGTGAACCACACACGTAGCTGGGAATGGCAATCTGGTCGCCGGGGCGTATATTCAGGCTAATTAGCGCCAGATGCAGCGCCGTGGTGCCTGAATTCGTGGCAACGGCCCCGCTAACTTCGAGATAGTTCGCGATTCGGTTTTCGAATTTTTCGACATAATAACCGCCCGCCAGCCTGTTCTCAGAAAGAGCCTGCGATACAGCAGCAATGTCTGCTTCATCGATGTATGGTTTTGAATGGGAGATCATTTTTTTGTTTGTTTTTTCCCCACTGATTTTACTTCACTCGAAAAATTTAAATCAAGGGTCAAACGCTGCGATAGAAAAGATTCTGCGTATTTGATGCGTGCCTGGATTCCTCTGAAATTGACATTGGAATGGGCCATTTCCATGATATTCAAATTACGAATATTGGTTTTGGTAATTTGCGAATGATGCGCATCGAGCAGTTTTTTCTTTTCCTCCATCACCGGTTCAATGTCCACAAAAATGTTGGGATTGAAATTTTGGGTTGTGGGTCCTTCGTAAAAAAGAAAATTACGAATATAGCGCCCGGCAGTGATGGTGCATTGCGAAAGCGTGCGATGATCCTGATGGGTGTCATCATAATAATGCACAAAGATATAGTCCGCGTGAACAATATGCATGATATTTTCCAGATCAGAAATGAGTTTCTGATGCATGGGAATTGCGGTGTCCCGGTAGCCGCCCCAGAAAATCCGTTTTACGCCCATAATCTCCGCGGCTTTCAATTGTTCCTGCTTTCGGTCAACACCATTTTTACCAAACTCACCATTGGTGGCCACAAAAATGTAGATTTCATTCTTGGGATCTTTCGCCCATTTTAACAGGGCGCCGCCGCATCCATATTCAATATCATCCGGATGCGCTCCGATAGCTATGATATTCATATTCGACTCTTTCCTTGTTTGTGAGTATTTCTAAACTGTGGTCTCCGCAATTAAATAGCAAATCGAGTATTGACATATAAGGTTCAAATTCGCCGAATAACTGGGAGTAGACAGGATGTCCATAATTTTGAAAAATTACCTCGATTTGAGCTTTCTCGTATTCCTCCAGATTCATATAGGATTTGCCTCCGTCGCCGGCCAGATAGGTATCAGCCTCAAAATATTCAAGGATTTTTATCAGGCGTTCGTCCGGGGTTTCCGGCATGGGCGGAAGCTGAGATGCAATGCAGACCCGGGTTTCAATGTTCAATAATTTCATCAATCTTTTGATGAGATAAATATTGAGGGCTGAAAGGTTGTGCCAGTTCGCCGTAAATATATCCTCTATTTCATTCCAGTATGTTTTAAAATGGTGGGCGCTGCTGTAATTGGTTTTCAACGCCTGGAGATGCTTTGAACGCCATTTTCCGGATTGGGAAATATTCACCCGCTGTATTTTTTGGCCAAACCGATGTTTGATTGGCACGGTGAGCCATTGCCAGCCCTGACTTGTTTTAATGCGATTTCGGTTCTGCCACTCGTTTTTTTTGAATTGCACCGTATCCAGCAAAACGAAAACGTCAGCGCGGTGAATTTTATCAAAATAGCCAAGCCATGGAAAATATTGAGGTTGATGAACAGCGACAATCATAATTAATCCTTTTTTACAAAAATAGGATTCGAAGCAATGACCGGCCAATTATTTCGAGATAAAATAAATCGATAATAGCTTTTCCGCTCCGATGGAATTCGGTCATCGGTGAATTCAATGCGCCACGTGCCTTTTTTATCGCGGTCAAAATTTCGAATAATTTCCCCGTTTCGAATAAGTTGTAATTGGTAATATCCGCTTTCAGTGATTGACAGATCGATCGTCAGTGTCGGCGTGGTCTCACATAAAATTTCTTCTCCGGAAATTGCCAATTCTGCATTTCTTCCATTTTGTATATTATATTTATTCACAATGATGAAATCACCGGCGAAATTCCGTGACGCATACATCCTGCCATGTCTCAGCGCATCCAGGATTTCGGTTTCGTTGTGTTTTCGGACCCATACCGACGTTAGTGTCTCCCTGAGGAGTTTTGGGTCACTCTGGTCCTCAAAGTCCAGCTCACCAATGGCCCAGACAGGTTTTTTTCTTTGGCCCGCGCAATACTGGTTTAGAACCATATCCCAAATTCCACCGGGACGTCCCACTTTTTTCATGCCTTCCCAGAAAATGGCAAATCCTGTGTAATGGTATGTTTCTAAAAGTAATTCCGGGTAGGCCGGGGTATTCATATCAATATTCCACACATAGGATGCATTGACCGCTTCCGGATGCGCCCAGAAAACAAGTCCGTTTTTTGCATCGACATAATCAATTAAATTTTGATACGGCCCGGCCCCGTAATCATTGCTGTAATGGGAAAATTTCTGCACTCTGAAAGGATAACTATTGATGAAAACCAGAATGCAGAATAGGAAGCCAGCAATAATAAGAATTTTTTTACTCCAATTCCCCTGTGTTTTGTCTCCGGAACAATTTGAAATACTGTAGCTGTATGGCAGCACATTTTGTTTTCGTTCAACGATTTTCCCGGTTTTGGTAATCAGCATTTTTTCAGTTCTGTTTTTAATGAGATGCAGTTCGGGTATTTTCTCACGTTGTTTTTTTATCGAACGAATTCGGTACACATAGCTTGAAACGAAGAAAAATATGCCCAGTAATGCAAAACCGCCCGTAAAAATTTTTGATGTCGAAAAAACACCATATTGTTTATTGACCGGAGACGGCAAATCCTCAATATCACTCGCACTATTCAATCCCAAAACCAGCACATGACGGTGCCAGTTTTTCAGATGAAGATTCTGACTGAGCAGACTCCCTTCCCAGTGATAAAATGGTACGGCTTCAATTCCCGGGAATACGATCAGATCATTATACTGCTTGTTAATTGCTGAAATTTTTTGAATGTATTTTTCTGCGCCAAAAGTGTGAATCGATGGTCGCTGGTAGCGATATTTGACCACATTTCGAAACGGGGCCAAACCATATTCTGCACTCACATGATCGTGATCCGTAATGAATGCTGCGTCCAGTTTTTGTTGTTCCAGCAAAACTGCCAGTTCTTCAGGAGAATATTTGCCACCGCTAATTTCAGTATCGCAATGAATGGCTGCGTTCAATCGTATGTATGCGTCCTGTGCCGGACAGCGACTGGCGAGCACGCAAATAATTGACAGTAACACGAAACGATAAATAACACTCCAGCACATAGATTTAATTCACAGAAGTTCAAAATATTCAGATCGAATTTTCTGATCAATTCGCTAAAAAAAAACACATGTGGAACAACCTGAAATTCAACACTCATTTTTTTATCGGCTCAAATAATTTTTTTTTTAGAGATTGGTTCAATTGTAAGGAAAATGAAATGTTTGAATCAGATATTGAAAAGAAAGAAGAATGCATTCAAAAATTTAGTTGGATAATTGCTGATAAAGCGCATCCGTTCGGCGGATCATACTTTGAAAATGGAAATGTTTGCAGGTGTGGTGTGCTTTTTGAACGAATGAGTCCCGAAGTTTTTCATTCGCCAATAGCGTTTCGATGGCTTGTGCAAGCGATACCGGATTTTCTGCCGGGATCAACTTGCCATTGATATTGTCAGAAATAATTTCCGGAACACCGCCGACTTCAGTGGCGATGACAGGAACCGAGCAGCTCATCGCCTCGAGAATTACCCGGCCCAACCCTTCATTTCGGGAGGTCAGCACGAACACATCGAAAAGAAACATGAGGTTGTGAGCATCAGTTCGGTTGCCCAAAAAACAGACAGTTTCGGCAAGCCCGAGTTGCATCGCTTTGCTTTTGAGTGCGCTGCTTTCAACGCCATCGCCAACAATGACAAATTTTGCAGTCGGATCGCTTCGCTCATGGATGGTTCGACACGCCTCTAAAAATATGTCGCAGCCCTTAATCGGCTCCAAACGCCCAACCCATCCGATGACTTTTTCACTGTTCAATCCGATGTGCTGTTTCAAAGCTTCCAGAGTTGCCGGTGCCGGTTTTTTGACCGGATATCGGATGCCGCACGGGATGATCGAAAATTTTTCCCGCGACCCGATTTTTAAACGGACATGGTCATCTTTTCCCAGACGTGTGAGGGTGATAATTTTGGTGGAGAATTTTGTCAAGAGCCGTTCCAAAAGAATAAAAATATTGGTTGTTAATTGATTGAAATAGCCATAAAAAATGTGCCCATGCGGCGAATGAACGATGACCGGCACTTGCCAGAACGCTGCAGCCAGTCTGCCTAAAATGCCGGCTTTGGACGAGTGGGTGTGAACAATATCCGGCTTTACGGAGCCAATAATGCGGATTAATTTCCATAAGGCCACAAGATCGAAATAGGGATGAATGGCGCGTCGCAGTTCATCTATTTTTATGATTGGAAAATTTCGCTTCTTTTGATAGGCCAGGAATTCCGGGTGCGGGCTCCGGGTCAAGCCGGTCAGGCACGATACGTTGTATCCAGCTTCCTGTAAACCTGAACATAGCTTCAAAACCGTATCAGCCAGTCCGCCCTTGTCGAGACGGGTAACGATATGCAAAGCTTTTTTTTTCATCCGTGTTTCATCTGTGTTAATCCGCAGGTTCATTTCGTATATATCAAAATATTCAAAACAAGTGTAACCTTTTAATACCGGTAAAATTCGGTGCAGCGCGTGCACACTGAAAAACACTTTTTCTGTTTGACGAATTTTCTGAATGCGCGGAATTTTTCTCCATTCCAGATTTGATGGAAGGTTTCCTGTTTAATATTGCCGGCATTGAAATTCATGGAATGAAAAGGACGAACCGAACCATCCGGGAAAATATAAGCCACCATCCATGGACTGATGCAGCGGTTTGGATACGATTGAGACCTGAAATTCCACTCCGTATAATATGCGCCAATTTCGTCATCCGGCAGATTGGGATAAAACGAAATATCAATTCCGTTATTTAATTGCCGCAATTCCCTGATTTGGTGTTGCAGCATATCCACGTCCATGGCCGGTAAATTATCCCGGACAAAACCGGACCAGTCCACCGGCTCTATGGCAAATTTACCAAATAAATCCGAGCGAAAACGCTCAAATTGGTTGCTACTGATAAATATCAAATGATGAAATGTTATCGAATTCGCATCCACTGATTTCGCGATATCCGCCATGGATCTCAAATGCAGAATATTTTCCGGCGTCAGAACCGATGTGAAATTAATGGCCGGCCTTTTTTTCCCTGCTACTTTCTTGTGTTCGTTAATTTTACTGATACCTTCCATGATTGAATCGAAAGCGCCCTTTTTGTTCCTGATTTGATCGTGCACGTGGCGCGGACCGTCCAGCGAGAGGATGATTTCATCGAGATCGCTGGCAATAATTTGATCGGACAGTTTTTTTAGAAGCGTCCCGTTTGTAATCACATTGACTCTTAGTCCATTCTGCCTGGCGCGTTGAACAATGGCGTGCCAATCCGGATGTAAAAATGGCTCGCCCCCGAACAGCGTAATGTTGGGGCGGAACGCGCGCACTTCATCCAGCAATTCAAAGATTTTTTCGGTTGAAAGATCATCCTTCGGGCGAACTTTGTGGTAAATTCCGTTTTCACCCCATTGGCCGCACATTTTGCAGCGGAGATTGCAGCGATAGGTGAGGAAAAGCGAAATCGTTTCAGGATAAGCGCTGTATCCGTTGAAAAATTTATATGTCAGATAGGAGCGCATGCGGGAGTAAAACGCGCGCAAAGCATACCCCGGTTGTGATAGCGATTTTTTGAATGCGCGGGATAAATTTTGTTTCGGGATAATCCACATACGCTATACTCCCCCTTCGATAATCTTAACAGCTTTTTCCAGGTTCGCTCGTTCCACCAGCGGATGCGTGGGAATGAGCAGTAGCCGTTTGGAAAAATAGGTGGCGTTGGGAAACGGATCCGGGTCCAATGGATAATTCAGGCGATAATGTGGATCGTCGATACGGTGAATCGGGTCAGGATACAAAATTGTCGCCTCGATTCCACGATTCACAAGCTGTTGATGAATGATGTCCCTTTTTTCAGGGCATTCGAAATAGAACGGAAATTGATTATAGGCCACCTGTGAACCGGGCAGCAGTTCCGGCAAATTTACTGAAGAAATTCCCCGGAGATTTTTGTACAGAAAGTTCCCATGGTCACAACGCAGCCTGGAAATCTGGGTTTCATCCTCAAGAACACGGGCAGCCAGATTCGATTGAAACCGCGGATATTTGAAACTGTCAAACGACGTATGCAAATGTTGGTATTTGAATTTTCGGATCATCGGTTCAAGAAGCGAATAAATTTTTGGTCGAATTGCCAGTGTATAGCCGCCGGTTTTAGCAAACAGCATAAGTCGTTGTTGCAGGTTTAGATCGGCCAGTTCTTCCACTTTTTTTGAAATGAATGAAAACCATTTTTGCCTGTTCAAAACAAGGCACCCGCCGGAAAACGTGGTGAGATTCTTCCCGCGATTGAAGCTGAAAAATCCGATGTCGCCCAGACTGCCGGTGTAGCAGCCATCAATTTTGGAGCCGAACGACGAAGCCGCGTCTTCGATGAGAAACAGGCTGTGTTCGCTGGCAACGTGCCTGAGCGCAGCCATGTCCATGGGAATCCCGAATGAATGAACCGCTAAAATGGCCAGCGTTTTTTTAGTGATGCAGGACTCGATGACGCCGGTGTCCATATTAAATGTTTTCAGAGAAATATCGCACAGCACCGGAGTGAGCCCGGCCGCTTGAATCGGCAGAATCAATGAAGGCGCGGTATAGGCCGGCAAGATAATCTCGGTGCGCGAATCGCCTTCTCGTATCGCCATCAAGGCCAAATAGAACGCTGTGGTCCCGGAATTGACAAAGCAGCAGTAGTTTTTCCCTGACAGTGTGAGCATGCGTTCTCTCGCTTCACCATTCTTCTGAGCGAAAAGCCCTTCAATTAAATATTTGACAGGAATGGGCGTTCCGATGGAAGGTGTCATTTGTTATTCATCCCTTTAAGTTTTGGCCGCGCAATGAAGACAAATCCCCAGGCAAATATGGAAATCGGTGCACCAATGGGGATTTGAGCCATGATTTCAAAATTAGCGGCTTGCAATATTTTTTTAATTTGGGATACAGTAAAACCCTGAATTGGAAAATGCTCCAATCGGGAGAATATTTTATATTTCAATTTTAAGAACAGATTCGAACCGTTGCGAATGTCAAACATGAGTTTTCCGCCGGGGCGGCACATTCTTGTCAGTTCAGCGATCAGGCTTTGCAAATGATGTTCGGATTTCAAATTGATAGTCGTGTTCAGGCACAGCACATGATCGAATTGACCCGATTTATACGGCATGGCCGTGGCATCGGCTTCGACGAATGAAACACCATTCCCATTTAGTTGCTCTCGCGCGGAAACCAGCAGCGGTCGCGACACATCCAGTCCAAACAATTTTCGGTGTGATTCAATTTTCATTTCAGAAAACAAAAGGCCGTTTCCGCATGCCACGTCCAGCAATGAGGAACAATTTTCATCAATGTGTTCAATGGCTTTTTCACGCATTTTTTTGCTGAGGTAGCCGGTAAATGCGCTATTTTGATTTCCGTGATTCATAAAATTTCGGCTTCCAGTTTTCCTGCCAGATGCTGCCACTGAAATTGGGCCAGGCATCGTTGGCGGCCGTTTTGGCCCAATGTTTTCGCCAGGGTGCTGTCTTTCAGCAATGTGACAATTGCGTTTTCGATGTCTTCTGTGTCGTGCGAATTCACCACCAATCCGGTAACGCGATGCGCCACAGCCTCGGAAGCGCCGCCATTATTGCCGGCAATGGCAGGTTTGCCGCAGGACGCCGCTTCCAGAAATACAATGCCAAATCCTTCAATATCGCCGCGCAATTTGGCGTGTTCCTGTGTTTCCCGGTTTGGGAGAATGAAAATATCGCCGGCATTGTACAACTCAGGCAACCGATCGTCCGGTACAAATCCCGTAAATATCACTTTATCGCTTAAACCAAGCGCATCTACAAGATTTTTCAATCGCGTTTCTTCTCTGCCTGTTCCGGCAATGAGGTATTTCAGATCAGGAAAAAGGGTGTGAATCCGTGCCAATGCCCGCAATACCCTGTCGTGGCCCTTGCGTTCATCCAGCCGGGAAACCGTAAGAAGTGTCGGATTTGAGTCGAGATTATATTTTTCCCTGAAAAAATTTCCCTCCAACGCCGGTGTAAAAAAATCGGTGTCCACGCCCGGGGTGATGACTGCAATCCGTTCCTGCGGGATTTTAGCTTTGATGTATTCCTGCCTGGTGGATTCACTGTTCGCGATCAACTTATCGGCAGAAAACAGGATTTTTTTCATCAGTGTTCGCAAAAAAGGAAGCCTGCCAAATCGAATGGATTCGGAGCCGCAGACGAAAACGATATAACGAGATTTGAACAGCGTGCGGCAGATCAGACCGGCCAATCCCGTGGATAGCACCTGACCGCAATGAAGCATTTCGATATTGTGTTTTCGCACGTAAACAAAGGCCCAAAAAGCGATAATCAGCATTTTCAGAATTTTGGCAATGCTGGATTCTCCCACCGGAATCTTTTTGCGAATGACCTGGCAGCTCAATTGATTGTCGATGTGCTGGGAGCCCTGCATGGACGGCGCAAGAATAGTCACCGAACCGGCCGGCAGATGTCGCCACAATTGAAAAAAATAGGTCGCGATGCCGCTGGTTATCGGTGGAAAATCATTTGTGAGTAAAAGCGATTTTTGCATTTTATTGGTTCAATTTTCAGCAGTCAATATTCAGATATTCTTTTTCTTTCACCTTGAGCCGGGATTCGATTGAGATATACGGGATCATTGCGATAATAACTGCCAATGCCCTCCATTATTCCTTTCAATCCCCGGAAAATAATTTTTGTTTGGCGGTTTTTCAATCCACCGCCAATGATATTGAAAAGCCGATACACGATAAATACGGGAAACGAAGCCAGGTTGAAATTCTTGAAAAAAAGCAGACTGTAATTATGACCATACCAGTAATACCAATCAATTTTCGAACGTGGCCGGCATCCCCCATTTTTTTCTTTGAGATGAATGACGGTGGCATCCGGCTCAAACATAAGTTGGTAGCCCGGTTTTTTCATGCGAAGGCAGACGTCGGTTTCTTCCAAAAAGGCGGTGCCGCCGAACCGGGTGTCGAATCCATGCAATTCCCTGAGCACATCAGCCCGAAATGAAAGATTGCATCCCATGCCATGATCGACTTCCCCGGGGATGTCGCTGTTGAAATTATCAGTTAGCCGCCCGGTGAAGCGATGGATTTTCCCTACGTCACGGGAATGGCTCTCCCCATTATTTTCGATGATTCGCCCTGCCACGCCGCCAACCAGAGGATCGTCGTAGTTTTTTTCGTGCGCTTCAAGCCAATGCTGAGTCGGGATGATGTCATCATCACAAAAAATGATGATATCGCCCCGGGCCGTGCTCAGACCAAAATTGCGCGCCCTGGGTAATCCTCTGAATTGTACATGATAATATCGAATTTTTGGATTGGACTCCCAAAGCGTTTTTTCCAAAATTTTCTCACTCTGATCCACCACAATGATCTCGTAGGATGGATGGCTCAGTTGTCCCAAATATTTTAACGTTTTTTCAAGAATCGTATGACGATTGTATGTCGGAATGATGATGGATAATTTCGGTGCAAGTTTCATTTTTTAAATCACCTGTTTCATTTTTCGTGAATCAAGGATAAGCAAAGCTTCTCTATCTTTTTGGCCGTGTGAGCCCACTGGTAATGTTCTTCAACCTCTCTTCGGCCGGACTGTCCGAGCGAGTCTTTCAATGCATCATCGTTCAGCAATTGAAGGATTTTATCCCCGGCTCTTTTTTGATCGGATGGATTCACAGCGATCCCGCATTGATGATGGGCGACGAAATGGCTTAACTCCGGCGTTTCCGAAACGATTACCGGGCGGGCGCAGCTCATGTATTCCAGTATTTTTATGGAACGCCCGGTAACATGGCCGTTATTATTGTTGAATAAAAGCACACACGCATCAGCAGCGGAGATATAGGCCGGAATTTCTGACATGGGAACACGTCCTGCCCAGATAATATCATCTGCGAGTCCATTGTTTTCCGCATAAATTTTGAGACCATTCTTCAGACTGCCATCGCCCACCAAGAGCAATTTCACGTTGGGTTCGTTGTGTTTTATGGCCTTGAAAATGCGCAGCGTATCGAACAATCCGTGATGCGGATAAAAACTGCCGGTGAACACCAGAATGTACGCGTTCGCCGGCAGTTGCAACTTCGTTCTGATTTCCGATGTATCCGTCGGCTGAAAAAGTTGGATGTTCACGCCGTTTTCAATGGTGGCAAGCGCCCGTTTGGCGATATGATATTTTTGACGCAGCCGGCGTTCCAGTTCCTGAGTAACGGCAATGAGCCGGTCCGCGAAGCGTAAATTATACCAGCGAAATAACCGAACGAGCCACAGTTTCCAGCCGGGATACCCGGCCTGTTTCAGTTCCTCGGTGACCAGACCATTCATTTCAACTACGACCGGAATTCTGAACAACCTGCCAATGCAGTACGGTGAAATATTCACTCCCATTTCTCTGACATACAAAATATCAGGAAATTCGCGTCGGCAGTATTTCTGCAATCGCTGGAACAGGCAAAAATAAAACATGTACTCACGCAGAAAGCGAACCGAAATCGTGTCAATCAGGACGAGCCGAATCCGCCTGTTTATTTCAGTATTGCTGAATCGCGGCGCAAACAATGTGACCGAATGCCCGAGATCAGCCAGATGATTTACCACTTCGATGACATGAGTCGTCCACGCTGCGGGCACGTCCAGATTTTCGTAGCAAATATAGTATATTTTCATTTTATTTTTTTGAATATGAACACATTGTCAGTGAAATATTATCGGCCGATTCAAGGTAATGTGTTAATGAAAATTCCGTTTTACCCATGAATTTCTGGTAACCGGTGATTAAAATGAATGCATTAATTCGGAAATTAAAAACTTCGCAGCAGAACAATAGTGGGTAATTTATTCAGATTTGAATGATGAATGCAAATCCATTTCGAAAACATGTCCATGCTTTTTCATTAATTTGGAGAAAATTACGAGGGATTGTGCGTGCATGTTTTTATCCTGGATTATTCATTGTAATGCATTCAGGAATCCAGATAGCCTGAATGGTGCTTCATTCCGAATTCAGTATCTCTAACTTT
>CAZSBG010000078.1:0-27896 GCA_964605145.1 uncultured Cytophagia bacterium | reverse complement strand
TTGTCATGCCCGAATGTCATGTCCAGTTTCCATTATATTTCTAAAAGAAGACAGATTGGGTTTCTGTCGGGCATCCATTTGAAAAAATATCTGGAGATTCCCGCAAAAAACCTGCGGGAATGACAGAACTACCGAACATAAATTGAAAAGTGTCCGGTAGTGAAATGCTAAATAAATTAGAGGAGGAAAAGTTATGCGTTTTCTATATTTCAAAGCAAATTCGAGGTTGCTTTTGCTTGTAACTTTATTTACAGCCATTATCATCAGTGGGTTTTTAATCGAAAGCACAGCAGCGCAAGAGGAATTGGATGATGCGGATATTACAACCGCTATCGAATCGGAATTGTGGTTTGATGAGGTTGTCGATGCGAACACAATAGACGTGAAAACAAGTGATGGAATTGTCACGTTTACCGGTACATCGAATAATATCCTGGTCAAAGACCGCGCCGCGGAAATTGCTGAAAGCATCAAAGGCGTACGCGCTATCGTAAACAGAATAAGCGTCAAACCTTTGGTTGCTCGTTCGGATAGCGATATTCAGAATGCCGTTTCCGATGCATTGCTTCGCGCTCCTGCTACTGATTCGTACGAAATCAGGGTGAAGGTTGACAAGGGCGTTGTATCATTGACCGGAAAAGTGGAATCGTGGGCGGAAAAACAAATTTGCGCCACTGTGGCAAAAGGTGTAAAAGGTGTCCGCGATGTAGAGAATAATATCTCAATAAACTTGAAGACCGAGAGAGCTGATTATGAGATCAAACAGGATGTGGAAGGAAGGCTGACAAATGATGTGCAGGTAGATGACTATTTGATCGATGTTGAGGTGGAAGACGGAAAGGTCTCCCTGAGTGGCACTGTTGGCAGCTTGAACGAGAAAAATCGCGCGACCGCCGATGCCTGGGTTTCCGGTGTAAAATCTGTAAACTCGGATGATCTAAAAATTGAATGGTGGGCGAGAGATCGATTTCATCGAAAAGAATACTATCTGTCGCGCACCGATGAGGAGATTGAAGAAGCAGTAAAAGATGCACTTTTCTACGATCCTCGTGTACTATCCTTTAATCCTGAAATCGATGTGAATCTGGGAATCGTTACGTTGAGTGGTGTTGTGGATAATCTGAAAGCGAAAAAGGCGGCCGAGCAAGATGCACGCAACACAGTGGGTGTGTGGGGGGTAAAAAATTACCTCAAAGTTCGACCGAACAAGATACCAGCGAATGATGTGCTTGAGAAAAGAGTCGATAAGGCGTTGCTAAACGATCCGTATGTTGAACGGTATGATGTTCAAGTCGATGCA
The DNA here is from genome assembly GCA_964605145.1 of uncultured Cytophagia bacterium. Taxonomy (GTDB): domain Bacteria; phylum Zhuqueibacterota; class Zhuqueibacteria; order Thermofontimicrobiales; family Thermofontimicrobiaceae; genus CAZSBG01. Next base: position 26,596 of record CAZSBG010000078.1, on the reverse strand, counting down.
AAAAATGGACTGATTTATCTATCAGGTGATGTAAACACATCATTTGAAAAATATCAGGCAGAGAGAGTTGCAGGAGGTGTCAATGGGGTGACTCTGGTGAACAATAATATCAATTATGAATATCAATGGATTTGGAAACCGGATCGTGAAATTAAAAATGATGTGATCGATCAATTGACATGGAGTATATTTGTGGATGAGGAAGACGTCAACGCAACGGTTGACGATGGCATTGTCACATTGACCGGCGAAGTGAATAACTGGAGCGAATTTAATACCGCAGAGAAAAATGCCTATGAAGCCGGAGCAAAAGATGTCATCAATAATTTAACTGTGACACATCGCTATTACGGTCCGCATTATCCATATAATTATTGGAGATATCCATATTATCCCTTTAACTGGTAGGCAATCAATTTTGGTTGTTTGAAGGATCATATCCAATGAAATGACTGCGGTCTGATCAACTGAATATTGCATGATTATCAGTTGTTTGGTGGAAATAGAGGTTTCTCTGTAAAATCCGGGGGAGCCTTTATACCGCTTAGTTATATGCATAACGTTTAAATTTTAATCTGGGTTCATCATTTGAAAAATATTATCATCTGAAGGTTATTTCGCTTACATATCATTATTTTTCAGTAAATTACAATTAGAGTCATATTTAAGTAGTTATGCGAAACATAAACAATTAATTTTTCATCACATAGGAAAATTAGTGCAATGGTGGATATAGTGTATCAACTTAAAATAGTCGGTGAAGTGGCATTTGCCATGCTGCTTGGCGGAGTTATCGGCATTGAACGGGAATTGTCAGCAAAACCGGCCGGACTTCGTACCCTGATGTTGGTTTCAGGCGCGGCTGCATTGCTGATTATTACCGGAGAAATCATTCTTGAGCAGGATGTGATACAGGAAAATCCGAATCTCATTGGACTTGATCCCCTACGTATCATTCAGGCCATCATTACCGGAATAAGTTTTTTGGGAGCTGGAACCATAATTCGCCGCCAAAAAGTTGAACAGGTGGAGGGATTGACTACGGCCGCTGCCATATTGCTGGCAGGTACCGTTGGAATTTGTGTTGGACTGAATCAATATATTTTAGCTATTGGAATTAGTGGATTAGGACTACTTGTCATTAGCGGATTGAGATTCATTGATAATTGGTTAACATCGAAAAGGCAGGAAAAAGCATAGCGTGGAGTTAGAGAAGTGGCTACGAAAGTTAATGAAAATCGGAATGGTGAGAATGTTGGCAGCATATTGTCGGTCAGAGGAAGCATCGTTGATGCATATTTTCCGCGCACACTTCCATCGCTTTATAATCTGCTAAAAGTGGATTCGCAGAACAATATTCTCATCGAAGTGATAACGCTGTTGAATAAAAATGCTGTGCGCGGCATTGCGCTGACACCTACCCAGGGGCTGTCCAGGGGGGATGCAATTGTGGATACCGGCCATCCGATTACAGTTCCGGTGGGGGAGCAGAATCTGGGTCGGATCTTCAATGTCTTTGGTGAACTCATCGACAGGAAAGACGACTTAACTGCCGCTGAAAAACGCAGTATCCATCAAAAACCGGTTCCCATCCACCAGCGTGCGACGTCATCTGATATTTTCCAGACCGGAATAAAAGTCATTGATGTACTCTCTCCACTGGAGAAAGGTGGCAAAGCCGGTTTATTTGGTGGAGCAGGTGTTGGCAAAACAGTTCTGATCATGGAAATGATCCATAATATGGTTGGGGAATATGAGGGAGTCAGTATTTTTTGTGGCATCGGCGAACGAGTTCGCGAAGCAGAGGAACTTTATCGGGAGCTCAAAGATAGCGGAGTTCTGGAAAATACAGCCCTGGTGTATGGTCAAATGAATGAACAACCGGGTGCCAGGTTCCGCGTGGGGCATACAGCGTTGACCATGGCGGAATATTTTCGTGACGATATGAAGCAGGATGTGCTGCTGTTAATTGATAACATTTTTCGCTTTATTCAGGCCGGTGCAGAAGTTTCCGGTCTGCTGGGACGACTACCCTCGCGTGTTGGGTATCAGCCCACGCTGGGGACAGAGTTGGCGGAGCTGGAGGAGAGAATATGCAATACCGCCTCCGGCGCCATTACGTCCATTCAGGCAATTTATGTTCCTGCGGATGACTTTACCGATCCGGCGGCTGTGCACACATTTACCCATCTTTCCGCATCCATTGTTTTGTCGCGGAAACGAGCGAGCCAGGGCCTGTACCCGGCAGTCGATCCCCTGCAGTCAGAATCGAAAATGCTGACCCCGCCAATTGTCGGAGAGAAGCATTATCGCATTGCCCAGGAAATACGAAAAACTTTGGCGAGTTATGAAGAATTGAAGGACATCATCGCCATGCTGGGATTGGAAGAATTATCCAGAGACGATCAACAAGCAGTCAATCGGGCGAGGAGGTTAGAGCGTTTCCTCACGCAGCCATTTTTTGTCACTGAACAGTTTACCGGAAAATCTGGAAAAATCCTTGATCTGGAACAAACGCTGGATGATTGTGAGAGAATATTAAATGACGAATTTGCGGATTACCCGGAACAGGCGTTTTACATGATTGGGAAAATTGATGAGGCAAAAAAAGAATGAGATTTAAAGTGCTGCTACCCCATAAAATTTTTCTGAATAAAAAAATAATAAAACTTGTTGCCGAAGCTGAAAATGGTTCGTTTGGGATCCTTCCTCGTCACATCGACTTTGTTACCATTATTGCTCCCGGAATTCTTTCTTATGTGACACAGGACGGTGACGAAGAATTTATAGCTGTTGATGAAGGTGTTCTGGTGAAGCAGGGCAGTGACGTGTTTTTATCAACCAGAAATGCAATTCAGCAAAAAAATCTGTCTCAATTGCAAACAGCGGTTGAGGAAGAATTTTTGAATTTTGATGACCGGGAAAAGAAAGCGCGTTCAGCAACAGCCATGATGGAAGCTGAATTCATCCGTAAATTTCTAAATGAAAGACAGTAGTAAAATCAATGAAAATAGAAAACGATTCTTTGTATTCAAAACGAACGAAACAACGAGGTGGTTTTTCTAATCGTATTGGTAAAAAAGCCAATAGGAAAATCAAAGCCCGTAAGGAAAAAGAGGATAAAAGTGTCTGGTTCGGACTGGGGATGTTCGGATTGGTCGGTTGGGCTGTTTCCATTCCAACATTACTTTTTTTAGCGATTGGCATTTGGATCGATTCAATGTACGAAAGTCAGTATTCATGGACATTGATGTTTTTAATTATTGGGGTGATTTTGGGTTGTTTAAATGCATGGTTCTGGGTAAAAAAGGAGAGTCGCTATGACTGATGGCGGGAGCAGTACTTCGCTTCTGATTTTGGTGATTGGTTCAACTATTATTTTGGCAATGCTTACCAGGTCAGGATTCAGGCGCGTTGGAATTCCTTCCATCGTTGGCTTTATTTTTCTGGGATTTTTGATCAGAATAATGGATTTCCAATTCGGGTGTCTTTCTTTGCGGGACCACGAAATATTTGAGTTCCTGGCCACAATTGGCATCATCACGCTGCTATTTCGGATAGGTCTTGAAAGCAATGTTTCCGGGCTCATTCACCAATTGCGACGCGCCAGTTTCATCTGGATTGGCGGCGTACTTTTAAGCGCTGCACTGGGATTTCTAACATGTTTTTATCTTTTTCGATTAGAAATTATCAGCAGCCTGTTTGTTGCCATTGCTTTGACTGCCACAAGCGTGGGAATTCCTGTCGGCGTATGGCAGGAAGCAAAAGCATTGAAATCGGAGAAGGGCGAACTGTTAATCGATGTGGCGGAACTGGATGATGTCTCCGGAATTGTTCTCATGGCTTTGCTATTCTCAATTGTGCCGGTTCTGAGGCAGGAATCGATGAATGCTCAAATCATCCCGGTGCTGGTCAGGTCGATGGGATTAATACTGATAAAGCTTTTTGTTTTCGGACTGTTGTGCATGTTGTTTTCACTCTATGTTGAACCGCATGTTACGCGCTTTTTCAGAAATATAGAATCGTCTCCTGATCCCATGATCATCATTGTCGGAATCGGAATTATCATCGCTTCCATAGCCGGAATATTAGGCTTTTCAGTGGCCATCGGAGCTTTTTTCGCCGGTCTCGTTTTTAGTCGTGACCCAAAAGCGGTCAAAATCGATACATCGTTCGAATCGCTCTATGAATTTTTCAGTCCCTTCTTTTTCATCGGGATTGGATTGAATATTGATCCGGGTTCGCTGACATCATCAGTGAATTTTGGGATCATGCTGCTTGTGATTGCGGTCATCGGAAAGTTGATCGGCCATGGAATTCCGTCCTGGATCATCGGAGGATGGGCCAGTTTTTGGCTCATTGGTGTCAGCATGATTCCACGGGCTGAAATAGCAATGATCATTATGAAACATGGGCGAAACCTCGGGGATTGGGCGGTTTCATCGGAAGTATTTACAGCGATGGTGTTCGTGTCAGTTTTAACGTGTATCGTTGCACCCATTTTAATTCGAAAATTATTGACAAAATGGCAAATAGAAAGAAATTAGCATCATGTCAAATTATCTACTCTATTATGGAATAGCGCTTTTCGCGGGTTGTGTGTTGGGTCTTTTTTACTTTGGAGTTTTGTGGCTCACCGTACTGGGAATTCAAACGAGACAGCGCCCTGTTTTTCTTGTGATGGGAAGCTTGCTGTTTCGGATGGCGGTTGTCCTTTTCACGTTTTACCTGATTGTGACTCATTCGAGTTGGCATTACCTGCTTGCGTGCCTGGTTGGCTTCATACTCACGCGTATGGTTATGACGCACCGAATTCAAGGGGCGGCAAACCTAATGAAAAAAAGTGAAGGGAGTTAGTTATGGGAATAAGCCCGGATTCCATTGTCTACTGGGAATGGGGATTCGTAAAGCTCAGCGCAACCCTGGTCTTCACCTGGATTGTGATGAGCATTTTGGTCCTTGTTTCCTGGCTGACAACCAGAAATTTGTCAGTCGAGCCCAATATTTCGCGATGGCAAAATCTACTGGAGACGATTGTTTCATTTATCAGGAATCAAATCCAGGAAGTCACCCATCAGTCGCCGGATGAATATTTGGGATTTATCGGCACGTTGTTTTTATTTGTTTCATTGGCGAATTTGCTGGCCTTTGTGCCCGGCTATCAGCCACCCACCGGTTCCCTGTATACGACGGCCGCACTGGCGATGTGCGTTTTTTTTGCAGTGCCATTTTTCGGAATAAAAAAACGCGGCCTGAAAAATTACTTGAAGCATTACATTCAACCTGTGGTTTTTATGCTGCCATTTAATATCATCGGCGAATTCTCGCGCACTCTGGCCATGGCGATACGTTTGTTTGGCAATATGATGAGCGGCACGATGATCGTTGCCATTCTGCTTACAATTACGCCGCTTATCATTCCAATTGTCATGCAGTTATTGGGATTGTTGATCGGACAGATTCAGGCATATATTTTTGGGGTGCTCGCAACGGTTTATATTGCATCGGCAACAAGAGCTTTTCAGGAAAAAGAAAATAAAGATAACCAGAAGGAGGACTGAATAATGGAAGCTATTGGTCAAATATCAATATTAGTGGCAGGAATCACCATTGCATTGGGATCTATCGGGCCGGCAATTGGCGAGGGTATCGCATTGGCAAGGGCTTTGAATTCTATTGCTCAGCAGCCGGACGAAGCAAGCACTATTACGCGAACCCTGTTCGTTGGATTGGCGATGGTGGAATCCACGGCGATCTATTGCTTTGTCATCTCGATTATCCTGATTTTTGCCAATCCATTCTGGAATCATGTCACCCAGTAAGACGGAGGTTGATTTATGAAAATTGATTGGTTTTTATTTTTCTCGCAGGTTGTAAATTTTTTGATTCTTGTGGCTTTATTGAAGCATTTTCTTTACAATCGGATTGTGAAAGTGATGGACGAACGGGAAGAAAATATCGCATCCCGATTGGATGAAGCAGATTCAAAAAAAACAGAGGCGGATGAAGAGTTGGAGAAATACCGGCAAAAAAAACAGGAGCTGGATGAAAAGAAAACTCAAATTCTAAACGAGGCTAAAGAAGAATCCGACCAGAAAAAAAAGGAATTGCTGCAAACTGCTCGCGAAGAAGTTGAGTCAGTTCGCTCGAAATGGAAAAAATCCGTTGAACAGGAGCGCCAGGATTTTTTGAGCGAATTGAGGAAAAAAGTCGCCGGTCAGGTCTATTCAATCTCTCGCCGTGTGCTTCAGGATTTATCCAATAAAGAATTGGAAGAGCAGGTTATTCGAATTTTCCTGAAGCGCATTGACCAGTTGGATGACGCTGAAAAAAAAGAACTTGCAAAATTGGTTCAGAAATCAGAAGAAAAAATTGTGATCAACAGTTCATTTGAATTAGCTGAGGCAATCAGAGAAAAAATTACCGTTACAGTAAAAAAAGTATTTTCAAAAAAAGCAAAGCTGAACTTTGATGTCACAAGAAATCTGGTTTGCGGTATTGAACTGAAGCTAAACGGAAAAAAAGTCGGCTGGAATGTGTATGATTATTTGTCTGATCTGGAGGAGGATTTTAAACAGGCGCTTCGGGAGAATGAGGTGAAAAATTAAAAATGAATCAGGCAAAACATAAAGCCTTTTCTTCAACAAATAAAATGATTTGAAGTATTATGGACTTGGATAATATAAAATTAAATGAAATTCTGGATGATACCCTTGAATTGTCGGATCAGGTTTTGAAGGATTACCGCCCAAGCCTTGGAGCAATCGAAGTGGGCACGGTGGATTATTCCGGTGAAGGTATTGCGCGAATTGTGGGATTGCCGGGAGTGAGATATGAAGAACTCATCAAATTTCCCGGGAATTTCATGGGAATTGCTTTCAATCTTGAGCCGGATCAGGTCGGCGTGATATTGCTGGATAAGAGCGAAAACATTGATGTCGGGAGTGAAACCAAACGCACGGGAAATGTTGTGGATGTGCCGGTCGGCGATGCACTCATTGGCCGCGTTGTTGATGCCATTGGTCGGCCTCTGGATGAAAAAGGCCCGATTAACGCATCTCAACGGCGACCCATTGAGCGCCCCGCGCCGGAAATTATGGACCGCGATCCTGTGGAGGTGCCGCTGCAAACCGGAATAAAAGTCATCGATGCGCTTATTCCCATCGGTCGGGGACAACGGGAACTCATTGTCGGTGATCGTCAAACTGGCAAGACAGCGATTGCTCAGGACACAATCATCAATCAACACGATAAAAATGTGATTTGTGTCTACTGCGCCATCGGTCAGAAGAGCTCTGATGTTGCAAAGTTCATCTCAAAATTAGAGGAGATGGATGCGCTGAAATACTCCATTATCGTCATTGCCAATGGCGATGATACCCCGGGATTACAATATTTGGCGCCCTATGCCGCGACAAGTATGGCAGAATATTTCAGAGATGAGGCCAAAGATGTACTTATCATTTACGACGATTTAACCAAGCACGCGCGGGCGTATCGGGAGCTGTCTCTGCTTTTGCGGCGACCGCCGGCACGGGAAGCATATCCCGGCGATATTTTTTACATACACTCGCGACTTCTGGAAAGATCCACTCACCTGAAAGAAAACCTGGGAGGTGGTTCGTTAACAGCGTTGCCCATAGTTGAGACGCAGGCACAGAATATCTCGGCCTATATCCCAACAAATTTAATTTCCATTACAGATGGGCAGATTTATTTGTCGCCGGACTTATTTCGAAAGGGGATTTTGCCGGCAGTGGATGTCGGCAAATCAGTATCCAGGGTAGGGGGCAAAACCCAACTGAAAGCGTATCGCGACGTGGCAGGAGATTTGCGCTTGTCATATTCTCAGTTTGAAGAGCTGGAAACATTTGCGAGGTTCAGCACGAGACTGGATGAAGATACCCGAAAAACACTGGATCGCGGACGGCGCGTTCGTGAAATTCTGAAACAACCGCAGTATCAGCCGATTTCTGCGCCGGAACAAATCGCTGTTTTAGTGGCAATTACTGAGGGAATATTTGACAGGTTGGAAATCGAAGATATTCGTGATGGCGCTGAAAAAATTCGGGAAGCATTCCCTGAACAATTACCTGAATTGTCTGAAAAAATTCTTGCTGGAGATGAGTTGAACGAGGATGACCGAAATAAACTGACCAGTTTCATTGTGGAATTATTGGATATCAAAGACGAGGAAAATCAGGATGCAGACGCTGGAAGCAGTTAAACGAAAATTGGAAAGTGCAGAAGATTTGCAGTCGGTCGTGAAGACAATGAAAGCCATGGCAGCCGTGAGCATTCGGCAGTATGAGGAAGCTGTGCAATCGCTTGAGCAATACAATCGCACCATTGAAATGGCATTTCAGATAGCGCTGAAAAATCAGTCACTCATTTTCGAATCGCCGGCTCAGGATGAAACAGGAAAATTGGGGGCCATTGTTTTTGGTTCAGAACAAGGCATGTGCGGCCAGTTCAACGATCAGATTGCTTCATTTGCACTGGATCGGATGGGAAGAATTCAGGCCAATCCTGAGTTGCGAAAGGTTCTGGCTCTTGGGATTCGCACCGTCCCGCATCTCCAGGCAGGTGGACAGCCGGTGGAAGAAATATATTCACTCCCCGGATCGATTCATGAAATCACATGGAGTGTTCAGGAATTGTTGTTCACAATTGAAGCATGGCGTTTTGACAAGCAGGTAGATCAAATTGTGTTGTTTTATAACAAAAAGAAATCCGGCTCGTCGTATCAACCGCACATGTGGTTTCTGCTGCCCATTAACCGATCCTGGTTGGCTGCACTCAAGGAGAAAAAGTGGAGCTCACGCAGCTTGCCTATTTACACGATGGAGCAGGAACAACTTTTCGGCGCGTTGATCCGTCATTATTTCTTTTTCCATTTGTATCGCGCATTCGCAGAGTCACTGGCCAGTGAGAATGCGAGTCGATTGGCAGCGATGCAGGCAGCCGAAAAGAACATTGAGGAGCGATTGGACGAGTTAAACGCTCAGTATAATCGACAGCGCCAAAGTTCAATTACAAGTGAGCTGTTGGATATTGTGTCCGGTTTTGAGGCATTGCGAACCGGTGATTAGAGAATAAAGAACTGGAGAAATGAGTATGCAAAACATAACGCTGACAATGAACCCCACGATTGATATGAACTCTCAAGTCGACCAGGTTCTTGCTGAACGAAAGTTGCGGTGCCATGCGCCGCGATATGAACCTGGCGGCGGCGGAATTAATGTGTCCAGGGCAATAAAGAAATTGGGCGGGGAGTCCATTGCGCTATACCTGGCAGGTGGTTCAAACGGAAAATACCTGACTGAACTTCTCGATGATGAAGATATTGAAAATACTCCCATTCCGATTCAAGGTACAACACGTGAAAACATCATTATCCGCGAGGAATCCAGCGATCAGCAATTCCGCTTTGGTATGCCCGGGTCGGAAATTTTCGAACAGGAATGGCAGCAATGTCTCGATGAACTTGAAAAATTCATTGTTAACGCTGATTATCTCATCGCCAGTGGAAGCCTGCCGGGGGGCGCCCCGGAAGATTTCTATGCCAGGGTGGCCGATATGGGGAACCGCCATGACGTTCGGGTGATCATCGATACCACAGGAGAGCCATTATGCTCGGCTGTTGAAACAGGTGTGTTCATGATTAAGCCGAATATACGGGAGCTTGAGGCCCTTGCCGGTCGAAAGATCGAGACAGAGTCCCAGCTTGAAACCGTGGCGAAACAACTTCTTGCAAAAAATCAAAGCGAGGTGGTTGTTGTTTCTCTCGGGGCCGGTGGAGCCTTTCTCGTTTCCGAAGAATTGAATGAGCACCTGAGATCACCCACAGTGCCCATCAGGAGTAAGGTTGGCGCCGGAGACAGCATGGTTGCCGGTATTGTTCTCAGTCTTGCCCGGGGCAAATCACTGATAAAGTCTGTTCAGTATGGTATGGCAGCAGGCGCTGCCGCTGTTATGACACCCGGCACCGAATTGTGTAAAAAAGAAGACACTGAAAAACTTTTTGAAAGAATGATCGCATCTTATCAACTATCACTATAAAGGAATTGAACATGGAAGAAATAAAAAATATTATACACGTCGAAGATTATGAAGAATACATCGGCTCGGAAACTGTTGAACGCATCTATAAAAAGGCAAAGCCATTAAAAGATTTGCACACTGTTCATGTGAATTCTACTTACTACGGTGGAGGAGTTGCTGAAATTTTATCTTCGCTCATTTTGCTATTCAATAGTGTTGGAATCAGCACGGGTTGGAGGATTATACAGGGCTCGCCGGATTTTTTCAGTATCACCAAAAAAATTCATAACGCTTTACAGGGCGGAGAAATAAATTTGAGTGAATTGAAAAAAGAAATTTATGAATCCGTCATCTACGAAAATGCCATACGAAATCATCTGGATCACGATGTTGTTGTCATTCACGATCCGCAACCCCTTCCGCTGATCGAGCATTTTAGAAAACGTGGACCGTGGATCTGGCGCTGCCATATTGACCTGACTGATCCTGTCAGTGAATTGTGGAATTATCTGGTTCAATATGTTGAAAAATATGATGGAGTGATTTTCTCCCTGAAAGAATACAAGCGTAAGCTGAAAACACCGCAGGTATTTTTTCAGCCGGCCATCGATGTTTTCACAATTAAAAATAAGGAATTAACACAGGAAGAAATTGATGAACGCCTGAACCATTATAATATTCCAACTGATCTTCCAATTATTGCACAAATATCGCGATTCGATCCCTGGAAAGATCCCCAGGGCGTTATCGAGGCGTATAAAATGGCAAGGAAAGAAGTCGACTGCACGCTTGTGCTGGTTGGGAATGTGGCCACAGACGATCCCGAAGGTGAGGAAGTGTACGAATCTTTACTGGATTCCAGAGAGGACCGAATTCTGATCCTGAGTTTTCAGGATTCGGCTTTGGTCAATGCCCTGCAGCGAACAGCGGCTGTCGTGGTCCAGAAATCAATTCGGGAAGGATTCGGATTAACCGTCGCTGAAGCAATGTGGAAAGGAGCGCCGGTGATCGGCGGCAATGTGGGGGGAATTCGTTATCAAATCAAAGACGGTAAAAATGGATTCCTGGTTTCTTCTGTTGAGGAAACTGCGGAAAGAATGGTGCAATTGTTGAAAGATGAAAATCTGCGGCGAAGAATCGGGAAATCAGCCAGGGAAAGCGTGAGAAAAAAATATCTGCTGACGCGACTGCTGGAGCAATATCTGGATTTGTATGATTCATTTGAAACAGCATACAGGTTAAAAAATAAGGTGAAATAAAAGTGGCTGAAAAATTCGATAAACATCAGGTCCGCAAAAATAAAGCGACGAATGAATGGGTGATTTACGCCCCCAGTCGCAGCAAGAGGCCGATTGACTTCAAACAGGACAGGGCGGAAAGTGCGCTTTTGCCTGAACACGACGACACCTGCCCATTCTGTCAGGGGAATGAAAATATGCTTCCCGGAATTATCATGGTATATCCGAAAAATAAGCAGGAGTTATGGAGCACAAGAATTGTACCCAATAAATTTCCTGCATTGACGCCAGACGGAAATACTTTCCGAAACAAAGAAGGAATTTATGTGACCATGGATGGCCATGGCCGGCATGAAGTGATCATCGAGCATCCAACTCATAATCAAACGATTGCCACCATGCCGCAAGAGGATGTTAATGCTGTGATTGAAACGTATCACCTGCGGTATTCGGATTTGATAAAAGCTCACGAGAATATGCTGACGATTATTTTCCGCAATCATGGCAAACGGGCCGGGACTTCCCTGGTTCATCCCCATTCACAGATAATTGTAACCAGCTTTGTGCCTCAATACATACGCTGGAGAGAAGAGGAGGCCCAGCGTTATTTTGACGAATGGGGAAGATGTGTTTTTTGTGATATTCTCCAATTTGAAATCAGGTATGCAAAACGGATTGTGGCAGAGAAAGAAAATATGGTGGCTTTCATCCCGTATCATGCGGAGGTTCCTTTTGAAACTTGGATTATCCCAAAGCGCCATCAGGCAGATTTTGGGAATGTATCGGATGTCGAAAAAACCGAGTTAGCAGAAATGTTGCGCGAAATTTTGTTCCGACTTTACGATAAACTGAATGACCCGGATTATAATTTCATTATCAATACCTCGGCAAAATACAAGGCAGAAGAACCCCAGCTTCACTGGTATCTTCAAATCCGACCGCGATTGACCACCCAGGCCGGTTTCGAAATTGGATCCGGCATTTGTATTAATCCGTCAATCCCGGAAAAAGATGCAGAATTTTTAACCTGAATCATTCACAAATCTATTGCGAAATTAACTTAATTTGCTGTATTTAGATTGCTTAGAGTGATGTCTGAGTTTAAACTCAGTTTCATATCTTAATATTGATAAAATTCCAAAATCAGCACCATTCAGGTTATCTCGATACCTCTAAAAATAGGATGTGAATAATCGAGGTTAAATGAAGGTCAATAATTCAAAGAGAGAGATAAATTATGGATGAAAAACCCAAAAAGCCCATTCAATCCCTGGATAGAAAACCCGCGTTTAATTGGCGATTGATTTTCTGGTTATTTTTGATTTTTTTTATAATGTCATACTTTTTCAATCAGTTTTTTGAAAAAAATTCCATAAAATTCCCTTACTCAACGTTCAAAAAAGAAGTAAAAAAGAACAATGTGTCGGAAGTGAGAATCAAAGGTCAGGAGATTTCCGGCACATTCAGAAATGAATTCCAAAAAGTAATGGCGGCAAAAGAGGATACAATGGCTTACAAAAATTTCCTGACTGTTAAACCTGAATTCGAAGATCCGGAATTAATGAAAATATTGGAAGCCAATGAAGTGACAATTAACGCCGAAAAAGAGGGAAGTTCCTGGGTGAGGTTATTTCTGTTTTTGGTGCTGCCCTGGGTTTTAATCATTGGATTCTTTATGTATACCAGGAACAAAATGTTCAAACAATCCGGAGGCATGGGCAATTTGTTTAGCATTGGCAGGTCACGGGCAAAACGATTTTTGAAATCAAGCAGCAATGTGACATTCAATGATGTGGCCGGTTTGGATAATGCCAAGAAAGACCTTTGCGAAATAATTGAATATCTGAAAGAGCCTGAAAAATTTTCTGCATTGGGGGCAAATATCCCCAAGGGCGTTTTATTGGTTGGACCTCCCGGAACGGGAAAGACGCTATTGGCCAGAGCCACAGCCGGGGAAGCGGATTGTCAGTTCTTCAGCATCAGCGGTTCAGAATTCATTGAGATGTTTGTCGGTGTGGGAGCATCGCGGGTTCGCGATATGTTCGAGACCGCAAAAAAAGATGCCCCGTCGATTATTTTTATCGATGAGATCGACTCTGTTGGCAGAACGCGAGGCACTGGCTTGGGAGGCGGCCATGATGAACGTGAACAAACGCTCAATCAAATCCTGTCTGAAATGGATGGTTTTTCGCCGCACGAATCCATCATCGTCATTGCTGCCACCAATCGCCCCGATGTGCTCGATCCGGCCTTAACCCGGCCAGGCCGTTTTGACCGGCAGATTTCACTTGATCTGCCTCAAAAGAAAGCCAGGTATCGAATTTTGCAGATTCACACAAAGCGTGTGCCTTTGGCCGAAGATGTCGATCTCGATAATATTGCGGCTCGCACCGTGGGATTTTCCGGAGCAGATATTCAAAATCTGGTAAATGAAGCAGCGCTTCTGGCCGGCCGCAAGAAAAAGCAAAAGGTCGATTCTGATGATTTCCTTGAAGCGCGCGACAAAATAGTGATGGGGCATGAGCGGGAAGACATGATGAATGACAGCGAGAAAAAGGTGATTGCCTATCATGAAGCTGGCCATACCATACTGGCAAAACTGTTGCCATGCGCTGATCCGGTGGAAAAAGTGTCGATTATTCCGCGGGGACGCGCGTTGGGCGCAACAGAACAAATTCCGGAAGAAGATCGGCACAATCTGAGTCGAAAGTATTTGCTGGATCGCATTACCATCATGCTGGGCGGCCGTTCAGCCGAAAAATTAATTTTTGATGAGTTGACGACCGGCGCTGCCGATGATCTGAAACGCGTGACAAAAATAGCCCGCCGCATGGTCAGCCAGTGGGGGATGAGCGAACGATTGGGCGCGGTAACATTTCGCTTTGGTGAAGATCATGTGTTTTTAGGTCAGGAAATAGCTCAGCAAAAAGACTTCAGTGAGGAAACAGCGCGGATCATAGATGAAGAGGTGCAGAAAATAGTCCAGGAACAGGAAGAAAAAGCCAGCACGATGTTGAAAGAAAATCGGAAACGCCTTGAAAAATTGGCCAGCGAGCTGCTCGAAAATGAAACATTGGAGAAAGAAAAAATCAATGATATCATGGATACAAATTCAAAATAATCCAGAGACATTTTTTCAATGAAAATATAGTCATTTGTAATCATAAAAACTGAGGAGAATGAAATGCCGATACGAAATGCAATAGCAGTTTGGGAGGGAGACCTTCCCACAGGCAAGGGGAAACTACAGTTGGAAAGCGGCGCCTTTGAAGGGAATTATTCATTTTCATCTCGATTTGAGGACGGTCCCGGTACCAATCCTGAAGAATTGATCGGGGCGGCTCATGCCGGGTGTTTTTCCATGGCGCTGGCAAATTTGTTGGCTCGCGATGGATTTAAGCCAGTGGAAATAAGGACGAACGCGAACGTAAATTTAGCCAAAATTGGTGATGGTTATCAGATCACAGAAATTGGTTTAACCACTGAAGCGAATGTATCAGATATTGAAGATAGCACATTTCAAAAAATTGCAGAAGAAGCAAAAAGGAACTGCCCTGTTTCACAACTGCTGACCGGAGCCAACGTGGAGCTTCAGGCCAGGTTGATCAAATAATTTTATGGAGGAAAACCGATGCGCTTGAGAGACAAAAAAATCGCACTGTTCGTGGCAAATTATTATGAGGATTTAGAACTCTGGTACCCCTATCTGCGCATGAAAGAAGAAGGTGCAGAAGTCGTGACTATTGGACCGCACAAGGCGGTTTATAAAGGAAAACACGGAATTCCCGTTGAAGCAGAATTGGCAATCGAATCCGTGCGGGTCGATGAATTCAATGCGTTAATTATTCCCGGCGGATATTCACCGGATCACATGAGACGATCTCCTGAGATGATTCAATTCGTGAAGGACATGCACGACGCCGGCAAAGTAATCGCAGCGATTTGTCACGGCGGATGGATGTTGGCATCGGCCGGCATATTGCGCGGAAAAACCATCACGAGTTTTTATTCAATAAAGGATGATATGATAAACGCTGGCGCCGACTGGATTGATCAGGCAGTGGTGAAAGATGGCAATATCATCACGTCCCGCAATCCGGGCGATCTGCCATTGTTTTGCCAAAAAATTCTGAAGACCTTAATTTCGTAATGGTATTGTTTTTCATTCACTAGTTCAAAAATGAAACGGGGTGAGACAACCATGCCAATCCATAATAGTGATGTCTCGAAAATTTTCAATGATGTCGCTGATTTGCTGGACATTCAAAACGAGAATCCATTTCGGATCCGCGCCTATCGAAACGCAGCCAGGACGATTTCCGGATTATCCCGCAGTGTGGTGGATATGGTGGACCAGGGTGAAGATTTAACGCAATTTTCCGGGATCGGTGAAGATTTAGCCGGGAAAATCGAAGAAATCGTCAGAACAGGCGCACTGAAGCAGTTGAAGCAATTGGAGCAAAAGGTTCCGCACGAACTCATTCAATTGATGAAAATCGCTGAACTGGGACCGAAACGTGTTAAGGCAATTCATGATGCGCTGGGAATTACGACAATCGAACAGTTGAAAAAGGCGGCCAAAGATGGAAAGATAAAAGACCTCGAAGGATTTGGAGAAAAGACAGAAGACAAAATATTGAAGGAAGCGGAACGACAGCAGAAAAAAGGTGGCAACGAGCGCATCAAATTGGTGGAAGCTGAAGAATACACGAATCCACTCGTGGAATATCTCCAAAAGATAAAAGGCATCAAGAAAGTCACGGTCGCAGGAAGCTATCGCCGGAGAAGTGAAACCGTGGGCGATATCGATGTTCTGGTAACCTGCAAACGCGGTTCAGATGTGATTGAAAAATTTGTGAAATACGAAGATGTCGATCGGGTGATTTCCAGTGGGAAAACCCGCTCATCCGTTGTTTTGCGCAATGATTTTCAGGTGGATTTACGGGTCGTGCCACAGGTGAGCTATGGTGCTGCCCTGGTGTATTTTACCGGCTCCAAGGCACATAATGTGGCAGTGAGGAAAATTGGTGTGGAACGAAATCTGAAAATCAATGAATACGGTGTATTCAAGAATGATGACCGAATTGCCGGGAAAACCGAAAAAGAGGTGTATGAGAGTGTTGAACTGCCTTTTTTCGAAGCGGAATTAAGGGAAAACCGCGGCGAAATTGAAGCCGGGAAAAAACATGAGCTGCCGGAACTTATCCAATTGGAAGACATTCGGGGAGACCTGCAATCGCATACCAAGGCCTCGGACGGTAAATTTTCACTGGAAGAGATGGCTGATGCAGCCAAAGAGAGAGGATATGAGTACCTGGCAATCACCGATCACTCCAAACGGGTGACCATGGCCCATGGTTTGGATGAAAAAAGGTTACTGGAACAGATCAAACAAATCGATAAACTGAATGAAAAATTTAACGGCTTTCGCGTGCTTAAATCCATCGAGGTGGATATTTTGAAAGATGGAACACTGGATTTGTCCGATGATGTTTTGAAAGAGCTGGACATTGTAATTTGTTCGGTGCACTATAACACCAATCTTTCAAAAAAGGAGCAAACAGAAAGAGTGCTGCGCGCTATGGATAATCCATATTTCAATATCATGGCACATCCCACAGGACGACTCATTGGTGATCGGGAGCCTTATGAGATCGACCTGGAAAAAATAATGAAAGCTGCCAAAGAACAGGGCTGTTTTTTGGAAATTAATGCTCAGCCCGATCGACTGGATCTATCAGATGTGCATGCAAAAATGGCAAAGGAAATGGGACTTAAGCTGGCGATTTCAACGGACGCGCACACAGTCTCAGACCTGGAAACTATGCGGTTCGGTGTGTACCAGGCCCGGCGTGGCTGGCTGGAGAAAGATGATGTGCTGAATACCCGGAGCTGGAAGGAATTGAAAAAAATGATTCAGCGAAAATAAGGAAGGGGTGCATCATGGCATCGGAAAATCCTTATAAAAATAATCCTGTGACACGTTTCAAAAAGATCGATGACGTGAGCAAAAAAGAGGCAGATAAGGAAATTAGGCAATTGCGCGAGGCCATCGAATATCATAATTTTTTATATTATGTGAAAAATAAACCTGAAATTTCGGATGAAACGTATGACAAGCTATTCCAACGACTTCAAAAATTGGAAGAGGCTTTTCCTGAATTTCAATCTCCCAATTCACCAACGCGACGAGTGGGCGCGGCGCCGGTGGAAAAACTCAAAAAAATCGATCATTCGGCGCCCATGCTCAGTCTGGATTCGGCGTTAGAAGAAGAGAAAATCAAGAATTTTGATGATTATGTCCGCCGCCATGTCGATGGAAAAAAGGTCGAATATGTGATGGAACCCAAATTAGATGGTTTGTCGGTAGAAATCGTTTACGAGGACGGTCAATTCAAATATGGCGCGACGCGGGGAGATGGTGGAACAGGAGAGGATATTTCAGAAAATCTGAAGACCATCGGATCAGTTCCGCTGCAATTGCAAAAAGAAGGGAGGTCGCCATCTTCCCTTGCAGTGCGCGGCGAAGTGCTGATGCTGAAATCAGGGTTTCAGCGTTTGAACAAAGATCGGGTTCAGCAGGGTGCTGAGCCATTTGCTAATCCCCGCAATGCCGTTGCAGGAATTGTCAGGCAACTAAACTCCAAAAAAGTGGCAGGCAAGCCGTTGGAAATCTTCTTCTATGAAATTCTAAAAAGTGATGAAACCGGATTTTCCTCCCACTGGGAAGCGCTCCAGCAATTCCCAAAATGGGGACTAAAGACGAATCCCCTCAATAAAAGATCATCTTCGATGCAGGACATCGAAAAATACCGGGAAGAATTGATTGAAAAACGAGATGAAATCGATTATGATATTGATGGGATTGTGGTCAAAGTCGATGATCTGGAACATCGCGAAAAACTGGGTACCCGTCAGCGCAATCCACGATGGGCAATGGCGTGGAAATTTCCACCCAAAAAAGAGGTGACGCGGCTGCAGGACATCGTGGTTCAGGTCGGACGAACAGGAATGCTGACGCCGGTGGCGCTGCTGGAGCCTGTGGATGTCGGAGGCGTCACCGTCAGTCGCGCCACGCTTCACAATGAAGCCGAAGTCAGAAAAAAAAATGTGCGGGTTGGCGATAAAGTCCGTATTATTCGGGCTGGCGATGTGATTCCTGAAGTGGCAGAGCGAGTGCCGGAAAAAGGCAAGAAACGGAGTGAAGCATTTTCAATGCCCGATGCTTGCCCTGTGTGCGGCACGGAAGTCGTGAAAGAAGGGACTTACTATTTTTGTCCGGCAGGGCTTTCGTGTCGGGCTCAATTGTTAGGGCACATTGTTCATTACGCGTCCAGAGATGCCATGGATATCGAGAATCTGGGCGAAAAAATTATTGGGCAGTTGGTGGATAACGAGTTGGTCACCGACCTGGCAGATTTATATCATTTGGAAGTCGATGATTTTCTTCAATTGGATGGATTCGCTGAAAAGTCAGCGAACAAATTATACAATGCCATTCAGGATGCTAAAAATCCACGACTGGATACCTTCCTTTACGCGCTGGGTATTCGGCATGTGGGTCAGCACATTGCTCGTGTACTGGCACAAAAATATGGCAGCCAGGATGATTTACAAAAAGCGGATTATGACGATCTAATAGATATTTCGGAAATCGGTTATGAGATCGCTGAAAGTGTACATCATTTTTTTGAACAGGAAGAGAATCAGAAAATACTTAACCGTTTGAAAGATGCGGGAGTGAAACCACAGCAGATGAAACAACAAAAAAAGCAGCCGCTGGATGGCAAAACATTTGTCTTCACAGGAGAATTGGATAATTATACCCGAAACGAAGCAGAGGAATTAGTTGAATCTCTCGGCGGCAGAGCCACTTTCAGTGTCAGCGGAAATACCGATTATGTGGTGGTTGGTGAGAATCCGGGCAGCAATTATAATGATGCAAAAAAGCATGAGGTTAAAATATTGGATGATGAGGGATTTGAAAAAATCGTTCATGCATAATTAACGAGCCATTGATTTTTATTGGATTAAGTGTCAAACGAGGATATCATGAAATTAAATAAGAACCCAGAACATTTCATCACGCCCGAATGGTTTGCTGAAGAGCAGACAAAGCGAATGGAACCGCCGCGGGGTAAATTGTTAATCGCCGGCTGTCGCTCGGGAAGGCATCTGGCACGACGTATTGTCGATCGGTATCAAAAATTGTTGAAATCCAATGGCAGCCAGGAAGAGGTATTCTATCTGGAGAATATCGATGGACAGTTCACTGACTCTGAAACGTGCGTCCGTCTGGAAAAACATGTCGGCGGATATGATGTATTCCTGATTCAGGCGCTGTTCGACCCAACCTCAAATCGCAGCGTGGATGAAAATTATATGGCGTTTTTAATTGCCGCCAGAGCGCTTAGGGAACATGGGGCAGGGCATATCACTGCTGTTCTGCCGTACCTGGCATATTCCAGGCAGGATAAACCAACCAAATTCCAACGCGAACCGACCACGGCGAGGTTGATGGCAGATTTAAGTTTTTCCGCCGGTATCGATCGGATCATTTCCTGGCATCCGCATACAGGCCAAATTCACGGTTTCTATGGATATGTGCCTGTAAATATGCTCAGCCCTCTCAATTTTTTCATTGAAGAATTCATTCGTTTCAAAAACAGAAAAGACGTCATCGTTATCGCACCTGATGTGGGCGCTTCAAAGGTGGTCACCCACGTCGGCAGAGAGTTGAAAATTACCAGCGCCATTGCATCAAAGTTACGGCCCCGTCCTGAGGAGGTCATCACCATGGAAATTATTGGAGATTTCAGAAACAAGAAAATCGGTATTATCCTGGATGATATGATTAGCAGTGCCGGAACGATTTACTCTCTCGTCAGAAAATTGGTGCGTGAAAATGGCATCGAGGAAATATATGTTGCCGTATCTCATAATCTTTGTCTCGATGAAGCTACAGATCGCCTGAAAGAATTGAATACAAGATTCAGATTGCATCAGCTCGTTGTAACGAACAGCGTGCCACAGACCGAATCTGTGAAAGCATTGCAATTCTTCTCG
The DNA here is from genome assembly GCA_964605145.1 of uncultured Cytophagia bacterium. Classification (GTDB taxonomy): domain Bacteria; phylum Zhuqueibacterota; class Zhuqueibacteria; order Thermofontimicrobiales; family Thermofontimicrobiaceae; genus CAZSBG01. The sequence goes on along the minus strand of CAZSBG010000078.1, from coordinate 6,248 downwards.
GTGCGATGTTTATCTGATATGCTTGCGAGAACAATTAACCGAATTCATTACGATAGCTCGGTCAGCGATATTTTTTATGAATCGTAAGTCGCGGTGTAAACATCAACAAATCATTTAGAGATGAAATCCGGATAAGATTTGAGCCTGAGATTTACAGATATTGAAAGTATTCATATACGGGTGGTATCTTCTTTCATTTTCTGATATCCTGCCTTAAATTATGTAATTACGGCAAAATATAACTTTATTTGGAGGTTTTTTATTATGTTTAAATGGAAAAATCAATTGATTATGTATATGTTTCTGGTAATTGGAATTGTGGGATGTCCTTCCCCAAAAGATATGACGGACATCCATTTAACGAAGGTTGTCAAAGCAATTGCCGTTTTGCAGCCGACAGAAGGAAATGATGTACACGGTATCGTCACATTTACAAAAGAAGCGACAGGATTCAGAATTGTCGCCGATGTTGAAGGATTGTCGCCTGGCAAACATGGTTTTCATATTCACGAACTTGGTGATATAAGCGCGCCGGATGCGTCTTCAGCAGGCGGTCACTTCAATCCTGAAAGGAAAAAGCACGGTGCGCCGGACGATTTTGAACGGCATGTCGGTGATCTTGGCAACCTGGTGGCGGATGAAAATGGCAAAGCGCATTATGAACGGGTTGATGTGCACCTGACGTTTGTTGGCTCCCATAATATTCTGGGACGTGCTGTGATTGTTCATGCCAATGAAGATGATTTCACAACCCAGCCAACCGGCAATGCCGGACCCAGGGTTGCCTGTGGAGTCATCGGAATTGCAGAGGTGGCGAAGGAACAATAGGATGAATATTTTTCAAGCAACATATCGCCCCGGGACAGAACTGTTTTACCGTCGCAATGATCCACTGGACAAAAAGATGGGGGAGTTTGTCCGGCATGATCCAGCCGAGTATGAGGCAGCAGATGTCGTCATTATTGGCTGTCCCCAGGACGAGGGTGTCAGGCGGAATAAAGGTCGTGTGGGAGCGGCAAAAGCGCCAGATGAAATTCGCAAAGCGCTGTATCGAATGTCGGTTCCAGAAAAAGTTCTTTCCAAAATCATTTTTGATATGGGAAATGTACATATTTTGAAAACACTGGAGCAGACACATGATCTGCTTAACTTTGTGGTTTCCCAAATATTGGCGGATGCAAAACAGGTTATTATTTTGGGCGGCGGAAACGATATCTCATATCCCGATTGCGTAGCTTTAAGCAAAACGAGCGAAAGTGTTCTGGCATTCAATATCGATAGCCATTTTGATGTCAGGGCAGATGACCCACGCAACAGCGGAACGCCTTATCGGCAATTACTGGAAGGTGGTTTCCTGCGCACTGAAAATTTGTACCAGATTGCATTCAAGCCCATTGCCAATTTCCCTGCTTACAGGCGGTATTTGAAAGACAAGGGGGTCAGCCTGGTTTCATTAAATACCCTGCGCAAGAAAGGAGTGGACGAAACGCTGCAAACGATTTTGAAGGAAAATACCGCCGATGCCATTTTCTGGGGATTTGACATCGATGCAGTCAGGGCTTCGGATGCACCTGGGGTGAGTGCATCCTATCCCACGGGATTAACAGCCAGGGAAATTTTTCGGATCGCCGACATCGCTGGTGCGGAGGCACGATCAAAAATATTGGAGATTACCGAAGTGAATCCAGATTTCGACATCGATAATCGAACCAGTAAATTAGCGGCAATGGTGATTTTGCATTTTTTGAATCATTGAATTGTTATTTGCCGCGAAGCCACCAAATCCAATCGTGTCAAAATAAAAATTATTTCATTTCTTAGTGATTTAGAGGCTTTGTGGCAAGTAATTTTGGACGAGCAATATGTATTTTCGAACTTATTATTTATTTATTCTTATCTTAACATTTTCATTATTTAACTGCTCAAATAAGGAGAAAGAATTAACCTTCTGGATCGGCGGTGCGCCGCAGGAGGTCAATTATTGGGAAAAGCTAATTCAGCAATTTGAGAAACAATCAGGATATGACGTGTCCATTGTTCGCCAGCCCACGGATTCGGATCAAAGGCGCCAGGGACTGGTCATCTCAATGCAATCGAAGCAGCCTGATCCTGACCTGTTTTTGATGGATGTGATCTGGATTGGTCAGTTCGCACATTCCAACTGGTTAACTCCGCTGGACGAATTTGTTGGTCAAAGCCAATTTTCAGTCGAGCCTTTTTTTCAGCGGGTGATCGATGTGGTCGATCGATATGATAACAAACTGTACGCATTGCCCGTTTACGTGGATGGCGGATTGCTTTACTATCGGAAAGATTTATTGGAGCAATTCGGCTATCCATCACCGCCTGAAACATGGAATCAATTATTGGAAATGGCGCAAACAATTCAACCCAAAATGCGGGATCAAAATCCAAATTTTTATGGATTTGTCTGGCAGGGAGCCCAGTATGAGGGATTGACGTGCACGTTTCTCGAATTCGTCAGTTCAGGTTCAGGGGGAATCATGATGGAAAATCAAATCGATCTCGATCGAACAGCGAATGTTTCCGCATTGCAATTCATGCAGGATTTGATTTATCAATATGGTGTTTCGCCGCCGAACACGTTCACGGAAATGAAAGAGGAGGAAGTGAGACGCTGGTTTCAGCGGGGAAATGCGTTGTTCGAGCGAAACTGGCCGTATGCCTGGAAATTGCACCAGGCAGAGGATTCACCTGTGAAAGGAAAAATCGGCATCGCTTCCCTGCCTTATTTTGAAGGCGGGGAATCCGCATCAACATTGGGCGGCTGGCACATTGGCATGTCCCGCTTTTCTGATCAAAAAGAGAAAGCCTGGCAGTTGCTGCAATTCATCACATCTTATGAATCTCAAAAAAAGGTCGTCCTGAATTTAGGCTGGAATCCTGGCAGAACGGATGTCTACTCCGACGAAGAAGTGTTGAAGCAATTGCCGCATTTGCAGCGACTCAGGGACGTGTTCGAAAATGCCGTTGCCAGACCGAATTTGCCCTATTACACGCAAATCTCAGATATCATTCAGCGGTATGTCAATAATTGTTTGGCTGGAAAAGTCAGTCCACAGGATGCGCTGAATCAGGCTCAGTCGGAAATTGAAGAGGTCACAAAAATTTATGGCGAGAAGTAGAGACATTTATTCACCGAAAGAAGTGAAGGAAGCGTACGGCTTTAACGCACCGCTCATCCTGTTTGCACTTCTTTTTATTCTGATCCCTGTCATCGGGACGGTGGTCACCAGCTTGTTTCGGGACGTGACTTTTCTGTCAGACAAATTTTTGGGCGTGGAAAATTTCTGGCGACTTTTCAGGGACATCCATTTCTGGCAGTCGCTTCGATTCACCATGCTGTTTCTCCTTGTTTCAGTGGGAATCGAGCTTGTTTTGGGCATGGCATTCGCACTGGTGCTCAATGAAGCGATTCCAGGCAGGGGCGTGCTGCGGGTGGCTATTTTAATTCCCTGGGCGATTCCCATTGCAATTTCTGCCCGCATCTGGGAATTGATCTATAATTTTGAATTCGGTGTGCTCAACTTTTTGGTGATAAAATTTGGCATAGCCGATTCTGCCGTGAACTGGCTGGGTTCGCCAATCGGCGCTTTTTTCTCGCTGGTCATCAGCGATGTCTGGAAAACCACGCCGTTCATGACCATCATTTTGCTGGCTGGTCTGTCTACCATTCCCACGGATTTGTACAAGCAGGCAATGATTGACGGCACCACGTTTCTCCAGCGCTTTTTTCGAATAACGCTACCACTGCTGCGTCCTGTGCTTGTGGTGGCGCTGCTGTTCCGAACCATCGACGCCGTGCGAATTTTTGACCTGGTCTATGTGCTCACGGGCGGCGGACCTGGCGGGAGCACGACATCGATATCGCTCTATGCCTATAATTACTATCTCTCTGGTGATTTCGGCTATGGGTCAGCGGTTTCTGTGGTGGTTTTTCTGATGGCGGCAATACTGGCAATTTTCTATATTCGAATGGGAAAATTTACTGAGGTGTTCAAGTGAGCGAACGAGTCGTAAAAACTATTCTACTCTTGATCGGGGCAGCTTTTTTGTTTGGATTTTGTATCGCACCATTTCTGTGGATGGTGGTTGTTTCCTTCAGCAAGAATCCTGATTTTCTTTCGGCGCAAGCAGCATTTACATTCACTGTTCAAAATTACACGGATGTTTTAACCAGTGACTCTGTCCACCTGCTGGACTATTTGCGCAACAGTCTGATCATCTCGGCGGTATCAGCCGTGTTTGCCACATTATTCGCCAGTCTTTCGGCGTATGCCATCACTCGGATGCATTTTCCAGGAAAGATATTAATTCCCGTCAGCTTGCTGGCGTTTTCCATGTTTCCGCAAATCAGCATTGTTGGGTACCTGTTCAAGTTTATGACAACGCTCGGCTGGATCAACACGTACAGCGCACTGATTTTTCCATACATCACCCTGGGCATGCCGTTGGCGCTGTGGATTATGCTGAGCTATTTTTCCCAGCTTTCCATCGAGCTGGATAAAGCGGCGCTGGTGGACGGCGCCACACGATTGCAGATACTGCGAAAAATCATTTTTCCCATCGCTGTGCCAGGGGCATTTTCGACCATACTGCTGGTTTTCATCTATTCATTCAATGAGTTTTTGTTTGCCCTGATGATGACGATTGATCACAGCGCCCGAACGATTCCTGTCGGTATTGCGCTGTTCGAGGGGCTTCACGGACAAATTCCCTGGGGACAGATCATGGCGAGTGCAGTCATTGCCACCATTCCCATGATAATTCTGGCAGCGATATTTCAAAAACATATTATCCAGGGCTTGACACAGGGAGCGATTAAAGGATGAAAAAAATTTCGATTCAAAATATCCAGAAAACGTTTTTTACTTTGAAAAGGGGCAAAGTGAATGCGCTCAATGGCATTGATCTGGAAATTGAGCCAGGGACGTTCTTTGTGCTTTTGGGACCCAGTGGCTGCGGCAAGTCAACTTTGCTCAATATTATTGCGGGCATTGAAAAACCAACCGAGGGAGAAATCTGGTTCGGAGAGAAGATGGTGGCATCGGCTTCCAAACGCACGTTTTTAACGCCGCGGGAGCGGGATGTTGCCATGGTGTTTCAGAGTTATGCCCTGTATCCGCACATGACGATTTTCGACAATATTGCGTTTCCATTAACGATTGCCAAAATGAAGAAAGATGAAATTCGGTCGAATGTTGAACGGGTTGCGAAGATTTTAGAAATAACCCAACTGTTGGGTGCAAAACCCGCCGAATTGAGCGGTGGACAGCGCCAGCGGGCAGCGCTGGGCAGAGCCATTGTCCGCAAGCCAAATGTGCTGCTGCTCGATGAACCGTTATCCAATTTAGATGCGTTGCTGCGGATCAGCATGCGCAGTGAACTGAAACAGATTCAGCGGCAGATTGGCGTGACCACTGTGTACGTCACGCACGACCAGAGCGAAGCCATGTCCCTCGGTGATTCTATCGCAGTGTTAAAGGATGGGGAAATTCAGCAGATCGGTCGACCAGATGAAATTTATAACGATCCCCAAAATTTATTCGTCGCCAAATTCATGGGCACACCACCGATGAATTTTTTCGAAGGAGAACTGTTGGAGAAAGCTCAAAAAAACTTAAATATCGATGGCAATTTTGATAAAAAAAAGATAACTTTAGGAGTGCGTCCCGAACATTTACGCGTAACCAACCCGGCGAACGGTATTTATCGGGGAATGCTTAAATTGGTCGGTGCGCTGGGAAGTGAAATTATTTTGTACATTGGAATTGACCAGCAGGAAATTTTGGCCAAGGTTTTTCAAAAACCGGATATTAATGAAGGGGAAGAAGTCGGCATCGATTTCGATTCGGAAAATGTCTTTATTTTTGATCGAAACAACGGGAAAAGAAAAAATCCATAACATGAAAAAAACAGGGAAAATTCATATCGGCACGTCCGGCTGGAACTACAAACACTGGAAAGGGCCCTTTTATCCAAAAGACCTTTCACAAAAAAAATGGCTGGAATTCTACATGAAAAAATTTCATACGGTGGAAATTAACAACTCGTTTTATCAACTGCCTGAAAAGAAAACCTTTGAAAATTGGCGAGATACTGTGCCCGAGGGATTTATCTTTTCGGTAAAAGCCAGCCGGTATATCACGCACTTGAAAAAGTTGAAAGAGCCTAACCTGAATTATTCACAAATTTCAAACAATAGATATTTAACTTAATGTTATGAA